>LCMB01000001.1 GCA_001002415.1 Microgenomates group bacterium GW2011_GWF2_46_18
AATAAGTGCCGCATGATTATTTTTTCTTCTCTTTGGGTTCTTTGGGCTTGTCGAGTTTGTCGAGACCGAGGCCGTGCACACCAAAGTAGACTACGGCGGCGATGATGGCAAAGTCAATCAGAACAGCGAGAAAGTGACCCCACATAATTTCCGACCCAGCCAGCCAAAATGAAGCATCTTGCAAATTGGCGGTAAAGCCCAGAAGAATACCCACGAGCGGATTAACAATATCGGTAACCAGTGAGGAGACAACTTTGGAGATGGCTCCACCCAAAATGAAGCCAACGGCCAGCCCCATAACACCTTGTTCGCGAATAAAGCTGAGGAAACCTTTCATGATTTATCATTATATACCAAATTAAACTAAGACTAATTTAGTATGGGTTGACACGGTGATATAAATGTGGCAGATTGGATATATATGAGAAGAAAAAAAGCAGCGTTTATTTTCCCGTTAATAGGTATAGTTGGTGCCATAACTTTATTTGGTCTGGTGCAGGCTCAGTCAATGAACAGTACTCCTACTAATGATTTTTGGGCAACAAGTGAGAAAAAAAATCCGATTTTGGGGGAGGAGGATGAGACCCAGATACAGGAAACTGAACGGGAACAAGAAGAGATAAAGAATACAATTGAACAGCAAGGAGAGGAACAAAAACAGGCAGAAGAAGAACAAAAAGAAACCGAAATTGAAACTGTGGACGGACAAAAAATTAAAACTAAGATTGAAGATGACGGGGTAACTAAAGTTGAAATTGAACAAGATGATCTCAAGATCAAGTACGAAGTAAGAAACGGGGTAATGACAGCACAGACAGAAGAAAACGAGGAAGATGAGTTCGAAGAAGAGACCGAGGACGAGCAAGAAGATGCAACCGAGTCAGGTATTAGTATAGAAACAGACAGTGATAGGCGGACGATTAGGAGCAACCAAATTCAGGCAACAACAAGATTCCCACTCTCGATAGACATAGAAACCAATCAGCTTATGATTACAACCCCGAAAGGCACCAAAATAGTCGCTGTACTGCCTGACCAGGCAGTCCAAAATCTTTTGGCTACGGGAATTGTTAGTAGTGTAAACCAGACCGGTACAGATGACGGCGGAGTAGAAATAATAATACAAGAGGACGAGCCGGTATACGAAATAAAAGGAGAAAAAGAATATCATTTGTTAGCATTCATTCCGATCAATCAGCCGGTGACGGCAATAGTGTCGGCAGAAACGGGAGAAGTCATTACAACTCAACAATCATTTGTCGCCAAGTTGGTGGATTTGCTGTCTCCATAGACAATACCTAAGGGTGTGTTATAATAGCAACTAGTTATTTATGTGCGCATGCTTTTCCCAACGATCCAGTGAGTAATTCCCTGTTAGTTTGAGCGTAAAGTGTTGGCACGCAATTTTAGGAGGTGCCTCACATGGCAACCAAACTATTTGTCGGCAGTCTAGCCTGGGCTACAACTGACGATTCATTACAAGCTTTTTTCTCCCAGGCAGGAACAGTTTCGTCTGCTCGCGTCATCACTGACCGTGCAACTGGACGCTCAAAAGGCTTCGGCTTTGTTGAGATGTCAAGTGACGAAGAAGCCCAAAAAGCAGTTGCCGAATTAAACGGCAAGGAGCTGGATGGCCGCGCAATCGTGGTCAACGAAGCCCGTCCGATGGAACCCCGCACTGGCGGATCTTCCTTTGGTGGAGGCAGTCGTGGTGGTTTTGGCGGTGGTTCTCGCGGAGGTTTCTCTCGCGATAACAATCGTGGCGGCGGATATGGCCGTTCTAGCTACTAAGATCTTTTAGAAATTAGGAATTAGCAAAAAAGAAATCCCCCTTGGTGTAAACCGAGGGGGATTTTTCAAAGTATAATGCCTTTATCTATGACTTGGTTGTCTTATTTACTGCCAATAACGATATATCGAAAGGAAACGAGCCGGGGTAGTTTGATCGAAGTCAGGGAGATGTGGGGAGAACGCAAACTGGACATGAACGGTTACCCACAATCAAACCGGGGGTACCGGAGGCTGTGGACCAAAGTTTTGAAGCGAGCCAACGCACAGGATCTACCACCGCAAGCTACAGGATTGATTTTGGGACTGGGGGGAGGAGATACGGTAAAGATACTTGGATCGGACTATACAGTGACTGTCGTGGAGTTAGAAGCGGAGGTAGTTGGAGTCGCTCGTGAATATTTTGGGATTAAAAGCTCCCCTACCCGATCAATCATTATCCAGGATGCCAAAGATTTTGTGGCGCGTAACCATACCAAATATGATTTGGTCATAGTTGATGTGTACGACGGAGACGGAATCCCCTTGTTTGTGAGGGGACAGAAATTTTTAAAAGATATCTGCCGGGCAAGCAAACCAACAGGGAAAGTAATTATCAATTATGCGTCACATAGCTTTAAGGAGCGCGACTTTACCCAGTTTGAAAAGAAACTCAAACAGATTTTCCCCCAAGTCGAGTTAATCAAGATTGGGGGACATACGCTTTACACAGGAGCTGTTTCTCGGCGTGGGTAAGCTGTTTAACTACGTGTTCACGTTTGAGGGCGGAAGATTTGTCGGGGAGGGATTCTTGGTAGACTATTTTGACGGGGCGGTGACTGCGAGTATAACTGGCACCTAAACCTTGGGTATGAGCGCGAAAGCGCTTGACTAAATCATTAGTGATCCCGGTGTAGTAACTCCCGTCTTCGCAAAGCAGCATATAGACAAAGTAGGCCATAACGCCTATTATGACTCCTATGGAAGAAAAGTGTCCAAAGTGTGGAAGTAGTCTCGGACCAGTGACCGAAACCAAAACTGGGCGGCAGCTGCAGCGCTGCAGTGAGGGAAGCTGGAATTCGGAAACCCACAAGAACGAAGGCTGTGATTATGTGAAGTGGCTCGAAGTTCAACCCCAACAACTGGACGAGAAGTGTCCCAAATGTGGGAGTCCCTTGGTCCTCAATGTGACCCGGTTTGGCAAAAAGATGAAGAAGTGTAGTACCAATGTGTGGAACAAAGAGACGAAGAAAGCGGAAGGCTGTGATTATATCGAATGGATCAATGGCACCACGGAAAAATTGGATGAGGATTGCCCAGAATGCGGAAAGAAGCTGGTCTTATATACCACGGCCGCGGGGAAGAAAATGAAGAAATGCAGTACTGCCGGGTGGGACCGAGAGAAACGGGAAGCTACGGGATGTACGTACGTTGAGTGGCTTAAGGCAGAACAGTATTCTAAGACTGAAAGCGGGGACGAATTTTTGCCCCCTGGACCTCCCCCCGAAGAGAATTGATTTTCGATAAGAAAGATTTGGCAAATTAGTTCAACCTAGACGATTATTACGGGATAGTGATCTTAAGAGTGGCGATAATATCATCGATTTTGGGGTCAGAGTTATTGTTGAGAAAAGAAATATAACGATTGCCAATTTTCTTCACGGTAAGGTTGGCTTGATTGGGATATTTTTGCTCGTAGGCCGAAGTGCTATCCCAGTGTTCGATGATCAGATCGTAGGATTGGCCGCCGCCATAAATCAAAGCGATGCCGTTGGGGTACCCATAGAGATTGTTGCGATCGGTCAAAAGCTGATAAGAAGATGGGTAGGAAATGGCAAAACCATATTCTGAGTTAGTGTAAGTTTCCCAACCAGAGGGGATATTGGAGGTGGGAGAAGGAACCAAAGATGGGAGAGAGGATGTTTGGGGGATGGGAGTAGATTCCGAGGTAGAAGTGGGAGAAGGCAGGGGTTGGTCCGGCTTTTGAGTACCGTAGTAATAAGCAAAACTCAAACTGACAATTATCAGGAGGATAAAGAGGAACGTGGAAATTAGTTTATTTCCCATTAGCAGTGATTATTCCACATTCAAAAATCGAAGTAAATATCTAGAGGAAGAGAATTGATTACAGTTTCAGCAAAGAGAGAGCTTGGTAGACCAGCATGGCTGGCCAGACGAGGCTTTTGCCGACGGCGAGGAAAAATCCGGTCAGGTTAGTGATGTGAGGGAAGTAATAGAAGGCCGCGCCGATAATCCCAATTCCATAGACAGCACTGCTACTACTGCCGCCGTAGTGTTTGGGGGAGCAACATTTGCCACAACATTTTTCAGTACAATTTTTCTTATCAATCATACGATCTCCTAACGACAATAATTAATAGTTTTGCTGGCGTAGGCGCCGATACCGAGCAAAAAGCCAAAGTCATACCAGCGGCCAGCGTTGTGAGTTTCGTAGATTTTGACATTGTCGGTAAACAACCCGACAAAGAAAACCATGGGGGCGATAATCCCGTGCCACAAGCCAGCCCAAAAGCCGGCAGGAGCGGCACCTTGGATTCGATACTTGGAGTTGGGACCGGCGACGGAAAGAATGTTGGGTTTGGATTTAGTAGTCATAAACTGATTCTAGAATAAATCAGCGACTCGCGCAAGAAAATAAAAAAATTATTCTTTCTGGATATCGTCAAAGAGTGAGAGAATCTGGTCTTTGAGGATCCCTCGGTGGATCTTGATTTCATGCCCAGAATCTTGGGCCAAATCTTCGATATGCAGTTTCCTGGGGCGGAGAAGGTGAGGCAGATCATCTCTTGATACGCCGATATATACATTGCCGATCCCGGCCTGGAAGATACCGGCGGCACACATGGCACAGGGCTCGTTGGAACTATAAAAAGTACAGTCATGCAGATCGTTGGTGTGCAGATTTTTGCAGGCTTCGCGGAGGGCAACCAATTCGGCGTGCTCGGTCACATCTCCGCCGGATTTATCGGTGGTATAGCCTGCCCCGACTACTCTCCCCTCTTTGACAACGACGGCTCCAAACGGCCAATCCCCTCTTTGCTTGGCTTTTCCCGCTTCTTGGTATGCCAGAAGCATAAACTTGTCATGCTGATTCATCATAATAACTATACTAGTTCAAGCTCGTAGTGCAATTGGGTACCAGTCTTGCCAATATTTTTAAATCCATGTTTTTCGTAAAAGTGATGGGCACGAGTCATATGTTCGTTGGTGTTAAGAACAATCTTGGTGAATCCTTGCTTTTGCGCGTGAGTGAGGGCGGATTGGAGGAGGGCTTCACCAATTCCCGTCCCGTGTAAATCTGATTGGACAAACATGCGCTTGAGTTTAACGGTGTTATCGCCCATGTCTTTGAGGGCGACTGTACCAATAACTTGATCTTCGCTGACGGCGAGCCAGAAACCACCGCGACCAGAATATACTTCCGTAATGTGATCTAGATCCTCGTCGTCTATAGGTAAATCTGAGGATGAGATTGTCCCGGTGTAGACCAAGAGACTGCCGACCAAGTCGACTACTTGTTTCTGATACCGTTCTTCGTAGGGAATGATTTTGTAGTTCATGAGGAAATTGTAGCACTGGTTGGAGTTTTCTCTTTTTGTCGAGGGATTGGGTGGGCAGCTCTAGGATCCTACGACACCATAGCTAAACACTATTAAATTAGAAGTTTATAAACTTCTATCGCGTTTTTACTAAAAATTCTTTCTCTTTCGTCTTCATCTATTTTTAAAGATTTTACCAAATCAATTTGTTTCTTGATATCACACATGGGCCAATCAGTACCAAAAATAACTTTGTCTGGCCTGTTCTGAATGGTTTTTTCAAGTACATTTATCATTTTCTCAATGCCGCCACTTTTCTCTAGAACTTCAGGGTCTGCAGTCCCAGCCAATTCAAAATAAATGTTGGGTGAGTTCTTGGTGATTTCATAGCAATATTCAATCTTGGGCCAAAAATAATGGGTAATGATTACTTTTAATTTTGGATACTTATCGGCAATCTCGACTATATATTTTGGGTCATTATAGAAAAGGGGGTTTTGAATATTTGGATCCGAAGAAATATCGCCGGTATGAAAAACTACCGGGCAACCTAATTTCTGTAAAAGTTCGTAATATGGCAGACATCTTTGATCTGTTGGATTATAGGGATCATGGCCTGGAAATAGCTTTATGCCTTTAACAGTTCCACTTTCTAGTAATTCTCGATACTTTTGTATTTCGCTGTTTCCCCGTTGGATTATTTGAGGGCTCCCTAAAAGAAAAAATTCCTTATACCCATTGGTGAGTTCGATTGCTTTTGCAAGATCTGCTATATCGTCCTTATTTTCTAAATTATCAGGAATAACTATTGCGTACTCAATCCCGTTTCTGGCCATTTCTTGCAACAACAAATCTCTGCTTTCTTCGAGAGATTGAGCATTATTTTCGTAAAGTGAAATGTGGACATGTGAATCAATAATCATTTGTTGCGTCTCCTGGACGATGTTGGAACTTTTTTTTAGTATCTACCAAGTAAATACATTACTAAAATTTTGTAGAATATGAAGGCATCGATGAAAGCTATAATATAGGGATTAACAAATTGAAAAAGCTTGTCATTGTTGCTTCCGAGATACTTAAGTAGTTTTACGCGTGTGTTTGGTTTAGAGTTGAAAGCAATAAGCGCGCTAAGGAGTGTACAAAAAAGTAAAGTAATGACAATTAACTCTACCCAGACTGGATGTCGTCCATATCTAGTCCAACCATTAATCAACGTAGAGAAACTAAGTTGAAGTCCTAGATGTGTAGCTAGAACAAAGTCGATCGTAAGTGCGAAACAACCAATAATAAGAAATATATTGGTGATTGTATTGATGTTGGTTGGTTTCATTGTTGCCGAGCAGGGATTCGAACCCCAATAAGCAGCTTCAGAAACTGCTGTCCTACCATTAGACGACTCGGCAGAGATAGACGTATTTTATCACTAGCACCATTATTCTTTGGGTTTACGCTTGCGGGCTTCGATTTTTTTGAGGGAACCGAGGATCCGTTCGTGGAGATTGATATCTTTGATCCGGGCAATTCTTAGAATAGTGACTACCAAATCCCCGAGTTCTTGTTCGTAGGATTCATCCCGTTGGGCGGCTAGATTGAGGGGTTTGCGGCCGTGCTCGGCCAAGTAGGCTCGGGCAATTTCGCCGACTTCTTCAACTAAGGAAAGAATGAGGATTGAGCCATACTCCTGGGAATAGCGTTTACCCCGATCGATCCGGGAGAGGTAGTTAAAGTACTCGGCAAAGGGGGATTTGTAATGAGTGCGTTTGGGGGTCATATAGATATGGTAGCATATGCTCGTGCAGATTGAGGAACTTTATCAAAAATACCACAATATGCCGCAGCTGGTTACTCATCAGTTACGGGTGGGAGCAGTGGGGAGAACGGTCGCGAAGCATTGGAAGAGCAAGTGTGACCCCATCTTTATCACCCAATTGTGTTTGATCCATGACATCGGGAATATCGTGAAGTTTGATTTGACCAATCCAAATTTTGGGAAAATTGAGAACATAGAAGAATGGAAAAAGATCCAAAAACAATATCGGGCGAAGTATGGGGAGAATGCCCAGGAAGCAACGAGAGGAATTTTGCAGGAAGCCGGGTTAAATCAATTTACCGAGTTAATTGCTGAGGAGGAGAAACTTTATTTTGCGGAAGCGAAGGAAGCGGAGCTAGAGAGAGCCAGTACCGCGGCCATCATTTTGATGTATGCAGACTGCCGGGTCACACCCAAGGGAGTTGTCAGCTACCGCGAACGAATCGACGATTTGAAAGAGCGCTATGGAGGAGTGGCCAGCCCGACTTGGTACGCTTGGACTTATTGGTTTGAGGAGTGGATACAGAAGCAGGTTACGATTGATTTGCATTCCATTACGGAGAGTCAAATGGCACCTCTATTTACTGAACTGTTGACGAGTACCATATAATGAAGTGAGTTAATAAATGCGTTGACGGGGTTTCCCGCCCCTGAGCAGTCTGCGATGAGTAGACCGAGCCTACGCGAGAAGTAGGAAACCAAGTAAAAAGGCGAGGTGGTACCGCTCGAGAGAGCCCTTGCATGTCCCTGGTTCGGGGATGTGCAAGGGTTTTTTTGTATTTAATACCATCAAAGGAGAAAAAATATATGGCAACATATGATGACTTTGTCAAAATTGATATTCGAGTGGGCAAAATTTTGGCGGTAGAGGATTTTCCAGAAGCCAGGAAACCATCGTACAAATTGAAAATCGACTTTGGGGAAGAAATAGGAATCAAAGTATCAAGTGCCCAGCTAGTCAAACACTACACCAAGGAGCAGTTAATGGGTAAGTTGGTCATGGGAGTAGTTAATTTCCCACCGCGGCAAATTGGCCCGTTTATGTCGGAATGTTTGACGCTAGGTGTACCGGACGAGAATCATGAGTGTGTGTTGATCACACCCGACAAAGCTGACGCGGTAGTCGGAGGTAGGTTATACTAATTCTGAGGAGAATTTTATGCAGTATTCAAAATTGTTTAGCAAGACACTTAAAACGGCACCGAGTTCGGCGGAGACAGTCAACCACAAACTACTGGTACAAGCGGGGTTTGTCCGGCAAGTAATGGCGGGGGTGTATACCTATACACCGTTGGGACTCCGGGTCCTAAACAAGATTTCGCAAATTATCAGGGAAGAAATGAACAATGTCGGCGGACAAGAAGTATTGATGCCGATTTTGCACCCATCGGCTTTGTGGAAGCAAACTGGGGCTTGGGACAAGAGTGACGTTTTGTTTAAAATTAAAAGTCGGACGGGACGCGAGTATGCCCTAGCCCAAAGTAATGAAGAGACAGTTACCCCACTGGCCAAAGAATGGATCCACAGCAAAAATGATTTGCCGCTCTCAATTTACCATATCAATGCGAAGTTCCGGGATGAGCTACGGAGTAAAAGCGGGATCCTGCGCGGCAGGGAGTTTCTCATGAAAGACATGTACAGCTGGCATGAGAACCAGGCGGACTTTGAACAATACTATACCAAGGTGAAAGCCGCGTATATGCGAATCTTTGGGAAACTAGGACTAACCGCCAAAGCGACGGAGGCTTCGGGGGGTGGATTTAGCGACAAAATCAGCTACGAGTTTGAAGTCCTAACCGACGCCGGGGAAGCGCCGATACTCTATTGCAGCAAGTGTGATTACTGCGTCAATGTAGACGATATCAAAACTTACAAAGAGGGGGACTCTTGCCCCAAGTGCAGCGGAGATAAACTCAAAGCGGCCATGGCTTCGGAAGTGGGGAATGTGTTTGATTTGGGGACGAAATACTCCAAGGCGTTTGAGCTGACCATCCCCAATAGCAAAGGCGAAAAAATATATCCGATCATGGGCTGTTACGGGATAGGGATCAGCCGGACAATGGGAGTCTTGGTCGAAAAGTTCCACGATGAGCGAGGGATTATCTGGCCAGAATCAGCGGCCCCGTTTAAGGTCCACTTGGTGGCCATTGCCGGCAAGAATGAAGCCGTGACAAAACAAGCCGACAAGGTCTACAACGAACTAACCAAAGCGGGAATCGAAGTTTTGTATGATGATCGAGAGAGTGTCATGGCGGGAGCCAAATTGGCGGACGCGGACTTGATCGGGATCCCCTACCGAGCGGTAGTTTCGGAAAAGACGGGAGAGCAAATTGAGGTCAAGAAAAGAAACGAAACTGAGGCCAAACTAATGAGTTTAGAGAACTTTCTGCAGACGCTCAAGAATTAGGTCACGCCCCAAAATCAGCATGGATTCGGTGAGCGGGGGGGAAACGGGTTTACCGGTAACTGCTAAGCGAAGGGCGGCAAAAAAGGGAGTATTCTTCCAGCCATGATCCTTGACTTGAGAAACCAGGTTGGATTCAATTCCCTCCTTGGTCCAGTCGCAGGTTGTAAGAATCTCATAGGCCATCTTGAGATAGGCTAAATCTTCGGGAGTAAAAGAAGAGGGTTTGGGCTCCGTGAAAAAGAATTCCGCCAGGTTTTTGAATTCGGAGAGAAGAGTAATTCTAGTTTTCACGAGAGGAATAATTTGGAGCAAAAGCTCATCATTAACCGAATTGGGGACAAGCGGACGGACGAGGGGCAAGAGCTCGGCATCAGATTTGCGGCGGAGGTACTGACCATTAAACCAATTGAGTTTGTCGAGGAAAAAGCGCGGATTGGCGTCTTGAAAGCCTTGAGCGTCAAAGTGCTCGACCAGCTCAGGCAGGGTATAGAGCTCACGATTATCTTTGGGGGCCCAGCCCAAAAGAGCCACAAAATTGAGGATGGCCTCGGGAAGATAGCC
Organism: Microgenomates group bacterium GW2011_GWF2_46_18; assembly: GCA_001002415.1. Lineage (GTDB taxonomy): Bacteria > Patescibacteriota > Microgenomatia > UBA1400 > UBA12108 > LCMB01. The sequence goes on from LCMB01000001.1 coordinate 10,106, forward strand.
TTGCTCTAAATACTGTTCACAAAAGACCGAATCACGGCGTTTACTAAGTTTTTTGCCGGTAGTCGATGAGAGGATATCGGTGAGATGCCCGATCTGGGGCTGCTCCCCCCCAAGATAGCGAAGAACTAAAAGGTGGATGGGGGTAGAAGGCAACCAATCGTGGCCCCGCAGGATGTGGGTAACTTTCATGTCGAGGTCGTCGACCATGGCGGCTAGGGCGTAGGTCGGGAAAGTATCGGACTTGAGTAAGGTGGCATCATAGACTTGGTTACTGCTCCAGCTAATCTCTTTGCGATGTGCAAAATCGTGATAGGAAATGGTTTCGTTATCGGGGACGCGGAGTTTGATCGCCCCCTTGGTTAGTCCCAGATCGCGGCAGGGGTCACGCATGAGCGTGGAGTAGCCATCAGATTGGGCATTGCGGGCTGGGCACTGGCAATAGAAGGCATGACCATCTTTGACTAATTTTTCGGCGGCCTGTTGATAGATGCCGGTTTGATGGCGAGCGGATTGAATATAAAATTCGTCCCACTGGAGACCAAACTTGTGGAGCACATCCTGCAGTGATTGGAGGGCTCCTTCGACTTCGCGTTTTTGGTCGGTATCTTCGATCCTCAGGATGAAATCCCCACCAGAATGTTTGGCGAGTACATAGGCGTAGAGGGCGGTACGGAGACTGCCGATGTGTAAGAAGCCGGTCGGGGAAGGAGCAAAGCGAGTACGAATAGTCATGGAGTTATTATATACTAGAGGGATGAATAACTTGGGTGAAGGGAGTGCACTAGCAAGGAAGGTCATTAAGTACGGAGGGATCGGGATAGTAGCTTTGATGGTGGGAAGACTAGTGATTGGCGGAGCTATTTCCTATTACAAAAAACTTAATCCCCCTCCTCCACCCCCACCAGACGTGAAGTTTGGTAAGTTGCCGAAATTGATTTTCCCCGAAAAACCAACCGTCCCCCTCGCCTACCGGCTAGAAACTAGGACGGGAACGCTCCCAACAAATTTACCTAATCAATTTACAGTGTTTTTTATGCCGATCAAAAAACCAAATCTATTGGCATATGATATGGCCAAGGCAGTGGCTAATCGGCTTAATTTTATCCAGGAACCCAAGAAGCTGACGGAGCGCAATTACCGCTGGGACAGTAACAGTCCAGTCCCTTCGTCTTTTACCATCGATATTATTACCGGAGCTTTTGTGATGAACCGCAAGTGGCAGGATGACCCGTCTTATTTGACTCCCACAATTTTTTATAATGAAAGCCAGGCGGTTGACCGAATTTACAACCTTTTGTCACGGGTAGAACTATTGCCGGAAGATATCAAAACCGGAACGTATACTGTGCAGAACCTTAAGGCCGAGAATGGGCAGATTGTCTCAGCGGTATCGTTGTCGCAGTCTCAGTTTGTCCAAGTCAATCTATACCGGAAAAGTGTCGATGAAACACCGGTAGTTTCGCCCCGAGCGGAACGAGGGCTCATTTCGGGAATCTTGGCACTACAGAGAGAAGATGACCGGCAGTTTGTCCAGCTAGATTACAACTACTTCCCGGTTGATATGCAAACATCAGCGGTGTATCCACTGATTACTGTGGGTGAAGCATGGAAGCGGATGCAGAGCAATGGGGGGTATATCGTGGCGGTCAAACCAGAGACCAAAGAAGTGACAGTCCGCGAAATTACCTTGGCATATTATGATGCGGAACAGCCTCAACAATTTATGCAGCCAGTTTACGTATTTCGAGGAGACAGTGATTTTGTGGGGTATGTACCGGCTTTGGCTGATGAATGGGTAGAGTAAGTTAGGGGCGGAGACGTTTGACATCACGGGGGAGGAAGGCAGATTCTTTGACGCTAGAGAGACCCAAGATTTGGGCAACAATCCGACCCGGACCGATCCCAACTCCACCATGAGGAGGACAACCATATTTAAAAAAGTTGAGATAGTCGGATAGAGATTCGGCGGTGAGACCACGTTCCTTGGCTTGCTTAACTAAGACATCATAGCGATGTTCCCGTTGAGCGCCGGTAGTAATTTCTACCCCTTTGTAGAGCAAATCAAAACCACGGGTTAGCGCGGGATTATCGGTGTGACGCATGTGGTAGAAAGCCCTGCCCTCGGGGGGATAGTCGTAGATAAAGACAAAGTCACTGCCAGAATCCTCTTTGACCAATCGGCAAATTTCCCGTTCTTCGTCAGGAGAAAAATCGTGGGGCTTATCACTAGTAATGCCAGATTTTTGAAGCTGGATTTTGGCATCGGTAAAGGTAAGGCGAGCGAAAGGAAAAGAAATAGATTCTTGGATAAGCTCTTGTTTTTTGAGCTCGGTAAAGCCAGCTTTGAGGGAGGCTTCGAGGGTATCCATAATTTCGTGATGGGAATTAATGTAGGCAATTTCAAAATCCCAGCCGGTAAACTCGGTCATGTGACGAGTCGTAAAACTGAGTTCGGCGCGAAAAACCGGACCAACCAAAAAGACTTTTTCAAAACCACTGGCGATTGCCATTTGTTTGTAGAACTGAGGAGACTGGGCAAGATAGGCTTTGGTTTCGAAATATTTAACTTCGAAGACCTCGGCCCCGCTTTCGCTGGCGGCACTCATCAGACTGGGAGCATAGATTTGAACAAAATCATGCTCGGCAAAATAGGCGCGCATCCCCTGTTCCAGAGCGGTCCAAACGCGGAAGATACGGTGAGAATCGCTTTTGCGTAAGTCAAGCCAGCGCCAATCAAAACGTTTGGCGACATCGACATCAACGGCTCCCTTTTCGGCAGAAACGGGAATGGGGAGCGATGAATCAGCGACGGAAAGCACGGTGATAGCTTGGGCTTCGAGTTCAAGTTTTTCGGGAACTTGGGGAGCGGCTTTGACTAACCCCGTTATTTCGACGACGGATTCGACGGAAAGAGATTTGACAATTGAAAATGCCTCGACATTACTACTTAGGATAACTACTTGGAGGGAACCCGAGTCATCGCGCAAACGAAGAAAGGCAATTTTGCCCTGATTACGGAGGGAATGGACAAAACCGGCAAGCGTTACGGTTTGGCCAAGGGACTTTGAAACAGCCGAAATTTTGGTGCGCATACCGTGAATTATAGACTAGAGCCGAGGCTCTTGCCACGTGTGATGAGAGTAAACCCAGTCGATTAGGGTGCGGGTATCGCCAAAACGATCGGTGGAACCCAAAACGACCAGGATAACAGCGTGCTCATCCCGTTTGACGTAACTAACCAAGCACTCCCCGGCATTTTCGGTCCAACCGGTTTTGAGACCAGTAAGTCCCTGGATAACTCCTAAAAGTTCGTTGGTAGTTGTGAGGGGGTGAGTTATGTTACCGGTCGTGTCAGAAATGATGGTTTGACGGGTGCCAACAATTTCGGCAAACAAAGGATCGGTCATGGCAACCCCAGCCAGAATGGCCAAATCGCGGGGGGTAGTCACGTGACCGTATTGCTCAACGCCGCTCGGGTTTTTGTAGACGGTATGATCCAAGTGAAGAGCCTTGGCTTTGGCATTCATGGCCAAGACAAAAGCGGAGTAACCTCCGGGATAGTTATCGGCGAGGGCGAGGGCCGCATCGTTACCGGAGTGAATTAACAATCCTTGGAGGAGACTCTTTATGGTGAGCTGTTCACCTCGGACCAAATCAATTGTTTGACCGATGGCGCGGTCTTCGTTTTTGACGGTTAGGACAGTATTTAGATCGGTCCAATACTCACGGGCAACTAACGCGGTCATAATTTTGGTGGTACTGGCTGGGAGCATAGGAACGTCAGCTTGACGAGAAAAGAGCAGGGATTTGCTACTTATATCTTGGATCACAATGCCGCGAGCTAATGTCGGGGGAACTGGGGTTTTATCGCTCACGGGATAAACGGCCGGGTTCAGTTCACCTAAAACATAGTTTTTGAGGGGCCCGGGAGTAAGAACTATCGTCTGCAAACGGTTGTGGCCGGGATAAGCGGCTAGCAAAAACAGACAGCCAAGAGCAAATAATTGGCGGGAGAGGGGGAAAATAGTTGGCTTAGGTTTCGACATAGGAAGCAATGAGTTGGAGCGACTGTTTGTCACGCCAAAGATTAATATCGAGAGTACATATCAGAGACTTGAGGTACTTGAGCGGATGGTGGTGTTTGGTATTGAACAATAGAACTTCGCGGGTAATCCCCTCTTGTTCTACGGTTAGCTTGTGATGTTTCCCCTCAGAACCGAGAGCGCGGTCTTCTAAGACAGTCAAATCGGTAAACAAAAATTTGGGTTTGGGATTGCCGATGCCAAAAGGTTCGAGAGTGTGGAGTAGTTTGGCCAAGGACAAGGAAGAATTGTTGAGCGAAAGAGAGAGATCGGCGTGCTCGGTTTTGACAAGGGCGGAATCGGGAATTAATCGATTGGCCAAGGCTTCGAGTTTCGCAGTAAAAGTTTTGACCTGGGAAACATCCAAACTAAAGCCGGCGGCTTGGGCGTGACCGCCCAGACCCAAGAAAGGAGTAGGGAGAGAACGCAAGAGATCGGTAATATTGATGCCGGGAAGAGAGCGAGCGGAACCTTTGACAAGATTATCATGCACTGACATCACCACGGCGGGACGGTGAAACATTTCAACTAATTTGCCGGCCACCAAGCCGATGACTCCCTCGTGATAATCCCCTTTAATTACAATGATTTTGTGGGTAGATTTGCGTGCGACTGCTTGGGTTAAAGCTTGGTCAGTCAAGGTCTGCCGATCCTGGTTGTGAGATTCGATTTTAACAGCGAGTTCACCCGCCAAATGTGAGTCGTGAGTACAAAGCAATCTGAGAGCGTCGAGAGGGTTGTAGATCCGACCGGAAGCATTGATGCGGGGAGCTAAACCAAAGCTAAGATCATAGGTGGTTATCGGTTTTTGGGTAATGCCCATCATCTGTTTCATTGCCAATAATCCCGGACGTTTGGTTTTGGTGAGAGCGTGAAGACCGGCGGCAACCAGCGAGCGATTGAGCGAAGTTAGGGGCATCATATCGCCAACGATCCCGATCGTGGCCAAATCCAAAAGAGCGAGGGCTTGCTCGCCAAGTAGAAAGTAGGCAAAGAGCCAAGCGACACCAGCACCGGAAGTAGCGGTGGTGTGGAGGATGGCGCTCGCTTTGGGCAAAGTAACTTCTGGCTGGTGGTGATCGGTGAGAAGAATGTCCCGCTTGGCTTTCCGAAAACGGTCAATCGAAGAGTGGGCGACAATGCCGGTATCGACGGAGATAATGAGCTGGGGAGCAAAATCACGGATTTGGGTGAGCTTGAAAGCTGAACCATCCAAAACTTCACTCACCGCCAAATCGGACAAACCATAGCCATGGCGATGGCGGTCGGGGATAAAGGGTAAGATCCGAGAGGTGGAGTCAGTTTTTTTGGCATAGGCGGTTAGCGCCAGCCACATGACAGCGGTTGCCGTCACTCCGTCGGCATCATAATCGCCGAAGACACAGATATCGTGACCAAGCACAAGGTGTTGATCCAACAACTGCTGGGCCTGGCGCAGATAAGATTTTTTCAAACCGGATGTTTGAAGAAGATAGGCCAGGGTGGGAGCGGGGGGATGCAAAAATTCGGTTTGTTGTTTGGAAGTTAAGTAGCCACGATTTTTGAGAATCGTTTGAAGAATATGCTCGGCGGAAGCTTGGCCCTCAACTTTGGTTTTAACACGGATCTCCATGGGGTTATTTTAACCTAGAATGGGTAGAAGCGGGTATAATGGGGGCATGAAGTTTAAATTGGACGCGGGAGTCACCAAAATCGTCGAGACCCTAGAGAAAGCGGGTTATGAAGCCTGGATTGTCGGAGGAGCAGTACGAGATTTACTGCTAGAAATTCCGGCTTACGACTGGGATGTGACTACTAATGCAACGCCCGAACAGATTCAACCTTTGTTTACGGAATGTTTTTATGACAACGAGTATGGGACGGTAAAAGTGGCCGGCAAGCATGTGCGGAAACAGTTTGGACTGGATGAAGGAATAATTAATGAAGACGTCTTGTATGACATTACGACTTACCGCACAGAGTTTGGGTATAGTGACAAACGCCGACCAGACAAAGTAGTGTGGGGTAAAACTGTTGAAGAAGATCTGTTACGACGGGATTTTACGATTAATGCGATGGCGATGAAGACAAACGGAGAAATGGTGGATCCGTACGGAGGAAAGAAAGATTTAGAACAAAAATTGATTCGAGCGGTGGGAGACCCAACAGAGCGCTTTACCGAAGATGCCCTACGAATCCTGCGAGCGATTAGGATTGCTAGCCAACTAGGGTTTGCGATCGAAGAAAAAACTCTCGCTGCTTTACAGGCAAAAGTGCCTAACCTCAAAGAGATTTCGTGGGAGCGGATCGGCGCGGAAATGATGAAACTGCTTGCTACCCAGCATGCAGCCGACGGAGTTATCATGATGGCGGGTACCGGAATTTTAGAGATTGTGATCCCGGAATTACTGCTTACTAAGGATGTAAAACAGGCAGGACACCACATTTACGATGTGTATACCCACTCGATCGAGGCACTGCGCGCTTGCACATCACCAGACCCGGTCGTTCGCTTGGCAACATTACTACATGATATCGATAAGCCAACGGTAGCCAAAGCGGAAGGACCCAGAGGAGTGACTTTCCATAGTCACGAGGTCAAAGGAGCCAGAACAGCGAAAAAAGTTGCCGAGAGATTAAAATTGTCCAAGCATGATCAGGACCGCGTGTTTACCTTGGTCCGCTGGCACATGTTTACCTATGACCCCAAGATGACGGATGCGGCGATCCGCCGGTTCATCCGCCGAGTGGGAGTAGAGAATATTCACGACATTATTGCTCTAAGGATCGGAGACCGGGTGGGGAGCGGGAGCAAGACAACCAGCTGGAGGCTGACGGAGATGCAGAAGCGGATCGGGGAGCAACTGTATGAGCCGTTATCGCTCAAGGATATGAAAATTAATGGGACCGAGGTGATGAAATTACTCGGGATAAAGCCAAGTCAAAAAGTAGGAGAGATCCTTGACACTTTGTTTGAGGAAATTATCGAGGATAGTAGTAAAAATACGAAAGAGTATTTAGAGAAGCGGGTAAAAGAGCTGGGGTCAAAGTAGAAAATAAGCACCAACAAGAACAAGGACAGTAGCGACAAATTTACGCAGTAAATGAGAACGCTCGTGCAGAAAAACGGCTGCTAGAATGATAGTAAGAATAATCTCGGTTTTGAATAAAATAGCCATTTGTGAAGCCATCGCACCGCTTTCTAAGGCCAAATAGTAGGTAACTGCCTGCACTGCGTAAAAGAAACAATAGAGGAAAAGTGGTCGAATACGTTTATTGTTGAGAGTTTCAATAACTGATTTATATGAAGAAGGTTTGAGTAAGACAAGTAATAAACCGGGGAGAAATGAGATGACCGGAGTATATGAAATGGCATCATACGAACGGAGGATAAAAGTATCATTGGTTACGGCTAGGCCATATAATGATGTACCAACAATCGCATAAATTATCCCGCGATTCCACCTAATTCCCCTATTGCTGGCCGACACAATTCCAACAGACGCAATGATAAAAACAAATCCTAGCAATTGAAATAACGTTAAACGTTCTCCGAGAAATATATATGCAGAAATTATCGTAACCATACCTCCGATACTGGTGAGAATGGTGGACTCGGAAGCTTCAATATGCTTGAGTGCGTGAAAATAAGACAAGGTCCCGAAACCATAGAATAAAGTGCTAATTAAAAAATATCCAATTAAATTGATGGGAGGGAATTCAAAACCTTTTATCAGAGCAAAGATGCCGGTCAAAATTGTTAGGACAAATTGGAAAATTATAGAACCTGCATAAGGATTGCTCTCTTCTTCTTTCATAGCGATTCGTTGATATAAGTTACCAATGGCAATCGAAAAAATGCTAATTACGGTGTATAAATACCAAGTCATAAATTATTATTATAGAGCTTCTGATATACTACGCATACCTTCGGGTTGGAGGGTGATCGGGCGACCCACGCTGCTCTCGAGCGGCGGGGTTGTCAGGAAAGTCCAGACAGCAGAGTGTAGGGTGGTTAGCGTAAGCTAGCAGTTCCGCTAACGCGGAAGTGAAACGGGCAATCCTCCCCGCTGCAACCGACGAATTGGATGACGGGTAACACTCCCCTGTCTCGCCGCAAGGCGGACGAGTCCTAAAGTTTGCGGGCATAGAGAAATGATTACCGAGAAACAGAATCTGGCTTACTACCGACCCGGAGGTTTTTTGAGTTTATCCCACAAAATCAGGATTGGCGCGGCGGTGAAGGTAGAGCTGTAGGTACCGGAAACAGTCCCAACCAGAAGAGCAAAAATAAACCATTTGGTGGTCTCTCCGCCAAGCAAGTACATAGCTAGGAGCATAAATATGATAGTCAAACTGTTATTGAGACTTCGGCCCATGGTTTCGACCACTGCACGGTTAACTAGATCAGGAAATTCGAGGTATCCGTGTTTCTTTTTGAGTTCGCGGATCCTATCATAGACCACAATGGTATCGTGAACCGAAAAAGACAGGATGGTTAACAGGGCGGTGACAAAGAGAGTGTCAACTTTGACCTGATAGTAATGACCCAAGAGGGAAAAGACCCCGAGCAAAACAAGCGAGTCGTGGAACATGGCAAGAATGGCGGAAGCCCCAAATTTGAAATTTTTGAAACGATAAGCGACATAGGTCAGGATGAAGAGAGCGGCGAGCGCAATCCCATAAATAGTTTTTTTGATTAATTCGGCGCCGAGACTAGGACCGACGGTGGCAAAAGACAATTCCTGAACTTCTAGGGGTTTGAACTGCTGATAAACCCCTTCGGCCAAAGGAGGGGTCGCCAGAGTCCAGGTGTTACCTGACTGAGCAATACTTTCGAGCGAAATATTGAGTTCCTTGGCACGCTCTTCCAAGATGACCTGAGATAGATTATCGCCTTGCCAGACAAAGGTAGTGCCGCCGGTAAAATCGATGGAGGGAGACAGGCCGTAGCGAATCAGGGAATAGGATCCGGGAATAATAACTATAAGGGAGAGCAGAAAATACGCCCAGTAATATTTCATGGGCTGGAGAATGACTAATTTATCGTTCATAGTTTGTCCTTAATAATAGAGGCACGCAGGAGATTGCGAGTGACAAAGATGCCGGTAAAGAGGGAGATGGCGATACCTAGGAAAAGGGTAAGAGCAAACCCGCGCACCAGACCGGAACTGTTTAAGAAGCTCCATTCAAAAGGATTATAGAGAATAAAAGTGGTCATAAGGGTGGCGATATTGGCATCTTTGATGGCATCCCAAGCTTTGCCAAACCCGAGTTCCATACTTTCCCGAAGATTGTTACCTTTCCGCCGCTCTTCTTTCATGCGTTCGAAGATCAGAATATTGCTGTCGACGGCCATCCCGATAGAGAGGAGAAAACCAGCTAAGCCAGGGAGAGTGAGGGTGATTGGAACTAATTTATAGATAGCCAAAGTTAGGAGGGCGTAAATAATCAACCCGAGGTCAGCCACAAGGCCCAGCCAGCCATAGTTAAAAATCATAAAAATAGCTACCAGCCCCAAGCCGATTCCGCCGGCCCGAAGACTTTTGGTGACACTGACGGATCCCAGGGTGGGCGCAATGTTTTGCTGAGAGAGGACAGTAATTTTGACTGGGAGGGCACCGGCATTGAGGGTAATCGCCAGGTTTTTGGCTTCGTCAAGCGTGTACTCACCGGTAATCACGGCATTGCCACCCTCGATTTTGGCTTGGACCACCGGGGCGGAGAGAGGATAGTCATCTAGGAAAATGGCGAGTGGTTTACCGATGTTACGACCAGTGATTTCGGCAAATTTGGCCCCTCCGGCTTCGGAAAATTGGAGGGATACTTCGGGTTTGCCAGTGTTGGAACTAAAAGTCACACTGGCTTTTTTCAGATCGCTGCCGGATAAACCGGTGGAGAGAAAGTCGGAGTAAAGGGCGCTGTCGGTCGCTACCGGGAGTTCACGAAAATCAAGTCGTGCGGTGCTACCGATTAGGGCAAGAGCTTGTTCGGGATTATCAACACCGGGGAGAGCAACGTGGATGCGATGGCTATCACCGCTGATAGAGGTTTTAACGGTGGATTCGGTGACACCATAAAGGTCGACCCGGCGACTAATGACTTCACGGGCGGATTCGAGGGCATCGGTACGATCGGCTGAGTCAAGAGAACTCATGTCGGCTTCGAGGATAACTTCGGTACCACCTCGCAAATCTAGTCCTTGTTTGATAGTTAAATCGCGCTCCCAAGAACCTAGTTTTAGGGTCGGGCTAGTAATCACAAACGAGATGGGGCGGCCAAAAAAAGAGAAGTTGACAGGATAATTTTTGGGAGCATCGATAACAAGCGCCAAAGCGGTTAGGAGACCAATAAGAAAGAGATTGCGACGGAGTTTCATAGAAAATAAGTATACCTTAAGCAGCTAGTTTTAGCTGTTTTGTATGGGGGAAACGGACCGAGAGGATTTGAGTAGACTCTAAGTAGACTAGCTCCACGGGATCACCTTCTTCGAGAGCCAGCGCGCGGATAATTTCATGGGGGATAACAATACCTTTGGAGTTACCGATTTTGGTTATTTTGGTTGTGATCATGCCACTAGATCTTCTTCATCACCAATAATCATGACGCGAGAACCTTCGAGAATGCGACCAATAAAGGGGTCGTTATGGGTTTTGCGATACTCCAGCTCTTCGTTGGTCATAACTGTATAGTTGATTTCCCGGCCGAGCACGGCTTCTTGCTCTCTAATTAACTCGGAGAGCTGGGGCAAGATAATCTCGCCAATGAGCAAAAGATCGACGGTATCTTTGGCGCGAGGCATGTGACGGACAAAGCGCCCAGAGATCATGGCAAACTTGATGTGTCCCAGCTTGGGAGCAGAGTGACTGATGGCTTTGCCGAGACCGGTGGTTTTGCCAATCATACTCATTAGTTCTTTGTGAAAAAGATAGTTTTTGTTAAAGGTATAGTAGCGCCGGTTGCCGCGAGTTTCTTCTTTGACCATACCGCAGTCGTTCATGTGGATGAGTTCACGCCGGACGGCGTTAATTTCTTCGTCAATCTTGCGGGTGAGTTCTCGAATGTAGAACATGTCAGCGGGAGAACCCAAAAAAACTTCGAGTAATTTGATCCGAACTTTGGAAACAATGAAATCAGTTAAATTGGCCATATGACTCCCTTCGGTCGTATAGTGAAATTGTACAGCAAAAGTACTCGTGTACAAAGATAGATCAAACTACTCGAACTGAGTCAAATCAATACTTGACTTCGTTATCGGAGGGCAAAACCTCGATCATGAGTCGGCCGCGGTTGAAAGAGATTTTCTTACCCTTGGAGTCGGTAAAGACAGTGCGGCTCTCGCGATCTTTTTTGCTCCAGGTGATTTCGGTGGCGGTGCCGTCTTGGAAGAGCAGGCCTTTACCGGTCCCAATCACTTCGTAGAGCATGTGTTTGTGATCGTCTAAGGGACCCAATTCTTTGACAAACTGGATCACGATAGCTTTGGCGGTTAGCGTAGATTGGTTGTTCAAATCCTGGTGGGGAGAACCACCATTGGTGCGAGAGTAGTTATTGGATCCGGCATCATAATTCCAGGTGACGTCGAAGTCGTGATAACTTTCCCAAAACCCAAAAGAAATGGTGTTGGTGGTTCCACGCTTATCGGAATTGGCATCGTCCTTCCAGGTGAAGGGCACAAACTTATCTTTCCATTCGAGCTTTCCATCAGGAGATTTATTGGTCCAACCCCGACCAGCAGCAAACTTCCAGAGTTTTTCGCTACTACTATACATGGTGTGTTCGGTGGCTACCGTACGACCAAGCCTCTCGTAGTCGCGCCAGTAGGTGGGAAAGCCGATACTAAATTGGTTCAAGTCATTACCTTTGCTGCCGACCCAACCATAGGAAGAGAGCTGTTCCAAGGCTTGAACACGTTTATCGGTTGTACAGGTTTTACCCCCATCGGCACTACTACAGTTGGCTCCACCGACGTGAGCATAGAGCGGATAGTTGTATTCGGAAGCAAGATTGACAAAGGGAGTACGGGCCGAGCGGACCGGGCCAAGAATGGTATCTTGGGCTGAAACTCCACACAGATAGACGGCGCCAAAACGGGTGACCCCGCCTTCGGCTACCATTTCGTAGATAATGTCTGCAGAAGACAGTCCAGATTGAGGACGTGCATCGACTGAATTTTCAATCATCACATAAAGAGGCCGACGAGCACTCCAGACTTTTTGTTCGGCCACGGTATACATCGCGCCATTAATGGGGCATTCGGCAGTTTTGAGAGCATTGGGATCAATATTTAACCCACCACCAATACCAGGGGTGGCGGCAGGAGAAATGGGACCAGAATCGGAGGAGTAGAGGTAAAGAGTGGTGGCGTAACTGGCACCACCTGAGAGCAAAAAGGCAAGTAAACCAAATAACAGACCTTTGATGAGTGGATTTTTCATAAGAATCGGGCTCCTTTAGCGTTTGATAATTTTCTGCTCTTCTTTGGAAAGTGGGTGATCGATACCGACCCCACCCTTTACTGATTTTACATAGAAACGAGTATTTTCTCTACTGTGAAGTGAGGTGATCACTACTCCATCGGAATTACCGTCGAGAATAGCCAAAATAAAGCTTTGATCGCCGCCGGTATCACCAAAAGGATTAAAGCGTTTAAGAGTCAAGTGCTGTAAATGGAGGCGAGTGGCGTCGGTAAGCTTTTTGAGGTCAGCCTTGGTAGTTAGGCTGCGAGCTTCATGTTCGGAGAGCGTCCGCTGGATACCTTCGAGGACCCGCATCAAAGATTTGGGTTCGACTCCATGAGTTAGGGAGTTATAGTGGCGAGAAAGTTTGGCAACCCAGACGAGAAGAAGCATGTTAATTAAAAGCGCAAGCCCGGCGAGGGCATAGGCGAGAGCGAGATCAGATGCAAATGGCATAAGATATATGATAGCATGGAAGACATGGCGAGCATAAGTTATGACACACACGGATTGGATGAAGGAATTGAAGCGGGGACTAAATTGGGAGCAATTTTAAAGATTGTCTCGTTGTTTGCGTTTGCGGGGGTAATTGGAGTGTTTTTGCTGATTAGAGGAGTGGGGCGCGGGAAAGTAAACCAAGTTTCAATTAACAATAGTTTTGGACAGATAGAGTACAAAATCCCATATAAAAATACCTTGTATGAAAACTTTGGGTTTGTGCAAGAACCCAAGGTAACGGTGCCTTTGAAAACTTTGTCAGGATATGTGGATACAACGTTTTTACTAGATTCGGGAGCGGTTGTCTCAACTCTACCTTTACAGGCGGCACATGATACAGGAGTGGATTTGGCCAAAGCCAAGCGGATTACTTTGCAGGGTTTCTCAGGAGTCCCGGCATTTGCTTATCTGGACAAGATTGTTCTTCAGTTAGCTGGGCAAGAGATTGAGTTCCCCGCAACTTTTACAGAGAGCAATTCGACCACTTATATTCTGGGAAGAAAGGGTTTGTTCGATGACTTTACGATTAATTTTGACCACCAGGACCGCGTAATTACTATTAAGGGTCAAGCGAAATAAGGGATATAATAAGGAGAAATATGGCGGAAAATTTTTACGAGCGAGTTAACAACACTTTGACATGGAAGCGGATTGTGGGTTTTAACGTGATTTTATTTCTGGTGATGATTATTCCCCTCTCAATCCAATTAGCTCAACAAGATACGGAAAATCGATCGGGAGCGGCAGGCGAAGTGGAAGCTCCAGTTGTGACACCTCCACCCAATTATCCCAATAGCCCCCCCAGAATTGAACGAGTCAACGCTTTTTTTGGGAAAACTGGAGATACGGTCGTAGTCTTGGGAGCGAATTTTGGCGAGTATAAATGGGGGAGCAAAGTGTATGTGGGAAATGTGGAAGCAATGGATTCGGCAATCGTCAGGTGGAGTAATAGTGTACTGGAAGTAAAAATCCCGGATTCGGCGCGCACTGGCAAAGTCTGGGTGACCGTGAACGGGAATCGGGCTGACTGGGAAGGCAACTTGCTACTATATGACGTCACGAGGTCGGCACAAGTAGGACTGCGGAAGGTTGAGAGCGGGAAGGTAGCAGTATATGTCAGTAACGCCGCGGGGACAGTGCGAGGAATGGTGGAATTGGGATACGTGAGTGAACCGTTGATTATTACACCGGGGGATAACGTGCAAGTCACAGCGCAAACGGCGGGGGCCGATTCTTTGGGCAAAAAGATGCAGATTACCTGGCAGGCGGGGGGAGAATTAACCAGTACTCAAACAACTCTCTTTACGGTGAGTTATCCAGGGATCGGCTCACTGGAGCTCCTCCGGATGGAAATGTTCAGTGCTAGTGGCGGATTAATCCCGGTTTACGCAAATCCACTCAATGTTAAAGTCTTACCCTAAAGAGCTAGAAGTGTTCCCACAATCAGTCGGTACCAAGCAAAAAGTCTCAGGGTGTGGGTACGAAGGAACAAAAGAAGCCAATGGACGACAAAGTAGGCAGTAATAAAGGCACTGACAAAACCAATTAGGAGAGGAAGAAAATAAGGACTGCTACCGATAAATAAGTGACGGCCTTGATAAAGGTCAAGGGCGCTAGCGGCAAGAATGGTGGGGATAGAGAGAAGGAATGTATAGCGGGCGGATTCGTCACGGCGGTAACCAAGTAAAAGCATAATGATAAGGACAATACCCGAGCGAGAAACTCCGGGAATAATCGCTAAGGCTTGAGCAAAGCCAATTAAGACCGCATGCTGATTGGTTAAGTCGGCAAGTTCATAATGAAGAACCAAGTGCTTGCGGGCAAGCAAAGCTTCCAGTAGAAAAAAGACTAATCCAATGGCAATAAAGACACTAAGTTGGAGAGAGGAATTGAGAAAAAAAGTTCCTTTAATAATGGGGTAAAGGAGGCCGCCGAGGATGGCGGTCGGGACAAAGGAAATTATGGTGAGAGAGAGCAAGCGGGAATTGTGTAATAAGGTCTTGGTATAGATAAATAAGAGAGAAAGAATGGCGCCAGACTGAATAACTACCTCAAAAAGAGAGATAAACTCGGTTTGGGTAAGACCAAGCAGCCGACTGGCAGTAATCAAATGAAAAGTTGAGGAGACGGGCAAAAATTCGGTCAAACCTTCAATGATGCCCAGAATAAGGCTGTGAAGAATAGTCATGAAGAATTATTTTTTTAGGTCGTGTTGGACGTCTTTATACCAGTCGGAGAGAATTTTGCCGACCAAGTCTTTGGCACCCAGGCCGATGGCCAAACCAAACCCAAGAGCCAACATGGCAATGAGACCGATAAAGAGGATGTTAACAAAGCTTTCGGCAATTTTGAGTTCGGAGAAAGCGGCTAAGGTAGCGATAGTAATGACGGCGTAACTGGCAATTTTGCCCATGAGGCGGGAGGTTTTGAGATCAACTGAGGCCAACGCCCCCTTGACGAAACCTTCCACTAGGCCGGCCAAAAGAACCCCCAGGGCTAGGACAATGACAGCTGAGAGAACATGGGGAACATAGGCGAGAATACCGCCCAAAACAGCCGAGACGGCTTGAAGACCAATAATATTGGTGGCGGCAATAAAGAAAGTCAATACAATCAACCATTTGAAAATGGAGCCAATGATAATTTCGAGCTTCTGGGTAACTTCGGCTTTGAGAAGAAAGTTCTTAAATTTGGTGTCTTTGATGAAAGAATCAAGTTTGAGTAATTGAAGAGCTTTAACAACTAAGGTACTCACCCACTGACCAATAATGATACCGAGTAAGGCTACCAGTAGTCCTCCTATTAGATTGGGAAGAAAAGCAAAGCTGGACCCAATGGTATTTTGCCAAACCGATACTAAAGCTTGCTGCCAAAGAGAAATATCCATAGAACCTCCTCAACTAGTTTTTATTATATTCAACGACGATGGTTTGGATGGTTAAAAAGACTGGCATCGCAAGAACAGCTCCCGCAATCCCGCCAAGAGTATAACCAATTAGTAAAACTAAAATGGTTACCAACGGTTTGGTACCAGTCGCTGACTGCATAATTTTGGGAACAATAAGGTTGTTTTCTAGTTGTTGAATCAAAATACTCATAGCCAAGGCACCTAATCCAACGATGGGAGAGACAGTCAGACCCATTAAAATCGCCGGAATGGCCGCGATGGTTGGCCCGATATTGGGGACCGCTTCGAGTAATCCTGAAAGGACGGCAATGGGGAGGGCATAGGGAATCCCAAGCAAAATTAGTCCGAGGTAGGTCATGAGGCCAATGATCCCCATCAGCAAGAGTTCACCGCGAACCCAACCACCGACTTGACTCTCAACAGCGAGAACGAGCCCTTCGGCGCGTTCTTCGGCTTTCTCGCGTGGGAAGAAACGCAAGAGATATTTGTGGAGATGGGGGCGTTCGAGCGTGAGATAGTAGGCCAAAAAGAAAACGGCCAAGATGTTAATAATGTTATCAAAGAGACCGGCGGCGAGTTTGAGAATATTACTGGGAATACTACTAAAGTAACTGCCAGCGACACTAGGGTCAAACTGAGTGTTAAAAACCCCTTCGAGGTTATGCAGGTAAATGGGAATCATTTGGGTTAATCCACGGGTCTGTTCAATGACGGCAGGAACTAGAGAGGCCACGACGGTAGTTAGGAGAGTAATTATTCCAATGTAGACCACCAACATAATAAGAAGTGAGGGAATCCGAATTTTTTTGCCTAATTTGATTAGGGGGTTAACGGCAGTCATCAAAATAAAGGAGATAAATATTAAAATGATAATGCTGCGAATCTGGTAAAGGAGCCAGAGAGCAAGCAAGAAGAAAACACTAAAAATGATAGTTCGATTGGAAATGTCAATTCTTTGGGTAGTCATAATCCTCCTTGTCGATATCGTACCATTGTATACTTTTGTCCCGACGAAACCAAGTTAGCTGGCGTTTGGCATAGGCGAGCTCTCCCGCTACCCAATGATCGATCAATTCGGCTTGGGATAATTTGCCTGTTAGGTGAGCGATTAGACTGCGATAGCCAATGGCTGTCAGGGAGGGAAGGTTAGCTGGGTATTTTTGCAGTAATTTTTTGGTTTCACGGACGGCACCGGTTTGGAGGCGAGAGAGGACGCGGGCGCGGATAGCTTCTTTTTGCAGAGTTAAGGATGAATAGCGCAGGCCAATTAATTGAGTTTGCGGAAGGGAAAGATTAACAGTTGGGGAAAGCGAAGAGGAAAGAGCCACTTCAATTGCCCGAATGAGGCGACGAGGATTAGATTGATCGGAATGGTTCATGGCAAAAAAACGAGCGGGGGCGATAGCACAAAGCTTGGCTTGCAATTTAGGTAACGAAAGAGTTGTCAGCTGGCTACGAAGCTCCTGATTAATAGGGACGGACAACGTATGGATCCCATGAGTGAGAGCATGAACATAGAAGCCGGTTCCGCCAACAACGATGGGGAGTCTCCCCTCTTCCCAAGATTGAGTGATGATCGGCATGACGGCGTTATACCAAACAGAGACTGAGCAGGATTCATCGGGAGCAACGAGATCAATCCCAAAAAGTTGAGTATTGGTTGGATGATCTTTGCCGGTTACGATATCCATCCCACGATAGACCTGACGAGAATCGGCCGAGATCAGAGTTGACGGCTCTTTGGCAGCTAAATGGAGGGCAAGAGCGGTTTTGCCGATAGCGGTTGGGCCAACAATACAGAGTAATTTACCCATAATTTATTCAACGGAAATTAGTCCCCGTTTGAGGATGTGCAAGAAACTCCGGTGAATCATGTAGGCGGCGAGCAGGAAATAAGTCAGACATAAAATAAGTGGCCAGATTAAATTAGTAAGAGGGACTGTGCCGCCAGCAAGGGTTGTTCTCATGGCTTCAAAAACATACGAGGCGGGGAC
The DNA here is from genome assembly GCA_001002415.1 of Microgenomates group bacterium GW2011_GWF2_46_18. GTDB lineage: Bacteria > Patescibacteriota > Microgenomatia > UBA1400 > UBA12108 > LCMB01. The sequence continues at coordinate 28,026 of LCMB01000001.1, forward strand.
AAAGCGAGAAATGGTTTGAGCCCAGGGGGGGAGGATGGAGACCGGATAGTAGACACAAGCAAAGGGGGCAACTATGTAAATGGCGGTCCAAGCCAGAGTTTGAATCCGGGTACCATAGCGCATAACAATGCCGGCAATGAGGAGTCCAAACACCCAGCCGAAAAGGATAAGCAGTGCTCCCCAAGGCAGTAATAACCAACCCAACGAGAAAATGTTGGCTTGATAAAGAAGCAAAGCAAGACAACCGGCAAAAGCAAAAGAAACTAAGGCTTTGACAACTCCTAGGAGGAGGAGAGTGGTAATCCATTCGAGGAAAAGAATTGGAGAGACAAAAAGATTGACGAGGTTGCGATTCCAAAGGTCTTCGAGAAGATTAACCGAGATTTCGTACTGACCCCGCCAAGGGAAAATCCAAAGAATAATACCTCCCAAGAAGGCCAAAACCAGATGATTGTCAGCCAAGGAGGTCGAGGCAAAATAGCGACTGGTCAAGCCCCACAGGACTAAATCGACAACGGGCCAAAAGAAAGCATCGGAGAGCCGATCAAGCGAGTGGCGGAAAAGAAACAGATAACGGAGAGCTATCCCCCAAAGACGATAAAGTTTCATAGATCACCTCCGGTGGATTTGCCATGATCTTTGCCTTTGGCAATACGGAGAAAATAATCTTCGAGGGTAGGCTTGTCAATGGTAATTTCACTGTAATGAATTTTGTTTTTGGCTACTTCATAAAGGAAAAGTGGGAGCAACTTCTCTTTGAGAGTAATCGAAGTTACTCCATCAGTTTCGACAGATTTAAGTTTGCTGGTTTCAATTAATTGGGCAAGAATATCTGCACGCTTGGTGACGCGGAGATTAAGATGGGTTTCGTCGATCTTTTTGGCAAGACGGCCTGGCGTATCATTGCCGATAATCCGCCCGTTTTTGAGAATCAAGACCCGATCACAGAGATTTTCAACTTCGGTCATATTGTGACTAGTTAGGATAATACTGGTGTTAAAGCGAGTACGCTGATCAGCAAAAAATTCGCGGATGTAAGCGGCTACTTCCGGATCCAAACTGGCAGTAGGTTCGTCAAGTAAAAGGAGCTGAGGAAAGTTGACATAAGCGCGGGAAAGATTGACCCGGGTGCGCTGACCGGCCGAGAGACTGCTGGTAGATTGGTTCCAAAGCTTGTCCAGGCGAAAAATTGTTTTGATTTTATCGAGCCGACGAGCGCGATCGGGGATATTGTAGAGATATGAGGTCCAGATGAGATTTTCTCGAACGGTAAGGCGCCAGGGGAGGTCGGTATAGGTTGAAGAAAAATTGACCCGTTCCATGATCGAGGTTTTGTCTTGCGGCATATTCTGGCCAAAAATAGTGACTGTGCCAGAGGTGGGGGTGAGAATCCCTAGGATCATTTGGAGGGTAGTGGTTTTGCCGGCTCCATTGGGACCCAAGATACCCAAAATCTCTCCTTCGGCCATGTCAAAACTAATCCCTTTGATCACGGGAGTTTGCTTAAAAGTTTTCTTTAGGTCTTTTACCTCAAGTATGGCCATTTGGTGATTGTATCATACTGGATCAGGAGGAGGCGGAGGAATACGAGAGGAGGGAGCGGTGCCAGAACCAAAGCGAGAGGCGGAGTTGGATAAAGGCGAAGAGGGCAAAGAGCAAAAGAAACCACGGATTAAATAATCCAAAGACTAGCTGAGCGGGAATAGTAGCCATGAGCGCAAAGGGGAAAAAATAAGTTAAGAGATTTTCGCCAAATTTACCATAGATGGAGACTGGAAAGGAACCCATGCGTTCGAGGTCGCGATAAAGCATGACAGTATTATCGACTTCGAGATATCTCACCCCAACGGCAATGATCACAATATGCCAGGCTGTCACCATGAGGGTAGAGAGAATAATAATAACGAGCAACAGTAATACTACTGGCAAGGTAATGGCATACCCCGTATTGACCCAAGCCCAGCCAACTAGGAAGAAGTAAGGCATCGAAACGATAATATCGAGCGGATCAGTAGAGGAGAAAAGGCTGTAGAACAACTCAGAGAGTGGGTTGAGTAAGTAAAAATCAAAAGTACCATCTACGACTTTTTGGCGGAACAGGTAAACACCGCGCAGAAACAATTGACTAATGGTTTGGGTCAAATTGAAAAGCATGAGGAGGAAGATGGCTTGGTTTAGTGAGTATCCGGCAATCAACTTGGCTTTACCTACTACCACATAAACTAAGAATAAGGCGGAGGCCAGACGGAAAAGTTTGCCAAAAATAAAGAGAGCGGCGGCACCACGCGCATTTGCTACCTGGCTCTGAAATTGCTGGATGGTGAGTTTGAGCCAAACACGAACGTAGGCTTTAAGGTGTTGTATTTTCATCGGCCTTCGGCCTCGTAAGATTTAATACCCTTGTTCCAAATGATTTTAGCGAGTGATCCCAAGATGACCAACCAAACAAAACTACCTAGGAGTTGAAGGGGGGCAGAAGCACCGCTACCTAGATAAATTTTGAGCGGGATAAATAAGAGATAAGGGAACGGAGTGAAAGCCAAGACACGTTGCCAAACTTGGGGGAGCATATCGAGGGGAAACATGGCACCGGTTGCAAACTCCATAATAACCATGAGAAGGAAACGCGGCGCCCAAACGTCACGGGACCAAAAAGCTAAGGAGCCAAAAATGACGTTAATAAAGAAATAAATAAGGATAGCGAAGAGCACAGAGCTAAAAGCTAAAAATAATTGTAACGGATTGAATTGGAGGAAAATGGGGGGGTGAAAAATGAAGTAAATAAGAGGGAGCTCAAGAAACATAAATCCTAAATTGAATAATTTGTCGGCTAGATCGCGAACAAAAAATAATCCAAAAGTATTGAGGGGACGCATGAGGGGAATAGTGAGATAGCCACTATTGATCATCCAACCTAAGTCCACCGTACGCGAACCCATGACGAGTGAGCGCAGAATAGTGGTACCAAAAAGATAGGTCATGACAGCCGCAAATGAGTAACCATAGATTTCGCCGCCAGTCCCAAGCACCGATTTCCAAATGAAAAAAGGAATGAGAAACACAAAAACCTGACGCACTCTCCACATGATCATGTTGAGGCGATAAGTAAAGATTTCTTGGAGGGTGATTTGGAAAATTGAAAAGTATTTTTGCATTATAATGTTCGGGACTATTTAGTCTTTCTTCTCCCCAGCAAAAATACGGCGGATTACATCCTCAATTTCTACTTCTTTAATATTGATGTCAATAACTTGGGGATCTTTGAGAAGATCCGCAGCTTTTTCTGCAACCTTGGCTCGTAATACTTTGTGAGTCTTGGTACCAGAGGGAGTAATGACTTCGATGATTTTGTGTTGGGAGAAGCGAGCGATTACCTCGGATAAAAGTCCGTCGTAGAGGATGCTACCCTGGTCGATAATAATGACTCTTTTGCAAAGTTCCTTGACGTCATCCATGTAGTGACTGGTTAGAATGATGGATCCTGGGTTAGTCTGATTGTATTCTTTCAAAAAAACTCGCATAGATTGTTGCATGACCACGTCGAGTCCGATTGTGGGTTCGTCTAAGAATAAAATTTTGGGGGAGTGGATGAGGGCTGCGACCAGTTCGGCTTTCATCCGCTGCCCAAGTGACAATTTGCGCACCTGGACATTGAGCACGTCGCCGATGTCGAGCATTTGGACTAGTTTGTCGAGCGTTTTTTGGTACACTTTGCCATCGATACCATAGATATCTTTGGCAAGATTAAATGACTCAATGGCGGGCAAATCCCACCATAGTTGATTTTTTTGACCCATGACTAGGGAAATGGATTTGAGAAAATTGTGCTCCCTTTTCCAAGGATCAAAACCAAGAACACGGACCTCGCCCCCCGTGGGGTAGAGTAAACCTGAGAGCATTTTGAGGGTAGTAGTTTTGCCGGCGCCATTGGGACCGATAAAACCCACCAGCTCACCTTCCTCAATGACAAATGAGACGTCTTTGACTGCCACTTTATCTTCGTGGATGGGAGAGATTAGATCTCTGATCGAACCGGATAATCCTGGGCGTTTTTTTTGAACTGAGTAAACTTTGCGCAGATTCTGAGAGAGAATAGTGGGCATAGCACTATCTTACCAGATGATTTTGCGGAGAGGTTTGGCAGCTTTGAAATTCACGACATGATGAGCTTTGACAGTAGTACGTTTATCAGACTTGCCGAAAGGAACGACGTCTTTGGGTCCCACTTTGCCAACTGACAAGGTTCCTACTCCCGACAAAACAACTTTGTCACCTTTTTTGAGATTTTTGACAACCTCGGAAAGGAAGGTATCAATAGCGTCCTTGGCGGTTTTTTTGGTCATATGGGCGGACTTGGCAACTACTTGGTAAAAGTCGGATTTTTTCATATTTTCCCTTTCAATCGCGCAAAAAATGGTTTGCGCGGAGACTAAATAATTATTTGGCAACCTGTTGGGTGCGTAGTTCACGGATCACGGTCACCGTGACGGTACCGGGATAAGTTACTTTGGCTTTGATTTCGTCGCGGATATCACTGGCAAGACGAGTGGCCTCGTCGTCAGTAGCTTTGCCGGGGTCAACCATAACGCGAACCTCGCGGCCAGCACTAATGGCGTAGGCTTCGGTGACACCTGGTTTACTCAGCGCGATTTCTTCGATGGCAGTTAGGCGCTTGACGTATTCGTCAATATTTTCGTAGCGTGCACCGGGACGGGAACCAGAAATTGCATCGGAAATATAGACCAGAATGGATTCTTTACTAGAAAATTCTTGATCTTCGTGGTGTTCAGCAACACAGTTGATGACTTCTTTGGGAAGATTATATTTTTGGAGGAGCTTGACACCAAGTTCGATATGACTCCCCTCTTCACCGGTAATAATTTTGCCAATATCATGGAACAAACAACCCAAGCGCACAACGTCGACATTGGCCTTGACTTCGGCGGCAAGTTTCATACCAATGCGGGTTTCTTCGAGGGTGTGACCGAGCATGTTTTGACCATAACTACTACGGTATTTGAAGTGTCCCAAGAGCGTGATTAAATCGTGGGGAACGTTGTAGGCTCCGACAGCGTGACAAAGGTGTTTACCTTCTTCGAACATAATTTTTTCAATATCACGATGGGCTTTAGCAACATATTCCTCGATACGAGAAGGCTGAATCCGACCGTCTTTAATGAGACGTTCGAGGGCAACGCGAGCTACTTCACGCCGAACTCCGTCGTAGCAAGAGAGACGGATGACTCCGGGAGTTTCGTCCATATCGATATCAACCCCAGTCACTTTTTCAAAGGTACGGATATTACGGCCATCTTTACCAATAATTCTGCCTTTAACTTCGTCATCGGCAATTTTGACGGTGGAGACCGTAAACTCGGCGACATATTCGGTGGCTCCGTGATACATGGCGTCGATTAAAAGATCACGAGACTTTTGATCCACAGCTTCTTTCATTTCGTCTTCGGCACTACGGATTCGTTCGGCCACGTCACGGGTAAGTTTTTTGTCGACGGCTTCAAGAAGAATTTCTTTGGCTTTGTCACGGGTTAAACTACCGATTTTTTCGAGCTTTTCTACTTGTTTGACCTTGAGTTCTTCGATGTCGTGTTTGAGTTTGTCAATTTCGGTTTGCTTGAGAATAATATTCTCTTCACGACGATTAATTTCGCTGATTCTGGTATTCAAATCGCGAGACTCTTGCTCGAGTTTATGCTGGAGACCCTGAAGAGAAGATTGGAGCGCGTCCATTTCCACTTTGGCGCTGGCTCTGATTTTGTCGGCCTCTTCGCGAGCAAAAGTAATAATTTCACGGGCCGCAGTTTCGGCTTGCTTGGTAGATTCTTGGGTGGAGTGAGAAGCAGGTGCAGAAGGAGAAGTCACCTTTTTGGCGACGAGAGGCTTGATTTTAGGTTTGGAGACGCTAACTTTTTTGGCTTTGAAGGTGTTAAGTAATGATTTAAGTAATAAGCTCATAGGTACCTCGAGTACTAACTCTTAATGGTTCAGGAAAACACGCAGAAAGGCCCAAAAATTAGGCTGAGAAGAGAGTGAAAAAAGATAAATCGATAAACATAATTTGATTTAACTCGTGTTTTCTTGAATGTGTCCTTATTCTACGCCAAAATACCCATTTCGTCCAGTTCGGAGCGGATTTTTGAATAAGAAAAACCATGGCGGGCAAGATAGGCTACCAGATGGGAACGATCGTAGAGGGCGGATTTTTTGCGGATTAGCTTACGAAGAGCCGAATGGTCTATTTCGGGGGTGATAACCATCTTAATAAGATCGCGTGAAATCCCCTTTTGAGCTAATTCGGCGGATAACTGGAGAGCGGAGCGGGGACGAAACGAATTGCGGGAGTTGACAAACCAGCGGGCAAAGGCGAGATCATCTAAATAGCCTTTGTCAATTAATCGATTAATCAATGAGTCTTGTTGATCAGGATCTTTGACTTGATACTCTCTAAGCCGATCGCGGACTTCTTTGATGGAGCGAGGGCGAAAAGAGAGAAAGTTGAGGACTTTGGCATAAACTTTTTCGGCGTCGTCGAAAGCTTTGAGTGATTGAATGCGCTCAGGCGAAAGTTCGACTCCTTTTGCTAAACCCTGTTTAACCACTTCATCAAGGGAAAGAGCAAGAGTAAAGAGGCCATCCACGTAGATATTAACGCGAGACGGATTACGCTTGCCGGCTGACAGACGCGTAATTATTGCCATAATGCAATTATCAAGGTGATTGAGAGAAAATAACTGGCAACAAATACTGTGCGGTTTGTATACCACTGTTTGTTGAGTATGGTTGGGAAAAATTTTCCGGGCGTGCTGAGAATGATAAAGGTTTTGTAAAATTCGACAATGAGTCTTTCGAGTCCAGCTGATCCTAAAATCAATATAGCTAAATTGTCTGTATAGCTATGAATAATAAAAGCTGAAAGAAACATAACTATAAAACTACGGGGAAATTTCAAAATCTCAAACCCTTCAATAGGAGCATCTTTCCAGACCCCCCCGATTGCTGGTATTATGGAAAGGATAATAGAGGGGATAATCCAGTAATTTCCATAATATTTGAGTAAAGAAAGCAAAATAATTATTACAGAAGTGAGGCTGGTGATCAGAATTCCGATAATTATTCGAGTCGTATACGTGGGAACTTTTCCGAAGATGTGAAATGATTGGGGTATTTTATAGATATTTTTTCTTTGATTTTTGCGAAAAAATGCTTTCCAATATTCTTGTGTTAGTCTTTCTAGCGCAATGGCGGAAAATAGATATACAAAGTTATGAATATTAGACTGATTTCCTGTGAATATCGTCAATAATCCCATGTAATAAACTACGGTTATCAGGGGGGATCGTAAAAAGCTAAGTAAGCTAAAATTTTCGTATGGAGAATCTTTGAAAGCTCCCCAAGAGGCTGTGGCAAATCCACCCGACAAACCAAAAATGAGATTATAGATCATAAATTTATGATGAAGGAGACACGCGGAAGTGTCAAATTGTTCTATGGCTAGTTATGTTTTACACTATTAGCTGGCTTTTTCAGTCGTTTTGATTTTGTCCCAGATTTCCTTCTCAAGCTTCTTCATTAATTCCGGTCTTTCTTCCAAAATAACTTTGGTAGCTTCCCGGCCTTGGGCAAGCATTTCTCCTTTGTATTTAAAGAATGAACCAGATTTTTCGATAATTTCATGTTCGACGGCAATATCAAGCACACCTCCAGAGCGGGAAATACCGCCTGTCGTCATAATATCAAACTCGGCGAGTTTAAACGGAGGAGCAACTTTGTTTTTAACAATTTTGGCACGGTGGCGGGAGCCAATGATGGTCTCTCCTTCGGTAATATTGCCAATCTTGCGCATATCGATCCGAACGGAAGAGTAAAATTTGAGGGCTTGTCCACCAGTAGTTGTTTCGGGATTACCAAACATGACACCGATTTTCATTCTGAGTTGATTGGTAAAGATCATAACGGCTTTACTTTTGCTGATAGCCCCGGTTAATTTGCGCAGAGCTTGACTCATCAGCCGAGCTTGCATACCCATCACGGCGTCACCCATTTCCCCTTCAATTTCGGCTTTGGGAACCAGAGCGGCTACGGAATCAACCACAATCACATCAATAGCACCGGAACGGATTAGGGTTTCGGCAATTTCGAGAGCTTGTTCACCGGTATCGGGTTGAGAAATCAAAAGCTCATCAAGATTGACACCAACAGCCTTGGCGCGGGAAGGATCCAATGCGTGCTCGGCGTCGATAAAGGCAGCGGTGCCACCATGTTTTTGGGCTTCAGCGATAACATGAAGACAAACTGTGGTTTTGCCGGAAGCTTCCGGACCATATATTTCGGTGATCCTGCCACGGGGAAATCCACCAATACCGAGAGCCAAATCAAGAGCGAGAGCACTGGTCGGAATACAATCGATATCCATGTGGGTGGAAGTGCCTAGTTTCATGATGCTTCCGGTTCCGAACTGTTTATCGATTTGTTCCATAGCCACTTTAATGGCCTGAAGTTTTTCAGATTGAAGAGTGCTTTTGGGAGGAGTGGTTTTGTCAATATTTTTGGTCATAGTATTACCTCCATAAATATAATATCAGTAATATAAATATGACCCAAAAAGGACCCGAAATCAAGTGATCAAAATAGAACAAAGGGAAATTTACCGTTTCGGAGATTGTTTGCCGCGGCGAGATTTGCCACCCTTGCCAACTTGGCGACGCTGGCGAGCACGAGGATCGCGAGTTAAAAGACCGGCGGATTTGAGAATTGGACGGAAAGCGGCAGGATCGAGGGCGGAGAGAGCCCGGCTGAGTCCATGGACGGTAGCCCCAAGTTGAGAATTTTTGCCTCCACCTTTGACCATAATAGAAGCGGAATATTTGTTGAGAGTGTCGGTTAAAATAAAGGGTTGTCGATAAAGAGCTTTGGCGGTATCACCCGAAAAATAAACTTCGGCGGAAACCCCATTGACGGTTAATTGGATTTTTTCGGTGTTGGGAACGGAAGGTTTACCGTAAAGACGGATACGGGCAATACTGGTCTTGCGACGGCCGACAGCGGGGGTATAGTTCATGATAATTTCTCCTTGTGGGTAAAGTTATTGGCGTGGGGATGAGTGGAGTCCAAATAAATTTTGAGACGGCGAAGACGAGGGGATTGGAGTTTATTTTTGGGAAGCATGCCACGGACGGCAAATTCGATCACTTTTCTAGCATCTTTCTCCATTTGTTTGCCCAAAGTAATTTCGCGATAGCCACCGGGATAATTGGAGTGGCGAGAGTAGGTTTTGGCCAAAAGTTTGTTACCAGTTACATGAATGGCTTTGGCGTTAATCACGACGCAGTAGTCACCCAAATCTAAGTTGGGAGTGAAGGAGGGTTTGTGTTTGCCCATGAGAAGTCCGGCAATTTGGGAGGCTAAGCGACCCAAGGTTGCACCCTGGCAGTCAAGCAAATGCCAAGCTCTAACGGTAGAGGCATTTTTGGCGGAAGTAGTTTTCATCGATCTCCTCGTTTACCTGCCCTCGAGGGGGCGAGTTTGACAGAACTAACTTTGGTCGTTTTGGGAGCGGTTAATTTGGGGAGAATAGGACTGGTTTTGACGGGAGTGGAGGCTGGGGATTCGGCTGGAGCAACTGAGGATTTGGTGGGAGTCACCGGTAATGCTTGTTTAGTCAAAGCAAGCCGAACCATTTTGGAGTTGTCTCCTAGGCGGACTCGAATGGGGGTAAGGCGAGTGTAACCCCCGCTTTTGGCGGCAGAGTAACGAGGGGCAATTACTTTGATGAGTTTGGCGGTGGCGCGTTTTTGTTGGACGAAGGAATGAACGCGACGCGTTGAAGCTAAGGTACCAGCAAGAGCCTGGGTAAGAAGTTTTTCAAAAATTGGCTGGACGGCTGAAGCCTTGGCAAAAGTGGTTTGGAGAGACTCTTTCTCGATCAACGAGATTACCAGGCTACGAAAAAGTGCCTGACGTTGTTGGGAGTCTCTCCCGAGCCGGTAGTGACTAATCTGTTTTTTCATTTGACTCTAGTTAAACCTTTGCTAGTAAGGGCTTCATCGAGAAGATCAACCGACTTGCCGCCAAGATTTTTGACATTCTTGAGATCTTTGTTGGTAGCCTTGATTAATTCTTGAGCCGAATTATAACCGGCGTTTTTGAGGGCATTACTGACCCGAGTAGGTAAACCCAGTTCATCAATCCCTACCACAGAGGAGGTTCCGAGAGAACTAGCTACTTGCTCGTCGGGAAGAGTAGGATTAATAATCTGACTAAAGGCGGCAACTAAGACCTCGGCGGCGGACTTGAGGGCGTCAGAGGGAGAAGTGGCTCCATCGGTAGTAATATCAATAACTAGTTTGTCGTAGTCAGTACGGCGGCCAACCCGAGTGGCGGCGACTTGATAACTAACGCGTTCGACGGGAGAAAAGATCGCATCAAGAGACAAAATACCGAGGGTTGAAGAAGGACGTTCTTCGGCGGGCGAGTAACCATAGCCAGTTTCGATGGTTAGTTCAAGCTCAAGTTTGGTACCAGAACTAACGTTGGCGATCACCGCATCGGAATTGATAACTTTCACGGTGGCGGGAGCGACAATGTCTTTGGCGGTAACAACCTTGGGGCCTTTAACCGAAAGTTTGGCGGTAACGGGTTCGTCACCAGTATAGGCAACTTTGACAGTTTTGAGGTTGAGCATCAAATCAACCATGTCTTCGCTCAAGCCTTCAAGGGTGGAAAATTTGTGGGTAACACCAGCAACTTTGACGGCAGTAATGGCGGCCCCGCGGAAACTTCCCAAAAGGACACGACGGAGGGCATTGCCGAGGGTGTGGCCAAAACCGTTTTCAAGCGGTTCGATCGAGAAAATGCCATGATTGGCAGTTTCTTGCTGAGTATTGAGGGCGAAGTGCATAGCTTTCATAAAGAACTCCTTTAGCGACTATAAAATTCTACGATTAATTGTTCATTAATAGGTTCGGTTAAATCGGTGCGGACGGGGACGCGGAGCATTTTGCCAGCAGTAGCTTGACGTTTCAGCCAAGCTGGAGCTGAGATATCTTTGTTGGTTAAGAGAACTTTGATATAGGGGATCTGGGCGGCATGGTCTGAGAGAGAAACAACTTCGTCGGGACAAACGTTGTAGGAGGGAATAGAGAGCTTATGGCCGTTAACTAGGACGTTGCCATGAGAAACTAATTGACGAGCGGCGCGACGAGTTGGAGCAAAGCCAAGCCGATAGATGACATTATCAAGTCGGCGTTCGAGGAGAGAAAGCATCACTTCGCCGGTAGCCAGGGGATTTTTGGAAGCCTGCAAATAATATTTATGGAATTGTTTTTCCAGCAAGCCATACATAACCTTGGCTTTTTGTTTCTCGGCGAGTTGGATTCCATAATCAGATTGTTTGCGAATACCCTTTTTCCCGTGTTGGCCAGGGGGGGTATTGAGCCGGCGTTCAAGTGATTTGGGATTGGTTTTTAAGCCTAAATCAACTCCAAGACGACGAGCTTTTTTGTTTTTGGGTCCAGTATAACGAGCCATATTTATCCGTGCCTTGGTTTTTTGGCTCTGGTCCCGTTGTGGGGGATCGGAGTCACATCTTGTAATTCGGTCACGCGAATACCAATATTGCGTAAAACACGCAAGGCCGCATCGCGACCTGGTCCGGGACCTTTAATGTAGACAGCAGCTGAACGAAGCCCTTTGCCTTTGGCGGTTTCGATGGCAGCGGTGATCGCTTGAGTGGCGGCATAGGGAGTACTTTTGCGCGAACCCTTAAAACCAACTTTACCGGTAGAACTCCAGGCGAGGGCGTTGCCGGAAGGGTCAGTAATCGTTATCAAGGTATTGTTGAAGGTAGCTACGACGTAGATACGACCTTCATTGATTTGGGGAGAGGAGTTAGTAATTGGCATAAAATGTTTAGGTTAATTTAGTTATTGTCCTTCTGGAGTAGCGACTTTGGCGGCATCTTCTTTCTTCATGGCACCAATGGTTTTACGTTTGCCGCGGAGGGTGCGAGCATTGGTACGGGTCCGTTGACCATGGACTGGCAAACCGACAGCATGGCGGTGGCCACGATAACTACCGACGCGCTTGAGTCTTTGAATGTTTTCGCGAATTTCTTTGCGGAGATCACCCTCTACTTTGTGAGATTCGAGGGCTTTTTGTAATTTGGCGACGTCTGTCGCGGTTAAATCTTTGGCTCGAGTATCGGGATTAATTTTGGTCACGGTTAATACGCTCTTGGCCAGGTGAGGTCCTACCCCATAGATGTAGGTTAAGGCAACTTCAATGCGTTTTTTCTCTGGTAAATCGATACCGACTAAACGTAACATATAAATTAACCCTGTCTTTGCTTATGACGAGCATTCTCGCAAACAATAAATAATACGCGGCGTCGGCGGACAAATTTACATTTCTGACAGCGTTTTTTGAGTGAAGATTGAACTTTCATAGGTTATTTGGCGGGTGGCAGTTGGCCTTCCCGGATACGATAGGTAATACGACCCTTTTGAGAATCGTAAGGAGTCATTTCGATTTTAACTTTATCTCCAGGCATAATACTAATTCTAAACATGCGCATCTTGCCAGATAAATGCGCAAGGATTTCGGATCCTTCGTCTAGTTGGACACGAAACATGGTGTTAGGGAGGGCTTCTGTTACTACCCCTAAATGTTCTGTGACACCTGTTTTGGCCATAGGATGGATTGTACCAGATTAGACAATCTGAGACAATGCTGGATTGGTCAGAATAAGACAACCGCCCGGGACAACCTGGACGGTCTCTTCGAATACGGCTGAAAGTGTACCATCTTTTACGGAGATTGTCCAGCCATCTTCCTCAAGAAAGAGAGCTGGTTTACCCTCGACATAGATGAGTTCAATGGCGAGAGTCTGCCCGAGGGTAATGACTGGGGTTTGCTCACGTGGGCCTAACACGCGATTACTAATCATGGGCTCTTCGTGAAGTTCCCGCCCTACCCCGTGACCAGTTAGCTCCCGAGTAGTGGAATAGCCATATTTTTTGACTGTCGAGTCCATCGCTAACGAGATATCGCCAATATAATTTCCGGGTTTGACAGCGTCGATGGCTAGTTGAAGTCCCTCGAGTCCGGCTTGCAAAAAACGCCTTTGTTCGGGAGTACTATTTCCCACCACTTTACTAAAAGCGGCGTCGGTGTGAAACCCATGGTAATATACCCCGACATCAACCGTAATTAGGTCACCATCCCGAAAAGGAACGGTCGAGGTAGGAATACCATGAACAATCCCGGCGTTTAGGTTAACACAGGTCGCCCAGTGATAGGAGGGAACTTTGGTAAAGCTTAGTTCACCCCCTAGTTGTTTGATCAGGCGACGAGCTTCTTGTTCGATAGCGGCAGGGGTGACGCCAACTTGGGTAAAAGCGTAGAGGTCACGCCTAACTTGGCCCAAAATAGCCCCTCCTTCTTGCATGGCGTGGAGTTTGTTCATAGATTTAGGCGTTAATGTGCGAGAGAATTTCTTGGTGAACGGTGTTGATATCGGCTTCGCCGTTAATTTCGATTAAGACTCCTTGAGCCCGGTAATACGAAAGAACTCCTTCTTCTTCGGCCTGATAACGTCGAAGACGTTCGCGGATTAATTCTTCGGAGTCGTGGAGAGAACCGTCTTGAAGCTTGCGGCCACGTTTAAGCAGGCGGTCAATACTAACTTCCTCACGAACTTTGAGATAAAAAACAAAATCGACTTTTTTGCCGTATTTGTCGAGTTTATCAGCCAAGAATTCGGCTTGAGTCAGATTGCGGGGGAAGCCATCGATCACCCAGCCACTTTGCATTTCGGGATCTTTGAGCCTGGCTTTCCAGAGGACAAACATTTCGGAATCACCGACATAGTGCCCGCTAGCCATGGTTTCTCGACAGATATCACCCATAATACCTTTGTCGATTTCAGCCATGCGACGAACTAAATCTCCGGAGGGTTGACAGGGAATGGCAAGTTTCTCGGCCAACATTTTGGCTTGGGTGGTTTTACCCGCACCTTCGGGGGCATAAAAGATGATGTTCTTGGCCATAATAAAACTCCTTAACATGAACTTATGATGAACAACTGGGTTATTATAGCGTACCGGAAGGAATGTGGAATAGTCCCCGATTCATCGATAATTTTCGATTTTTCTACGTAATACCCAACTGTTTATTAGATATAGAATACTTGCGAGCATTAAATATTGGATCAGGGCATTGGCTGTAAAGTTTTTATCGAGAGCAAAAGATACCTGTGGGGGTCCTTGTGTAAAATAGCTCCAAGTACGAAGCGCCAAGAACCAGATTGGAGTAAATAGGATAAATATTAAAATATCTAACAAATACCATGGCATTATTGGCAATCTGCGATATCTGGAAATAAGAATAAAAATGCTCGCTATAATTATTGGTGTAAATGTAGTTACACCAATTATGTATAGACTCAAAGATAGTTGAGGGTTAACGAGAGAAACGACGCGAGACATGATCATGGCATAGACAAAGAGTAAACCTATACCGATCAGATACGAAATAAGAAATGTAAAATAAAACTTTCTCATAAGTAATTGTGTAAGTAAAGAAACTACCTAACAAAACTATCGTAGGAACGGGCAACGGTGTAGGATTGCATTTTGCGGTAGGTTTCGAGAATAACGGAAACAACAATCAAGAGGCTGGTTCCGCCGACAGTAAAGGTCGAGACACCGGTAGCGCCGGAGATAAGACTAGGGAGAATGGCTATAAGACCCAGAAAAACTGCACCGGGAAGAGTGGTTTTGCGCACAATGTTTCCCAGATAGGTGGCGGTGTGGGTACCAGGACGAATACCGGGAATATAGCCACCATTTTTTTTGAGAGAATCGGCAATTTTGGTTGTATCAAAAACAACGGCAGTGTAAAAGTAGGTAAAGCCGACCACAAGACTAAAATAAATGAGATTATAGGAGAGCGAGGTGGGGGTAAAGTGGGCGGAAAAATTGGCGGCAACAGAGGCGATATTTGGATTGGGGAGCTTAGCTAAAGCCTGGGCCAACATGGAGGGAGCTAGAACTAAGGCAATGGCAAAAATAATCGGGATCACTCCGGCGTTATTCAGTTTGATTGGCAAATAGGTCGAGGTAGTTCCACTGGCTCCACCGCGAATGCGACGAGAGTACTGAACAGGAATTTGGCGTTTGGCTTCGTCGATGGCAATAATCGCGGCAATGACAGCCAAGCCGGCGACGGCGACGGCCAAAATATTCCAGGGATTGACAGTCGAGAGGATGGCTTCCGTACGCAAGAAACTAAGGGGAATGCGGCCAACGATACCAGCAAAAATAATCAAGGAGATCCCGTTGCCGAGGCCGTACTCGGTCAAGTTTTCACCCAGCCACATGAGAAAAATACTGCCGGCGGCCATGGTTGCAAGGAGCGCAAACAGAGCCAAGGGAGAAGTGATGGTGACGAGATTGCCGGACCTAAGAAGCATGTACATAGCGGCCGACTGTAGGAGTGCTAAAGGAACGGTAATCATGCGGGTGTACTGATTAATTTGTTCACTGCCGCTTTCACCCTCTTTGGAGAGTTCGGACAGTTTGGGAGAGATCATGGTCATAAGCTGCATAATAATCGAAGCGTTAATGTAGGGATTTAACCCTAAAGCTAAGACGGAAAAATTGGCGAGAGTCCCACCAGAAAAAACGTCGAGAAGTGACAAAAGCTGATTGTTGGAAAAAACATCTTTAATCGCTTCGACGTTGACACCAGGAACGGGGATATGAGTAATCAGACGGAAAATGGCAAGAATCAAAAGGGTAAAAAGCAACCTCCGCTTAAGTTCGCGGTTGGTTTTAATGGTAGTGATAATTTCACTGATCTTGGGCACGATATTCTCCACCGGCTTTTTTGATCGCGGCAATGGCGGAAGCCGAAGCCGGAACTTGCACGATAAGCTTTTTGGTAAGGGTACCATTACCAACGATACGGCATTTGGCTTTGTGAGCGGAAAGAGTGGAAAGAGTCACGACTGTGCCGCTTTTTAATTTATCTAAGTCAGATAGAGTAAATGTTAATTTGGGAAGACGAGCGGTAAACAAAGCTTTGCCCCGCATAAAGGGAAGTCGCTTGAACCAGACCCAGGAACTACCGGTAAAGGAAAGACGGACACTCCCACGGCTTTTTTGGCCTTTTTGGCCTCGGCTACTGGTGTGACCACCTTTGCCTGAGCCATAGCCGTGACCGAGACGCTTGTTTTTGGAGGTGGTAAGTTTGGGTTGGGTGTGTAGTTTCATAAGGGTTAGTTTTTAGATTTTTGATTGGTTTGGCCGAGAGCAGTTTTGGTGGCCATGGTTTCGGTCATAGTTTTTAAAGCGTTAAAGGTGGCGGTCACGTTACTCATGGGATTGTTGGTTCCCAAGATTTTGGCAACGACGTCACGGACACCCGCAAGTTCCAGGATAGCACGAACGCTACCACCAGCAATAACACCAGTTCCAGCGGGAGCGGGTTTGAGAATAAGTTTGGCGGCCCCGAACTTGATGCGGGTAATGTGGGGAAGAGTGCGATTGTCGACAAGCGGGACTTTGATGAGATTCTTTTTGCCACGACGGACACCTTTTTTGATCGCATTCATGACATCTTTGGCTTTTCCTAAAGCCATGCCAACCCGACCCTTGTGATCTCCCACAACCACCAGAGCGGTGAAACTCATTTTGTTGCCGCCTTTAGTTTTTTTGGTAACGCGAGAAATGCGGACAACTTTTTCATCAAATTCTTGAGGGGGTTTGTTGGCGGATTGAGAGCGATTATTGTTTCGTTGCATAAAAAATCCTTAAAATTAGAATGATAGACCAGCTTTCCTGGCAGCTTCGGCGAGAGCTTTAACCCTGCCATGATAACGATAACTACCACGGTCAAAAACCACTTCTCGGCATTTGGCGGCTAAAGCTTTTTGAGCGATTATTTCGCCGACAAGAGCGGCCTTGGCAAGTTTGGTGCCAGACAACTTTTGGTCCGAGGCCGAGGCTAAGGTTATCCCACGAGCATCATCAATAACCTGAGCCCAAATGTGTAAATTGGAGCGAAAAACGCTCAACCTGGGGCGCGAGGAACCAGCCAGTTTTAGTCTGGTGCGGCGGCGACGAGAGAGGAGCGAAGCATTGTTGGTCATAAGTTTTAGGCGGCAGCGGCAGTTTTGCCAGTTTTACCAGCTTTCTTTTTCACAACTTCACCTTCGTAACGGATACCTTTCCCCTTATAGGGTTCGGGTTTCCTGAAGGATCTAATTTCGGCGGCAACTTGACCGACGGCTTGTTTTTCAAAACCAGTGACGGAGATAAGATTGGTGCCTTCGACAGTTAAAGTTACTCCTACGGGAGGAGTATATTCGATTTCGTGAGAGAAACCTAGGGAGAGGACCAATTTGGGGCCAGCTAACCGAGCGCGGTAACCGGTTCCCACGAGCTCAAGTTTTTTGGAGTACCCCTCGGAAACTCCTTGGACCATGTTACTGATGAGGGAGCGGGTGGTGCCGTGCAAGGCTCGAACTGGTTTAGCCTCACTACTACGCTCACAAAGGAGGGTTTGATCCTGAATGGTTAGGGTGATACCAGATGGAAGGGTGTGGCTGAGGACACCTTTGGTTCCTTTGATCTCAACGACACGGCCAGTCAAAGTGGCAGTGACACCAGAGGGTAAAGTGATGGGGAGACGACCGATTTTGGACATAAGTTAATAAAGTTCGGCGAGAACTTCTCCTCCTAATTTGGCTTTTCTGGCAGCTTTGTTGGACATAATCCCTTGGGAAGTAGAAATCAAGGAGATTCCCAGCCCGGATAAAACGGGACGAAGGGCAGTAGTTTTATGATAAATTCGGACACCGGGTTTGCTAATTCGACGAGCAAAAGAGAGAGCGGGACGATCATTTGCATACTGGAGTTTGAGAACAAGAACTTTGTCGATCCCTTCGCCAGCAACATCAACTTTGGCGAGGTAGTTTTCGGTAACTAAAACTTTGGCCACTGCCAAACAGAGTTTGCTGTAGGGGAGTTTAACTTCGTCTTTCCTAATAGCGGAAGCATTTTTGATGCGAGTGAGCATGTCGCCGAGAGTATCTGTAACCATAAATTTTTACCAACTAGCTTTGGTAACTCCGGGTATATTACCTTTATAAACGTTTTCGCGGAAGCAGAGACGGCAGAGACCGAACTGACGAAGATAGGCTTTGGAACGGCCACACAGCTTGCAGCGATTGTGAGAGCGCACCGAAAATTTGGGGGTTTTTTGACTTTTGAGAATAAGCGCAATACGAGCCATATTAATTTTCCTTTTCCAGTTTGGCAAACGGCATCCCGAGCGCAGTAAGAAGCTCTCGAGCATCTTTGTCGTTTTTAGCTGAAGTTACAATCACGATTTCCAGGCCGTGAATTTTTTCGGTTTTACTATAATCAATCTCCGGAAAGATGATTTGTTCGGTAAGTCCGAGTGTATAGTTACCGGAGCCATCAAAGGCAGTGGTTTTGACCCCACGAAAGTCTTTGACTTGCGGAAGCACTATTCTACACAATTTATCGAGGAAATCAAACATTTTGCTGCCTCGCAGAGTCACCGAAACTCCAACGGGGTCGCCGGCACGGATTTTAAAGCCGGCAATGGATTGTTTGGCACCGCCCACTTTGGGTTGCTGACCAGTAATACTGGCGAGTTCACCCCGGGCAATTTCGACATCCTTGGTGGAAGTATCAGATTTTTTGATTCCCACGTTGACAATAACTTTGAGGGGGCGAGGAATGGCCATCAAGTTGGCAGATCCTAACGATTTACCCAGAGCTGGACGAATGGTTTGGGCAAAGCGTACTTGGAGGTTTGGATCAGTCGTCATATAGTTTTACCGGTTTTTTTGTTAATACGGACAACTTTGGATGCGGTGCGTTTGAGTCCAACCCGCACTGGTTTACCATCAACTAAAAGAGCGATTTTGGCAAAAGATAAGGGTCGCTCGATAGATTTAATCCCGCCTTCTTTGTTTTGGGTGGGTTTGATGTGACGTTTGTAGAGATTGACACCTTGGACTACCACCAAATTAGCTTTGGTCATGATTTTGACAATGGGGCCGCTTTGACCTTTGTCCCGTCCGGAAGTTAGGATAACTTGGTCTCCCTTTTTAAATTTTTTGATCATATTAGATTACCTCCGTGGCGAGAGACGCAATTTTGGCGAAACCGGCTTCTTTGACTTCACGCGCGATGGGACCGAAAACACGGGAAGCTAATGGATCTTTGGTTTTGGGATCGATCACGACGGCGGCATTATCATCAAAACGAATATAGGTGCCATCACTTCTTCTGGTTTCTTTGCGGGTACGAACGATGACGGCTTGGACTTTTTCACTATCTTTGACATAACCATTAGGATCGGCTTGGTCGACAACAACTTTGACAATGTCGCCCACATAGCCGAAACGGCGAGAAGAACCCCCATAAATATGGATGACACGAAGACGCTTGGCGCCGGAGTTGTCAGCGGGAGTGAGGACGGAGAGGAGTTGAATCATAGTTGGTTATGAATAATGATTATTTTTTGATAATTTGAGTAATAGTAAAACGCTTGCGAGCGGAGAGAGGGCGAGTCTCCTCTAGGGAAACTCGATCGCCCACTTGGGCTTTGTGGATATTTTCCACTAAGTATTTTTTGCTCCGACGGATGGCTTTGTGGTAAAGGGGATGTTTCCAGAGAGTTTCGACCACAACCACCGCACTAAGAGTATTTTTGGTGGAGATAACAGTGCCAATTAATTGTCTCACTTGACTCCTTCTTGTAGTTGAGCGATTACACGGCGAAGATGTTTGGGAGCGCGCAGATTTTTTTGTTCACCGCGAGATTGCTTGAGTTTGGCGGTAGTTAGAGTAGCTTTGAGTTCGGCAATTTTGGCCCAAACAGCTTTGCTACCAAGTTTGATAAGTTCGCGACGTTCGTTCTTTTTCATATAATCGCTCCTCTGACGACGAATTTGGTGATCATGGGTAGTTTGGAAGCGGCTTTGCGGAAAGCTTCTTTGGCGGTAGCTTCGTCGAGACTACCAAGTTCAAAAATGATAACGCCTCGTTTGACGACAGCGGTGTAGTGGCTGATATCACCTTTACCAGAACCCATTTTACTGCCAGCGGCTTTGTGAGTCAGGGGTTTGTGGGGAAAGATTCTCAACCAAAGCTTGCCACCCCGTTTGGTGTGATGGGTGATGGTTCGACGGGCGGCTTCGATTTCGGCGGAAGTGACCCAGGAACTCTCGAGGGCTTTGAGGCCATAGTCGCCAAAAGCCACAGTGGCGCCACGAGTGGCGATTCCATCCATGGTGCCTCGGAATTCTTTGCGGTATTTGCGTTTTTTGGGTTGTAACATATTTATTGGTTTGTATAATTGAGAATTTAGAATTCAAAATTACAAAGTTGCCTCTCCTTTGTAAATCCAAACTTTAATGCCGACATAACCGGAGCGGGTCAAGGATTTGACTTCGGCATAGTCGATATCGGAACGAAGAGTTTGGGTGGGAATACTCCCAATCGCATATTTTTCCTGACGGCCAATTTCGGCGCCACCGATCCGACCGGAGATTTGAATTTTGATTCCTTTGGCTCCAGCGGCCATGACCCGTTCGTGAGCTTGGCTGATGGCACGACGGTGAGGATAGCGTTTGATTAATTGTTCAGAAATGCGTTCACCAACTAATTTGGCGGAGAGATCGGGGTTTTTGACTTCTTTGACATCGAGAGCCAGTTTGACGGTGTTACTAACACCAATGTTTTTGAGGAATGCTTCAACTTCTTTTTTGAGCATTTCGAGATTGGCACCTCCGCGGCCAATGACAACCCCGGGCCGAGCGGCTTCGATAATCACGTGGATGGTATTGATGGAGCGTTCGACGCCGACACTAACAATACCAGCGAGAGCGAGACGGTGAAAGATAAATTTCTTGAGTTTAATATCCTGCAAAACAAATTTTTGGTAATCGCGTTTGGGCGCGAACCAAATAGAAGAAGCCTTATAGAGGATGCCTAGGCGGAAGCCAAAGGGATTAACTTTTTGTCCCATGGGCCTCCTTGAGTTCAACTTTAATTTGAGCGGTTCGCTTCATAATGTGGTGAGCCATCCCTCGACTAACTGCGCGAAAGCGTTTGAACGTAGCACCTTCACCGATATCAATGGTTTTGAAAGCGAGTTTTTCAATCGGAAGACCAAAGTTTTCTTTGGCATTACCAACGGCGGCTTTGATGGTTTTGGCAAGGGGAAGACTGGCGGCTTTGGGGGTAAATTTGAGATGAGCCAAAGCATCTTTGGGGGTAAGATGACGCACCGCGGCAGCAACGAGGCGAAGCTTGCGGGCGCTGGTACGAATATATTTTTGAGTAGATTGCATAAGTAGTTAAGTTTTGGATAAGACACGTTTAACAATTTTGCCGTGACCGTGGAAGGTTCGGGTAAGTGAAAACTCGCCCAATTTATGGCCAACCATGGCTTCGGAGACAAAAACTTCTTTAAAAACTCGACCATTGTGGACGAGGAAAGTATGGCCGACGAACTCGGGAGGAATACTACAATTCCGAGCCCAAGTTTGGATAGGTTTTTTGATACCACTAGTTTGCTGCTTGGTGACTTTGCCCAACAGCTTGGCATCAACATATGGCCCTTTAATACTACTTCGACTCATTTACTTAATTCTCCTGTCTTTAACAATATATTTGTTGGAGTATTTGGATCGACTGCGGGTTTTGTAACCCAAAGCCGGTTTACCCCAAGGAGTTTTGGGAGAGGGCATACCAATACCACTTCTCCCCTCACCACCACCATGGGGATGAGAATCGGGATGTTGAGCAATACCACGGACAGTGGGACGCCAACCCATGTGGCGGCGGCGTCCGGCTTTGCCAATCTTGCGATTTTTGTGATCCAGATTAGAAACCTGGCCGATTGTAGCAAAACAGCTGTCTTTAATCAACCTAATTTCCCCTGAAGGGAGCTTGACGGTGGCAAAACCACCCTCTTTGGATTGGATGAGGGCTAAACCACCGGCGGAGCGGACAATTTGGCCACCGCGACCGCTTTTGAGTTCGAGATTGTGGATAGGCATACCAATGGGGATTTTCTTAAGGGGAAGAGTATTACCAACCTTGGGTTCGGCAGTATCACTGGCAACAACAATAGCACCAACAACTAAACCGTCGGGAGCCAAAATATAGCGCTTTTCGCCGTCACGGTAAAAAAGAAGAGCAATGTTGGCGCTCCTATTCGGATCATATTCGATCGAATGAACTTTGGCTTCGACACCGGGTTTGTTGCGTTTATAGTCGATCAAACGATAGCGACGATCGGCTCCCCCACCCCGATGGCGGGTAGTGACGTGACCGTGGGCGTTGCGACCAGAATTTTTCTTGACTCTTTGAGTCAAAGATTTGTGGGGTTGACTGGCAGTTAGTCCTCGTTCGATATCAATTTTGTGACGGACACCACTACTGGTTGGTTTAGAGATTTTGAGCATAGATTAGGCCTTTTCTTTCAGATCAAACAGGGAAATGGTTTGACCAGCTTTAAGTTGAACCCTAGCATATTTGCCAACTTTGGCAGTTCCCTCCAGTCGACGGCTGCCGGTTTTTTTGGGGGTAAGGTGGGCACGGCGGGTGGTAATTTTGAGGACGTTGACTTTGAACAAAGTCTCAACTTCTTGGCGGATTTGGGATTTGGAGGCTAGAGGGAGAACCGCAAAGGTAAAGACTCCACGGGAAGTGGCCTGGTGAGATTTTTCGGTGATGATGGGTTTAAGTAAAATCATAGTTATTTGCTCGTCGGGCCTTTAATGCGAGTAAGGATAGAAGTTAACGCCGGAAGAGTCATAATGACTTGGTCGTGAGCCAAGAGATCGTAGGCATTGACTAAGGAGGCCCGTTTCATGGTTACTCCTTGCAAGTTACGCACGGCACCAAAAAGAGAGGGGGCCGGAGCGAGAGTAACAAGGAGAACATCACGCTTGGGGTGCCCGACTACTGAGAGAAAATGAGCGGCTTGAGAGGTTTTGGTAGGAGCTTCTTTAACACCTTTCATCAGACTTAACTCACTGTCTTTGAGCTTGTTTAAGAGAGCAACTGAGAGGGCCCGGCGACGCATTTTCTTGGGAAGAACCAAGTTGGCGGGGCGGATCCCCTTGGGTCCATGAGCAATTCCACCACCGACAAAAATAGGGGCATATTTGGCTCCATGACGAGCATTACCGGTACCTTTTTGACGGTAAATTTTGCGGGTACTGCCAGCAACTTCGCCACGAGTCAAAACTTTGCTGGTTTTTTGATGAAAATTGGCTTGGTAGATGCGCAAAGCTTGAGCGAGCAACGGAGAGTTATCACTACCCAAAACCTTGGGATCGAGTTCCTGAGGGGTTAATTCTTTGGCCTGGAGGTTGTAAACTTTGATTTTCATAGATTAATTAAGCTTTTTTAACAGTGAGTCTGATGAGCGAACCGGTGTGCCCAGGAACGGAACCTTTGACGGTTAAGATCTTTTTGGTTTCGTCCAGAGCCAAAATAAGACTATTTTTGATAGTGACATGAGCACTGCCCATCCGGCCTGACATATGTTTGCCTTTGTAGACTCTTCCAGGGGTAGTACCCTGACCGATAGAACCAGCGCGGCGCAGACGGTCTGATTGGCCATGAGTGCGGGGACCACCGGCGAAACCCCACTTCTTAACCACACCAGCTCGACCTTTGCCTTTGCTGACCCCCTGAAGGTCACAGGAAGCCCCAATGGGGAAGAGTTCGGTCAAAGGGTCGGTTATGGCAGAAAGATCGATCAGGGTACTAGCGAAGCGAGTATCGCCTTGATAGAACTCACGCATCCCGATTTTTTTGCCAAAAGAAATGTTTATCATGGAATCCTTACATCTTTACTTCAATTCCTACCCCGGCAGGGAGTTCGAGGTGCATCAAGGAATCGATGGTTTTGCCGGTCGGACTAACAATATCGATTAAGCGTTTGTGAGTGAGGATTTGGAAGTGGTCGCGAGCATTTTTCTCAACGTGAGGAGAGGTTAAGACGGTAATTAAGCGGCGGCGAGTGGGGAGTGGAACGGGACCCACGATCCGAGCACCTGTGGCTGTAGCGGTATCGACAATCTTTTGCGCTGCCTCGTCGATGACGCGGTGGTCAAATGATTTGAGTTTGACTCGAATGCGGCCAGTGGCCATACGTTAGTCACCTTTCTATTTAACTATTAATGCGGCCCCGCCGAGGCGGGACCGCATTTTTTGCTCTATGGGGTTAACCCATGAGCAGAATAAATGCCTCGTTTATTTGGAGTCGGGGAGGATTTTGGTAATGACTCCAGCTCCAACGGTCTTGCCGCCTTCGCGAATGGCGAAGCGTAAACCTTCTTCCATCGCGACCGGAACGATCAATTTGACGGTCATTTTGGCGTTGTCGCCAGGCATAACCATCTCAACTCCTTCGGGGAGTTTGATGTCACCGGTAATATCGGTAGTCTTGACGTAGAACTGAGGTTTGTAACCGGAGAAGAAAGGAGTATGACGTCCACCTTCTTCTTTGGTTAAGACGTAAACCTCGGATTCGAAGTCGGTATGAGGTTTGATACTGCCGGGTTTGGCAATAACCTGACCGCGTTCGATATCATCTTTTTCGATGCCGCGCAAAAGAAGTCCGACGTTATCGCCAGCTTGGCCTTCTTCGAGTTGTTTTCTAAACATTTCGACACCGGTAATGACAGTTTTTTTGTCTTTACCCATGCCGACAACTTCCATTTCTTCGCCGATTTTGCACTTGCCGCGTTCGATTCTACCGGTTGCAACGGTTCCGCGACCCTTGATGGAAAAGACATCTTCGACGGGCATTAAGAAGGGTTTGTCTAGATCTCGCTCGGGAGTCGGAATGTATTCATCGACTTTGTCCATGAGTTCGTAGATCTTTTTCTCCCACTCGGCATCACCTTCGATGGATTTTAGCGCGGAGACGCGAACAATCGGGATTTCGTCACCGGGATATTGGTATTTTTTCAAGAGATCGCGAATTTCCATCTCGACTAGATCGAGCAATTCGGGGTCATCAACCATATCACATTTATTGAGAGCCACCACAATTTTGGGAACGTTGACTTGGTGGGCCAAAAGAATGTGTTCACGAGTCTGAGGCATGGGTCCATCGGTGGCGGCTACGACGAGGATCGCACCATCCATCTGAGCAGCACCAGTGATCATGTTTTTGATATAGTCAGCATGACCTGGGGCATCGATGTGAGCGTAGTGACGTTTTTCGGTTTCGTATTCTTGGTGAGAAAGGTTAATGGTAACACCGCGTTGACGTTCTTCGGGAGCATTGTCGATATCGGCGTAAGATTTGGCTTCGGCTAGGCCTTTTTTGGCGAGAGCCGTGGTAATCGCCGCGGTCAGGGTGGTTTTGCCGTGATCGACGTGACCGATGGTTCCAATGTTGATGTGAGGTTTGTTACGAACGTATTTTTGGGCGTCGGCCATAGTGCTCCTTATTTGTTTTCTTTGTTAATAATTTTTTCGGCAATGTTACCGGGAACGGGTTCGTAGTGGGACATCTCCATATACGAATTAGCTCGACCCTGGGTCATGCTACGGAGAATTGTAACATAGCGAGAGAGTTCTGCCAAGGGAACTTGACAAAGAATAATTCTGGCATTACCTCTTTGTTCGGTATCCAAAACCTGACCACGTTTGCTAGAAACATCACCAATCACATCGCCCATAAATTCTTCGGGGGTAGTGATCTCGAGTTTCATGATGGGCTCGAGAAGGATGGGGTTCCCGGCGCGAACGGCAGATTGAAGGGCCATACTGCCGGCGATTTTAAAGGCAATTTCACTACTATCTACCTCATGGAAGGAGCCATCATAGAGCTCGACTTCTATATCAACTAGCGGATAGCCAGCGACAACGCCATTTTCCATGGCTTCTTTAATACCCTTTTCGATGGGAGTAATAAATTCTTTGGGGATAGCGCCACCCACAATCTTGTTGACAAATTGATAGCCTTCGCCACGCCCCAAAGGTTTAATCCTAATTAAACAGTGACCATATTGACCGCGGCCACCGGACTGACGAATGTATTTGCCTTCGGCTTGGGAAGGTATACTAATCGTTTCGCGGTAAGCTACTTGGGGGTCCCCGACGTTGGCTTCGACTTTGAATTCGCGTTTCATCCGGTCAACCAAGACGTCGAGCTGGAGTTCGCCCATGCCGGCGATTAGGGTTTGACCAGTTTCTTGATTGGTTTTGATTTTGAAGGTGGGGTCTTCTTCGGCCAAACGAGCTAAGGCAGTCCCCATTTTTTCCTGATCAGCTTTGGTTTTGGGTTCGATGGCGAGACTAATCACGGGTTCGGCGAAGGAAATACCTTCGAGGATAACGGGGTGCTCTTTGACACAAAGGGTGTCACCGGTACGAGTATCTTTCATCCCGACGACGCCAATAATTTCTCCGGCTTCGGCAAAAGGAACTTCTTCGCGATTATTAGCATGCATGAGAACCAAACGACCCACACGTTCGGTGACATCACGAGTAGCGTTATAAATATAACTACCAGATTCGATTTTGCCGGAATATACTCTTAAATAGGTCAGTTTGCCAATGTGGGGATCGGCTTGAATTTTGAAAGCTAAGCCAGCAAAAGGGGCTGTCACATCGGGAGGACGAGCAACTTTTTCGTCGGAGTTCGGGACCATACCTTCGGCGGGAGGGACATCGAGGGGAGAGGGAAGATAATCAACAATCCCATCCAAAAGGGGCTGGACACCTTTGTTACGCAAGCTAGTTCCACAATAAATGGGGACGAGTTTGTAGGCGATGGTGGCTTTCCGAAGAGCTTGTTTGAGCTCAATTAAAGAGGGAACTTCCCCATTTAAATATTTTTCGAGTAAAAGATCATCAGTCTCACAGATTTGTTCAATAAGGCGGGCGCGTTCTTTGGCAATAACATCGACTAGATCGGCAGGAATATCCACGATCTCGTATTTGGCGCCAGTTTCGTCGCCAGCCCAGATGATGGCTTGCTCTTCGAGGAGCATCACCACTCCCTTAAAGGTATTTTCGGCACCAATGGGGTAGGTAACGATGGCGGTTTTGACACCTAATTTATCTTCAACATCGGCCAAGGTGGCTTTAAAGTCGGCCCCTAATTTGTCCATTTTGTTGACGAAACAAATCCGGGGAACTTTGTATTTGTCGGCTTGGCGCCAGACGGTTTCGGATTGAGATTGGACCCCTTCTTCGGCGTCGAGAACGGTGACCCCTCCATCTAAAACCCGGAGTGAGCGCTCAACTTCGGCGGTGAAGTCGACGTGTCCGGGAGTATCAATCAGGTTGATACGGTATTTGTCAGAGAAAAGACTTTTGGGAAGTTGGGGAGTCCAGAAAGTGGTGGTGGCGGCAGAGACGATGGTAATCCCCCGCTCTTTCTCTTGCTCCATCCAGTCCATCTGGGTGTTGCCTTCGTCGATATCACCAATTTTGTAGGATTTGCCGGTGTAGAAAAGGATGCGTTCACTAGTCGTGGTTTTGCCAGCGTCGATATGGGCGATAATGCCAATATTTCTAATCTTGTCCATGGCCAGTTCGCGGTCGGCGGTTTTGACGAGTTGAGACATAAATTTAGCTCAAAGTTTAAAAATGAATAAATATTACTCAAACAAATGAGGCAAGGGGTATTGTACTCTATTACCGGGGGTGAGATCAAGAGATCTTGGAAAGGTATAATCACGGGGATATGCAGAAGAATTTTCGCCGGTTGGACGGGATGACACTACCCTACCCCCTATTCTTCCCCGACGCGACGCGGGGCGAGGTGCGACAACTCAGCTTTGAGGACGTTAAAAAGGTGGGGTTACCGGGAATACTTGTGAACACTTTCCACTTACTGAGACTTGTGGGAACCGAAAAAACTGAACTAGCGGGTGGGATTCGGTCACACTTGGGTTGGGATAAAGCCATGATCTCAGACTCGGGTGGATTCCAGATTATGTCGATTGCAAAAAAAGGAGGAGATAATAGTACTGTGACTGATAAGGGCGTGACTTTTACCATTGATGGGGTTAAACATCATTTTTCTCCCGAAGATTCGATTAAATATCAAATGGCGATGCGGACCGATTTGATGGTAGTTTTGGATGACTTTACTCCACCGGATGCGACCTACGAGGAAGCGTTGATGACCGTGAACCGCACGACGTTGTGGGCCAAGCGGTGTAAAGCGACCTACTTGGCAGAGTGTAAACGATTAAACATACCGCGGGACCGTAGACCGTATTTGATTGGTGTCGTGCAAGGAGCCTACTTTGATGACCTGAGGATACAAAGTATTAGAGAACTAACGGAAATTGGGTTTGATGGATATGGTTATGGCGGGTGGGTGATGCGTGATGGAAAGTTCGACATTGCAACCGCAAAATTGATGGCCGATAATTTGCCAAAGGATAGTGTTCTGTATGGATTGGGGATCGGGAAGCCAGACGATATTGTGAAGTGTGTAGAACTGGGTTACCAAATATTTGATTGTGTTCTTCCTACCCGGGACGCTAGACATGGTCGACTTTATGTATATAAAGCGAAAGAGATAGAGAAAATTGATGTCTACCAAGATAGTTTTTATGAGTATTACAATCCGAGACAAGCACAACACTTGGAAGAAAATGCGCCGGTATCAACCGCGTGTGATTGTGAGCTGTGTATGACAGTAACTAGAGCCGAACTAGCGAAAAGATGGAGAGAGCGGGATGAGCGGGTGCTTAGGCTAGCGACTATTCACAATTTGCGTTTCTACGCGATTTTGATGGAGAAACTGGGTAGCGGGAATTGATGTACTCTGAGTCGAGAAAACTATCAAAGTCAAAAATTTCTATATATGCAGCGGTAAATAAAAGCTCGTCGGGAAGTTCGAATAATTCTTGAGGTTGAGCTACCATCGTCGGGTACTTTTGGATAACTGCGCGGATTTGATGCGGATCCTCTGAATTAAAGGCTCTTAAGAGAGCGTGAAGAAAATCATTGACTTGTTCATTACTGAATTTTCTAGAATTATCTCCGTCGTCAATGGCGGTGAGAGCTAAATTTACTGTGTGTGGATTTGACCAATTGACAACTTTCCCTTCATATACATCAAGTCGTTGGAGCCAAAAAAAAGATTCTGGCGGAAGTTCGCCGATAGCAATACGGTGAGCTAAACTACTTTTTGATTCACCATAGGCTTGGCCAATAACGCTGGGAAAAATCTTAATTTCAGAGGTAAGCTGTGACATGACACGTTACCGAAATAACTAGTTTTACCAGCGGAAGTGAGCGAAGGCTTTGTTGGCGTCAGCCATCCTATGGACATCATCGCGTTTTTTGATGGCGGCACCCGTATTGTTGTAGGCATCCATGATTTCGGCGGCGAGTTTTTCACCGAATGTGTGGTATTCGGAGTTACTGCGTTGGTTGGCATATTCGAGAAGCCAGCGAATAGAAATGGAGAATTGGCGGGTGGGAGTTACAGGGACAGGAACCTGATAAGAAGCACCACCAACCCGGCGGGAGCGAACTTCGGTTTTGGGTTTGATGTTATTAAGAGCGGCTAACAAAATATCCAGAGGTTTTTCTTTGGTTTTTTGAGCTAAGAGTTCCAACGCTGCGTAGATTTCATGACGAGCGGCGGCTTTTTTGCCGTTTTTCATACTGCGGTTGATCAATTTTGTGACCTCGAGAGAATTGTAGCGAGAATCGGGAGATAGAGCTTTACGTTTGGCGGGTTTGGCACGCATATAATTTTAATTTAGGTAATAATTTATTTCTTGGGGCGTTTGGTCCCGTATTTACTGCGACTGGTCATACGTTTGTCGACTCCGGCGGTATCAAATTTGCCACGGACGATGTGATATTTGACACCCGGTAAATCTTTGACCCGACCGCCGCGAACCAAGACAACAGAGTGTTCGGCCAGGTTGTGACCTTCACCCATAATGTAGGCAGTCACTTCTTGTTTGTTACTAAGCCGGACACGTGCGACTTTACGCAGAGCGGAGTTAGGTTTTTTGGGGGTCATGGTTTTGACGATGGTACAAACTCCCCGTTTTTGAGGAGAAGGATACTCGACCATTTTGCGGGTTTTGGCGTTGTAACCACGACGCAAGGCACTCCCCTTTTTCTTTTTGAGTTTAAACTTGCGGCCGATTCTAACTAGTTGATTGACGGTTGGCATAAGTTCCTTATTCTAACACAACAGCCTGGGGCTCGGTAGGGATAAGCCGGCCAATAATAACGTTTTCCTTGAGGCCAAGGAGTTGATCGACCTTACCTTCCATGGCCGCATCGGAGAGAACATTGGTGGTTTGTTCGAACGAGGCTGCCGAGAGCCAGGATTGAGTATGAAGAGCGGCGCGAGTGACACCCAACATGACGGCGGTTGCTGTCGCGGGTTCGCCGCCTTCGGCGACCACCCCATTGTTGATATTTTCGAAAGTATAACGATCGATAATTTCACCGGTGATTAAATTGGTGTCACCTGACTCTTCAATCTTGACTTTGTTACTCATCTCGCGCAAGACAACTTCGAAGTGTTTGTCGGAAATCGGGATACCCTGAGATTCGTAAACAGCCTGGACTTCTTGGATCAGGTACTCTTGGCAAGCCAACATGCCACGAACGCGCAGAACTTCTTGGATGTTTTGCGGTCCTTGAGCAAGAGCGTCTCCCGCACTAATTAAGTCTTTGTCTTTGACGGCGAGAGTTAAGGTAGCGGGAACAAAATGTTCTTCTTTGGTTTCCCCACCTTTTTCCTGAATGGTCACTTTGGTGCCGTCGGCAACAGATTCGAGACTGACTTTACCAGAAATGGTCGAGAGAGGTGCCATGACTTTGGGGGTTCTAGCTTCGAAAAGCTCTTCGACGCGAGGCAAACCTTGGGTCACGTCCAAACCAACAATACCACCGGCGTGTTTGACCCGCATGGTTAACTGAGTTCCTGGTTCACCAATACTTTGGGCGGCGATAACCCCGACTGGAACACCGAGTTCAACGAGTTTGCGAGTACCAAAGTCCCAGCCGTAACAAGCGGCACACAAGCCATAACTGGCTTGGCAAGTTAAGGGAGAGCGAATTTCGATACTAGTAACCCCGGCTTCGAGGAAGCGAGCGGAGAGAGCGTCATCGATAAGTTCACCTTTTTTTGCGAGAGTGGTTTTTTTGCGCGGATCTTTAACAGCTTTGGCCAAAGTCCGACCCAGAACGCGTTTTTCGAATTGTTTGCCGCGAAGTCCGGTTGCGGGAATAATGAGAGAGTTAGTAGTACCACAATCATCTTCGCGAATGATGGAGGTATGAGAGACATCTACCAAGCGACGAGTCAGGTAACCAGCATCGGCAGTTTTGAGAGCTGAGTCAGTTAAGCCTTTACGAGAACCACGACTAGAAGTCACATATTCAAAGATCGAGAGACCTTCGCGGAAGTTACTTTTGGTCGGCATTTCCACAATTTTGCCCAAAGGATCAACCACCAATCCACGCATGGCAGAGAGCTGCTTGACTTGGTCACGAGAGGCCCGAGTACCACCAGAGTCAATGATAATTTTGACGGCGTTACGTTCGTCGAATTTTTCCCAGGTGGCAGTCGCAATCTCTTCGGTGGTTTCCATCCAGACTTCAAAGGACAAGCGGCGCTTTTCTTCTTCGGTGATTAACCCCTGGTTAAACGTCTCGAGGATTTGGTTAACACGCGAATCGGCCGCTTTGATCATCTGATCTTTGTTGGCGACCATAATATTATCGGGAACAGAAACTGAGAGACCGGAAGTAGTTAGGTATTGGAAACCAATGGTCTTAATTTGGTCAACTAGAGCAGCAACGGAAGAATTATCGAAGAGGCGAATAGCTTCTTTGATGAGATCGGTAATTTTTTTCGCGTTAATACTCTCATTGATAAAGCGTAATTGTTCGGGAATCGCGGCGTTGAAAATTAAGCGGCCGACAGAAGTTTCGATGATTTGGCCGTTAAGACGAATTTTAATGGGTTGGCGAAGATTAATTTTGCCGGCTTCGCGGGCGGCGTAGGCTTCACTCGAATCAGCAAAAATACTGGGAGCGGTTTTTAAATCAGGGTCAAAACTGGTTAAGTAATAACAACCCAGCGCCATCTCTTTGTTGGGGACGGTGATCGGACTGCCATTGGCGGGCTTGAGGAGGTTATTTTCGGCCAACATGCGTAACTTGGCTTCTTCGACAGCGGTAGTACTGAGCGGGACATGGACGGCCATTTGGTCACCATCAAAGTCGGCGTTATAACCAGCACAAACACAAGGATGGAGCTGAATGGCGTTGCCTTCGATGAGGACCGGATAAAAAGCTTGAATACCTAATTTATGAAGAGTGGGGGCGCGGTTAAGAAGGACGGGATGATTTTTGGTAATGCGCTCGAGAATATCAAAAACTAAGGGGTCTTTGCGTTCGATCGCGTGCTTGGCACTTTTGACGTTGGGGGCGGTGCCTTCGGCAATTAATTCACGCAAGACAAAGGGTTTGAACATTTCCAAAGCCATATCTTTGGGAAGACCACATTCTTTGAGGGAAAGTTCGGGACCAACCACGATGACGGAACGACCGGAGTAGTCGACACGTTTGCCGAGCAAGTTTTGGCGGAAACGACCTTGTTTGCCGGAGAGCATGTCGGAAAGGGAGCGCAAGGGTTTAACCACGCGGCGGCGAGTAGTTTTGGCTTGAGAAGCATCAATTAGGGAATCGACAGCTTCTTGAAGCATGCGTTTTTCGTTGCGCAAGATAATTTCGGGAGCGCCGAGATCGATTAAGTGTTTGAGGCGATTATTACGATTGATAACGCGACGATACAAGTCATTTAAATCACTGCTAGCAAAACGGCCGCCAGAGAGCTGGACCATGGGGCGGAGTTCGGGGGGGAGAACGGGGAGAACTTGGAGAACCATCCAGGAGGGAGAGAGGCCGGCGTTCTTGAGTCCATCGACCACTTTGAGCCGCTTGGCAAGTTTGCCTTTTTTGAGAAGAGTAGTTTCAACTTTGAGATCATCTTTGAGATCTTTGCTGAGTTTTTGGAGATCAACCGTACCCAAAAATTCCAAAATGGCCTCGGCACCCATCCCAACTTTGAGGTGAACGGTAGCTTCGTATTCTTCGAGTTTGAGGAATTCGTCTTCGGAAATAACGGTGCCGGGAGTAATGCGGCGCGCTAAAGCGGTTACAGTTTTGTAAATTTCTTCGAGAGAATCTTTGTCGGCAACGAGACTGGCACGGAGAGATTCAATAGTCTTTTTGACGGAGAGTTTCTCTCCGTCTGTCGCAGTTTTAGTGAGAGAATTTTTCAGTTTTTCTAGTTCGGCTTTGATCTTGTCTTCGAGCTCGGAAATGGCAGCGGATTTTTTGGCGGCGAGAGCTTCGACAACCTGAGAACGAGCATCTTTGTCGACTCCGAGCACCAAATATTTAGAGAAGTAAACAACAGCGGAGAGAGATTTGGGGGCGACATTCATCAAAAGAGAGAGTTTGCTGGGAGCCCCTTTAAAGTACCAAATATGAGCTACGGGAGCGGCTAAGTTAATGTGACCCATGCGTTCACGACGAACGCGGGATTGGGTGACTTCAACACCACATTTGTCACAAACGATACCGCGATAACGAATCCGTTTGTATTTGCCACAGTAACATTCATAGTCTTTGGTTGGACCAAAAATACGTTCACAGAAGAGACCATCTTTTTCTGGTTTAAGGGTGCGATAATTGATGGTTTCGGGTTTGATAACTTCGCCAAAACTCCAGGCACGAATCGTGTCAGGAGAAGCCAGCTGAATTTTTAGTCCTTTGAAGTCGAGAATGTTTTTGATCATAATTCAGTCTCCTTTTTGAGTTCTTCGTCCGTTGGTCCCTCAATGTCGTCGAGATTGGTGGTGGGAGTTGGTTCGGTGGACGAGTCGGCGGGAGCGGCTTCGGCAACACTGGGAGGGGTAGCTTCGTCGTCGACAAGAACTTGTTTGTCTTTTTCGATTTCGTCGATATCTTCTTCGGGAACAAGCACTTCTTTAGGTTCGACAGGAATAACATCGAGACCTAGTGAATTGAGTTCTTTGAGTAAGACTTTAAACGATTCCGGAACGGTACTTTCGGGGATTTCCACACCCTTGACGATGGCTTCGAAGGCTTTGGCACGGCCCACAAGATCATCAGATTTGATCGTGAGCATTTCTTGCAAGACATGAGCGGCACGGTGAGATTCGAGAGCCCAGACTTCCATTTCTCCGAGTCGTTGACCACCCATTTGAGCTTTACCACCCAAGGGTTGTTGCGTTACCAAAGAGTATGGACCAGTTGAGCGAGCGTGGGTCTTGTCTTCGACCATGTGAATAAGTTTGAGAATGTAGCCGGTACCAACGGTCGTATCTTTGTCAAAGGGAAGACCAGTCCGGCCGTCGTACAGGCGGGTTTTGCCAGAGATAGGAAGGTGGGCTTTTTCCAATTCGGCGGTAATTTTGGCTTCGGCAATGGGTTCAAAAACGGGAAGAGCGACTTGATAGCCAAGTTTGCTGGCGGCCCAACCCAAGTGGGCTTCAAGCAATTGGCCAAGGTTCATACGGGCAAGGACGGAGAGAGGAGAGATAATAATGTCGACGGGAGTTCCATCGGCAAGGTAGGGCATGTCGGAAGTAGGAATGATCCGGGAGATAACACCTTTATTCCCGTGGCGGCCCGCCAATTTGTCACCCACGGTGACTTTTCTGATTTGAGCTACTTTAATCTTGACGGTTTGGAGAACGCCGGGATCAAGTTCATCTCCTTCTTCGCGGTTAAGAATGGCAATATCAATGACAGTTCCAGATTCGCCATTGGGCATTCTGAGACTGGTATCACGCACTTCACGAGCTTTTTCACCAAAGATGGCACGGAGCAGGCGCTCTTCGGCGGTTAATTCCGTCTCGCCTTTGGGGGCAATTTTGCCAACTAAGATGTCGTTACCGGTTACTTCGGCACCAACAACTACAATTCCGTCTTCGCCAAGATTACGCAGATCGTGTTCTGACACGTTAGGGATATCACGGGTTAGTTCTTCGGCACCCAGTTTGGTGTCCATGACGGCAGATTCGTATTCATTAATATGGATACTAGTTAAGACATCTTCTTTGACGAGGCGATCGGAGATAATGATGGCGTCTTCGTAGCCTAAACCCATGAAAGAAGCGTAGGCGATGGTTAAGTTGCGACCGAGAGCAAGTTCTCCTTGATCAGCGGCGGGGCCATCGATTAAAAGGTCACCGAGTTTGATTTTATCGCCAACTTTCACGACTGGTTTTTGGTTGTAGCAGGTGGAGCCGGCAGTGCGATGAAATTTAATCAAGGAATAAATTGCTTTACCCTTTTCGAGTTTGATTTGTTCGCTTTCGGCGGAAGTGGATTTTTTGGCTTTGTCGTAATCGGTTTTACTTAACGTAAGTTCGATTTTGTTGGCGTCAACGTAGGAAACAGTCCCCGCATGACGAGCACGGACGACCCAATTCATACTTTCCGCCACAGCTCCCTCCATACCGGTTCCCACAATGGGAGCTTCGGGACGGACCAAGGGGACAGCTTGACACTGCATGTGAGTACCCATCAAAGCACGGTTGGCTTCGTCATGAGCAATAAAGGGAATAAGTGAGGCTGAGGTCCCGACCACTTGGCGAGGAATGACATCAATATATTGAACTTGGTTGGCTGGAACCTCGATAAAATTACCGTGATAACGGGCGGGAACCCAGGACTCAATAATTTCGTCTTTATCGCTTAAGGCGATGCCGGAGTGAGTGATGTAGTAATTTTGTTCGTCATCGGGAGCTAGGTAGACCATTTTGTTGGTAACAGTCATTTTGGTTTTGCCACCCTTTTTCACGGCCACAACTTCACGGTAGGGAGTTTCCAGAAAACCGTATTCGTTGACGCGAGAGTAGAGGGAGAGATAGGTAACCAAGCCGATGTTGGGGCCTTCGGGTGAGCGAACTGGACAAATCCGACCGTATTGACTGGCGTTGATATCGCGCATACTAAAGCTAGCGCGTTCGCGAGTAACACCACCAGTACCCATGACGGAGAGACGACGAAGATTATCGATTTCGGCTAAGGGATTGGTTTGATCAAGAATGGTGGAGAGGCGGTTGCGACGGAAAAACTCACTAATGGTGGCGATCACGGGACGGGCATTAATGAGTTGAACGGGGGTAATAGATTCTTCGGGTTTAACCAAGGACATTTTTTCTTTGATACTGCGCTCCAGGCGGAGCAGACCGATACGGAAGGCAGTGGCACCTAAGAGTTCTCCGACACGGCGCACTCGGCGATTGCCCAAGTGATCGATGTCGTCGACAGAGCCAACCCCGTTTTGCAAACCAATCAAATATTTGATCATCGCGATCAAATCGGTCTTTTGGAGGACGTGGTTATCGGGAATGTTTTTGATGTCAAGATCGAGCTTTTTGTTGAGTTTGTAACGGCCGACACTTTCTAGATCGTAGCGGCGAGCATCAAAGAAACTTTGGAAGAAA
Organism: Microgenomates group bacterium GW2011_GWF2_46_18; assembly: GCA_001002415.1. Lineage (GTDB taxonomy): Bacteria > Patescibacteriota > Microgenomatia > UBA1400 > UBA12108 > LCMB01. The sequence continues at coordinate 64,606 of LCMB01000001.1, forward strand.
AGATTTTTGGCGTTTTCGAGAACGGCTGGTTCACCAGGTCTAATTTTGTCGTAAAGGTCGAGTAGAGCTTCGGCTTGAGTGTGGCAGGGATCTTTGGCTAAAGTGGCAAAAATGTATTGATGGTCGGGATTATTGTCGACGTCTTTGAAAAGAGCTTTAATCTCTTCGTCATCGACGATACCGAGGGCACGCAGGAGTGTAGTGACATAAAATTTGCGATGGCGATCGATTTTGGCAGTTAGGACGTCGTTTTTACCCACGGTCATCTCGAGCCAGCTACCACGCATGGGGCGGAGTTCGGCACTATAGAGGACACGACCAGTGGTCGGATCAAGACTACCGGCGTAGAAAACACCGGGAGCGCGGACTAATTGATTGACTACACAGCGTTCGATACCCGAAACAACGAATGTGCCACGTTCGGTCATTTTGGGAATGTCACCCAAGAAAACGTCTTGTTCGATTTCATCACCGGTCACTTTGTTGACCAGGCGAACTTTGACACGCAGGGGCATGTCATAACTAAGACCTTTAATGACGGCGGATTTGACCGTTAGTTTGGGTTCTTCGAAATAGTGAGAGAGAAAAGAAAGTTCCCAGGTTTTGCCGGTAAAGTCGAGGATCGGACTAATTTCACGGAGGTATTTGGCGATATCATGCTTGAGAAAACGGTCGTAAGATTCTTGTTGGACAAAAGTTAAATCGAGGGAGGGAAGGTTGATACCTTGCTTGCCCCAATACTGTCTTTTAGCCTTTGACATGGAGTTCCCCTCTATTTATATGGCCGCCAAATATAAAAATGGACGTACGGACAAGCCCTGTACGCCCACGTTAGATTCCCACGGGCGAGTGGTATTTAACCACACTCGATGAGCATTCGTCAATAGTCAATATAAGTAGGTTTGAATGTTTTGGGTGTGTTCGGCGTTGGTTTTGGCATAGCGGATCACCCCTTCCCGGTCGTGAAGATAGAACCAGTAGGGAGAATCTTCGGGGGAAGCGGCGGCTTTAAGACTGGCGAGACCAGGGTTACAAATGGGGGAAGGGGGAAGACCTGGGTGAAGATAGGTATTGTAGCGAGAGGGAAGCTGGCGATCACTAAGCGAGGTTTGGGGCCACCAATCACGGGCTGAACCTTTGATGTATTGGACTGTAGCATCTAATTCGAGAGGCCAATCGTTGGCAAGCCGCTTGTGGAGAATGCCGGAGACCAGGGGTTTTTCGGCGTCTCCCTTGGTCTCGCGTTCAATCAGAGAGGCCAGAATGAGAGTAGAAGAATCGACTGAGCCAGCTTTCTGGAGGAAATTGTCGTGCATTAATTTGACCAATTCGGGGGCGGTTATCCCCTCTTTGAGGAAATAGGTGTCCGGAAAAAGCTGACCTTCCAATCCCTTGGCGGCCGCCAAAAAATCTGGAAGAGGAAGTCCCGCGGCAAGTGCAATTTGTTCGGCGCGATATCCTTCGGGAATGGTTAACTTGGTAGACTTGGCAAGACCCCGGGTGAGAGAGTGGGCAATGTCACTAACTGATTGGTGGGGAGAAAGTTGATAATAACCAGCTTGAAGGGTAAGACTTTTTATACGAACGAAGAGCCGAAAATAAAGCGGGGAGCGAATGAGACGGTTACTATGCAAGTTTTTGGCAATAGATTGGGCGCTTTGGCCGGTCTGGACAATGAATTCCTGAGAGGAGGCCTGGCGAGAGACCGGCAGGGTGAGAAAATATAGATAGAGACCAGCGCCGACAAGAGCGAGAACACTAAACCTCGCTAAAAAGGGCACGGCGGTATTTTTTCGTGTTTTCGTCATAAATAAAGATCCGTCCGCACTTACAGGTTACTTTGGTATATTTTCCTTGCTGGGTCTTTTTCCCCTTGGAAAGAGGCATACCACAGCCAACACACTGACCCAGGGAAAGTAACCAAGCCTGAACGGGAGCAATCAAAGTTTTGAACATAAATCTCCTTTACATTAAGTAATATAGCTAACTGACTAGACTAGGTTAGTTTAACAGATTCAAGGTAATCTTCCAAAATGAGGGCGGCGGCATAAGAGTGGTCATGCCGACGTTTGTGGGCGGAGACACCTGGATGGCGGAGCTTCTGCTGAGCTTCGTAGGAACTAAGGGTTTCGTCATGGAGGGTGACTGGTAAGGCAAGATGTTGTTGAAGGAGAAGGGCAAATTGGCGGACAGCGGGTTCGAGCGGTCCGGTGGGTAAGCCAACAATAACCTGAGTCACTTGGTGTTGAGAGCAGAGGGAGTGAAGGCGAGAGAGGAGCTTTGAATCATTGGGGAGAAAGGGAAGAGGGGTGGCAAGGGTGTGCTCGGCCAAAGCGAGACCGAGATGAGCCAAGCCGTAATCAATACCAAGATATTGGGTCATAAGAGGACAGCTTTCACAATAAGCCGGCGGAGATAGGTGCCGGGAGGAGTACAAGTAATGAGAGTTAGAACGCGATTATTATAGCTTTGGGCGAGCGGGGAGAGGTCATCGGGAGTAGTTTCGTAGATATCTTTGATTTGGTAAGTGTAGGTAGCTGGACCAAAGACGATTTCGATTTCGTCGCCAGGCTCAAGAAGGTGGAGGGTAGAAAAAATCGTGAGATAGTTTTTTGGATTAAAAAACTGAGGCAAGACGGAATGACCAAAAATGACACCGTTACCTAAATCCCCCGGGAAAGCGGTGCCGGGATAGTGAATAAGCGATTCTTTCAGATCGGTGTGATCGTTTCTGACAACGGCAGAATAAATGTTGAGCCGGGGAATAGAGAGGGTGTAACTGATTTGGGAAGAATTATTGGGGTGGGTAGCGGGAGAAAACCAGGCATCGGAGTTGGTGTAGTCTAGAGCTGTATTGACCATTTCGGGTAAGACGGTCGTGGTGTCATTGGAATTGGCAGCAGCAGCGGTGGAAAACCGAGGAGCAAAGGTTAGCTGATAAACAAGCATGGGGTAAGCCACTGAGGTAAAAGCGGTCACTCCGAGAGTTAAAAGGAGGCTGGAAAAAAGGAGACGAAAATTAAGGGCGCGAGGGCGACGACGCAAGGTATAGCCAGGGGGAGCTTTGATATAACGGTATGACATACTAGTTGGCGGCGGGAGTGATTAGGAGCTCGATGTGTTTGGGATTGCGCGGCAGGAGTTTGAGACGCGGAGGGAGAAAATGGGGAGTGACAGTAATTTGGGCATCGGCATAACCAGGCAAGGTTTGGAGGATGGAGATTGATTGGGCGAGGGATTTACCACGAAGACTATTAATCAGACTGGCTTGATCAAGGGTGGGAAGAAGAAGAACGGTGATTTTGGCGGTAGCACTGACCTCACCATCTTTGGTTTCGGTAACGTCAGTTAAGGAAATACTGGGAGAAGAGTCAAGACGAGAATAACCAGGAGGGATGGCTTCGGAGAGACGAGAACTGATTAGATTTTCAACATCACTATTAGCGTAACGCAAAATTGATAACTCGAGTTCTAAGGTCCCGGTTAAAGAGTTAGCGACTTCCCCTATTTTGGCGGAAAAATCACTCTGTACTGTTTTGGGTGAACTAGTTAAAACGTAATAACTAAAACCCGGTTCGCGACGGGATTCGAGACTAGCACGAGCATCTTGGATAATAGTGTCAGTCAGAGTTTTGGTGAGTGAAGATGAATCTTCTTTGCCCACAACTTGAACGTCTTGACTGGTCCCGCCAGCAAGAGCTTGTTCGTTTTTGGCGATGTAGGTATCCTTGGAAAAGCTAGCCACAACAAATTCACTACCACTACCAAGGTTACCGGCAGTACCAAAAGTGGCGGCAGTAATTGCTGCGGAGGCTTTCCCAGGAATATCGACATAATCAGTCCCGGCCGATTTACTTGCAATGGTAGTATCTTGATCAAGAGTAAATTTGAGCGAGTTGCTAGTTAGCACGGTCCCTTTGGGGAAAGTCTTAACGAGAGTGGTGCGATTGTAAATGGTAACAGTGCCACGGGCGGGATCACCGATGGTAGAGTTTCCGGTCGTAGGAATGGTTTGAGTGGACGTTAAAGTTTCGGTACTGACGGTGGCGGGAATAAGAGAAGAAGCAGAATCAGGCGAAGTTATGGTAGAGGAGAGGGTGAGCGGGAGTGATTCTTCTAGGGGAGTAGGAGTCAAAAAGAGAGTAATTTTGGCTTGAGGTAAAAGATAGAAAAGGAATGTGAATAAACCCACAAGGACAAGGAGAATGAGACCACCAAGAATAAGGGGTAGGCGGGAAAAATGAACGCGAGGGAGAGAAAATTGGGGTAGTGAAAGGTGGGGTAATTGGAGAGTGGGAAGTTTCCGGGAAGGAGGTGGGGGCGGAGAAATGATGGGTTCAGAAGAGACGGGATCGGTATCTCCGAGAGAGAAACCAACATCGCTGGCGGTTAGAAGGGGGGTTGGAGCCACACCTTCGCTAGAGTCTTCGGCGGGCTCAGCCACGCCTTCTCCAGAAGCTTCGACGGGTGAAGAGGGAGAATCGATGGGTTCGGGGGAAACAGGAGATTCTTCGGAATTAAGGTCGGCAACGGTAGAGCCGATTGCTTGGGCAACGGCAGCTCCGCCGGCTAGAATTAAGCTACGAATGGCGGTATCGCGAGGAAGACTTTCTATTTTGGGAATGTGGAGAAAATTAAATTTTTTCTGCCAATCAAAAGTTAAAAGGGATTGCACGACATCGCTGGGGTTTTGCAGAGAGCTTTGGACAATAATACGAGAAGGAAGATGGTCTAGCTGGGGGAAATGGGAGATGCCACTGGCAACGTCCTCGACAATATCTTCGCTGCGAGAGATTAGTTCGGTGGCTTCGATCCGGCCCAATTGAACAAGGAGAAGGGAAATGTGGCGCAAACCAACGTTGACTAAGATACAAGTGGTGGGAGTCCCCTCTTCTTTTTTGAGATAATGGAGAGTGCTGTCGGTTAAAACCACCAAACCAATTGCCTTGAGGGCGAGCTCTTTGCAGATGGCTTTGAGTAGATTGCGTTTACTACCGAGGATACCTTGGGCATCTACCCAACTGGGTTCTACTCCAACCACCACTTCGTTGGGTTCGACAGAAAGGCCATCCAAAGCTGAACTGACGGTGGCATCGGCGGCTGAAATAAGTTCGGTCGTGGTACCGGTTTCGCCGTTCCATTCAACGGGGGTACCGAGAGCGGTAATTTCGGGAGTGCCTTGAGTGATCTGCCAGACGGCGGATTGGACAAGTTCATCGGTAACAACCAGAGCGAGAAAAGTCTGAGGAATCTCCTCACCTTTGCCCTTTAATTTACCCAGAAGATCAGGGATTGCCATACCTTTAGCTTACACTATTTTGGCGTAGATGCGACGTTTGCCGGAACCCAAGGCTTCATCCTTGAGAATGGTGATGGGACCGATTGCCCCAGTATGATCGACATGAGGACCACCACAAAGTTCTTTGGAGTAATCTCCGATAGTATAAACCGTAACTTGGGCGGGATATTTTTCGGCAAAAAAAGCTCGGGCGCCGGACTTGATGGCCTCCTCTTTGTTTTCGGTAGTTTTTATGACAGGAAGGTTGGCTTTGATTTTTGCGTTTATGATAGTTTCAATTTGCTTTAATTCAACCTGGGTTGGCTTGCCGTTATAGGTGTAATCAAAACGTAATCGCTCGACAGTAATGTTACTTCCGGCCTGAGTAACTTCCTTTCCCAACACTTCGATTAAAGCTTGGTGAAGAAGATGGGTGGCAGTGTGATATTTGGTAGTGGTCTCACTATGATCGGCCAAGCCTCCCTTGAACATCCCAGCGCTCGCGGTACGACTTCCCTCTTTGTGTTTGGCAAAAATCTGGTCAAACTCGCTTTGGTTGAGAACAATATTTTTTTCGGCTAACAAATCGCGGGTGATTTCAAAGGGGAAACCTAAGCTTTGATAGAGATTAAAGGCAAATTGAGCGTCAATTAGCTTGGGATCGGTACGCTCGATATCTTTGAGGCCTTTATCAAGGGCTTTGCCAAATTTGTCGAGCTCAGTGTTGATGATTTCCTTGACGCGGGGGAGAACAGTTGAGTCAATGAAGCCGGCTTCGGCATATTGGTTGACAATAGTTGGTGTACATTCAGTAAAGATTTTCTTGGCGTCTAAACCAAGGCGGCGAGCGCGAACAGCACTGCGACGAAGAAGCCGGCGGAGAACGTATCCCTGGAGTTTGTTACTGGGTTCCAGTCCCTGAGCAATCATAAAGACCGAAGCGCGGAGGTGATCAGCGATCACACGCATGGGAGACATAAAATCTCCTTGATATGATTTCCCAGATGAATCTTCAATCATTTTAATAATTGGGGTGAACATATCGGTGGCGAAAACGTCGGGATTATTTTGAGAAGCTGCCGTAATACGTTCAAGACCACCACCAAAATCTACGTTTTGGGCTGGGAGAGGTTTTAGGCCATCGGCAACTTTTTCGTAGGCCATAAAAACCGAGTTGCCAATTTCTAGAAATTTTCCACAGTCACAGTTGGGGTGACATACATCACCAAATTTTGGGTCGTGCTTAATATTGGTGAATTCATAAAAAATCTCACTAGTTGGACCACCAATCTCCCCTACTGGCATTTGATCGGGAGTACCGGCGCGGCTCCACCAATTTTTCTTTCCTGGATAATAAAAAATATGATTATCTAAAACTCCAAGGCTTCGCCAAATATCATATGACTCCAAGTCTTTGGCAATAAATTCATTGCCTTCGAAAAGGGTCACATATAATTTATCGGTAGGTAATTGTATTTCTTTGGTGAAAAACTCCCAGATCCATGACAGTTGCTCATATTTAAAATAATCGCCGAGACTCCAGTTACCCAACATTTCGAACATACAGGTGTGACGATTGTTCCCGACTTCTTCAATGTCGTCGGTGCGAAAGCTGGGCTGAGAATTGACAAGCCTTTTCCCCATCGGATGAGGTTCGCCCTTGAGATAGGGAACTAGTTGTTGCATGCCGGAACTGGTAAAAAGAGTGGTCGGGTCACCCGCGGGTATTAGGGGGGCGGCCGGAACAAGGGCGTGAGTGTGCGCGGCGAAAAAATCAAGATACTTCTTGCGGATATCACTACTTTGCATGAGACGAATTATAAACTATTTCTTGAGGGAGAGACCATGGCGTTGAAAGAAGGTTTTTTTGGAAGTGGTTTCTACTGAGGTGGCATCAGCCACGCGTTCGGCAGCAGAGTTAACGGTTGAACGAGCCTGGTCAATGGTAGATTGCAGATCGGCGATTTTCTCGGCGAGGGCGGGATTGTCTTTGATTGACTCAACAGCATCCTTGGCTTGATCTTTGAGGTTGGCAAGCATTTTCTTGCCTTGTTCGGTATTTTCTAGGTAGTAGGAGCCAGCAGCTCCAAGAACTAGCCCCAGCGCTAGGCCGGAGAGAAAACCGGAATGATCAGAGGGAGGAGAGTTGTAGTCAGACATAGATTATTTTTTGACTTTGGGAGCTATTAATTTGGTGACCATACCCACAAGCTGTAAGCCTGATTCGAGACTGGTAATAGCATGGGAGAGAGCGCTTCCCCCGCGAGTTAAACTGCGAGTTAAGAAACTAACATCATCGAGAATGAGATCGGTTTTTTTCAGGGTTTCTTTCGCGTCCTTGAGGATTCCAATGAGCTGGATCCCGATTACGATCAAGATCACACTAATAGTGAGAATAACTACCAAAAGAATAATTTGGGGCAGGTCCATAGTTAGATGGTATCACGTTACTTGGAAACCGTGAAGGTGCGCTCGAGGAGACGAGTTTTGCCTTCGCGACTTTGGGCTTGGATCAATACTCGGTGGGTACCGGCGGGAAAAAGTAAGTCAAGACTAAACTCGCCGTTTTGGCCAACAATAACTTTTTGATCGTTAATAATGACGGTGGCATCGGGAGCAGTCAGACCTTTAACGGTAATTTTCTCACCGTAAGTCTCGCCATCCTGAGGCTCTAGGACGTTGAGTTTGGGGAGACTCCACCAAGAAAACAGTTGGAAACCCAAAAAGGTCAGAAAAACCACAATACAAGTGATGAGTAAAATAAGATTGATGGGAAGAGGGGGATGGCGATCCAGAACTGGTTTGACTAAACCACTAGGAATAATTTCGCCAGTGTGGCTTTCGGAAAAATCACGACGGAACATGGCGAGAATAGTTTCAGGATTGAGATGAAGAACTTTGGCATAACTACTGAGGAAACCCTTGGTAAAGGTACCGGAGGGAAGTAACGAAAAATCGGAGTTTTCGAGAGCCTGAAGGTATGATTCTTTGACCTTAATTTTTTGGGCAATGTCAGCAAGAGAGAGCTCGAGGAGGAGACGTTTGTCGCGAAGTAATTGACCGGCGGTTTTCATATTATGGTTGGGGAGTCGATTCGCGGGCTTTGAGTTCGGCGAGACTGGTAATTAAAACCGATCGGGGTTTGACCCCTTCGGCTTGGCCGACAACACCAGCTTTTTCGAGTTGATCCATAATCCGGGCAGCTTTGTTATATCCAAGAGACATTTTGCGTTGCAAATAGCTGGTACTAGCTTTGCCGGCGGCAATGACCACATTGACTGCATCATCGAATTCGGCATCGCGTTCGTCACCAGAACCACCGGCAACGGTTTCTTCGCCCTTGAGATACTTTTCGGTGACATCGGTTTCATATTGAACCGGTTTTTGAGTAGTGGCTTTTAGATATTCGATTAAACCTTTGATCTCGGTGTTGGTCACAAAAGTTCCCTGAATCCGGGTAGGCAAAGGCCGATCGGGTGGGACATAGAGCATATCTCCCCTACCCAAAAGTTTTTCGGCTCCCGGTTGATCAATAATAACCCGAGAGTCGATCATGCTCGTGACGTTAAAGGCAATCCGGGTGGGAATATTGGCTTTGATCAGACCGGTAATGACGTTAACGGATGGGCGTTGGGTAGCAATAACTAGGTGGAGTCCGGTAGCCCGGGCCATTTGAGCCAGGCGAACAATGAGATCTTCCACTTTGGTGGGAGCGGTCAACATAATATCGGCGAGTTCGTCGATGACGATGACAATATATTCCATGGCAGTAAAGCCGGAGGCTTCGTTATACTCTTCGATATTTCTGACCCCTACTTCGGCAAATATTTTGTAGCGTTTATCCATTTCTTTGGTAGCCCAATTGAGAGCGGAAATAACCCGTTCGGCATCAACAATGACAGGGGTAAGCAAGTGAGGAATGCCGTTATAACCGGTCAATTCGACTCGTTTGGGATCTACCATGATAAAGCGGAGTTCTTGGGGAGAGTTGCGAAAAAGAAGAGTGGTAATAATGGTGTTGATACAGACAGATTTACCAGAACCAGTCGAGCCGGCAACCAGAATATGCGGCATTTTTTTGATATCAGCAATGGCCGGAGTACCAGAAACTCCCAATCCCAGACCCACAGCCAGACGGGATTTTTCTTTTTTCATATCTGGGTGATGCATGATTTCGGCTAAAGTCACATATTCGGGGGAGCGATTGGGGATTTCGATCCCAACTAGATTGCGACCGGGGATCGGAGCTTCAATCCGGATTTGACCGGTCGGGGCAGCTAGAGCAAGCGCCAGATCAGTTTGGAGAGCTTTGACTTTGCTGAGTTTGGTACCTTCGGCGATTTTGATCGCGTATTGAGTAATGGCTGGTCCACCATTCACCTCAATGACTTTAGCCCGAATATTAAAGGATTCAAGAGTGGATTCGATAATATCAGCGTTTTCTTGAACATTACCACGATCAGCCTTGGTACCTTTCTCACCGGAGAGAAGGGAAAGCGGGGGGTATTTCCAGATTTCGGGAGTTCCTTCTTTGGCGGGAGAGAGGGAAGAGGCAAATTCAAGATCGGGGGGAGCTTCTTTGGTGGGAGCTGAAGAAGCGGATTCAGATGATTTGGCGGGTTTGTTTGATTCGGGTAAGTTAATTTTGGTGGTCATGTTTTTATCAAAGGAGGTTTGTTTGACAGCTGATTTTCGGGAGAAGAGTGCTGATACTCCCCGGCCAACTAAACGGAAAAAACCAGCAATGACGAGAAAGAAGTCCTCGATCGGGGTATTGGTCAGAACAATAAGACCGATCGTCATGATGGCAAAAAAGATAATGCTGGCGCCGACAGAAGTAAAAAGAGCGGAGAGGGCTTCATTTGCTTGAGTACCCAGCTCCCCAGCACCAGTTAAACCGAGGGTACCAAGAAAGAGTAAGGTGCCTCCCAAAAGGAGACTGGGGCTGGCAATCGCCCACTTAAGAGTGGTCATCATAAGTCCGACTGATAAGAGGAGGAAAGGCAAGATGAGCATGGTCCAGCCAAAGGCGGTGTAAACGACTAAATAAACTTGGGTCAAGAGTGGACCAGAACGGGTAAAACTCAACATAATGAGGATAGAGAGAAGAATAAAAAGAATCGAGACAATAGAGTAAACAATTTCCTTGCGGAGCTTGAGTTTGAAGGGTTTCTTGCGGCGGCCACGGCGATGCGACATATGAATTAGCTTTCAATAATAATCGGAATTACCAAGGGGTTTTTGCCGATTTTTGCCACAAATAAACGGCTAACCTCTTTGGCAATTCTATCCTTACTATACAACTTATCTCTGGTAATGTCGTCAGGCCTGAGGATAGTAAGTAATTGTCCCTTGATGTCAGACAAAATATCGTTACCAACGGGCGGGGTCAAGCCCTTGGGGATAAGATCTAGGTCAAGGGTGTGCTGGCGAATGGTGATGGCCGCAATGACTACCCCCTCTTGATACATGAGTTTGCGATCAGTTAGCGGAGCGTCAGAGCGGAAGATTTGGCCGGACTCAACGTAGACACTTTTGATATCGAGTTTTTCGCCGTAGTGAACGATACCGGTTGGTTCGAGCACAATCACTTGATTTTCGGGCATTAAGATATGATCGGAGGCTAACCCCATTTTGGCGGCAAGTTTGCCGTATTGAATCATGTGCCGATAAGTACCACCGGTCGGAAGAACATATTTGGGTTTGGTCATAGCAATGAGCATCATGAGCTCGCTACTGCTGGCATGACCAGAAACATGGAGATCGTCGGCGATATCATAATAGATGACTTCCAATTGATGAGCACTCAGCATATCAACTAAGCGGTAAACATTGGCTTCGTTGCCAGGAATAGGGTCGGAAGAAAAAATGACTTTGTCGCCGGGGTCGAGATGGACGACCTTGTGCTCACCGGTGGCAATTTTCTCGAGGGAAGAGCCGAGTTGGCCCTGGCTGCCGGCGATAATTAAACACTGTTCGTTTTTGGGAAGCGCGGCAATTTTCCGTTTATCAATCACGAGACGGGGAGGGATTTTCAAAAATCCTAGTTCGGCGGCGACTTTGACGTTGCGCTCGATAGAAAAGCCGACAAAGGCGACTTTGCGGTTGTTGCGTTTGGCCACCCAAAGAGCTTGTTGAATTCGACTGATGTTGCTGCTCATGGTAGTTAGGACAACTCGATTGGATTCATCACGAAATTCGCGTTCCAGAGAGTCTTCGACACTCGCCTCGGAAAGAGAGTAACCTTTTTTCTCACCGCGCAAACAGTCGGACAGCAAGAGAGTAACCCCTTCCGCACCAGCCCGAGTAATGGATTGAATGTCGGGAAGTTCTTGGCCGACCGGGGTCCAGTCAAACTTGAAATCGGAGCCGTGGTAGATATTACCGTAGGGAGTTTTGATCACTAAGTGTTTGGTATCGGGGACAGAGTGAGTCACGGGAATCATTTTGACTTCAAAAATACCAAGTTGAATAGGTTGGCGGTCACCGACTACATTGATCAAACGAAGATCAATATCAAATTCGCGAAATTTTTCTCGGATGAAACCGGCAGTTAATTTACTCGCATAGATCGGGATCTGCCCGCCTAGTTCGGGAATGATATAGGGGAAGCCGCCAATGTGATCTTCGTGTCCGTGGGTGACGACGAAGCCGCGGATTTTGCTGATTTTGTCTTTGAGATAGGTGATATCGGGAATAGTTAAATCAACCCCGGGAACTCCTTCGTCGGGGAAACCCATGCCACAGTCGACGATAAAAATATCGTCAGCAGACTCATAAACATACATGTTATCGTGGACGTTGGGCATGCCCCCCAAGGGGACAATGCGGATGGGGTAGTTGTAAGACATAGATTCCTTTCTTAATTATATGACAAAATTGCTTTACCAAAAGATCGGGGTTTCCCCATGAGCGACTAAGTAAGTATCACAGCGAGAAAAAGGCCGAGAACCAAAGAAGCCATTATGAGCGGATAAGGGAGAGGGATGAGCGGAGCGAATCACCAAGTGACGGGATTCGTCGATGACGGCACCTTTTTTCTGAGCATAAGCACCCCAAAGGATAAAAACCAAATTCTGTTTTTGTTGGGAGAGCACGCGAACAACAGCATCGGTGAATTGCTCCCAACCGAGGTTTTGATGGGAACCGGCTTGATGAGCACGAACAGTTAAGGTTGCGTTTAAAAGCAGAACTCCCTGTTGGGCCCACTTGGTTAAATCGCCGTCTTTCTGGCTAGGAGGTTTTCCTGTATCAGACTCGATTTCTTTGTAGATGTTTTGCAGGGAGGGAGGGAGTTTGACTCCCTGGTTAACGGAGAAACAAAGCCCGTTGGCTTGATCCGGCTCGTGATAAGGATCTTGGCCCAAAATAACTACTTTGACTTGATCAAAAGGGGTTAAATCGAACGCGCGAAAAATAAAGCGAGGAGGAGGATAAATGGTCGCACTTTCATATTCTGATTTAACAAACTTGGTGAGTTTGCGAAAGTAGTCTTTGTCAAATTCTTTTTGAAGAACTTTTTCCCAGCTGGGTTCAATTTTTACTTGCATTTTAGGGTTGATATTGTTCGGTTATACTAGTTACCGTTCCGTTGGTAGATTCTATCCAAAATAAGGTATTAGTCCATTTTTCTGGTTTTTTTTGAAAATCATCCAAAAACTGACTAAAGGTCACTGATTCATTTTTGACTTGACCATCCGTTTCTAACGTATATGTTTGAAGGGTAACTTTGGGTTCGGCTCCTGGAACATCTGTATATAACTTTTCTGTTGTTGTGATTGGATTATTTATGCGATATCCATTAGGGGCATTATTGTCATTAATCCATTCAACATAGTCTATATCTAAAGCATAATTATCGTAGTTGGGTTTGATTGATTTGATATAGCCAATTTTTTTTGTGATATTACTATCTAAATTCTGTGTTTGAGTAAACTTGAAGGTGGAGAGGATTTGGTCAAAAATGATTTCGTAAGCGGAACCATTTTCGTTGGAAGGATAACTTAGTGCGAAAGAATAAGTAATTCCATTAACTTTAAATACTCCCAAGGTATTTTTGAGCTGGTCTGTAATTCCTATACCCTGGTTGCCGTTTGAATATGTACGGTGATATTTGTAAAGTTTTATTCCATCGAGTTCGAAGGGTTCTCCTTCGAGATCCATCCCTAAGCCCCCAATACCAACTAGATTAAATGTCATACTAATTTTTGCTTTTTCGTGTGTTATTGACCATTGTCATTGTCCCCTGCGTTTTCAATTTTCAAGTCCCATGACGAGGGATACTTAAAAGAGACTTTATGTTCATTGTTAATGTAGGTTTGCCAGTCGGCGGTGGGATCAGTCGGTGCCATGGCTATGGCAGACGCAGTCGGTGAGGGAGAGGCAGTAAGCTGGGATTGGAGGGTGCGATTTTGCCAGAAGAGGTAACCGGAAATGCCGAGAAAAATTAGAAATATGGGTAAAAGAAGCCATGGACTGAGTGAGCGAGAGGGTGCTGGAAGAGGACTATCGGGGACAGGGGCGGGCTGGGGAGGTAGGGACGATTCGAGATTGGGGCTGGGTGCAAGTTGATGAGAATTGATTTCCATAATTCCTTTCGGCTAGTAAGCTTTCATGTATTGTTTGTAGTTGGCCATGTCGATTTTGACTGTTTGGGCCTTGCCTTCAACAACTTCCCTGGCCACGCGGCGAGTTAGGGCGTTGATGGTCCGCTCGAGGGTGCGGATCCCAGCATCATAACCAAGAGGTCGGGTAACTACCGGCCAAACGGCAGGGTCGATAGTGAGTTGGGAGGCTAAAAGGCCAGCGTCTTTGAGGGCTTTGGGAAGGAGAAAATCTTGGGAAATATGAGTTTTCTCTTCGTCGGTATAAGAGGGCATTTGAATGATTTCGAGGCGGTCGAGGACGGCGGTTGCCACATTGGTAGTATTGTTGGCGGTCGCCACAAAAAGAACTTGCGAGAGATCAAGTGGATAGTCAAGGTAATGGTCCAGGAAGCGATTGTTTTGGGTGGGGTCCAAAAGTTCGACTAGGACACCCATAATATCGGCGCGTTCTTCGACTCCGACCCGATCAATTTCATCGAGGAGAATAATGGGGTTCATACTCCCAGCATCACGAATGGCTTTGACAATGGCACCAGGCTCAGCTTCGGCGAAGAGACGGGATTTGCCGCGCAAATCGCGAGCGCTCCCCAAGCCACCAAAGGGAATACGGGCCAATTTTCTCCCAAGAGTATTGGCAAGACTGTAGGCAAAAGTGGTTTTGCCGGTACCAACCAGACCGACGAGGAAAATGGCGGGAGCGCGGGGAGAGGTTTCACCACCTTGGCTTGCGCGCAGTTTGAGAGTAGCTAAGTATTCGAGGATTCGGTCTTTGGTTTCGATCATACCGTAGTGAGAAGCGTTCATGGCAGAAGCGGCCTGAGTAATATCAAGTTTATCTTGGGTGTAAATACCCCAGGGAAGATGGGTAATCCAGTTGATATAGTGGGCACTCCGGTCGTATTCGGCGCTATAGACTCCAGTGTCGACCATACGCTCTAGACGGGAAAGCATGTCGAGGGCTTTGACCGACAAATCGGGAGGGAGTTTCGCACCACTAATTTGGGATTTAAGACTGACTAGTTCGGCAGCAAATTGAGTCGAGTGAGTATCGGGCATAGATCTATGGTAACACAAGCACTTACCTTACCGGCGAGGACGGAAGCCACCGCGGTCGCCACTGCGCCCGCCAAAACCACCTCGGCGGGGACCACCAAAGTCATTAGAGCGAGGAGGACGAGGAGCATCGGGCTTGAGTTGATCAAGAGGCACCATGGAAAGATCAGTCCTGCCCATGTCGTCAACACCTTTGACCCAGACGTGGACAGAGTCACCTTCTTTGACCAAGGATCCGGCGTCTTGTACGTATTCCGCACTCATGCGAGAAACGTGGACCAGGCCTTGTTTCCCGGGCAAAAATTCGACGAAACAACCATAACCCTCGACTCGGGTGACTTTACCATCGTATTCTTCACCGGCTTCGGGCACATGAACCATACCTTTAATCCAATTGACGGCTTTGTCCATCCCGACGGGGTCTACTCCACTCACGGTGACTTTACCAACTCCGGTTGCGTCATCGATGTCAACTTGGACACCACAATCGGCCATGATTTGTTTGATGTGTTTGCCTCCTGGGCCAATCACTTCACCAATTTTGTCATTGGGAATTTCGAATTGGACAATTTTGGGAGCATACTTACTGAGTTCTTTCCTGGGTTCGGGAATAGCTTTGAGCATGACTTTCATGATTTCCATGCGAGCATCTTTGGCCTGAGCTAGAGCTTGGGTTAGAACTTCGAAGGAAATACCACTGACTTTAATATCCATTTGGAGGGCGGTAATCCCATCACGGGTTCCAGCCACTTTAAAGTCCATATCTCCCACATGATCTTCGATTCCGGCGATATCGGTTAAGACCACACTCTTTTTTCCATCGGTCATGAGACCCATGGCGATCCCAGCAACCGGTTTCTTGAGGGGAACTCCGGCAGCCATTAAAGCCATACAAGAGCCACAAACGGAAGCCTGACTGGTACTACCGTTGCTACTCATAACTTCAGAAACGACTTGGATGGTGTAGGGAAAGTCTAGTTCGGAAGGAAGCATGGGGACAATGGCCCGTTCGGCCAAGGCACCGTGACCAATTTCACGGCGACCAGGAGCGCCAAAGCGACCGGTTTCACCGCTAGCATAAGGAGGCATGGCATAGTGATGAATGTAGTGTTTCACTTTTTCGTCTTCCATAGTCTCTAAGATTTGACCTAAGGAAGGGGCGCCCAACGTCGCAATAGAAAGTACTTGAGTTTGACCACGCTTGAACATGGCACTCCCGTGGGGGCGAGGCAAGATATCGACCTCGGCCTCTAGTGGACGAATATCGACAGTTTTGCGGCCATCGATCCGAATGCCAGTATTAATGGTTTTGGCTCGAGTTTCCTCGCCCAAAACATCGTGAATAATCTCCCCTAATTGGCGAGAGTCCAGTTGTTCGGCGTAACTATCTTCCAGGGCGGCCACAAAATCTTCGACTAAGCCGTCTTCACAGCCGGGGACACCAAGGCGCTTGGCAATGTCGGGGCGAACTTTGTTGGTGATCTCAGCTTTAAGCGCGGCGGGAATAATTTCCACGGTAGGAAATTCGAGTTTGGGTTTGCCGATTTTCTCCCGAAAATCTTCGATCACGGTGACAATTTTTTTGATTTCACCGTGGGCAAATTCTAGGGCTTTGAGCATATCCTCTTCACTAACTTCGTTAGCTCCAGCTTCGACCATAACAATGGCTTCTTTGCTACCAGAAACTATTAGGTCGAGGGAAGAAGTAGCGCGTTGTTCGTAGGTCGGGTTGGCAACAAAAGCTCCCTCGATCATCCCAACACGAATGCCGGCGATAGGACCATCCCAGGGAATATTACTAACGTGGAGAGCGGAAGAAGTGCCGACCAAGCCAAGCATGTCGGCATCGTTAGCACCATCGGCAGAGAGAACAGTAGCAATAATTTGAACGTCGCGTTTGACGTTTTTGGGGAAGAGCGGGCGAATTGAGCGGTCAATAATCCGGCCTTTGAGGATGGCTTCATCGGAGGGTCGGCCATCACGCTTGACCCAGCGACTGCCCTTGATTTTGCCACCAGCGTAGAGCTTTTCGGCAAAGTCGACAGAGAGAGGGAAATAGGACAAAGTGGTATCACTTTTACCCATTACTGCAGTTACGTGGACGACGGTATCGCCGTAACTAACGAGAATGGCGGCATTGGCTTGTTCGGAAAAACGACCGTATTCGAGGGTAAGGTCTTTGCCACCGATGGCGGCTTTTACTTTGGTTGATGACATGAGATTTTAGACAGGAACTCTATTTCACGAGGTTTAAAGTCTTGACTAGGGTACGATAACGGTCTTCGACGTTGGTTCTTAAATAATTTAAGAGCCGACGGCGCTTGCTGACCATTTTTAGTAACCCGCGGCGAGAATGATTGTCCTTCTTGTGAACCTTCAAGTGCTCGGTAAGCTCCTTGATGCGCTCAGTGAGAAGTGCAATCTGCACCTCGGGAGATCCAGTGTCTCCTTTCGTTGTTGCAAATTTTTTAATAATTTTACTTTTGTCGTCGATTTTTAGCATAGCTAGAGGTGGATTATAGCGGATACGAGGGAATCTGACAATGGGAAAGTTCTTACAGGGTTGTGGGGGATGGATAGGCGGAAATGAGTGGAACAGGAATGGGAGTGGGGGTTGGAGTAGGAGTTAGTTTGGGAGTGGGGGTTGGAGTAGGTTTTGGAGTGGGAGTTGGCAGAGTAGTAAGTTTGTATTGAAAGTAACCATTGCAGTTCAGCCATTCAGAACGAGCATAACGAGGGGCACATTTGCCGTCAGGACTTTTGGTACCAGTAGAGAAAGTAACAGCACTTTCACTTTGAAAAACTTTGCCGTCAATGGTTATTAAATTAACCCGTAAATCTCGTTTGCTAAAATCGTTGGTAAAGGCGACTTGAAGTTTGTCGGTAGGCAAAATTTTTGTAGGGTGAGTGTAGGTAAATTTTTGAAAAGTGCGAAGAAATGGATTACCACGAACGTTTTTCCATTGCATGACTGTGCGACCATTAATCCGTAAGGCCATGGTGGGATAAAGGTCAGCATATTTGGTCCCAGCGGCGAGAATAGTAATCGTACTTTTCTGGGTGGTGAGAGAACAATCTTTGGGACATGATATGGGAGTTTCGGGACAAGGACAGCCGGTGCCGAGACAAACAATTTCTTCACAGGTACCATTGCCACAGGTGTTCTTGCAGATAATCGAAGGACTCGGTGAGGGGAAAGTTGAGGGAATGGGTGGAAGAGAAGGTTGGGTTTTGAAAGCTAAAAGTTTGAGGTTTTTGAACACAAGATATCCCTGGTATTTACCTGAAGTGCTGGTTAAGACAAAACGATTAATAAACCTAGGTTCACCATACCAACCCATGCCGTTACGATGATCATAGTAGATCCAATCACCGGGAGTTTTGCCATCGTAGGTACGGATTTGAGAAACACCCCATTGTTTGAGAGTACCATTGGTAGTCGCGACGTCTTCGGCATAAAAATAGATATTAAGCCGCATCTCGCGGTCTTTCTCATGCCAGGTCGTTTCGAGGGTGGTGTAGTTGGGATTGCCTGGGTCAGAATGGAGGGTAACTTGGGTGTTACGACTATCAAAACGGACGCCGTCAGCGACTAAGTAAAAATCATCGGCAGATAGAGACACCTGGGGAGTTTCCCAAGAAACCTGATTGGGGGGAGAAGTGGGGACGGTTGATTCGACAAAGACTAAACCATCTCCGACAGGGGTTCCGGCGTGGGTTTGCCAATTCATCCCATTAAGATAATCGTTGTTCAGTTCGTAGCTGGCGATGATGCCGGGTTGCCAAATGGGCTCGCTGGGAATATCAAAATCGTGGGCGTATTTAGGCTGATCATAGATATAAATGTTGTCCAGTTTACCGAGAAAAACATTGTTGAGAGTAAGATTGTCGATGGGTTGAGAATTGTATCCTCCTAGAGTAAAAACGAGTCTGGAGTGTTTGGGGGAAGTGGAGCTAGTGGTAGTGGTGGCAATGATTTTCCCGTTAAGGAAAATTTTTACCCCTCGCAAGTCTCTTTGAAAAACTACGTGGTGCCAAGAGTTGGGGGTGACAACAAAAGGAGTGCGAAGTTCACGAGGACCAGATTCTTCCCAGTACCAACCAACAAGACTGCCCTTACCTTCGTTAAAATCGGCATTGCCCTGAAGGGAAAGTGAGGTTTGAATCCCACTATTATTACTGGGTTGGGAAAAAATATAGCGATCTTCTGATTGGGATGTGAAAGAATTGGGATAAATCCAAGCTTCAAAGGTAAAAGAACCGTCGGAAATTAGGGGGGGAAGGATGACGGCAGAGTTTTGATCGGTGATTTCAAGGGCTTGTTTAAATGGTTGGACTCCAGCGATTTCAGCGATTCGAGCAGGTTGAGAGAAACTGCGGTAGAGATAGACAAAAAGAGTTCCCAAGAGTAGAAGTAGCAGAAGAACAAACCAGGGTGCTTTAAAATTTAACTTGTGAGATCGGGATTTTTTGAGAAGGCGGCGCTTTTTTGATTTGGCGGGCATGATTTGATGGTAGGAGGTTGAGAGGGAGCTGTCAACTAGCAACTGAAAAGGTTAGTTAGACTTACTGCCTTTGAAAATTTTGGGCTGGAGCCAGTCCTCTTTGATGGAAGCGGGAGTGGTGTTATCAATAATCGGCATGTCGGCGACAATTTTGGCTTCACGTACGGGAATGGTCGCAGTTTGGCGGCGAGCGCCAGCGCGATACAGAATAGCGAGAGCTTCGAAGGTGTCAGCTGTTAAGTTGGGAGCAGAGAGTCCACTGGTGGCTGCCTCGATTCCTTGCATAAGGTTATTGGCAATATCAATATCGAGAGGAAGGGAGAGTTCTTTAATGAGGGCGGTAATTAATTCGGAATTGCTACTGGCGGGATCGGTCAAATTGACGGCGCCAAAACTACCGACCTGACTACTGATGTTAATAATTTTGTCTTGGACAAACAGAGTATTTTCCCGCTCGGCCAAAGCGCCGAGATCACGGAGGTCAGAGGCACCAAGGATGATGACAAGATCAGCGACCGCTCCTGAATAAGAAAAAGTCACGTCTTTTTCGGTTACGGGAGCAACCCCAGTACGAGGATTGATGATCAAGTTGAGATGACCACCTTCGGTGTTACTGGTTACCTTGTCGACCGCGTCTTCGGGAACATTGAGGGTGATAACCAAGTTATTACCTCCCAAGTCGGTAGTGATTTTGTCGAGGCCAACCAAGTGTGAATCGCGAACGGTCGGGGGAGTACTGGTAACGATGGAGACGGCTTTACCAGATTGCTTAAGGGAGAGATACAGGGCTAAACTGGCGGCCACGACGTCTTGACTGGCGACAGCAGGGAAAGTCAAAAGGAGACTACTCGCTAAATCGAGTTTAGTTTTGAGAGCTGAAAGCTGATCGTTCATAGGTTAATCTTCGGTATTTATTTTCTTATAGGATATTATAAGGTCTTTTTCTTTGATGTCAAGATTGGGGGAAAAAAGCAGACCACATTCATGACCGGTCTCGACTTTTTTGACCTCTTCTCTGCCTAGCCGAATACTGCGAATTTTGGCATCTTTGCTCACTTCACTGCGGACAAGGTGGATGGTGTCGCCAGTTTCAAAACGACCAGAGTCGACGCGGGTTCCGGCAATATGACTTCCATCAATATCAAAAGTTTTGAGGACGACTCCCCTACCCAATTCTTCTTCATCGATAGTTGGTTCCATGAGTTTAAAGACTTTCTTTTCCAAATAATCGAGAAGTTCGTAGATGATCGTAAAGCTTTTGACAGCAACCCCTTCGGCTTCGGCAAGTTTTTGGACACTACTAGGGATCCGAACGGCAAAGCCCAAGACGAGAGCTTGAGTCGAGATGGCGTGAAGAATATCGCTTTCAGTTAAGTCTCCGGTTCCGACGGTAATGATGTTGATTTCGGGGGTAAAACTGGCTTCAATGGCTTCGAGAGACCCAAGGGTGTCAGCACGGAGGATGAGGTTGAGACGATTGGGAGCCACGCCGTCGCCAGAGGCTATGGCGGGCGAGGCAATGTCGTCACTAGGGGCCATGGCGGGTTCGGGGGGCAAAGCCACCGAGCGAATAATTTCACCGACAGCGGGAAGAATTTTGAAACCAAGGATCTGGACGGGCATGCCGGGAGTAGCGAAAGGAATAGACTTACCCAAATCATTAAACAAAGCCCGCACCCGACCGCCAACTATATCTTGACCAACTTTGATAGTACCTTCGCGAACGATAATGGAGACAAGGGGACCGCGGGTTGAATCAAGTTTGGCTTCGATGACGGGGGCAACGAGAGGAACGTCTGGGGAAGAGACTAGTTCTTCGAGTTCTGCCAAAAGGAGAATGGTTTCGAGGAGAGAATCTACCCCCAGGCCGGTTTTGCCCGAAATGAGCACAAAAGGAGTGTTCCCTCCATAACCTTCGACAAAAACTTGGTGCTCGGTCAATTGGGCTTTGACACTATCGGGATTACTCCCCTCTTTGTCGACTTTATTAATGGCCACAACAAAAGGAATGGCGGCTTTTTGAATATGTTTGATGCTCTCGATAGTTTGGGGCATGACACCATCGCCGGCATCGACAACGAGGACAGCAATATCAGCAACTCCAGCACCGCGAGAACGCATGCGGTTAAAGGCAGCATGACCAGGAGTATCAATAAAGGTTAGGGGGTGACCACGAAAGTCAACTTGATAAGCACCGATCTTCTGGGTGATTCCTCCGGCCTCGCGGGCGGCAACGTGGGTGCTGCGAATATAGTCAAGGAGGGTGGTTTTGCCGTGATCAACGTGCCCTAGAATTGCCACAATTGGCGGACGAGACGGTACAGAAGATTTTTGAGGTAGAGGTGTTTTTTGTTTCTTCATACGACATAGTTGCCCAGCTTATTTGGACTCAGCGGCACGGTCGGCGAGATAGTGAGCCATTTTTTCGGCTTCTTCGCGAGCCATGTTTTGTTTTTTGTACCAACGGGTAATTGCTTTGCCGGTCTCTTCGAAGGCACGGGGATCAAGCTCGGTTAGTTGATCTTTGAGCGAAGGCAATTTTTCTTCGAGGGCTTTGATCGTGGTAATCTTGAGGTCAAGCAAGGTATTTCTAACTTTGCTACCCAAGCCCAGTTGATCGATCTCAAAATCTTCGGTACCCGTAACGGTCACAGTGTCTTTGATGGTTTCACCCTTGATATCAATCTTGTAGCCGGTCAACTTGGCAGCCAGACGGGCGTTTTGACCGCCGCGGCCAATAGCCAAACTAAGCTGGTCGTCTGGGACGGTGACCGTAACTTTGCGTTTTTTGTCATCGATTTTGACGTCAAGCCCCTCGGCGGGAGCAAGCGCGGATTTGACAAATTCGGCCAAATTATCAGAATATTCGACAATGTCGATTTTTTCACCATTTAACTCGTTGATGACCGCTTGAACACGGACACCTTTTTGGCCCACACAAGAGCCGACGGGGTCAACCCCATCTTCGTTGCTCTTGACGGCAATTTTGGTGCGATGACCACTTTCGCGGGCGATGGCGACAATCTCGACAGATTTACTACCGACTTCGGGAACTTCACGAGCAAATAATTCTTGAACTAATTCGGGGGCGGACCGGCTAACAATGATAGCTTGTCCTTTGTAGGTGTCACGGATTTCTTTGATGTAGACAGCGACGCGTTGATTGAGACGGTAAAATTCGTTGGTAATGGTTTCGGTTAGGGGCATGATAGCTTGGCCACGACCAATATCTACGACCACGTTGGGGCCATCGAAGCGAAGGATCATCCCGGTGACCAAAGTGCCGATTTTATCCTGATATTCGGTAATAATGGCGTCCTTTTCGGCTTCGCGAACACGTTGCATGATGACTTGTTTGGCGACTTGAGCGGCGATCCGACCAAAGCCGGCGGGGGTGGCATCTTGGCCATCTTTTTCAACCGCAATAGCTCCGGTATCTTCGTTGACGCTCACAGCGTAACCAACGAGAACCTCTTCTTCGGCAACGCCGAGATCTCGTTTGAGGGCGGCGAGAATAGCCTGTTTGATAGACTCAATAACAACTTTGGGGTCGATGCCACGTTCAGCACAGATTTGGTTAAGGGCGAGGGCAAATTCTGATTTTACTTGACTCATAGTTCCTCCATTTGGGTTAGGGTTATGACTAATTTTGGTTGTTTGTGCAAAAAAAGGTGGGAACCCCACCTTTCACGTATGCACACTACAACAGGTGTGATTATAACACCCGCCTACGCATAAAGCTACGGCGGGCAAGCACTACTCTAGATTGGAGAAGTCTTCGTCTAAGATTACGGTGTTATTGAGATCGGTTTCGAGACTGGTGGCATCACTACTGGAACTAACCGGCTCGGTGGACTCGAGGGCGGAGTCAGGAGTCGGGGTAGTTGTGGCAATGGGTGAGCCGGTAGTTGATTCTCCCCCGGAGGGAATTAGGTTAGATAGGGAGCAACCACCCAATAAAAGAGCACAAAAGCCGACTAGAATTAGTTTATTCATAGGGAGTTCTCCACTCCAGCGCTACTGGCAGGTAGGGCCGGTTTACTAATGGTTTTAAGTTCCTTGAGGGCATCCTTGAGTAGTTGGTGAGCTTCCTGGAAAAGCTGCTTGGCAGAGAGCGCAAGATCTTTGGCAGCTAAAAGTTCGGTCTTTTGCTCGGCAAATTTGGCGGGATCGATAGCCTGAAAAGCGGCAATAGCGTCGTTCCCCTTGGCCTTGGCAGCGGTTAATTTGGCTTCGGCAAGATCTAGTTTGGCTTCAATACTCGTCACGGTTTTTCCGGCAGTGCGCAAAATTTCGAGGCGAGCGCGGAAGCGAATAATGATGTTAGTCAAGCGATCAAAGTAAAACTGAAAGCGACGAGTTAAACGGTTGGCGTGATTTTCGGCCACCTGGGATCTGATTTGTTGCCGTTCAGCTTGGATTTCTTGAATTTCAGCTTGACGAACTTCCCTAATTTCATCACGGCGTCTCAGGGGAGAGGCTTCGATCGAAGCGTCTTGGGCGAGAGCGGGGAGGGCAATACTGAAGAAAATGAAGGAGAGTACAAAGAGCCAAGTAGTTTTTTTGAACGACATAAACAACCTCCTTTTTTCTATAAGTTGGTTATAACAGAATCAAGAGGGATGTCAATCTGGCAGAGTAATAGTAAAAGTGCGAGTTTGTTCGGTTTTATTCCCTCTGGCATCGGTAATTTTGACGCTATAGGTGTGGGTGGTGTTGTGCTCATTGGCAAAACAGTACCTAGTACCAGTAAAAGCAGTCCAGTCGGCCGAGTCGACTTTTTGTTCGATTTTGAGAGCGGAGACCAAAGTCACATTGTCAGAAATATATTGGGGGAAGAGACAAACTCCGGTAGTACCCTCGTAAACAGGACCCATCAAAGTAAAGTTGGGAGGGATATTGTCCGCTAGGTTGGTCCAGTCTACCCGAGCCAAGTCGTTGGCATAATTTCCCTCTTTTAATGAACGGGTGGGATTAAGGACAAGTTTGGCAGTGTGAGCACCGAGTGCGGTCGTGACATCGTGGCACCAGTCATAAATTCTGCCAGCTTCCATAATGCCAATACTAGAAAAATTATCTTGGACTTCGGTTACATTGTCGAGAGAAAAGGTGTAATTGATCAGCGCGCCGTCTAGTTTTTCGTTGGCAATAAGATGATAACAGACGGTAACACGAGGAGACCAGCTAGAGGGAAGTTCATCAAATTGACCAGTTTGAATACTACTGTATTCTCGGTTAATTACCCGCCCAGTGCCGGAGCCATCATCAAAGGTCTGTTTGATGTTGGCACTCGGGTTGCCAAAGCGAAGATCAAGATTTATGGGGGTAAAACTGGGAATGGTCGGAAGAGGAGATGGTTTGGAGGTGGGTTTAAGGGATGGTTTGAGAGAGGGCTTGGGAGAAGATTTGGGAGAAGCCGAAGGGGTTGCACTCACTGAGGGGGTGGGAGAGACGATGGGGGAAGGAGAGGGAGAAGAATTAATTTCTGATTTTAATTTGGTGAGATAGTAAAAACCGCCAAGCCCGCCGGCTAACAGAAAAACGAAGAGACTACCTAATAAGAGTGGCCAAAGGGGAAAACTCCGCCTGGGAGGAGTAACGGGGAGGATGGGGGTAGTTTCTAGTTCGGACATGACAAGATTTAGTATAGTTCAGCATGGAGCTGTTGTACAAGCTCTTTGCCACGACGAGATAGTTTGGTGGGGAACATCACCTTAAATTTGATGTAAAGATCACCGCGGCCGCTTCTTTGCAAGTGTTTGACACCTTTGCCGGAAAGCCGGATGCTAGTGCTGGGCTGAGTAAGCGGACGAACTTTGATAGTTAATTTGCCTTCGAGAGTGGGGATCTCGGTTTCTCCTCCTTGGATAGCCAGGGTGAACGGAATAGCGTGGAGAAGAAACAGATCATCTCCTTCTCGGCGGAAGGTAGAGTCGGGACGGACATTAAGGGAAATATCAAACTCGGAATAGCGAATCCTGGTTCCATCACTGGCCCCGGCGGGGATTTTGACAGTGTATTGTTTACCCTGGTGGACAAAGGTTTTTTCCGCACCGCGGACTGCTTCAAGAAAATCGATGGTTAAACTGTAGTGGGGTTTGGGACGGTAACTTCCGCCAAAAGGATTACTCCCACCAAAGAAAGATTCAAAAATATTAAAGGGGTCAGAGAAGCCTTGGCCTTGGGTACCACCAAAAAGATCTTCAAAGCCACCACCTGTGGAATAGGTGTAGGTAAAGGGACCAGAACGATAACTTTGTCCCCCACCCCCATAGTTACCAAAACCAGAAGAGGGATCGAAAGCGGCATGACCAAATTGATCGAATTTGGCACGTTTATCGGCTGAGCTTAAAACTTCGTAGGCTTCGTTAATTTCTTTGAATTTGGCTTCGGCACCGGGCTCTTTGTTGCGGTCTGGGTGCCATTTGAGGGCAAGTTTCCGATAGGCACTTTTGAGTTCAGCGTCGGAGGCCTTCCGGCTGACTCCCAAAACTTCATAATAATCGCGTTTAGAGCTCATGGTAGCAATTTTAACACGAGAGTGCTAAGAACCGGAAGCGGAGCGTTCTTCTTGAGTTTTGAACCAGTCGCGCATGGTATTGACCATTAGTCGTTTGAGAATTTCGGGGAAATCGATCTCATAGAGCGAGAGAATATTGGCGAGAGCAACGTCTAGTTCTTTGGGACCAAAGGCGGGGTTACTATTACTATCGATGAAGTAATAACGACCAGATTGGTCGACGCGAATATCAAATTTTCCGTAACCACCCATTTTGAGAATATCAAAGGCACGGCGGACTAATTCGTTGAGGGTAGGATCACTGATTTTTTTGTAAGTATAGGTTTCGCCACCTTCAACCCATTGTGCATCGAAAGTGACAAATTGCATGGGGTCAGTAGCGTCCGGAAAGACTTTTTCGGCAAGATAGACTTTGGTATTGCCACCCTCTAGAACAATGGCGGTATATTCGCGGCCGGCAATAAATTCTTCGGCGATAATTGGTTGTTGATAGGTTTTGATCAAAAATTTAATACGGTCACGAAGGTGTTTTTCGTCAGGAGAGATGGCATCTTGAGTGACTTCGACAGCTCCATGAATTTCGTTAAGTTTGGTAATTAGGGGGAAGCGGAGCTCGGGATTAAGAGGAGTTGTTGCTGAGGTTAAAAGTTGAGTACGGGGGACAGGAATGCCATGACTAACTAGGAGTTCTTTGACCAAATACTTGTTGTAAGCTAAGGCTTCCCCCAACATCCCGGCGCCAGTATAGGGGATATCCATCGCTTCGAGAATCCCGGGGATGGTGGCTGACAAGTATTCTTGACCACTAATAGAGCCAACTAGATTAAAGATCATGTCGGGTTTGTCACGGAGAATACTTGACAAAGTTTCGGGACGGCCAGCGTAGAGTTTGGTTTTGATCCCCATTTTCACTAAATAGGTGGCAATGACTTCAGCTTCGTGAGTAGCATCTTTTTCGGTCAAGTATTGAGTTTCGGTCGGAAAGTATTCTCGTTTGACCTCACTATGGAGGATACCCACAAATTTGGGAAGGGGAAAACCATTGCCGTTAGTTTTGCTAGTACCTCCAGGTTCGTCGGGTTTTTTGGGGGGTTGATCAGTGGCCATATTGATTCAAGATAACGATCAGACGACGAATAGTCAAGTCAGCCGAACTTTTAATATATTCGCCAGGGAAGTCAAACCAGATACGAAAAAATTTGCTGCGGCGCATGGCGCGCACATGGCCAATTTCGGGGTCAAGGAGATAGATGTTTTCGGTATCAAGATCAACCACAACCGAGTAATGACCATCATCTTCGGAGAACCAGTCAACAATGACGGGAATTTGATCGGTTTTGACTAAACGTTCGAGATCTTCGAAAGTTGAATTGTCTTGAAAGTAACCCTTAAAACCGAGGGACTCGGACGCTTCGATCATGCGAGAGGCATCAACACCGACAGCGGGGTCAGCCCGCATTAACTCGGCAAGTTCGGCTTCGGTTTTCTCGACACCATAGTAGGAAAGAACCATCTTGATGGTGGCGGGGCCACAGAGACCGGTTTTTTGACGAAAAGGTTTGACTTTGAGCATAGTTATTTTTGCTCGTCAACGACTTCACCCTCTTCGGCCTTGGCCGCGTCTTCGGAGGCGGCAGTCGGCTCCTCGGCCTTGGATTCACCTTCTTTGGGAGCAGTCTCGGCAGCGGCTTTATACAGGCGTTCGCCGTATTTGGAAAGAGCTTCGGAAGCCTTTTTAAAAGCTTCGTCGATACTTTCGACAGTTGCATCCTCTTTGTCTTTGGCTTCCTTGAGGGCCTTGACAGAGTCTTCGATTGCGGTTTTCTCATCCGCCTGAAGTTTGTCCCCGGCTTCCTTGAGGGTTTTTTCGGTTTGGAAGATTAAAGAATCGGCTTCGTTCTTTTTTTCGATCAACTCTTTCTTCTTCTTGTCTTCTTCGGCGTGGAGTTCGGCCTCTTTTTTCATCTTCTCCACCTCTTCGTCACTCAAATTGGTGGCGTTTTGGATGGTGATTTTTTGTTCTTTGCCGGTACCTTTGTCTTTGGCATTGACATGCAAAATACCTGAGGCGTCAATATCGAAGGTAACTTCGATTTGGGGAATTCCGCGCGGAGCGGGGGCAATCCCATCGAGGATGAAGCGGCCGAGCGATTTGTTGTCGGCGGCCATCGGACGCTCACCTTGCAAGATATTGATTTCAACCTGAGGTTGATTGTCGCTGGCGGTACTAAAGACCTGGCTCTTGCTGGTCGGGACGGTGGTGTTACGGTCGATTAAAGGAGTGCGAACAGCCCCCATGGTTTCGATACCGAGAGTCAGAGGAGTTACGTCGAGTAACAGCACGTCGTTGACTTCCCCACCCAAGATACCAGCTTGGATAGCGGCACCAACAGCAACGACTTCGTCGGGGTTTACTCCTTTGTGAGGCTCTTTGCCGAAGAAGTCTTTGACGGCTTTTTGGACGGCGGGCATTCTGGTCTGACCACCAACCAAAACAACTTCGTCGATATCACTGGTTTTGAGTGTTTTCTTGATCAAATCATCCACAAGCTCTTCTAGTTTGGAGCGGGTGATTGTCATGGTTAAGTGTTTGGGTTGACCATCACTTCCTTGGGTAATAAAGGGTTGATTGATCTCAGCGGAAGCCGAACTACTGAGTTCAATTTTGGCTTTTTCGGCGGCATCGCGGATCCGTTGGAGGGCTTGTTTGTCGCTTGCAAGATCGATCCCCTGATCTTTTTTGAACTCGGAAACGAGGTAGTCTACCAGGCGATGATTAAAATCATCACCTCCTAAAAAGGTATCACCGTTGGTGGCTTTGACTTCGAAAACTCCGTCACCGATTTCCAAAACACTAATGTCAAAAGTGCCACCACCCAAATCATAGACAGCAATTTTCCCGACTTTCTTTTTGTCGAGACCGTAGGCTAAAGCAGCCGCAGTTGGCTCGTTGACGATGCGTTCAACTTTGAGGCCAGCAATTTCTCCGGCTTGTTTGGTAGCCTGGCGTTGGGAGTCGTCGAAGTAGGCAGGAACGGTGATGACGGCACTATCAACTTTGGTACCCAAATAAGCTTCGGCGTCAGCTTTGGCTTTTTGGAGGATTTTGGCGGAAATTTCTTGGGGAGTATAGATTTTGCCATCGACTTTGACGGCAGCGGTGTCATTTTTGCCGCCAACGATTTCATAGGGCACTTTTTTGATCGTGTCTTTGACCATTGCGTCGTCCAAGTGGCGACCCATCAGGCGCTTGATACTATAGATAGTATTTTTGGAGTTTAAAACCATTTGATTTTTGGCCACTTGACCAACTAAACCTTTAACTGGTTCAACAATGCTGGGGATGGTGTTTCCGCCTTCGGCGGAAGGAATAACTTTGGGTTTGCCGCCTTCCATAACAGCCACACAACTGTTGGTAGTACCTAGGTCGATTCCGATAGTTTTAGTGTTGGACATAAAATCCTCCTGTAAAAATATTTAATTTGACGAATTAATTTGGCCGTTGCCCACGACCACACGAGCGGGGCGAAGGACACGACCATTTAGTATATAACCTGGACGAATAACAGAGAGAACCTGATCTTTAACTCCAGGAGCGGTTTCGTGACATTCCATGAGGTTGGGATCGAAAACTCCATCCGTTTTGACAACGGTAACCCCTTCTTCGGTCAAGATTTTGTCGAAAGCGGAGAGAATAAGCTCTAGAGATTGGTCCCCGCGTGCGGCGGCTAAACCCAAATGATCACGGACTTCGAGGAGTTTGGCCAAGAGATTGGCGTTGGCAAATTGGACAATACTGGCGCTATCACGAGCGAAACGTTTCTCAAGATTGGCATAATCGGCAAGCGCCCGGGCTAGGGAAGATTCTAGATCTTTAACTGATTTGGACGAAGAATGAGTTTTGACGGGTTTAGTTTTCATAGTTAACTCCAAGAAGCGGAGATTTCATCTAATAAATTGCTCATATGTCTAAGCATGGGCATAACGTAGGGATAGTTGAGACGGGCGGGACCAATCACTCCTAAGTGGCCGTTGATATTGCCAGCACGGAAATCAAGATAGGCCATGGCACAAGGGTAGAGGAACTCATTACCAAATTCGTCACCCAGAATAATATGGAGGGGTTGAGTGTCTAAAACCCGGCCAAAAATTGCTTCGAGCGCGGCATGGCTCTCGATGATAGAGAGAACTTGGCGGGTAACGTCAATGTCAAAAAATTCGGGAAGGGTTAAGAGGTTGGCGTAACCAGCTGAGTAGACGGCTCCGTCGCTCGTTGTGGCAAAGCCAATGTTGTTGGTTTTTTCGGAGAGAACGTGAGTGGCTTCACGCAAGAGAGTATCAATTTTTTGACGGTGATCCCAGATCCGCTCTTTGACCGAAACTTCTTCGGTTACGGGAAGCGTATCTTCTTTCATGAGTTCGGAGATATAGAGTTTGAGGGCCACGGGAGTTGGGACGCGGCCAGCAGAGGTGTGGGGTTGCTTGAGGTAACCCAAATCTTCAAGCCTCACCATTTCGTTTCTGATGGTGGCCGGAGAGATACCAAGGTTGTATTTTTTATCGAGAGTGTCACTCCCGACAGCTTCGCCAGTAGTCGTATATTCCTCGACAATGGCTTTGATAATACTGATTTGGCGGGGTGATAAAGGTTTCATTAGCACTATAATAGCGAGAGTGCTAGGTCGTGTCAAGAGGCTAAATTTTAAGGATGGCGGTAAAGGCAGCTTGGGGGACTTCGACATTACCCAGCATTTTCATCTTCTTTTTCCCCTTCTTTTGTTTTTCGAGCAGTTTGCGATTGCGAGTCATATCACCACCATGAAGTTTGGCAGTTACATCTTTGCGAAAAGCCCGAATGGTGGCACGAGCGATGATTTTTCCACCAATGGCGGCTTGAATAGCCACTTCAATCAGAGAACGGGGAATCGCATCTTTAAGTTTTTCGACTAGGACTCTTCCCCTCCCCTCGGCAGAAAAACGAGGAGAAACAAAAGAGAGAGCGCCGGCTTCTTCACCGTTTAAGAGAATATCGACTTTGACGGCGTCGACTACTTGATAACCGCCGTGATCATACTGGACGCTGGCGTAGCCGGAACTAACTGATTTGAGGCGATCATAAAAATCGGTAATAAGTTCGGATAAGGGCATTAGGTAGTTGAGACGAACACGACCTCCCAAATACTCTAGATCAATAAACTCGGCTCGCTTGCCCTGACAAAGTTCCATGATCCCCCCAACATATGGTTCGGGGGTAAAGACAGTTAGAGTCACAACTGGTTCTTCGATATGATCAATGACTTCAGGACGCGGCCAATCAGAAGGAGAAGAAACTTCGAGGTGATCGCCATTTTTGAGAGTCATTTGATAGGGAACGGAGGGAGAGGTATTGACAACCTGGACTTCAAATTCGCGGGAAAGACGTTCGGTTACAATCTCGGCGTGCAAAATGCCGAGAAAACCCACGCGGAAACCATGTCCTAGGGCGGGGCTGGCGGCAGCATGGTAGGAAAGAGCGGCGTCATTGAGGGCAAGTTTGCCTAGAGCGTCAACAAGATTACGATAATTACCAGCGTCAATCGGGTACAGATCCATGAAAACCATGGGCTGGGGACGTTGATAACCAGCGATGGGAGTGATGTTTGCTCCAACGACAGTAAGGGTGTCACCAATGGTAATAGCGCGAATGTCTTTGTGACCGGTGGCGATATAACCGACTTCGCCTACCCCGAGGTGATCAACGGAGTGCATGTCGGGAGCAAAATAGCCAATTTCTAGAGGGGATAATTTCTCACGAGTAGCAAAGAGGTAAAGTTGGTCACGATTGTTCGGGTTGATGTCGCCTTCGAAAATTTTGACAAAGGCAATAACACCTTTGTGCTGGTCAAAAATTGAATTAAAGACTAGTGCGCGCAATGATGTATGGTTCGGAACTGAAGGGGACGGAATGCGCGTGACAATGGCATCCAAGAGTTCGGTTACACCGGCACCTGATTTGGCGGAGCCAAAAATAATTTCTTCGGCCTTAAAGCCGAGAGTGTCGATCAGCTCTTGTGCCAACCGTTCTGGTTCGGCGGCGGCCATATCAATTTTGTTAATGAAGGGAATGATGGTTAGGCCAGCACTAATGGCTTTGTCATAGTTGGCAAGAGTCTGTGCTTGAATACCTTTGGTAGCATCAACTACCAAGACGGCTCCTTCACACGCGTGAAGGGCACGACTAACTTCGTAACTAAAGTCGACGTGACCGGGAGTATCAATGAGATTGAGCTGATAATTGATATTTGCGAGCTGATAATGCATGCGGACGGGGGCGAGCTTGATGGTAATTCCCCTTTCCTGTTCGATGGGATTACTATCCAATCGCCGCGCAGTTCCACCCATGGGAATGGTATGAGTAACCTCGAGCAAACGATCGGTGAGGGTAGTTTTGCCGTGATCAATATGAGCAATAATCGAAAAATTGCGAATGTTAGACATGATCCGCATTTTACACTGAGCTCTCGGAGGTATCGAGCGTTTCTTTGGATTGACCCAGCGCTTTTTGCCAGTTACCGATTTTCTCAATAAGGTGAAGGAAGACGCCTAATTCGCGAATATTAAAGAGATAAGAAAGGGTTAAGTAGACGGCAGTGCCGATTAAAGTAACGGAGAGAGTCAACATAATGAGGGGAATGGTGCGAGTAGTATCAAAAATCATTTGATCTAAGATTCGGAGCGGGGCCCAGAGGGCAAGAGCGGTTAGAGCAGAGGCAAACAAGATTTTGCCCAAGGGAAAAAGAATGTGAACAAGGGCAAATTGAGCCAAGCTGTAAAGAATCAGAACTAAGACAATCGTTTCGATCAGCGAGGCAATGGAGATGGCAGCGGCCATCCCCAAAACACTGGATTTGAGAACAAACAAAAAATAGTAACTCAAGCTCACATTAGTAACGGTCGAGATGGTGTTGATAATGAGGGGGGTGCGAGTATCGTGCATAGCATAAAAAACACGGACAAGAACGTGGGTTAGGGAGCGAGCGGCAATGGAAATCGCTAAGATGGCTACCAGTTTGCCAGTTAAGACGGTTTCACTCCAGGGGAATGAGTCAGCTCCGTAGGCTAACCGAACTAAGGGGACGCGTAAGATGAGGATAATTACGGAAGCAGGAAGGGCGAGATAGAGCATTTCTAAAATAGTATTGTTCACCATCGAAGCGAGATCTTTGAGATTGTTGCCATGAGTAACTTTGGCGAAAAATGGCAAAGAAGCTTGGCCGATCGGAATTCCAATCAAGCGAACAGGAAGATTGGCTAATTGTTGAGCGAGGGAGATTAAAGTGACGGTCCCGGAAGAAAGCCAGGTGGAGAAAGTAATAATCATTGTTGCTTCAATTTGAGTTAGGGAAAGAGTAAGCATCCGCGGCAACATCAAGCGAGACATTTCGGAAACGGCGGGGTTTTTGTGATCAAGAGTGGGGCGGTAGCGAAAACCAAGTTGGTGAGCAAGGGGAAGTTGGGCCAAAAGATGAAGGATGGCTCCAATCACCACACCAAAGGCTGGACCATAAATGCCGAGGGGTTTACCCAAAAAGAGGATGCCGAGAATAATGCCAAAATTATAGAGAATGGGTGAGAGAGCGGGGATGAGAAAGCGTTGATGAGATTGGATAATCCCGGTTAAAAAAGAAGAAAAACCAAAGAAAAGTTGAGCAATGGCCATAATGCGAGTCAGGTTGACCATAAGGTCGAGCTGGCTTGGGGTAAAACCACCAGCAATTAGGCGAGAAAGGGGGGCAGCAAAAATGATAATTCCCAGAGAAAGAATAGACATAACACCCATGGTGAGATTGATCATGGAATTCGCCAAGTGATTGGCGGCGTCTTTGTCACCAATAAAGCGACTAAATACGGGAATAAAGGCAGAGGAAAGCGCCCCAACGATAATAACTTGAAAAACCATATCGGGAAGACGAAAGGCGGCCCAAAAGACGTCCACAACTGCGGGTTCTGAGTAAAAATAACTAATGAGGAGACGGGTGCGAATAAGGCCAAGCAGGGCAGAGGCCAGGGTGGCACCCATGATGATGGTAGCGGCTGAAAGGATAGAAGAGCTTTCTTTGGCAAAAAGATCGCGACCATTTTGCATAAAACGTTTGAACATAAGAGATAGTTTACAGTGATCAGTGGACAGTGAACAGTGGGTAAGGTAAAATACCCTCATGCCGATCACAAAATCAGCCATTAAAAAACAAAGAGTAGATAAGCGCCGGTCGGCGATTAATGAACCGATCCGCGGACGAGTAAAAGCAGCCATTAAAATTGTTCGAAGTAAACCAAGTACAGAAACTTTGGCGCAGTTTTATGCGGCAATTGACCGGGCAGTCGCGAAGAAATTGGTGTCCAAAAGAACAGCGGCAAGGATGAAAGCCAGAGTGGTAAAAGCGACTAAGATCAAGTTAACAAAATCTCCTTTCGGCAAAAACTAGAATCCCACGAGAGATGACTGTATACTGAGGGTGTATGAAGCTGCCCGCTTTTTTTGGACATAAAAAGTCGATTAATTTGTTACCCAGAGATTCGTTTGAGAGTAGCACGGCCGGAGTAGTACTCGCGTGGGCGCTAAGTTTTGGGAAGTGGGCGGTTATCGTAACTCAGTTAGTAGTGATGGGGGCTTTTTTGTGGCGATTTGGGCTGGATCGCCGAATGACTGATTTAAAAAAAGAGACAGAAAAAAATATCGCAATCATCAATTCATATGAACAAATTGAGCGGGATTTTGCCCTGACACAAAAACGGATTAAGACGATAGAGCCAGTTGTAGATAGACAAGAGAAATTGCTGGCATCTTTGGATAAATTGGAACGAATAACCCCGATAGAGGTATGGTATGAACGGATAAATTTATCGGAAGATAGTATTTCCTTGGTGGCTTACGCCAAATCGGTAGCGGGGATGGGAAGGTTGATCAGAATGGTGGAGAATGACCCAGAATTCACCCAAGTTAGATTAAATAAATTAGAAAGTTCGGGGAATGATGATTCACAGTTAACGTTTGAGTTATCGATTACTCAAGCTCAAGAAGGTAAAAAATAAGATGGCTTGGCAGGCAAAGGTTTACAACTTGGATTTAAAGCGATATTACCGAACACCGGCGACTCAGATGTCTTTGGCGGTAGTTTTGTCATTATTCGTGTCGGGCTTCTTTTTGGTGTTTGCGCTTAGACCAACAGTGGTCGCCATTACTAAACTCAATAAGACCATAGAAGAGGGAGAACTGACTTTGACTAAACTAGAAGCCAAAGTAAATTCGCTGGAGGCAACGGCAGAAATATATGAAGAAATTAAGTTTGCGTTGCCGGTATTGGAGAGAGGGATCCCCCAAATTGGAGTGGAATATGGAACACTGGCACAAGCAGTGGAATATGTGGCCTATCAAACAGGAGTAGAGATCGGGAGTGAAAACATGGGGGAGGCATTGATATATTCGCGACTAATCAATCCATATACCCTATCCAAAAATCAAAACATCATTAAACTCCCATTTTCGGTGCGAGTGGCGGGGGATTATGGAGAAATTAAGAATTTTTTGAGTCGATTTATGCGCTTGGGGAGAGTGGTAAATGTGGAAACAATTTCTATCTCTAACGAAACGGGAAGAGAGGGAGAGGGAGTAACTTCGGCGAATATCAGTGGAGAAGCATATTATCTGGCTAATGAGGCTCAATTAACCAAGTTGTTTGATTTGAAAGAAACAAAAAGGTAGTTATGGCCAAACGCACAACAATACTGGTTTCAAAATCGTTTTATCAAATGGGGGTAGTGACCTTGGCGGCGAGCGTAGTGTGGATCCTAATTTCGATAGTGTTAGCCTGGCAAAAACCGAGTGATCTAAAAATTGATCCCGCTATCCTGGAACCCGTAAACCCGAAGATTGATAGAGCAATAATTGAGGATTTACAAAGTCGAGAGGCATTACCAGAAATTGATTGGGCGAGTATTTTGACTCAACCAGATTTAGTAGCAAGCGAGAGCGGTGGTACAGAATAATTTAGCGTGTTAGTATGAAGCTGTGAAGCTGTTAACAAAGAAGATTCCCACATTATTGGGATTGTTGTTGTTGGGAGTGGTGTTGGGGGGAATTGGATGGATTTTTAGCCGACAACAAAAAATTACAGAAAATACGGAGATCGTGCCAACCAGGGTCCGAATAACCAATCAGGCAGAGAATAAATTTAGCGTTTCCTGGATAACAACCAAAGAGACTGTGGGGTGGGTGGAATATGGAACGACTTCTAACGAGATGAAACAAATAGCAATGGATGACCGAGATAGCGGAACGGTCAAAAATGAGTACTTGACTCACCACGTGACGATTGCCCAATTACAGCCTGAGACCGAATATTTTTTCCGAATTATTTCGGGTAAGGAAAAAACTATTTTTGAAAACGAGGGGTTGCCCTACACTGTGACAACTGGGCCAATAATTGCCACAACTCCCAAAGCGGAGACTTTTTATGGAACAGTAACAGCTCCGGCAGGAGAAGTGGTAGTGGGGAGTTTGGTGTATGTGACCTTACCCGAGGCGGAAATGGCTTCAACTTTGGTAAAAGACGACGGTAGTTATACCATCACCTTGTCGACAATTAGGGCTAGTGGGGGAGAAACTTATGCAGAGTATGATTATTCGGCGAGTGTGGCTAGTTTACTGATAGATAATGGCAAGTTACAGTCGGAAGCTAGTGTGAGTTTGGTGAA
>LCMB01000002.1:0-3339 GCA_001002415.1 Microgenomates group bacterium GW2011_GWF2_46_18
CCACCAGAGAGAGTGCGACTGGCGCGGGCTAAATCGAGATAACCTAAGCCTACATTGTCGAGAAAGTTGAGCCGAGTAGTTACTTCTTTAATAATTCCTTTGGCAACTTGGAGCTCGTAGGGGCTGAGGATTAAAGCCAGCGATTTCTCAAAGTAGACTTTGAGATCACTGACCGGCTGGTTGGTCATTTCGATAATATTGAGATTATCGATGGTGATAGCCAAAACGGCTTTCTTGAGTTTGAGACCGAGACAGCTGGGACAGAGTTCCTGCCGAATATACTGACCCAAATCCATTCGTGACCATTCACTGGTGGTTTCGAGGTAGCGTTGTTCAAGTCGTGGAATAATCCCATCCCAGATTTCGTGAATACTGGTAACTTTACCTTTGAGATTGCGACCGACGACTTCGTACTCACGACCCGTGCCATAGAGAAGGATTTGCCGCTCTTGATCGGTAAGCTGGCCCAAGGGAGTGGTTAGACTAACTCCTTCGGTTTCGGCGACGGTTTGGATCAAGCGGGTGTACCAGGTTTCACTCAGCAAGAGACGATTGAGAGGGAGAATCCCTCCTTGATTATAGGAGAGGCGGGGGTTAATGATCCGTTCGGGGTCAATTTTTTCAATGATCCCCAGACCTTTACACTGTTCACAAGCTCCGAGGGGAGAGTTGAAGGAGAACATTCGAGGTTCAATCTCGGGGAGGGCATGGCCACAAACGCTACAAGCGAAGTTTTCGGAATAAAGGATTTCTTGACTCTCGGATTTGAGAATAGCGAGACCAACCGAGAGGGAGAGAGCCAGTTGGAAACTGGTAGTTAGACGTGAGCTTAAGTTACTGACAAAGATGGGATTTTTGAGGTCGGCATGGGAAACTGAGACAGTGTCAATCACGGCAGAAATAGTATGAGGATTGGCCTTTAGGAGCGAGATCTCGTCGGAAAGATTAAAGTTTTGGCCGTCAACAATAATGTCATGGAAGCCTTTACTGCGCAAATTGGCAAAAAGGTCTTTAAACTCCCCTTTTTTGTTGCGAACTACGGGAGAAAGGATTTGAAAAACGTTAGGGGCGGATTTGTGATTGGCCGCTTGGGTAGTGAGTTGTTCTTGGGCGCGCTGGACAATTTCATCAAGAGATAATTTGGTGATTTCGGTTTTGTCAAACGGACATTTGGGATGTCCAACCCGGGCATATAGCAGGCGCAGGTAGTCATATATTTCGGTGGTAGTACCGACGGTACTTCGAGGATTGTGACTGACGGTTTTTTGGTCAATGCTGATACTGGGAGAGAGACCATCGATCCGATCGACATCGGGCTTATCCATAAGCCCTAGGAATTGGCGGGCGTAGCTACTTAAGCTCTCGACATAGCGACGCTGGCCTTCGGCATAGATAGTATCAAAGGCTAAACTACTTTTGCCACTACCTGAAACTCCGGTCATCACCACAAAGCGATCTTTGGGGATAGAAAGATCAAGGTTTTTGAGATTGTGCTCTCTGGCTCCAGTAATAATTATTGCGGACATCTTATTGGTCTCCTTTGAGCTCACGTAATTTGTCACGGACTTGGATAGCCAGCTCAAACTGCATGTCACTGGCAAGTTTTTTCATGTCCCGCTCGAGCCGCTTGATCCAGCGGACTTTGTCGCGAGGGGTCAAGCTGGTTGGGTCGAGAGTCAGCGACTGGGTGGTTTTGGCGGTATCGAGCGTGTCCCAGACAGCACTACTTTCGACTCCTTCGATAATCTTGTCGCGGAAGGGTTTGTGAATGGTAGTGGGGGTAATACCGTGTTGTTGGTTAAATTTGACTTGATGAATGCGGCGGCGCTTGATTTCGTGAATGGCACTTTTCATTGAATCAGTCACTTGGTCGGCGTAGAGGATGACTTCACCTCGGGTGTTGCGGGCGGCCCGACCCATGGTTTGGATTAAGCTGACCCGGGAACGCAAGAAGCCTTCGCGATCGGCGTCGAGAATGGCTACCAGGGTAACTTCGGGAAGATCAAGACCTTCACGCAGGAGGTTAACGCCAATTAGAACATCAAACTCGTTTTTGCGGAGTGAATCGAGAATATCGGTGCGCTCGAGAGTTTTGATATCACTGTGAAGATAGTTGGCACGGATACCCTGCTCTTTTAAGTAGCCAGTCAAGTCCTCGGCCGTTTTTTTGGTGAGGGTGGTAACTAGAACTCGCTCGGATTTACTTGCTCGACTTTTGATTTCTTGAACAACATTCGCGATTTCGTCTTGAGCAGGCCGGATCTCGATCTCCGGGTCAACAATTCCCGTCGGGCGGACAAGCTGTTCGACGATGTGACCATCCGCGAGCTCGAGTTCCCAGCTGTCGGGGGTGGCCGAGACATAAATATTGGATGGGGAGAGAGCATAGAACTCGTCGAATTTGAGCGGCCGGTTATCCATGGCCGCATTGAGTCTAAAACCAAAATCAACTAGTGTGCGTTTGCGGGCTTGATCTCCCTGATACATTCCCCGAATTTGGGGAATAGTCATGTGAGATTCATCGATGATACAGAGCCAGTTATCGTTGTAAGCATGACGGAAGTAGTCAGGCAGGCAGAACGGGCGCTCGCCGATTGCGCGGCCATCAAAATAACGACTGTAGTTTTCGATCCCGCTCACAAAGCCTAGTTCCTTCATGGTTTCGAGGTCGTAGTTGGTACGTTGAAGCAAGCGTTCGGCTTCCAAAAGCTTGCCGCCGTTTTTGAGGGTTGCATACTCCTGGGCCAGATCAGCGCGGATTTGGGATTCGACGCCTTGAAATCGCTCCTGATCTAGAAGATAGTGTTTGGCGGGGTAGATGACGATCCCAGTCGAAGATTCGTGAGTGGAGGACAGAGTTTTGCCGCTTACGGGCTCAAATTCGGAGATATTTTTGACAGTGCCATTCTCCAGCTGAATTCGGTAGGCAATATCCTGGTAGGCGGGGTAGATGTCAAAATTATTGCCGCGAAGGCGAAAAGTACCACGAGTGAACTCATACTCGCTCCGTGCGTACTGCATGCGGATTAGGGATTCGGCCAAGAGATGCCAGTTAGTCATGAGTCCGGGATAGATCGGGAGCTCAAATTTGCCATACTGTTTGGGGTCCCCAATATTGTAGATACAGGAGACGGAGGCAACGACAATCACGTCTGACCTAGTCATAATATTGGTGGTACTTTGGAGGCGCAACTTATCGATTTTGTCGTTAACGTCAGCGGTCTTTTCGATGTAGGTGTCACTACTGGGGACGTAGGCTTCGGGTTGATAGTAGTCGTAGTAACTAACAAAGTAAGAAACGGCGTTATCAGGGAAGAATTCGCGCATTTCTTGGTAGAG
>LCMB01000002.1:3433-53694 GCA_001002415.1 Microgenomates group bacterium GW2011_GWF2_46_18
CCATTTTTTAGCCCAGTAACGAGAGAAGCAATGGCTTCCGGCTGATCGCCGGCGGGCTGGTAGGGTGATTTGACCGTGAATTTCATGACCTATCAGTATAACATGGTTTCGGGTTTTGTTTCTAGGGGGATG
The DNA here is from genome assembly GCA_001002415.1 of Microgenomates group bacterium GW2011_GWF2_46_18. Classification (GTDB taxonomy): domain Bacteria; phylum Patescibacteriota; class Microgenomatia; order UBA1400; family UBA12108; genus LCMB01. The sequence goes on from LCMB01000002.1 coordinate 3,566, forward strand.
GGGACGGGTTGATTAAGCGGTGAGGCGAGTGGTAAAGCGAGAGACGATACTACGAATGAGCTGTTTGGATTTTTGCTCATTAAGTTTTTTGGTAATATCCCAGTCAAGGCCAGGGCCGGTATTGCCTTCGACAAAGTAGACATGGCCGGAGTTGCTAACCAGGAAATCTAGTGCATAGAGAGAGCCTGGCAGATTGAGTTGTTGTACGATTTGGTTTGCAATTGTGTGAACAGAAGCGGGAATGGCGGATGAGTCAACATAGATTAACTCCCCTCCTTGGTGTTCGTTACAGCGGAAATCCTGGGGTTGAGCGATCCGGATATATGATTGAAGCAGTTGGTTGGAATGAAAAATTAGGCGTAGATCGGTGGGCGCATGGCGGTTTTGGTAGGTGTAGCCGTGATCAAAAGCGAGGAACGGCTGAAGGACAAACTGGACTTCCGGGTTCTTTGACATAAGATTTTGGATACGGTGAGAGAAGTTGCGGGCAATCTTGTAAACATGGTTGCCGCCAGCTCCAAAGCGATCTTTTAATACCAAGGCCGAAGAAAAATCAGTTGAAAAGGGGTGCTGTTTAACAAGCTGACGAAGTTGAGAGAGAGCTTGGGTAATGTCTTTAACCCTAGCTGAGAGCACAGCCGTGGTGGGAATGGAGAAGGGAGCAAGCAGTTGATAGGTAAGAAGCTTGTCGTAGAAGGTAGAAAAGAGGGTGGGATCATTAAAAGGAATAATCGATTGGTGGGACAAAAGCAGTTTGCGTTCGGCTAGCCGGAGGGAAGAGCGGGGAGAGATTTTGTCAAAAATTTGAGTTGATTTGGCCATCCCGTTGATTTTGGTCCAGTTACCCTGGTCGGAGGTCCAGTAGTTTTGACATTGGCCGGGGCCAACAATGTCGGCAGAGGTGGTAAAGCCGGCGGTTAGGCCGTTTTTTTGGCAGGTATCGAGAAAATAGGCATAGGAAAGGTTATAGTTGGAACGACGCGAGTTGATGAGGAAGGGATGAATGCTTTGGGAATCTGAGACCGAGGCGCTTTGAGCAACACTTGCAGAGTAGACGACCAAAACATCGAGTTTGACGATGTTTTTCATAATGTTTCCCGAGGGAGATACACATATTATACACCTTTTGTGGTTATCGTGGAGCGTAGCTGTGTTGACGGATGAGTATTGGTTATGTAGACTACCACGAGTAATCGGAGATCCATAGGCATTTGCGTCTAGAATGATCTCCTTTTGCACCTTAACACTCAGTCAGAATTCTTTGAAAAGTGGGTTTCACTTTGGGAATTAGTTTATGAGTTCTCAGTGTGAAATCCATTTTAAAAGGAGATAGACACAGATGACCCCACCCTCCACAACATAGTTCTTTGCATTCAAACAATTCACAATTCACATAACCTAAGGAGATACGATGCAAAAGAAATTTGGTTTTTTGTTCTTTGCCGCAGCATCATTGGCTGCATTGATAGGCGCCATGGGCGCGGCAGTATCCCAGTTTTGGGGATGTTGTCACAAATGTGACACTTCGGGATGCCACAACCATTGTTGTCGACCGTTTGGCCACCGTGGCAATAATCACCTGTGTAAGCGTCACGGAGGAGCGTAACAATGAAAATTGTGAAGTTTTTTGTGACAGTTTTCATTTCTGGTTTGGTGGCCGTTGTCTGCTCTGCTTCTGCAGAGTGGATTTGCCGTGGTAAGTGCAAGAAACATGGCAATCCATGCAAGCGGGGCAAGGGTCATTTGGGAGCCCACAAATGTGGGTTGTGCACTAATGTGCAGGCATGTGACTGAGTAAGTCGAACCTGTGACGGTATGTCACAATATCGTCACAGGTTCAGTAAGTTTTCTGAGAAATATATTTTTAGTTATGAGGAGAGATCGGGTTGTGTGTTAGAACCTTTTAGTATATATCTTGCAAGAGCAGAAGTATAAGTCCAATGACGCGATCTTTATCTTTGGGATTACTCTCGGCAATTAATATTGTAATAGTCGTGAGCGCGGTTGCGGTAAATTTACTCGTATCGAGTAAATTGTATTTGCGTAATAACCAGATAAAGATAAAGGCGCCAGAGCGCTTATTCCCATCAACTAAGGGGTGATTTTTGATAACAAAGTATAAGAGATGGGCTGCTTTTTCTTCGATGGTGGGATACAGATCCTCTTTCCCATATGACTGCAAAATATTCCCCACAATGCTAGCAATCCCACCCCTTTCTCTCTCAATTCCAAAAAACTCACTAGCTATTTGATCGGTGATTAGTGCTTGCCTGAACTCTTTAAGAATAGTTTTAACCTGTTCTATTGTAAGCACAACTTCTTTGAGTGTTGCACCTTCTTTGGGCATGGTTGATTTGTCATAGGCGTCGAGTGAGAACCAGGTGGAAGCAAATAGTTTGATGAGTTCAAGTGTTTCTGTGCCCGTGACGCTATTATTTGTAGGGAGTAATCTCTTAACATCTTCGACTGCGAGTAGGAATTTATCATAATTCCTACTAATCATTTTTTTGTTGATGGTGTAGCCAGTCAAAATATGTGATCGAAGTGTTTTGGTGGCCCAGATACGAAACTTGGTTCCTAATACTGAGTTGATTCGATAGCCGACTGCAATTATTAGATCTAAGTTATATGAATAGACTTGTCTCTTTATTTGTCTATTACCTTCTTTTTGAACTTGTTCCATTTTGGAACATGTTGCCACCTTTTCTAATTCTTGATCATCATAAATGTTAGCAATATGTTTTGTAATAGCTTGGGAGTTGACGCCAAAAATTTGGGCTATTTGTGCTTGAGTTGCCCAGACGGTGTCGTGATTGTAGTCACCTTTGAGTTCGATGGCACCATCTTTGGCTTGGTATACGATGATTTGGGATAATTCCCCTGTTTTATTCATGACTTAAATATATACTAAACTGTTATTATCGTGAAAAGTCTAACTCCGTTCAGATATGTTAAATCTAAAAGAGATTGAGATCAGGTAGTAGACATGTTCTGTAACCGAGAAGTAGAGTTTGACATTACCTTGCCCGAGTTACAATCATTTTACGCCGACTTTGGCTTGGTCCCTAGTTTCCCTATTTCAGATTAGTTTTGTACCAATTATCAATTGTATCTATCATAAGTTTTTCAGTCCCCGGTAATTTGCAGGCGTGGTCCGCACCTTTCAGTAGTTCATAGTCATATTTGATAGAGATTGCTTCCCTATAATCGTCCATGACTTGCTTTGGGACCTCCTGGTCTAGCTCGCAAGCCATAAACAATATCTTGCCTTGGAACTCACTAATAGCTTTGAGAGCTTTATTATTTTCTTTGGTGTGATGACTGAGTCTGTAGGAGGTAACCTCGCTTTGTTCTTGGGAAAGCTTGGGTTCGTTCCAACCTTCGTCTGGGTAGAGAGCTGGCGCTTTGAGGAGTATTTTGTCGACTTTTCTTGCTTGAGCGACCAATGTTCCCATGTATCCGCCATAGCTACTGCCAAAAACCGAGATGTCGGAGGTATCGGCATTTGGTAGGTTTACCATAAAATCATAAGCAGCTAAACAATCGTCTAGATGGTCTTGTCTAGAGAAAAGAGATAGGTCTCCGCCAGTTTCACCGTGACCTCTCATATCATATAAAACAGCGATATGTCCTGCCTCGACTACTGGTTCTATTCTCACTGGATACCGTGCCATTGCACTTGTCCAACCGTGAATTACTAAAATTACTGGTCTCTTTCCTGAAAACGTCGGATTTTGTAAGACTAATCCTTTCAGTGTAGAGCCGTTTGAAAGTGGAATATTTACGTTTGTTGTTTGCATATTAGTTTTCTATTTCGCTTCCCCTGTAAATTTGCCTGCTTCGACAAACTTTGTTTTATAGAGTTTTTGTTCTTCCTCGGTGAAGACAGTTAGCACCTCTACTTTTAAATAGGTTTTGCCGTCTTTTTGAGATAACTCGAGAACTCGACAGTAACCGAGAAAATTCCAGTCGGTATGGAAGTAGAGTAAGGCTATTCGAAGTGGCAGCACTCGCTCACGTTCGAGCTCTAAATCGACTATTAGACCCGACTTAAGTGACTTGAAATCAAAGTCACCAGGGAGTCTTACGATTGAGTTGATTTCTGTCATTGCACCCATATATCTCCTAGTGCTGCTTGATAAATTTGCTAATTATGTAGTTAAATTCTACCTCATTTTCTAGGTTTACCATGTGGCCAGAGTTACCAATGTACTCTAGATTAGAGTTGATAATTTTGTCGGCCAGAGTATCTGCTATGGTGTGATAGTAATCGAGGTCCTTGTCGCCAACCAGGATTTGTGTGGGTAATTTGATCTCACCTAGCCTATCAATGGCGGGCGGGATTAGTTTTATCCATGGATCATGGTTGAGCCAGTGCCAGCCAGAATAATCGGACACCATTTGCTTAAGTCTTGAGAAAATCTTTGGATTAGATTTGACTGAGTCAAACACGGGATGATTTAGCCAGTTCTCCTTGGCTTTTTCTAATCCCTGCTCTTTGGCGTAGACTTGCCAGTTGACTGAGCTGGCATAGCCACCAAGGGATGAGTCTGCGAGTGTCAAGGTTAGGACTGTATCTGGGTTGGTAAGGACATAGTCGAGAGCAACTTCTCCCCCTAGCGAAAGTCCAACTAAGTGAAATTTGGAGAGATTTAGGCTTGTGACAAGGTCGTGAAGATTGTCATGGTGAGTATATGGCCCTGTAGGTAGTGGTGATTTGCCAAAGCCACGCATGTCGTAGGTAATGACTTGGTTGGTTTTGCTAAGGATCTCTACTTGAGGGTCCCACATTCGTGAGTCAAGGGAAAAGCCGTGAACGAAGATGATTGGTACACCCTCGCCTTTTGATTGAAAATACAAGTCCATCAGCTAATTGTATCAGGATATTGACTATATCAAACTATATCATTGGGTCAGCTAGTGGACTCATTCGTGAACAAGAAAATTGAGATCGGTATGTCTGCTCCAGAGTTGAAATCATTAGTCGCAAATTTTGATTTAGTGGCTAATTTTACATATGTGGACTTGAGTCAAACATCCATTCCAGAGCTTTGAGCGATTTCTGTAGATACTCGTCTTCTCTGATTCCGCAATATAGATCTTCGAATATCAAACATTTGGCGTAGAATACTGTCCTCACCCTGATTTGTTCTCTGATTTCTGGGGTAGCATTGTGTTTGGCGAGGACCATGTCGAGTATCCTAGGACCTATATCGCGATAAATCCGTGCAAAATCACAGGCTGGGTCAGCGATTGCGACGCCTCCCCAATCAATGATCCCACTCACCTTACCATCTGTTACCAGGATATGCTCTATTCCTAGGTCATTGTGACAAAGAACTTTGTTGACCAGTTCATCTTGTGGCTTTGAGTTAAAAAAGGTCTCTATCTCTGGATAATGCTTGCTTGGAACTAGATGCTTGGTTTTTTCGTAAAAACGATAGCTGTGAGTTTGCCAGTCTGCAAAAGACTTGTCCTCTATGAGGATGTTGAGATTGTCTAACTCATTTTTAGGAATTGAGTGTAGTTTGTTAAGGAAATCGCCGATTTGCTCTGAAAATGTCTTCCAAGCGTCAAAATGTGCCATTTCGTATATTAATGGGTTACCCTGTAGCTTTTCGTATCCTACAAAAGAATGATCCGTTGGCAGATAGTCAAATTTTGGATATGGCAAAGTACTATATCTACTTAGTACTGGTTGCAAAATGATTTCTTGAGCTAGCTGGATTTGGTTGGCAGGACCCTTGGGATAGCGAAAGACTAGATGATCGTTTACCTCATAAGCGATATTGCCTGTCCCTTCGCCAATTTTTACGATTTTGCTTATGGTAAGGTCAGGAAAATTTTTGGAAATTAGTGATTGTGCTGTGATTTCGTCCATCTATAGAGTATACACTAAAAATCCTATGTCTATATCAAACTATATCATTGGGTGGGTGAGCGGATTTGAACCGCCTGCCTCATCCTCCACAGGGACGCGCTCTAACCAAATGAGCTACACCCACCACGGTGCACATGCGTATTATAACTCAAAAATAGATATGAAAACTCGCTTTACCTGCCTATAGGCAGGTCTAACCAAATGAGGGCTCCCAGATTACTGCGTATCTGGAGCCATTTCTCAAGTGCCTATGGCACTTGATGTGTACTCCACCCACCACGGTGCTAGAGTATTATATCAGTCCCGGGGTTTTTTCTGCAGGATTTCGTTGAGCTGTTGCATAGTTCTCGCAATCAGAGCTAGGCGTTCTTGGGGAGTAAGGTTCTCCGTTTTTAACTCTTCTGGTGTTTGGGGAGCTTCGTTAGTTGGGGTGAGTGGGTTCATGATAAATCTACCTCCATATTGGCTAGACTGTTATACCATTTATCAAACTTGACGAGGTGGCCGGGGTGCGGGCGCTTGTAGGGAGAGCCGGTATTGTAGGCGGTAGTTAGCTCGACGGGATTAAGATCGGAGTAGTGATCAAAGTTACGTTTATGGTACTTGGCAATTAAATCAATGTTGGTGGCTGGGTCAAAGAGTCCTTCAGGTTTGCCCCGGTAGCCAATCCCCCGGGCAGTACCATAGAGAAGTTGGCCGAGTCCATAGCTAGCATCGTGGATCCGGGGTTCCTGGCGAATGGCGTAGGTGTCGCCGCCAGACTCCACCATGATAGTGGCAAAGATCAAATTGGGATCGAGATCGTATTCAGTCGCCGCCGCTTTTATCAGATGCCCGTAGCGAGCCCAGACCAGAGCTGCCCGCTCCAAGTCTGACTTGCCTTTGAGCTCGGCTTTGGTGAGGATAGGCGAGGTTGTGGTAGCTTGGGTGAGTGTGGTAGGAGTATTTAGAGTAGGCTGGGTAGTGACAAAGGCAATGGCCGCGGCAAGCGAGGAAGTATAAGCCTGGAATTTGGAGAGATCTAGTTTGCTCACTTCTCTAGTATAGCAATACTTTCGATTTTGACAGGGCTGACGGGACGGGAGTTCTCCTGCCCATCCTGAACGGTGGGAGCAGTGGCGATTTTGTTAACAGTCTCAATCCCTTTGGTAACCATGCCGAAGATAATGTAGTTAGGAGGGAGAGGATAGTCGGCATGCATGATGAAAAATTGACTGCCATTGGTGTTGGGCCCGGCGTTAGCCATGGCGACTACGCCTTTTTTGTACTCACCGGTAAATTTTTCGTCTGGGAATTGGTAACCTGGCCCACCACTCCCAGTGCCGGTCGGGTCGCCACCTTGGATCATAAAACCGGGAATAGTGCGATGAAAGATCACACCTTCATAAAATTTCTCTTGGGCGAGAAAGACAAAATTGTTGGTAGTAACCGGAGTAGCGTTAGAAAGAATAATTTCGATCTCGCCAGCGGTAGTTTTGAGAGTGGCATAGTAGGTTTTGCCTGATTGGGTAACTTGCTTAGCAGCAGTGTATTGTTTAGAGCTAGAACTTGGCATAGGTGTTTCTTTCGTTGTATTTAATAATGGGGAGGGACTTGGTGATGGACTGAGGGTAGTTGAGGATGGTTTGACCACTACCCAGGTTATAAGGGCTAGAACCAGAAGTGAAAGAATGATGTTGATAGTATTGTTCATAAGTTGGTGCCGAGGGCGGGGATCGAACCCGCATGAGATTACTCTCACAAGTTTTTAAGACTTGAGCGTATACCATTCCGCCACCTCGGCATAGGCAAAATTATACAACAAGCCCTGGTATAATACTCATAGCGCTCCAGTAGCTCAGTTGGATAGAGCACTTGCCTTCTAAGCAGGGGGTCGGAGGTTCGATTCCTCCCTGGGGCACTGAGTCGGGGTGTGGCTCAGATGGTAAAGCGCCTCGTTTGGGACGAGGAGATCCCCAGTTCGAGTCTGGGCACCCCGACAAGAGTAAGTGCGCGTGTTAAAATACGCTAGTTGCGGGTATAGTTCACCGGTAGAATGCGTCCTTGCCAAGGACGAGAAGGCGGTCCGATTCCGCTTACCCGCTCCAAGCTAGAAAAGGGGTTGGTGGGAGAGAGTGTAGGAACTGGTGTGGAAGAGAAAGACAGCGGGAGAATCTTCGAGCAGGAAGCGTTGAAAATCAAAATAGATATCTTTCCGAAGTTTGGGATCGAGCGTGCGACGGCCATCCTCGAGGAGTTTGTCGACTTTGAGATTGTTATAGTGGGTAAAGTTGGTAGGCTGAGTACTATGCCAGGTAGTGTACTGGTCGGGATCTAGCGGGGGAATAAAATCAACCAGGAGTAATTGAAAATCGTTGGTAATGGTAGTGACGACTTTGACGTCGACACTAATTTGGAGAGTCTCGCGGAGATCGGCGGCAATTTTCTCGGCAATATCCAGATAAGAGAGAGTAGTTTTGAGCTCGAGAGTAATAGCGCTACTTCCTGCATCGGTAGTAAAAAGAGAGCGGGCCTTGACTGGATCATAAGTATAGTCTTTGACTAGATTGTTGTAGGCCCAAGAGGTAGAGGCGAGCGGTGATAGAGCCCGGGGATGACCAAAAGTTTTGTCGTTAATGGCATAGGCGATCCCCTGGCGGGTGGTCTTGCTCGAGAGGAGATTATCGTTCAGATTAAAGAAAAGCGCGGTCATGCGTTGGTTAGGAATTTCGGTTTGAATAAGAGCGGGATCACTCAGAAGATGGGGGGGGACACTGGTAAGGCCGATAACTTGGTCAATTTCCCCAAGGCGGAGAGCGGTTAAAGCACTATTTTCGGTGGGATAAAATTTGTAGACTTTCTTGAGATTAGTGCTAACCAAGGTTAGCGAAACGAGAAATCCGGAATTGGTCTGGGTTTTTTGGATACGGTACTCCCCTACCCCGAGTCGATTATTTTTAAGCAAGGGGTTGGTCACGGCCGCAATAAAGGGAGAAAATGGTTCCTGGAGGTGATAAATGATCGATTGATCTTTTGGTTCGAACGTTACGTTTTGGAAGTTGTAGGAAATATCGGCGGGAGTGACCGAACTACCATCTTGCCAAACAAGCTCGGAATCTAGGTGAAAAGTATAGGTTTTGCCATCAGGACTAATTTCGTAGGATTTGGCCAAACCTGGCTTAACCACTCCATCATAGTCGAGTTGGACGAGGCCAAGACTAATTTGAGATTTGAGCGAGGTTGGGAGAGTGTCGAGAGTGTATTTGCCTATCAGGCCAATCCGCTCGATTTGAGTATAGGTCGGAAGATAATGTTCAAGAATAAGATAGAGTGAAAGAAGGGCGAGAACGGTGAGGGTGGAGCGCACAATAATTTTGTAGTGGCGCCCTAGAAACATCTGGGTAAGCCAATAACTGCGACGCAGAGCTTTTAACATAGTAAGTAGATAATTAAAAAGCGCTAATGACCGTGGTGGTGAGGAAGGCGATCGAGAGAATGATGGTGGTAGCAAAGAGGGATTTTTCGACGCCGCGTTTGGAGTGGTAGGAGGTAGAGCCAAATGCGCGACCCAGACCAGTGCCTTTGGCTTGGAGGACAATAACGGTAATCAAAGCGAAGGATAAAATAATTTGCAGGATTGAAAGAATCATGGCTCGCTCCGTAAAAGAAAGGTAATCAAATTATTAATCAGGGTCAGAGTAAGGGAGGTTAGGACGAGAACCCAGAAAAGAGAAAGATGGGCGGGGGGGAGAGCTAAAAGAGTTGAAGTGAAACCAGGGAACTGGTAGGGCGAGATCGTAATCGAGTTAGAGAAAATATCAAATAAATAGAGGGTAATCACATTGGCAATCCAGCCAAAAAGTCCGAGGGTCAAAAGATTAATGGGTAAAAGAAGCAGACGAATGATGGGGGCAATGAGTAAATTAAAGATTAAGAAAACGAGAGTCGCACTAAGGTAGGCTTGCCAGGTAGGGTCCAGCCGAACGCCCGCAATTAAAATCTGTACTAAGTAGAAACTGGCCATGGTGGAGAGCATTTTGACAAGCAGAGTACGCATAGGTTCATTTTAACGCTTTTACGACCAGAATACCAATCGAAAAAAGTAGAGCGAGCGCAGATGCAATCCCGAGTTTGACCTGAGTGGAGAGCCCTGAATGCAAAGGAAAAGTATGGGAAGCATAGGGCGGAAGATAGGGCAGCTGATAGGAATTATCTTCGAGAGTGAGATCGCGGGGAGTTAGGGCGACGTTACCATTGTTGTAGACGGTGAGACCACTATTAGTTACGGAGTAAGTAAAGGATTCGTTTCTAGCGGGGAGTTCATCGGTGGGAGTAGCCTGAATGGACTGAGTGGAGGGAGAGGCTTTGTAGGCTCCGGCTGGTAAGGGGTAGTCATCTTCGAGCCCGTGGCGAACGAAAGCGATATGACTAAAGTCCAACTGATGGAGATAATCAATCCCACCGGTAGTTTGGCCCCAGGTAGGGTCTAAACTCAGCCAGCGGGAGCTAGGGGCATCATAGTATTCTGGCCAGGAGTGCAAAATATCGAGCGAAGTACCCTGAGGCTTTAAGGTAGGATTGGTGGTATAGGCAAAGCCATTAATTTCGCGAGCGGGAATCTCAAGTGAGCGGGCTAAAGCAATAAAGCTATCGGTAAACTCAGTACAGAGCGCGGTAGTTGGAGAGGTAAGTGCTTCGACGGCACCCAGGCGCCGATTATTTTTGCCCACCCGGGAATAATCGTAACTCATATAATCAATGAGATAGGTATAGATGTGGGCAGCCGTCTGGAGCTGGGCGGCGGTAGTTTGGATCAGCGAGTTTTCGGTAGGCCAAAAATTGGTAGAGTCGATGAGCTTGGGTGAATTGAGACTGGGATCAAAAAAGAGCGGAACTGGACTCACGACTGCAAAGAGTTCAACCGAGATTTCTTGGGTAGCGTTGGCGCCAAGTGAATAAGTGGCCAACCAGTTACCATCAGCATCGAGCCGGAGGCTAGAGGGTGGGGGATCAATTTGATGAAGAATTATTTGCTGGTAGGGAGTGTCAGGAGGAAGAGCAATCTCGGTTTGAGTCTGACTGAGCGTGGGGTTAGAGATGGAATAGGAGAGATTGAGTCGATAACTAGCCGTGTCGCCAAACAGAAGCGAAAGACTCTCGTTGGGGTGACCCTGAAAAATATAAATTTCTCCTTGATCACTCGTGGTAGTCTGGTCAGGATCTGGGGTAAAGTGATGTGGAAGATTGGCAAAACGAGGCGGGACTGTAACTTCGCGGGTGTAGTTTTGGTGTTCATTGGCCCGGCTCATGCGCGGAATATTAAGGGCTAAATTGGGACCCAGAAAAGTGACCAAGTCAGGGGCGGTATATTGCAAGGTAAGCGTCTGAGTTTTGCCCAGACCAATATTGGGACGGGAGATCGTTAGGTCAATCGTGGTGGTCCCGTTACTATACTGAGTTTTGACTGGCAGAATGCCAGCTTGGTCGGAGGCAGTGATGTTGTGTAATTGGTCGGAGGTTACGTGGACGGTGTAAATGGTTGGATAAATGTGGGCTAAATTATTGGTGATTTTGATCTCATGAGAAACGGTCGCATTACCAGATTCTTCGATCCGATAGCGCGAGAAGAAGGAAGTAGTAAATTCGGTGGCAGCTTGCACTTGGGGGGGAGAAAATAGACTCCAGACGAGAGACAAAAGTAAGAGAATTTTTTTCATACTGATAAGGATACCATGGGATTGACATGCGGGGAATGTTCGGGTACAGTGAAACTATGCCGATAACCTTGTATAAGAGACAGAAACAGATTGTCGATTTTATTGGTCAGTATATCCAAAAGTTCGGGACTTCCCCTACCCTGCAGGAAATTGCCGATTCGTTGGGAGTGTCATCGTTGGCTACGGTGCATGAGCATTTGCAGAGCTTAGCCAAAAAGGGAGTAATTAGGCGTTACGAGGGGGCAGTACGCGGATTGGAGCTACTGGATAGTAAACTGGGGCAGGCAATTGACGGGATAGAACTACCTATTTTGGGATTTATTGCCGCGGGTTCCCCGATCCAACCCATGACGGACCCAAATGCCAGTTTAAAAGTGGCGTCGGCGATGTTATCCGGGAAAAAGCGGGCCTTTGTCCTTCAAGTGCGGGGTGATTCGATGATTGAAGAGGGAATTTTGGACGGAGATTTCGTGGTGATTGAAGAGAAAAAGGAAGCCAGAGACGGGGAAATTGTGGTGGCATTACTCGACAATGGGTTGGCGACTTTGAAGAAATTTTTCCGGGAGGCAACACGAATTAGGTTAGAGCCGGCAAATAGTTCGATGAAGCCGATTTTCGCCAAGAACGTAACGGTACAGGGAACAGTGGTTGGACTTGTACGCCGATTTGGGCAATAATAGACCAATGCTTACAGCCCTATTTGATTTTATTTTACATATCGATGTTCATTTGGGAGCGATTATCCAGACGTATGGAGGATTATCCTACGCGATTTTGTTTGCGATTATCTTTGTTGAGACTGGATTAGTCTTTTTCCCTTTTTTGCCAGGTGATTCATTATTGTTTGCGGCGGGAGCATTTAGCGCCATTGGGAGCTTGAGTTTGGGATGGGTCTTGGGACTAATGATGGTGGCGGCGATTATTGGAGATACGGTGAATTATTGGATTGGTCACTTTTTTGGGGAGAAATTGGTGGAGAATCCCAAAATTCCCATCAATCGGGAACATATTGAGGAAACTCAGCGATTTTTTGATAAGCACGGAGGGAAGACAATCATTTTGGCTAGGTTTGTCCCGATTGTGAGGACCTTTGCCCCATTTGTGGCGGGGATAGGGAAGATGAAATACGGCCAGTTTTTTTCTTATAACGTGATTGGGGGGACTAGCTGGGTTTTGATTGCCACCCTTGCCGGTTACTTTTTTGGGAATATCCCGTTTGTGAGAGATAACTTCTCCTTAGTAGTTTTGGGGATTGTAGGAGTTTCGATTGTACCGATGATAATTCCTTTGATTAAAAAATGGATTAAGCATGAATAGCGGTAAGCTGTATGTGATTGGGACACCAATCGGGAACTTGGGGGATATTACTTTACGGGCGATTGAGAGTTTGGGGAAAATTGAAATTTTGTTTTGTGAAGACAGCCGAGTAAGTTCACGCCTGATCAATTATTTGCAGGAAAAGAATTTTTTTCGAGGTAAGCCAAGATATATTCCCTATAATGAATTTAACGAAAAAAGAATTTGGGAGAGCGTCGTTACCGAAGTTGCCAGCGGGAAGCAAGTGGGACTAGTAAGCGATGCTGGGATGCCGGCGATTTCTGACCCAGGCTATCGTGCAATTAAGGGTTGTTTGGATGAAAAGTTGGAGGTAGAGATTATCCCAGGAGTGACGGCACTCACGACCGCATTGCCCTGGAGCGGAATGGGAGGAGAAGTAATGATCTACGTCGGGTTTTTGCCGAAATCAAGTGGAAAAGCGAGGCGGGTTTTGGAAGGGGCTTATGCATTAATGACTAAGTTGCCCTCAACACGAGTAGTTTTATATGTCTCACCACACCGCTTAGTCAAGGATCTGGAGTTGATCAAAGATGTAATGGGAGAAGTGAAAGGAGTGTTAATGCGAGAGCTAACGAAGATGCACCAGGAAAGAAGGGAAGGGACGGTGGAGGAGCTAATTAAGATGTACCAGGCAAAGAGTGTGAAGGGAGAGTTGGTGTTGGTTTTGCAGAAGGGTGAATCAGAGTAGGCTGCGACCTGACATGCCACTAGGCTTAGGAATACCCAAAATTTTGAGAATGGTTGGAGCAATGTCACCGAGAATCCCGCGAGGAAGTTGTTTGAGAGTGTGTTGATAGGCGCGACCAGCGATAATAAGAGGGACTGGGAAGGAAGAGTGTTCGGTATCTTTCTCGCCAGTTTGGAGGTTAATCAATTCTTCGACATTTCCATGATCGGCGGTAATTAAGAGACTCCAGGATTCATCCTGCATCACCCGGTCGTAAATCTGCCGAACCCAACCATCAACTAGCGTACAGGCTTTGATTGAAGCGGCCAAATCGCCGGTATGGGCAACCATATCCGGATTGGCGTAATTGATGACGATCAGATCGTAAAGATTGGACTGAATAGCTTGAATTAGTTTGGCGGTTTGTTCGGCGCCGGACATTTCGGGTTTTAAATCGTAGGTAGGAACCTTGGGAGAAGGGGTAATCTGGACATCTTCACCAGGGAAGGCAAGATCCCGCTGGCCATTAAAGTAGTAGGTGACAAAACGTTCCTTTTCACTTTCGGAGAGTTTAAGCTGACGACGGCCGGAGAGAGCCACCACCCGAGAGAGCGGCATCTCGACAAATTCGGGGGGGAAAGCGGGGGCGGCGGAGTTATTCTTTTCGTATTCGGTCATAGTGACAAAGAAGAGATTCTGGCAAATTTTCTGGCGGACAAAACCCGTACTGACGGGAGCGGTATAACTCAAGTGAGAATGCTGGTATTTAATGGCATAGGGATCGAAGGATTCGGGAACTTTGGTAAAGTCGGGTTGAGTCATGGCCAGAGCACGAGTAAGTTCACGCGGCCGATCAATACGATAGTTAAAGAAAATGACGGCATCGTTATCGCTGATTCGGGGGGTGCCTTGGGCAATAATGGGTTTAATAAATTCATCGGTTTCTTTGGCGGTGTGTCTAGCTTGAATGGTGGAGGCAAGGTTAGTACTAACCTCTCCGACCCCATTAACCAAAGCGTCGTAGGCAACTTGGATACGTTCCCAACGGTGATCGCGATCCATAGCGAAATAGCGACCCATAATAGTACAGATTTGGCCAAGGCCGAGTTTGGCGAGAGTTTGTTCGATGACGGCTAGGTATGAGGGTGAAGAAGTGGGGGGGGAGTCGCGGCCATCGGTAATTAGGTGAAGATAGACTTGATCAAGTTTTTGCTCTTGGGCAAAATGGAGGAGGGCAAAAAGGTGATCGTTACTGCTGTGAACTCCACCCTGCCCAATCAAGCCCAGTAAGTGAAGGTGGCTATGATGAGTTTTGACGTGCTCCACAGCTTGGAGAAAAGCTTTGTTTTGAAAAAAGGTTCCGGAGGCAATAGCCATATTGATCCTTGGGAGGTCCTGGTAAACAATCCGACCAGCCCCAATATTGAGATGACCGGTTTCGGTATTGCCGTCTTCCCCTTTGGGAAGGCCGACCGCTTCGCCAGCGGCCAAAAGCTCGGTATGAGGGAAGCTATTGGTCAACAGATTCATGGTAGGAGTTTGAGCAGCCTTGATGGCATTACCCGCGTAGGTAGGTCCAATCCCCCAACCATCCAAAATGACTAAGACAACACGATTTTTGCTCATTACGACTCTTGAGCTAGATATTGCTCGATTTCGAGGAGGCGGTTATATTTGGCAACCCGTTCACCTCGGTCGGGAGCCCCAAATTTGGCGTACGAAGAACTCATCCCCACGGCAAAATCGGCGATAAAGGTGTCGTTGGTTTCGCCGGAGCGGTGGGAAACGATGGTGTTAATGTGATTGGCCTCGGCAACTTTCATGAGCTCAATAGTTTCGGTAATAGTGCCTGTTTGGTTGGGTTTGACGATTACCGCTGTACAGCTTTTTTGGTCAATGGCTTTTTGCAGGCGTTTGGCATTGGTGGAGACCAAATCATCGCCAACAATCATGGTAGTGTCAGGAAGAGCCGCTACCAGTTGTTGCCAACCTTCCCAGTCCTCTTGGGCGAGCGGATCTTCAAGACTCAAAAGACCATAGGTTTTGACCAAATCGACGTAAAGGGCAATTAATTCCTCGCGAGAGAGAGGGCGAGGAGAGTCTTTGATGGGATATTTGTTGCTGACAAAAAACTCATCAGCCGCAACGTCTAGGCCCAGGAAAAGTTCTTGACCAAGCCGGTAGGAGGAGTTTTTGATGACTAAAGCCAAGATTTCGAGAGCGTCGGCATTGGTAAAAAGGTTGGGGGCAAACCCACCTTCGTCTCCGACACTATGGACCGCGTTACGACGAATGAGCTCTGTTTTGAGATTAGTCCAGGTTTCGGTGCCGGCCCGAAGGGCATCATGATAAGACATCTTGGTACTAGGAATCACATGAAATTCCTGGAAATCGAGATTACCCGCGCCATGTTTACCGCCGTTAATAAGATTAAAAACAGGGCCGGGAATCTTGGGCGGAGTGTGAGGGTGATAACGAGTGTTGATGTAGCTAAAAAGAGGCACATTGGCAGCACTGGCGGCGGCTTTGAGAGAGGCGATCGAGACAGCGAGAATGGCGTTAGACCCCAAGCGGCTTTCGTTGGGAGTCCCGTCAAGGTTAAGCATAAGTTGATCAATCCCCTCTTGATCGGAAACATCGTGACCAAGCAAAGCTGGACCAAGGACGGTATTTACATTCCCGACGGCTTTGAGCACTCCCTTGCCATTGAAGCGGGCGGGATCATTGTCGCGGAGCTCAACATCTTCGGCTTTGCCGGTACTGGCGCCGGACGGGACTGAAGCGGTGCCAAAAACACCGGAATCGGTCAAAACCGAGACTTCGACGGTGGGGACGGCGCGACTGTCAAGAATTTCGCGGGCAATGATCCGGGTAATTTTGGGCATATTACTTTTTGATAAGTTTAAGTTCGGTGTCGTAGAGAACTTGGCGGGTTTTGTCGATGACATCGGGGGTCACGCTGACACTAGTTACCCCTAGCCGACAGAGAAATTCGGCAAAGTCGGAGTGAGAACTGGGAGCTTGACCGCAGACACTCACGGTCACCCCGCGTTTGTGGGCGGTTTTGATGATATGTTCGAGAGCCCAGAGGACGGCGGGGTTACGCTCGTCGTAGTCGGAAGCCACTGTTTCATTGTCACGGTCGGTGCCAAGCATAAGCATGGTCAAATCGTTGGTCCCGACGGAGATGCCGTCAATACCAACATCAATAAAGGAATCGAGAAGAATGACGTTAACCGGGATCTCGACCATCATCCAGAGTTTAAAGGTAGAGGTACGAGGGAGTCCGGAAGCAATCACGAGTTTTTTGACTTGCTGCATTTCTCTGACATTTCGAACAAAGGGGATCATTAAGTGAAGATTTTTGTAACCCAATTTTTGGCGGACTTTTTTGATGGCTTCGAGCTCGAGCTCAAAGACGTCGGCGTCGTGAATGTAGCGATAGGCTCCGCGATAACCGAGCATGGGATTGGGTTCAACGGGCTCGTACTCTTTGCCGCCTTTGAGGTGGCTGTATTCGTTAGTTTTGAAATCAGTGGCGCGGTAGACTACCGGTCGGTCGCCAAAAGCCGCACAGATTTTGCTCATACCCTCGGCCAGTTGATTAACAAAAACGTGGCTTTGCTTGTCTTTGATGAGTTTTTTGGGATGAGTGCCGATATTGGCAATCATAAATTCGGCCCGCAATAGTCCCACTCCATCGACATTGCGCTTGGCAATTTCCTCAGCAAGATCAGGTTCACCCAAGTTAACATAGACTTTGGTGGCAGTTTTGAGGGTAACGGCGGGCGCGTGGTAGGCCGCTTGAGTGGGAGCAAAATTGACAGAAGAGGCTTTGAGACTACTTGCGTAAACTTCTCCTTTGGCGCCGTCGACTGTGACAACCCGACCTGGTTTGAGCGACGTTGTAGCCGTTTTGGTGCCCACGACACAGGGAACACCGAGCTCGCGGCTGACGATCGCGGCGTGGCTAGTTTGACCGCCTTTGTTGGTAATGATGGCTACCGCTTTTTTCATCGCAGGAACAAAGTCGGGAGTAGTCATATCCGTGACCAAAATGTCACCGGCTTTGATGCGATTAATTTCCCGGGCTGATTTGAGAATATTGACAATACCAGTGGCAACGCCAGGACTAGCAGGCTCTCCCGTTAGAATGACTGGGCCGGTAATAGTTTGGACGGCTTTGTCGACAGCGGCCTGTTTGGCGGTGGTGGCCGTAATGGTCGTGATCGGCCTGGTTTGGACTACAAATAATTTGCCATTTTCGATCGCCCATTCGATATCCTGAGGGAAAAAGTAGTGCTGATGCAGTTTTTTGCCGAGTTTGGCGACTTCGACTGCTTGAGCATCGGTTAATTTGCGCTTGTGAATGCGGCTGGCTGGGACTTTGCGATCAATGTTGCCGTCGCCACTTCTGACCATTTCGATCGTTTGGGGAACCGTGCGATGGGTAACTAATTCGAGACTGGTTTTGTCGACTTCGTAATGATCAGGAGTGATTGCCCCTTGGACAATTTTTTCTCCCAAGCCCCAGATAGCCTCGACAATGATTTGGGTCTTGTCGTTGGTCACGGGGTTCACGGTAAACATGATTCCGGAGACATCTGACTGGACCATTTTTTGAACTGGCACAGCGAGGGCGACTTTGAAATGATCAAAACCTTGATTGACCCGATAGTAGATGGCCCGAGGTTCAAAGAGACTGGCCCAAGCTCGGCGAATATGAACTAGGAGTGAGGCATCGCCACGAACATTCAGATAGGTCTCCTGTTGGCCGGCAAAGCTGGCATTGGGGAGATCTTCGGCGGTGGCACTACTTCGCACGGCCACCAGTGGGTTAGAGCCTAATTTGTCGTAGGCTTTATAAACCTGTTCTTCGATGGCTTGGGGGAAAGGAGAACGCTCGATGATTTTTTGGACTTCGTGACTGGCACGATTGAGCGCATCGGCATCTTCCACATTCAAGCCTTTTAGAAGAGCTTTAATTTTGTCTTCGAGCTGATTTTCTTCAATCATGTGACGGTAGGCACTACTGGTCACGACAAATCCACCAGGTACGGGGAAGCCGGCCTTGGTCATCTCGCCCAAGTTAGCACCCTTGCCCCCGACACGGGCAATATCATCTTTATCAATTTCGTGGAACCAGAGAACGAACTTTGGGGCAGTCATATATTCAATATATGATGTATATTGAACTAAGTAAACCCCTACGGGGTTACACCCTGAAGGTATGCCTGCAAAAAATATTGTTAAACAGTATGTGGAAGGTGGATATTACCACGTTTACAACCGTGGAGTAGAGAAGAGGGAAATATTTTTAGATGAGGAAGATTATAAGAAGTTTATCGGATACTTAAAACTATATTTATCTTCCCCTACCCTACAGGGTTCAACCCTGAAGGATGAGTTTAATAGAACCATACCTCCATCACGTGCTTTAAATAATTTTTCTCAGGAAATAGAACTTGTTGCGTATTGTTTGATGCCTAATCATTTTCATTTATTACTTAAGCAGATTACGCAGCGTGGAATGGCGAGTTTTATGCAGTCTTTATTTACAAAGTACGTGATGTATTTTAATCGCAAGTACCATCGCGTTGGCGCCTTGTTCCAAGGCACATATAAAACAGTTAAGGTCGATAGTGAGGAACAACTTAAGTATTTAAGTAAATATATTCATAGAAATCCTTTGCCGGAAAGACCTACAAGGTTACACCTTGAAGGCTTAAAGGATTATAAATACTCAAGCTACGGTAATTATCTTGGCTTGTTTAAACAGCCGTGGATTAAACCTGCTGATGTGTTATACAGCTTTTCGAGAACCAATGATTTTTTGAGCTATAAATCGTTTGTAGAGGAGACTGGAGATGTGGAAATAATTTACAATGAGATGATTGATTTGGATTACTGACCCTACGGGGTTACACCCTGAAGGTGCCCCCTAAGGTGCATCATTTGGCCATCTCTTGTTTAAACCAGTCCACATTGGGAATGGGAGAGGGATTGATACCATAAAGGATCGGGAGGTAGTTTGCGACGAATTCTCCAAGCTGGATAATTTCAAAAATTTGTTCGATGACGGTGGGAGCCGTTGCTTGGATGAGGTGAGCCTCGTAACCTTTTTGTTCAATCAAAGTCTGAGTCAACGGAAAACGTTTGTGGACACGTTCAGTGTAGAGTGCAGAATTGAAAAGGAAGAAGATCGTGGTATCTTTGGCAAGTTTGGGAAATTGGAGTGCCTCGAGATAGTGATGATTAAACTCGGGCAGTGACCATTCACTGGTCAAAACCTTACTATTTTCGTTGATTTGATTGTTGGCGACGTGGACAGCGCCGATTAGATGCTCGGCACCCACTAGGACGATATGTTTGTCGTAGGCAGCATAGGCAAGCATTTTGGCGGTGTTGTTAGCGGTTGACTCTGGCTGAAGACGAGTAACGAGAGCGGGAAGGTTTTTTACTACCTGAGAGAGGACGGATGATTGGTCGGAGATGATACCGGCTCGTCCGAACATAATAAGCTGACCGGCGAGCGCGTAGCCAATAGCTAAGCGTGGCTGATTGCAGGGATTGTGGTTAACCTGGATTTGATAGAGCGGCCATGATTCAGCCTTGGCCAATTCGGCCAGTTTGCCGCCACTCGTTATCACCATGACCTTTGCGCCACGAGATTTGGCTTCGACTGCAGCTTGGAGGGTCTCTTCGGTGGTACCGGAGTAACTGGAGAGGAGAACTAAGGAGTCTGCGTTGACATAATTAGGAAGGGAGTAATGACTCACTACCTCGAAGGGAACTTTGAGCTCGGATTTGAAGGCATGTTTGATAATGTGGGCTGCCAGAGCCGATCCTCCCATACCAGAGACGACCACGTTTTTAACTTGGGAGTACTCAGGTGGAACCGAGAATGATTGGGTTTGTTCTAACGTATCCTGGATCTGCAGTCCTAATGCCTCGACAGAATCGAGGAGTCCGGATTGGTCAATTTTTTTGATTTCAGTGCGCGAATCAAGAATACTCATATGGTTATGATCTTATCAGATTGAGGACTTCATCGCGTTTGGCTTCCATGGTGGGTTGATCAACAGCCTCAAGATTGAGTCGAAGCTTATTTTCGGTGTTACTCGGCCGAACATTAAACCAGAAATTATTATATTCGATAGTCACACCATCGAGAGTCGAAATGTTCTTGGCATCCTGATACTTGGCGGTAAGCTCGGCAATTTTGCCAACTTTATCAGCGACGATAGAGTTAATCTCGCCAGAATGAAAATATTTTTTCAGGGGTTTAATAATCTCTGAGACAGGTTTATTTTGAGCTGAAACATATTGGAGAAATTTGAGCACAAAAACAAAGGGAGCTTCAAAGGTACCATAGCTAAATTTATAGAAATAGTGCCCCGATGATTCGCCGCCGAAAACGGCATCATTTTTAATCATTGATTCCTTGATAAGTGAATGACCTACCCGAGTAACCAGCGGTTTGCCTTTGGCTTCGAGAATCATATCAAGCGTAATCTTGCCGGGACGAATATCATAGGCAACAGTTGAACCTGGCTTCTCCTTGAGGGCAATCTGAGCCATAATACCGCGGAGAATTTCCTGGCGGATAATCTGGCCCTGATCGTCAACAAAAAAGTAGCGATCACCGTCACCGTCGGGAACAATACCGAGGTCGGCATGTTCGGCAATAACTTTGTCGATAGTAGGCTGTAAATTGGCATCAACCAGGGGATCTGGTTGATGAGCGGGGAAGGAGCCGTCGAGATCAAAATTGAGTTTAATCAATGTGCAGGGTAGTTTTTCGAATATCTTGGCAGTATCGAGAGCACCCATAGAGTTGCCGGCATCGATAACAATTTTGAAGGGTTTAATAATTGAAGGGTCGACGTTGGTTTCGGCAAGTTCTGATTGGTAGAGATCATCGAGGACCCCCTCTTTGTGCGTGAGCTTACCTGGTTGAGCGGATTTTTGGGGGGTTATGGTGGCACAAAGATCCCGGAGTTGATACATCCCCGTATCTTCACTGACGGGAACTGAGCGAGTGCGGACAATTTTAAACCCATTGTCATCTTTGGGATTGTGAGAGGCAGAAACCTGAATCCCCCCATCACATTGGTAAAAGGCGGCGGCAAAGTACATCGTGGGAGTAGAAGCTAAGCCAATATCAATGACATCTACTCCGCTATCAATTAAGCCGGCAATCAAACTTTGATGAAGGGAGGGGCTGGACAAACGCATGTCGCGGCTAACCAGCACAGTTAAATGATCTTTGTTCTCTTCTTTTTGGCGCAAATCAGCGTAGGCAAAACCTAGTTTGTAGGCAAAATCTTCGTCAATATCATCAGGATAACGGCCACGGATGTCATAAGCTTTAAAGACTGCTGGGTTAAACGCCATAGAGTGTCCTCCTTTTAATAACCAGGCCTTCATCCTAGTAAATTTACCAGTAGAATGTCAAGCTGGGTAGTTAGATCAAGTTTGGTGGTGCCGGATTTAGTCTGGTAATCGATTCTTACAAGTTCGTCGTGAAAGTGGATTAATTGGGCTTCGCTCCAGCGAGCGCTTTGTGCGCGTAGTTTGGTCAGCTGCCAGGGGGCCAATTTGGCGTGAGAGCCGGATTGAGCAAGGAGGAGATTAGTCAGCTGGCGCGAGAGCATAAAAAAGATGAGAGAGGGGTCACTTTTGGTAAGCAGTTGATGAAATAGGGTAAGAGCGCGGGATAAATTGCCGGGATAGAGAGAATCGAGAAAGGTAAAGAGCTGGGTAGGAAGTTTGGCGAGAGTAATTTTCCAGGAAGAGTTTAGTTTAGCCAGTGGAGTTTTGGCGATTTCCTTGGGTTCCCAGAGACAAAGTTGTTTGGGGCCAGAATAGGCATAGATTAACTTGAGGCAGGACTCTTTGTCTTTGGATTTGAGTCGAGAGAAAAGATTTTCGATCACAATAGTTTCGGACGCAAAAAGATTGGTAGTAGCCAGGGTGCTTTCGAGATCACGAGCCGTCAGCTTGGAGCCATCGAGGGAGCGAATCTCCTGGGAGCTTTTGCGAGCAAGGTCAAGCTGTTCAATCAGGAATTGACGAGAACCAACCTGATCTTCACCATGAAAAAGAAAGTTAGTCATAGACAATTTGGTCACCTAACTTCAGATTGTTTTGGGCGGCGTAGCCAGCGGGGAGTTCGAGCACGGCATTGACCGGAATTTGGGGGGAGTAAGTTGGAAGCGAGTCGCTGACCTCGACCGGGACACTGGGAGTAATTTCGACAATCAAATTATCTTTGATCCAGATAATATCCAGGGGAAAATGGGTATTTTTCATCCAAAAAATGGGGACATGGGCGGAGGGAAAGACGAAAAGCATTCCATCGGCTCCGGATAAGGAGGCGCGATTGGAGAGACCTTTTTCCCATTGTTTGGGAGTCTCGGCGAGTTCAACGATCAAGGATTGATCATTTAGTTGAAGGGTAGTTTTTTGGGGTAGACCAAAAATAGTGCGGACAATATTTTCAAGCTCAAAAAGAAGGGGGAAACGAGTCCAGGGAGACAGTAAACCGGTATGGGTATAGGAATTGTCAGCTGAGCGATCGGGGGATTTGGTGCCTAGCTTGGGGACCCCGGCCGTTTTGGGCAAATTGGTATAGAGCTCGGGGACGGAATTTAGCGAGAAACCTTTAAATTGCTCGCCCCCTTCCAGAAGAAAGGGAGTAACTCCAGCGACTTTGGGGTCGGCTTGCCAGATTTCCCAGGCTTTCTGCCAATAGGAGTTGAGCTTGTCACCACTGACCTTGGTTTGGTCATAACCGGTTTCGGTGATAAAGACGGGTTTATCACTCAGTTTGTAGCGGGTAAAAAGATAACGGTAGGAAACAATACTGGGAATCCCGGTACGGGTTGGAGGAGCACTAAAACCAGGATTGGGATAACTATGGAAGGCATAGCCGTCAAAGTAGGACCAGATAGCTGGATCGTGAGCATACATAGCCGAGAGATAGTTGACGGCTGAGAGAGATGAAGAAGAATTGGGGAGTGCATCATCGAGGGCCGGGCCTAGCAGAAAAAAGTCGGCCGAGCGTTCTTTGAAAATAGTACGGGCATTTTTGACAATTTCGGCATATTTGGCTGGGTTGACAGTCCCTCCCCACTCAGCGTCACGGTTAACTTCGTTAAACAGGATAATATAGCGATTCTCAACCGGCCAGCTCAGTTCATCGAGAAAGTTGGCAAAATCAACCAAATCGGTATCCTGCCCTTTTTCCCAGGTACCGCCTTGGGGGATGGTGGTAATACGAATAAGGGGGATCAAGTGGAGAGAAGAGCATTTTTCCATAAATTTTTGCCACTTGGGTAAATCGCGATCGGTGGGTTGGATAGGAACGGTGATATAGCCCCAGTCTCCGCCATGAGAATTAACCAAAGTTGCGGCGGTATCAATTTCGTCAGGAGAGAGGACGTGAATTCCGACTTTGTTATTGGGAACTGTGCGAGGATCGTAAAGCGCCGCAATAGGCGACGCAGAAAGTAGGAAATAGGAAATAGGAATTAGAAAATATAAAAAAAGTTTCATGAGTGAGATAGTTTTAGATGGGTGTAGGCAAGACTAGTCACGACCCTACCCTGTTTGGTCCGAGTGAGCAGGCCTTGCTGAATCAAGTAGGGTTCGTAGACCTCTTCGATGGTCCCAACGTCTTCGGAGAGGGCACTAGCGAGGGTTTCAATGCCGACAGGGCCACCCCGATGATGTTTGATGATATGGGTCAAAAGATCACGATCAGAGGCATCAAGTCCTAACGCATCAATTTCGAGGAGCTTGAGAGTTTCGGTCACAGCTTCTAGGCCTAAGTGACCATGATAGCGAATTTCGGCGGTATCACGGGCACGACGGAGGAGCCGGTTGGCGATTCGAGGAGTGCCGCGAGCTCTTTGAGCCAGTGAATCGGTGGCGGAGGGATCAAGTTTGATTTTGAGAATTTTGGCGGAGCGAGAGAGAACGGTTGTCAAATCCTTGGGGCTATAGTATTCGAGTTTGTTAATGATGCCAAAGCGGCTCCTGAGTGGACCACTCAAGGCTCCATAGCGAGTAGTCGCCCCGACCAGAGTAAAGGGTTTGAGTTCAATGGAGACGGTTCGGGCAGCCGGACCTTTGCCCAGAACTAAATCGAGGCGTTGATCCTCCATCCCCGAATAGAGAGTTTCTTCAACCACTTTGCTAAGCCGGTGAATTTCGTCAATAAAAAGGACGTCCCCCTCTTCGAGGTTGGTCAAAAGAGCAGCCAAGTCCCCTGCCCGAGTTAGCGCAGGACCAGAAGTAACGTGGATATTGCCACCTTGTTCGTGGCTAATAATGTGAGCTAGGGTAGTTTTGCCGAGTCCCGGTGGTCCATACAAAAGGACGTGATCAAGCGGTTCGTGGCGCTTCTTGGCGGCTTGGAGCGCCACTCCGAGAGAATCTTTGAGTCGCGGCTGACCAACAAAATCGGTCAGAACACGCGGACGCAGGCTGGTTTCGAGTTGGGCCTCCTCGGCACTAACGACGGTATCTAGGAGTGGTTCAATCATGAGGTCCTCCCCAGAGCTTTGAGAATAATACCCAAGGCTTCGGATTCAGTTTTGCCAGTTAAGTCAGAGTGTTCGATGGCGCGGTCAATCTCGCGTTTTTCGAACGAAAGTTCCCGGAGAGCTTCATAGATATAGCCATGGGCGGAAGATTGGGAGTCGACGAGGGTTTTACCCAGATCGAGAATGATTTTCTGGGCGGTTTTTTTGCCGAGACCTTTGATCGTGGTCAAAAAATCTAGATCAGCGGAAGTAATGGCAGTTTTGAGGGCAGGGACTGAGGCGGAATCGAGAATTTTGCCAGCCATTTTGGGGCCAACGCCGTTTACACTAATGAGTTCCAAAAGGAGTGACCTGGCTTCGGCAGAGGGGCAGCCAATAAGCCGAGGAATAGATTGATTTTCGAGATAATGATAGAGATAGAGTGAGAGTTTGCTCCCGACAGTCTGGCGGCCGAGCCAAAGACCGATAACATCGTAGCCCACCCCACCAACTTCGATAATGGCTCCCCCAGCGGTATGAGTAAGGAGCGTGCCAGATAAGTAGGCAATCATAAGATTTGAGCGGCCAGAGCAACGGCCAGAGCATCCGTCGTATCGTCTAATAGTTGGGCAGTATCAAGGTTCAGAAGTAATCCTACCATACGCCGGACTTCGGCTTTGCCAGCATTACCTGCACCCGCGACGGCGGATTTAACGGTGTTGGGGGAGAGTTCGTGCCAGACGTATCCACGGGCAGCAAAAGTAAAAAGGATGACGCCGCGTGCTTCGGCGACTTGGATAGCCGTTTTGACATTTTTTTGAGCAAATAAGGCTTCAATGCCAAGCTTGTCGGGATGGTATTTTAAAAGGAGTGAGTCGATAAAAGAGTGGATTTTTTGGAGATACTCCGCAGAGCTTGTATGCTGAGGAAACTCGAGAACATCACAGGCAAGTAGATGAGGCTTGGATTTGGTGCCGCCAATCACGGCCCAACCCAAACGATGGGTACCGGGATCAATCCCAAGAACTCTGGTCATACCTGTATACTAGCGATTTCCCGAACGAAAGGCAAATAGAGAGTTAGGTTTGGGAGTGGCGGGGCTTACTGCTTTTTTGGGCGGCACGAATGGAGAGGTAGGCGCGGCGAAGCGCGGCTTCGGCATCGGCAAATTCGAGTTCGCGGGATTTATCCAGCAACGTAGCTTCGGCTTGTTTTTTGGCGGATTCGACTTTGGCAAGATCGATATCCTCGGCGCGAACCGCCGAATCTGCCAGCACGTTAACTTGATTATCTGAACCTACTTCGAGAAACCCACCAAAAATGGCGAAAACTTGTTCGCCGGCGCCTGCGGTAAAGCGCAAGATACCCTCGGTGAGCCGAGTTAAAAGAGGGACGTGCCCGGGGAGAATGGTGATCTCCCCCTCGACTGTTTGAGCGGTAACGCTTGAAACGGGGATAGTGAAGAGGCGTTTTTCCTGAGTGACAAGATCGAGGGTAAGTTGAGGTGTCATCTTGAGCTATTTCCCCTGTTTGTTGGTTTCAATAACTTCGGCGATGGTGCCTTTCATGTAAAAGTCACCTTCGGGAATATGATCCAGCGCACCGGACAAAATTTGATCAAAGCCATGGATAGTTTCACTGACTTTGACATATTTGCCGGGAATACCGGTAAATTGTTCGGCGACAAAGAAGGGTTGGGTGAGGAAGCGCTGAATTTTACGGGCACGGGAAACAGCTAATTTGTCTTCGTCACTGAGCTCGTCAATTCCCAAGATGGCGATAATATCCTGGAGGTCCTTATAGCGCTGGAGAACTTTTTGCACTGCCCGAGCCACCCGATAGTGTTCAACTCCCACAATGTCGGGAGAGAGCATTTTGCTGTTACTGGTTAGCGGATCAACCGCGGGGTAGAGAGCCTGTTCCACCAAAGCCCGCTCAAGAGCGATGGTACTATCAAGATGACTAAAGGTGGTGGCGGGAGCCGGATCGGTGTAGTCGTCGGCGGGAACATAGACTGCTTGGAAACTGGTAATACTCCCCTTCTTGGTACTGGTAATTCGCTCCTGAAGGGCGGCCATCTCGGTAGCTAAGTTGGGTTGGTAACCGACCGCACTGGGGATCCGGCCCAAAAGAGCCGAAACTTCGCCGCCGGCCTGACTAAAGCGGAAGATATTATCGATAAAGAGCAAAACGTCTTCACCGGCCACATCACGGAAGTACTCGGCAAAGGTCAAGCCAGTTAAAGCAACACGGAGACGACTGCCGGGTGGCTCGTTCATTTGGCCAAAGATCATAGTAGTGTTTTTGATAACGCCCGAATCCTGCATTTCGTGGTAGAGATCGTTACCTTCGCGGGTACGCTCCCCAACCCCAGCAAAGACGGAGTGACCGGAGTGTTCTTCGGCGATATTTCTGATCAATTCCTGCATAATGACGGTTTTGCCGGTACCGGCGCCACCGAAGGCGGCGACTTTGCCTCCTTTGGCAAAGGGAGCAATCAAATCAACGACTTTGATCCCAGTTTCTAAAATACTAGGAGTGGCACTTTGCTCGACAAAAGTTGGAGCTAAGCGGTGAATGGGAGAGAGATGATCAGCTTTGACGGGGCCTTTGTTATCAATAGGTTCCCCTAGGACATTGAAAATTCGGCCAAGACTGCCGGGGCCAACGGGGACGGTGATCGGAGCGCCAGTATCAAGCACGGTCATCCCGCGTTTCAAGCCGTCGGTAGTGCTCATGGCGATCGTGCGGACAACACCTTTACCCAGCAACTGCTCAACTTCCAAAACAACCTTTGAGCCGTCAGGTTTGGCGACAGTTAGCGCGTTGTAGAGCCCAGGAACGTGAGCACCAAAATCAACGTCAATGACGACGGAGACGATTTGGGTAATAGTGCCGGATTTGAGTGTGTTTTTCATGATGCTCCTAGTATGTATTGATAGTTGTATTAGACATATTTATTCAATTGCCATTCTGGCGGTAGTGACGTCAAGAAGTTCGCTGGTCACGGCACTTTGACGTGCCTGGTTGTAATCGAGGGTCAAGTTGCCGATCAAGTCACGAGCATTGTCGGAAGCATTTTTCATAGCAACCATGCGAGCGGAATGCTCGACGGCTCTAGCTTCGAGCAAGGTTTGATAGACCGACATCTCAATTTGATAAGGAAGCAGACTATTTAAGAGTTCGCTTCCACTGGGCTCGATAGTGTAGTTACTGACAGAATTGGAACTGGTAGCACCAAAAGGGAGAAGGCGAAAAAAGGTAATTTCATTTTGAATGGTAGAGATAAATTTGGGGTAGGCAAGGTAGACGGAACTAACTTCTCCTTTGGTATAAGTTTCCATAATGAAGTTGGAGATACTCCTGGTTTCGGCGAAGGTGACGGTTTCGCCCAAATCGTTAAATTTGGCCAGTAAATTGGTTTTATTTTGGGGAGTAACCCATTTGGCTTTGCGACCCACCGTCGCAATTTGCAGAGTAAGGCTCGCGTGTTCTGCCGCAAAGTCGAGAAGGGAGCGGTAGAGATTGACGTTTAAGCCTCCACAAAGACCCTTATTGGTAGAAATGAGAACAATGAGAATAGAGTTGGTAGAATTCTGTTTGGCTAAGGGGTGGTCATGGGGACTGATGCCGGTCCCAACCTTGTGGATAATTTCCTGCAGTTTGTCGGTAAAGGCGCGGGAAGAGAGAGCGGCATCCTGGGCTTTTTTCATTTTGCTGGCACTAACCATTTCCATAGCTTTGGTGATTTGAGAAATATTTTTGGCTGATTTGATGCGCCGTCTGATGCCGATTAGACTACCCATGGCCTACTCGCTTTCTGCCATAAAGAGGTGTGTAGCATTGGTTTCGACAGCTTTGGCTACCTGGTGGAGTACTTTAATGGTGTCATCGGAGAGTACTCCTTCTTTTTTGATAGTGGCAGTTAATTTTTGGCCTAGTTCGGAGGAAGCTAAGTAGGAAAGGTAAATATTTTTCCATTCGGTCATATTGGGGAGGGTAATTTTCTGGGTGTAGCCTTCGATCACTGTCCAAACGAGCGCGACTTGACTGGCAACGGGCAAGGGTTCGTCCCAGCCTTGTTTAAGGATTTCGGAAAGCCGGGCCCCCTGATCGAGACTAGCCTTGGTTTTGCTATCTAAGTCGGAAGCAAACTGAGAGAAGGCGGCGAGTTCGCGATACTGAGCCAGGTCAAGGCGCAAGCGTCCAGCCACTTTTTTCATGGCTTTAATCTGGGCATCCCCTCCAACCCGGGAGACCGATAAGCCGACATTAACAGCGGGCTTAAAGCCAGAGTTAAACATATCGGTTTCGAGATAGATTTGGCCGTCGGTGATACTGATGACGTTGGTTGGGATGTAGGCGGAGACGTCGCCCGCTTGGGTTTCGATAATGGGGAGAGCCGTCAAACTACCACCTCCCGAGGCCTTGTTGAGGCGGCAGGCGCGCTCGAGCAGACGAGAGTGAAGATAGAAAACATCGCCAGGATAGGCTTCACGGCCGGAGGGGCGGCGCAAGAGGAGGGAGATTTCACGATAGGCCCAGGCATGTTTACTCAGATCGTCGTAAATAATCAGCGCGTCTTGACCGTTATGGGCGTAGTACTCTCCCAAGGCAGCTCCCGCGTAGGGAGCCAAGAACTGCATGGAGGCTGGATCACTGGCGGTAGCGGCCACAATGGTCGTATAGTCCATGGCACCGAATTGGGTTAAGGTGTTGACCAGTTGGGCGACGAAGGAGCGTTTTTGGCCAATGGTCACGTAAATACATTTGACGTTCTCTTTAGCCTGATTGATAACAGTAGTTAAGGCAATACTAGATTTACCAATACTGCGGTCACCGATAATCAGTTCACGTTGACCGCGGCCGATTGGGATCATACTGTCAATGGCGATAATGCCGGTTTGCAAAGGCTGACTGACGTGTTCACGGGTGATAACCCCGGAAGCAATGCGCTCGATCGGGTAGATGGCGTCGCCAATTGGGTCAGGTTGACCGTCGAGGGCGTGACCCAAGGGATCGACAATCCTTCCTAAGAAATTGGGACCGACCGGAATCGAGAGAATTTGGCCAGTGGCGGTAACCGAATCACCCTCTTTGAGATGAGTGTAGGCGCCAAGCAGTACGACTCCGACGTGATCGGTGTGCAGGGAGAGGGCTAAGCCATAGGTATTACCGGGAAATTCGATCAATTCACTCATCATGACCGAGGAGAGACCAGAGACCTGGGCCACCCCATCACCGATACTTTGGATAATCCCAGTACTCACTGGTTTGACGGAATCAGTCCAGTGTTTGATTTGATCGAGAACGAGTTTGGTCATACAAAGTTCCTTTACAGTGATTTGGCTAGACGAGTGAGTTTGCCGGCAAGAGAAAGATCGAGGACTTGATCGCCATGTTGGATGATAACCCCAGCCAAGAGAGCCGGATCGATTTTCACAGTGGGTTTGCCGCTCACTTCTAAGTGTTTGGTGGCTAGCTGGGTAGCCAGAGCCAGATTGGCAGCAGAGAGACGAGTGGCTGAGGTAATTAGATAAGTCATAGACTATTTCATGGCTTTCAAAAGACCGCTAGTAATGCCATCGACTTCTTTGGCAGAGAGAGTCTTTTCGAGAGCTTTGGTAACCATCGCCAGCCCCAGTTGAGCAGCTTCTTTGTCGAGAGATTTCCGGGAGTTTTCGAGCTCCTTAGTCCCGCTAGCGACAATTTTGGCGGCTTCTTCTTTGGCTTTTTGACGAGATTCAGCTAGAAGGGCATGGGCTTTACCTGCAGCTTCTTCCTCGGCTTTACTAATGATTGCGGAGGCTTCTTTTCTCACTTTGGCGAGCTCGGTTTTGCGAACCTTGTCGAGTTCGGCCGCCTCTTTGAGATTTTTCTCCGCCATGGCCTGACCTTCGTTGATTTTCTTGGCGCGGTCATCGAGAAGTTTGAGCACGGGTTTATAAAGAATCTTGTTGAGGACAAACAGGATCACCCCAAAGTTGATGACTTGAAAGAGAACCTGCCAAATATTAATTTCCATAGTGCTCCTTTAGACGAATTTGAGAATAAGTGCGATAACGAGAGCATAAATGGCCAGGGCTTCGGCAAAAGCAAACCCCAGGATCATGTTGGTTTGAATTTTGCTGGCGGCGTCAGGATTTCTCCCAATAGCCTGCATGGCACCAAGACCAACCAGGCCGATACCAATGCCAGGCCCCAAAGCGCCTAATCCCATAGATAATCCGACGGCGAGACCGTTGAGATCGACGGCTGCCTGGGCGACTGTTGCTACATCTGCCATATATTGCTCCTTATATTATTTATTAACTAATTAACTATGTTCATCTGCCCCGTGACCGAGGGTGGCCATGTTCATAAAGACGGTGGCGAGCATGAGGAAAACTAGGCCTTGGATCACTCCCACAAAGATTTCTAGGGCGTAAAAAGGCATGGGAGCGATAACGGGGACCAGGAAGGTCATCACTGAGATCAGAACTTCACCGGCAAAGATGTTGCCAAAAAGACGGAAGGTGAAACTGATCACTTTGCTAAATTCGGAAACCAGTTCGAGGATCCCGACAAAACCATTGATGGGATTACTAAAGTTAAAAAATTTCTTGAGGTATTTAATGCCTTGAAATTTAAAGCCATAGACTTGGACCATCCCCATGGCGATTAAGGCCAGGGCTAGAGTTGTGTTGATGTCGGCGGTGGGACCACGGAGGATAGGGATAAAGACTTCTTTACCATGAAAAAGACCATTAAAGCCGATACTGCCGGCTCCAGGCAAAAGTCCAGACCAGTTACTAGGGACGATAAAAATAAAGAAAGTCATGACCAGCGGGAAAAATAAGCGAGCTTTGGTAGTTCCGGCAATGCTTTCGACAATGCCATAGAGGCCTTCAACCAAGAATTCAAAAAACATTTGGACGCGGGTAAAAGTGCCTTTGAGTTTGAGTTTGCGGGTGCCGAGATAAATGAGGCCAAGAAGAAGAGCGGTAAGGACGTAGGAAGTGGCAAGCGAGTTGGTAATAGGAATACCGAGGAGGTGGAAAACTGGTTCCGCACTGATAGAGATATGTAATGAAGACATACGGGTATTTATGATAGCAGGCAAGCTAATTTTCCGCAACAGCTAATTTGCGTTGCGTGCTACACCATTAGTCTATTTATAACACAAATTGCTCGACAATTGGGTTGATTAATCTTTTGCAATATCACTAATGAGCTGAAGCATATTGGCTACTAGCTGAGTATCTAGGAGATAGTTCCTTGCATCACCCAACGAAGATCCATCTATTATGTCGATAAATTCTTTGGAAACAGTAAATGGTAGGTCCACATTTCTCACCCTTGCATTATGAATGGTAACTCCCTCTGGAGAAACAAAAATAAATCGTTTTTGTTGCTCACCAACCGTCGTAAACTCTCCGGGAAAGGGAATTCGTCCTTTTTGGATTTCATTAATCCACTCTAGACCTAATATTTGTTCTAAGGTTGTTGCAGCTTCAGAATATTGATCCGGAGTAAGTGGTGGAGTAGCTTCTTTAGATTTAAAACCAAAAAGTTTTTTCAACATATTATTAATCTCCTAGGCAAGATATGTAATAGTATTATTGTATCTTCCGAGTCAATAAAATATTATTTATGATTATATTTGATTTAGACATGAGAGAAGTTGATGTAGGTATATCCCCATTAAGTATTAAATCTTAGATTAGAAGTAGCAACAGTCCAGCAGTTACTCCAAATATGCCAATCATCTTTTTTGGTGTTAATTCGTCTTTAAAAATAAGGGCAGACATTAAGGTTAGTAAGGAAATTGAGGCGGCATTGGTAGCGTTAACATAGCCAACATTTGGGGCTAAATTAAATGCAACTTGCATAAAGTAATTGAAACTTGCGCCAAATATACCCATGAACAATAGAGTCATTACTTGAGTTTTGTTAATTTGAAGGACTTTTATTTTCTTCAATTTTATTTCTCCCAATATTAAAATGGTTACGACTAGCATCGACAAAATGAGCCGGGTAAGAATGGGGACGCCCATATTTAGTAAATATTTAGAACTTAAAGCCAAAAAACCCCAGCAGAAAAATGCACCCATCGTATAGGGTAACCACAATTTATTAGAAGTAGTTCTGCTTTTGTCTTTATTGATCGTAATTAAAGCTGAGAACAAGACGATTAAGAGGATAGCGATTCCTGATTTCATTGTTAGTGGAGCAGAAAAAAGAAAGATGGAAGCTATGGCCGTAAAAACAACGTAACTTTTTGAAATAATTAGACTATACCCAGGGTTTGGGGAATATTCGATTCCTTTTAGGGAAAATACATTTCCCAGATAACTAAAGAAAATACCTTGAACTAAAATCAGTAAGTATTCGAATGGTTTAAGTGTAAAACTAGTTGGGGTTTTGACTGTTAAGGCTATATAAACAAGGATGGGGATTAGAAACATCGCAAGGTTATTAAGCTGTTGCGGCGTTTTGAGGGTATTACTTTTTCGCACGCAAAGATACAAAGCAACCGAGCTAACAAACATTAAGAGGCTAGCAATAATCCAATTCATAAGAAACTATGTATCAATTTTGGCCATTGAAACTGTTGTGACCCCATTGGGATTCGAACCCAAGTTAACAGGATGAAAACCTGTCGTCCTAGACCGGGCTAGACGATGGGGCCAAAATTATTTGGCATCCCAGATCACTACGTGTCTGGATGCACTTCTCATGTTTCTACGAAACTTGAAGTGCGTGGGCCCACTGGGATTCGGACCCAGGACACCCTGCTTAAAAGGCAGGTGCTCTAACCAGACTGAGCTATAGGCCCCACGGAGAATATTTTATCACGGAAGGGAGGGTTTGAGGATAGGTGGAGGATTGGCGATCACAATGCTTTTTCGATTTGGTATGATCGCCATTTAGTATTGCCACCCGGAGGATTAAATTCTTTTTGGCTCCATTTAACTCCCCTAATTTTATCTAGGAGCATTCCAACTCGGCCTTTTCCTTCAAAGTCAGTATTTGGGTTTATAAAGGTTGGACCTATATAGGCCTTACCTCCATTTTTCAGAACTCGAGTAATTTCAAAGAGGTGGGCTTGAGTAGTAGTATATTCTTTTTCTTGCTGTGAGTAGTAAACGCTACCCATTGAATCTATGACTACATCGAAACTCCCACTCTCAACTGGGAGTTCGGGATTAATTGCGATAATCGCGTTTGCAGTTTTGTTTGCTTCTCTAAAGCTTTCGTGTGCTAAGGATGGATTAATACTAAAGACAGTTAAGTCGGGCCTTTTAACAGCTAATTCCTTTTTTAGTGTCTCCTTTCCAGCGCCAATATCGAGCACACGGCATCCTTTAGGAAATTCACTAATTAAACTATCAATATTAGGGAAACCCAGCATATCCGCATACATTTCAATCCCCCGATCTGTGGGCGTGGTTTTGATTATCTGCTGCGTTTTTTCTGAGTAACCTTCAAATACTTTAGGGTCAACCATACTAATGAATATTTACTTCCTTATTAAACCAAATCAACACAAATCAGCGATGATGGGGATGACCTCGACACAGGGATTCCCCCAACTATGGTGTTCGGCCATATAGCGATGAATTTTGGGGATATTAATATCTGTCGTTTTGAGGGTCATGATCACGACATCGTCGCCGGTTATTTTCTTCTCTTCGAGCCACATCAATCTGACGTGCTCATAAATCTTGGTAGTAACACACAATTCTTGCTCAAGAAGGCCAGTGCATAACTTGATAGCCTCTTCTTTAGTGGGGCAAGGGATATTGATAAACACTGGCTTCATCGAAACTTCATCCATCGATAAATAGTATACCATTTGTTATATAATTTTCTGGATGGCACAAGAAATGAAGATACTAGATCCAAAACAACAAACAGCCGAGGAGATAGTAACTGCTTTGCTTTCGAATAAACGGCGCCAGTACACCGAGAGCTCACATGCGGAGATTTTCCGGCGTCTAATCCTTACCATTACTGAATTTAATGCAAAAGCTGCTCGTACCGAACGATTTATGCTGATGCTTGCCACTGCCCAAGTAATTTTGGCGATCGCGCAAATATGGTTAGCGTTTAGTAACTAGATTTATTATTTCCTCAGCTCCATTGACACTGTGAAGGTCAACGTTGGTGTGTAGTGCCATGGCTCTGGTCATATTTTCCAGTGTAACGACATTTGCCACACTGATCATTCTACTGACCCAAGCTGGTTCACCATCTTCGGGATGCCCTTGTCTAAATAGATGGGCTAACCCAGTAGTAGGGTCTATTCCATTAAACCAAAAGGTATATGGATCACCCTCTATTACTACCACATCACCATTTTTTATGTTCTCTTCAATCTGAATTGATTTGGCAGACTGCCAAGCTGCAAACATGTCAGTTTTTATCTCTCCCCGCTCTCCTTTGAGACTCATGAACGAAATTATACTTCCAAATTTTTAGAATAGTAGATCAAGGAGTTACCGGGAGGGAAGTTATCGAGTTGACCGTAGGATTTAAAGCCCAGTTTTTCGTAAAAGCCGGGAGCTTGCCAGGTGAAGGTGTTGGTATAGATCAGGGTACAGCCCCTCTTCTCCCCTTCTTTTTCTAGCGCTTCAACCAGTTGACGACCGTAATTTTGGCCGCGGAGTGATTCGGCTACCCAGAGAGAGTTAATTTCAAGCCCATTCCAAAGGACGGTGCCGATAATCCCGCCGTGAACCTGGTGCTTAGAATCTTTGAGGAAGATATTAATTGTTTCGGAGGTTCGCGGGTGACCAAGTTCCCGGTGGTAACGGAGCATCCCGGCGGAGAGAACTTTATAATCTTGGAGTTTGGGTCGACCGACAGTTATCTCAAAATTGAATTCAGGCATTAAGACTTTTTGGAATCAGCGAGTTTGGTGGCACCTTTACCTAGGCGCTCACGGAGGTAATATAATTTGGCACGGCGAACAAAACTGGTCTTTTTGACTTCAATTTTGGCGATAACCGGCGCGTTTAGTGGGAAGATTTTTTCGACACCTATACTGCCAGTGGCGATTTTGCGGACAACAAAAGTGGGGTCATTTTGTTTGTGCATAGCGATGACTACACCTTCGAAGATCTGAATACGGGACTTGTCACCTTCTTTGATGGTTTGATGAACCCGGATGGTATCACCGACATGGAAAGTAATGTCTTTGTGTACGAGAGAGTTGGCCATGCGGGATATTTTATCAGGAAGAAGGAAAATCAGCAATGGCAGCAGATCATCTATTTTGATTTGAATTTACTTGTTGCAAGTAATCCTTGACTGGTTTATACAAAACACCTGTAAGCAGAGGTGGCCCTTTGAGAGTTGTTATTTCCTGGATTTGCGAAGCAGCTCGTGTTTCTAAATGGAAAAGTACTGCCAGAGTTGATTCTGGATCTAGAACAAAGCTAGATATAACTCCCTGCAGGTCCCAAAGAAAGAACTCTAGAAAATCTTTTTGATCTTTTTGTTCTACACCTATAGTATCGAAGGCTGAATCTGAAGATCGAAGTACTGCGAGAGGGTGCTCGAGACTAGTTTTACCGATGGATAATCCATGTATATCAAATACTTCAATAATTGCCATGAAGTATATTTTAATCTTAGTGTCAAGAATGTTTATCGGCGGCTTGGAGGAAAGCCAAGAAGATCGGGTGGGGTGAGAGGGGGCGGGATTTGTACTCAGGATGGGCTTGGGTAGCCAAAAAGAAAGGATGAATTTCCCTGGGAAGTTCGATCATCTCAACAAAGAAGTTATCGGGGGAAGTTCCGGAAATGACAAAGCCATGTTTTTCGAGAACTTCGCGATAGGCATTATTAAATTCGTACCGGTGGCGGTGGCGTTCGTTGATTTTGGTGGTTTTATAGATTTGGGTAGCCAGAGAATCGAGCTTGAGAATACAGGGGTAGGAACCTAGGCGCATACTGGCGCCATTACCTTTAATCCGTTGATACTTAGGATCGAAAGGAATGTCATGAATAATTGGGTCGGGGGTAGCGGGATCAATCTCGGTTGAGTTGGCACCTTTGAGCCCGACAACGTTGCGGGCAAATTCGACGGCGGCGAGCTGAAGACCGTAGCAAAGGCCAAGATAGGGAATTTTATTTTTCCGAGCGTACTCGATGGCCATGAGTTTGCCGGTGGTACCTCTAGCACCCCAGCCAATCGGGACAATGATACCGGCGATACCCTTGAGAAGATCCGTACCATCTTTCTCGATGACGGCGGAGTTGATACTTTTGATATTGAGATCAATCCCACTGGCAATTCTGGCGTGATCGAGGGCTTCGAAAAGAGCGTGATAGCTATCTTGAAGATTGTAGTCGCCAGTTTTGAAGTATTTACCAACAATCGCGATGGTGATCGATTTGTCCTTGGGGGAGAGCGCTTGATTAACAAATTTCTTCCAGGAACTGAGTTTGGCTGAGCGAGCGGGGAGACCGAGTTTGGCGAGAATTTTGGTATCAAAACCTTGTTTCAAAAACGAGAGCGGAACTTGATAGATGGTCGATTGGTCGGGATTGAGGATAATATCGTCTTTGTGGACGTTACAAAAGAGAGCCAGGCGGTCAAGACGACGGGTGTCAAGGGGAGTTTCGGAGCGAGCGACCAAAAAGTCGGGCTGGATACTCATACTATTGAGCTGTTTGACTGAGAGCTGAGTCGGTTTGGTTTTGGGCTCACCCACGTGAGCCGGAGTTGGAAGGTAGGAAACGTGAACATGAACGACGGTGTCTCCGCCAGTTAGTTTCATGATCCGGCTGGCTTCATAGTAGAGTACATTTTGATATTCACCGGTGGTACCGCCTAGTTCGACCAAACAAATGTCAGCGTGATCCTGCTCGGCAGCCAGCTTGATCCGGCGGATAATCTCGTCGGTCACGTGCGGGATGGCCTCGATATCTTCGCCGTGGTAACCATTGTCGCGTTCACGATCAATCACGGCTTTGTAGATTTGGCCCATGGTAATAAAGTTGTGGGCCCCAAGATTTTTGTTGAGGAAACGTTCGTAGTTGCCGAGATCCATATCGGTCTCGGTTCCGTCTTCGCAGAGGAAGGCGTCACCATGCTCGATGGGGTTAATCAGGCCAGAATCGATATTGAGATAGTTTTCGCATTTGACCACGGTCACCGCATAGCCGCGGGATTGCAGAAGCAGAGCGAGTGAGCTAGTGGTGATACCTTTGCCTAGCGAGGAGAGGACGCCGCCAGAAACGAAAACAAATTTGGAGTGAGGATTTTTGAGCGGCATAGTCTATTCTACTACAAAATCTCACTCTTGGGCAAGGTGGAGGTAAAGTCGGCATAGAGGTCGGTGTGGTAGTTACCCTCACCCACAAAGGTAGCTTTACCATCCAGAATTTTTTCATATGGTAAACAATATTTGCACCCCTGTTCACCTTGAGGGCATTTAAAGCGGTTCAAGGCACGTGCCAACTTGATCTCTTTCCCAATTTGGAGCACTAATTCGTGGGATTGGGTGAGATCGGGAAGCGATTTCTCGATAGGCATGTCGTCCTTGGCAATGTGCCAGTAACTGGCCTTTTTGACCGGATAGGTCTGGCAATTGTGGGCGAGCAAGTGGTAGATCGGAAGTTGAAGCGAATCGATGGGTTCCTCCCCTACCCCGGTCTTAAAATCGATGATATGGACACTATCTTCGGCTTCCAGGTATTCGAGCCAGTCCAGTTTGCCGCAGAGCATCAAATTATCGGCTTCGGAGAGCCAGTATTGGGGGAGATCCTGGCCAATTTTGACGGCTTTCCGTTCCAATGGCCCTGGGTGCTGCATCACGCGGCGGAGCATCTCTTCTCCTTTTTCCTTGGAGCGTGATTCGGTAGCGGCATCACTAAACCCGCCCTTATGGCCGCTAAATTTTTGCCAAACAGATTGGAAGCGATCAATCAGCGAGATTATAAAACGATCTGAAGTCGGGAGAATGGAGAGAGATTCGAGAACCTCGTGGACAGCGGACCCGAGAGCCAGGGACGGAGTAATCAGCCCGATTTTGTGCCCGCTTTGGGGATCACGATAGAGAGAACCTAGGTAGTAGGACCTGGGACAGTGTTTAAAGGCCGAGATACTAGAGTGAGAGAGCCAGACAGCGCTAAATCTATCCATAGCAGATAGTATATAGTATTGGGTAGATGATAAGAGGTTGGTGGAAGCAACTCAAGATAATTTTCTACGAGTTCTACCGAAGCGGGGCTTGGAAGGTATTGGTAGCTACTTATGTGGTGGCATTAATTGGCGGGTTATCGATCAGTTGGTGGGAGGCGGCGACGGCAAGACAAGGACTGACGGCCCAGGTAACTACCAGCGCTGGGGAAATGGCAGAGTTACAAGCCAGTGCGGAGCAGTACCGGTTGTGGATGCAGGAGGATCAGGTAGTAAAAAATGCAAGCTTGAGTGCAGAAATGAAGAATATCCAGAGTACGTATAACGAGGGGGCTAAGCTGTTTGAAGCACGGGCGGATTTGGCGGTTTTTGGAGGGAAGGTAAGCTCGATAGATAATGAACTAGCAAAATTTTTGAACTATTTATCCTTGGGAGAGTGGCAAAAGGCCAGCGAGCAGAGCGATAAAGTCCAAGGAGAAATCGATAAATTGGCGGCTAGTTTGGTACCAAAAGCGATGGTTGCGACAGCCCCAGTTAGTAATACCTTGGCAGCGAGCGGGTACAGCCGGCAAAAAGTTGTAACGGAACGAGGTGAGTTTGTGGTTGCGATGGTAGTAGCGCCAGGTGCTAGGGTTATGGTCGAGACGGCAAGCGAAAGTGATTGCAGTGATAACTGCCCCACCAAAAGTTTGGCAGAGCATATTGCAGCAGCCGGCGGGTTTGCCGGGATTAACGGAGCTTACTTTTGTCCCCCCGATTACGCCAGATGCCAAGGAAAGGTAAATAGTTTTGATACGTTGGCTGTGTCAGGCCGTACCAAGGCGGTGCTTAACCGGGCGAACAATGTGTATTCGACGATTCCGCTAGTGGCCGCTTATGGAACTAGTTTGTCGTTTTACGATCAAACGCTGCAGTGGGGGGTAGATACGAGTAGCGGCGGAGCCCTGGCCAACTATCCGCGGCTCTTGCGAGACGGAAGTATCGCAACGGATGACAATAGCAGTAAAGGCATGCGCGGATTTATCGGGGTCAAAGACGGAGGAATTGTGATCGGGCATGTTTATAGTGCATCGTACGCGGATACGGCGGAAGTTTTGCGGACCCTGGGATTACAGAATGCCTTGAATTTGGACGGTGGGGGGAGCAGTGCCCTCTGGTATGAGGGAGCGTACCGAGTCGGACCGGGGAGAAGTCTGCCAACAGCGATTGTGTTAGTGAGGTAGGGCGCGGAGCTGTTTTTTTACTTGAGGAGTAGCGGGATAATGGGCGGTTACGAGTGCCCAGAACCGTTGGCCATGACCGCGCCATTTGAGGTGAGAGAGCTCGTGGACAACAACATACTCGACGATCTTTCTGGAAGTAAAGGCTAATTGGAGATTAAAAGAAAGAACGTGCTTGGGGGAGCAGCTGCCCCAGTAGGTTTTGACATGAGTAAAGCGGAGGGATCGAGGGGTTAAACCCATGACAGCTGAGTAGTGATGAACGTGGGTTTGAATGAGTTTTTTAAGTTCTTCATCAGGGATAAATCGGTGGGGGGAGGGACGAGGTTTGGCGAGATTGGTTTGGTGCTTACTAATCCAGGCTTGTTTCTGGCTGATAAGGCGATCGATCAAAAATTTGGGGTATAGGAAGGGAGCGCGGACGAGAAGACGACCCCCGACTCCTATTTGCAGGGAGAGAGAGTGGCGGCGAGAACGGATCAAGGTATATTGCATAGTGCGATATAATTTATAGGTTAGCTTAACACGATAATAAAGTGGAGGGAGTTGTATGCCAATATTCGTTTTTCCGCCAAATAGATCAGTATCACTACTTGAATTATTTGTCGGTGGGGGCAGAAGGAGAAAAATTCCTGGGGGAGTAGAAGC
This sequence comes from Microgenomates group bacterium GW2011_GWF2_46_18, assembly GCA_001002415.1. GTDB lineage: Bacteria > Patescibacteriota > Microgenomatia > UBA1400 > UBA12108 > LCMB01. Next base: position 44,681 of record LCMB01000002.1, read on the forward strand.
TGAACCGGTGGCTTCTAGTGATGAACCGGCGGAAGGAGCAGATCTAACTGGCGTGACAGCGATGGCGTTGTTGAACAGTGATATACCTCCAGAAACACCTGAGCCGGGAGAAGAGACAGAATCAATTCCAGCTACTCAAAAATAAGTTTATTTGCCAAAGGCGATCGCGTCGTGGACGTGACCTTTTGATCCCAAAAAGGAACCGTAGGTCACGGTGTACTCACCCCATCGGTCATTGAGTTGATCAAGGGAGGTAACCAAGGCTTTTTGTTTGGCAGTGTCAACGAGACAACTGAGCTGGGCAGAGTCCTGAATAAGACCAAAACAAGTAAAAGCGATTTTCTTGACTGATTTTGAAGGAGAAGTGGAAGAGTAGAGAGACAGCGCGGCAGCGAGTAAATCGGCGTCGCTAAAAAGCGGTGTTTTAAGCTGGTGACTAGTGTGCCAATGGGTATGATCGGCAAAACGCAGGGAAAGGGCGATACCAGAAGCGGAAGCCCCGTGAGCACGGAGCCGACGGGCGGCTTTACTAATGAGTTTGGCCAAAATGGGGCGCCAACCTAGATAAGGCAGGGGGTGAGGAAGAACGTAGGATTGACCAAAACTACGCCGAATAAAAGATAAGTCATCAAGTTCGTAACCACGCAAACGGGTGTACCAGTAGCGACCCAGGATACTCCCAAAAGCAGAATGGAGAGTTTGGATAGAAGCCGAATAAAATTGTAGGGCGGTAAAAATCCCAACTCGGTGGAGACGAAGTTCATTCCGGATGTTGATGCCACAAAAATCTTGGAGGTTTAACTTTGTATAGACATCATGGTAGTTATTGCGGTCGATAAGGTCAAAGCCATTGGGTTTGTGGAGGCCGGAGGCTAGTTTGGCGAGAATTTGGTTGGTACTGACGCCAATACTGACCCTTAGATAATCCCCAATGTCGGATTGGATACGGGATTTGATCTCCAGAGCAATCTGGCGAGGGTTGATGCCTGGTAATTGTAGAGCGAACTCATCGATAGATTTGCTGACTACGTGGCTGGAGTAATCATTTAATAATTCCCCGATATCCCGGTGAACTTGGCGATATTTGGGAGGGTCAGCTCTTCGAGCGATCAACCAGGGACAGAGAGATTGACCTTCGGCTAAGGTCATGCCGGTTTTGATCCCCCAGAGCTTGGCTTCGACGCTCGGGGCCAGAATACAGCCGTAGGGAGCGAGTGTGTGGACGACAACAATAGGTTTATCCCGCAGGAGAGGATTGGCTTGCTGTTCGACACTGGCAAAGCAGGAATTAAGGTCTAGATGCATGACCTGGGGGGCGGCGGGATTAAAATCAATCGGGCAAGCCATCGCTAACCTCCTCGAGAGTCCAGCGTAAAGTACGACTATTGAGATCAAGGCGGAAAAAAAGATCGTCCCCGGCAACAGAGAAGACGTGGTGGAGCGTTGAGCCATCGCGAAAGGTGTGGTGTAACCCTAGCTGAGTCAATGGATAATCACGATTTTTCCAGGTTAGAAAGAGAGGATGGGTAGAGAAAGTGACGGTAACAGGTTCGGATAATCTTTGGATCATATATGACTATATAACCCGAATTTTAACCGAATGTCAATTATTCTTTCGGAGGGAAAATTTTCTTTAAAGCTTCATGAGCCCCAGGAGCGGTGAGAACTCCGGCACTACCCAAGGAGATCCAACCCAAAAGTAACTTATGTTCCAATGTGGGAGCAAAAAGTACTCCAAGAACGCCGATCACAAGGCCAGCTTTTAAACCAAAATCAACTAGTCGGTCTTTCTTCCAAAGCTTTTGAAGAGCAAGAAATTCCTGGTCTATTTCCTGTTGAGATGGCATAATTACTCCTTAATGGCAGGGATATTAAGTAATTTTTGAATTTCTCCTTGAAGGGACTTGGTCCAGCGAATACCGAAGGGGAGGATAAGTTCGCGGGAGTCATGCGCGTTTTGGAAAATGAGGGTAACTTGTACATCCCCACGATTATTCTGGAGCAGTTTGTTGAGTTCTAGGAGGACGGTTTTGCTGGTGCCGTGAGGAATGTGGATAATGTTTCCCTGAGTCTCTTTCGAAGAGGTACCTTCGGCAGAAGAAGTTTCGTCCTGGACAACCGTAAGGGAATCGACGATAAAGGAAAGGCGATCATCGCGCTCGTCTACCTTGCCTTTGGCAATCACCACGGTGTTGGGGATCAAAAAGCTTTTGACTTGAGCATAGGTAGTTGGGAAAATGACGGCTTCGATTTCGCCCCCTTCGTCGACCAAGGAAAGAAAAGCCATTTCTTGCTGTCTGGTCTTGGTTAAAACAACTTTGACGGTTTTGATGATGGCGACAATGGTAGTTTTTTGGCCTTTCTTCTCTTCGAGTTCGAGAATAGTAGTGGCCCAGTCACTGCGTGACTTTTTGAGTAATTTTTGGGAAGGGTGTTCGCGGAGATAGATGCCTAATAATTCCCGTTCCATTTCCATCAGTTCCCGGGAGCTAAATTCGTCTTTGGTGGATTGCCAGGAATCCACAATACTCACTTCGGCATCAACCAAACTATCAAAGAGTCCACTTTGGTTACTATTTTTTTCATTCCCAGATTTACCGACTTGGAGCCGGACGCGGTCGATTTCGTCAAGAATGACGGCGCGTTTCCCATAGGCATCAAAAGAGCCAACTTTGATCAAGCTTTCCAGAACTTTTTTGTTGACTTTTTGGGTATCAACCCGTTTGACAAAGTCTGTGAAAGATTTGAATTCCCCTCCCCCGGTCCGCTCGAGCAAAATGTTATCGATGGCGGCGGTTCCCACGTTTTTGATAGCGGTAAAGCCAAAACGGATAGCCCGATTATCTAAGCTAGCTTTGTGAGTTTCGAGGCGGAAGTCTGAGTTACTAAGATTAATATCGGGCGGGAGCACTTTGATCCCCATGTTGCGGCATTCTTCGAGGCAAAGGCTCATTTTATCTTCTCTGCCGCTTTCGGCACTCATCAAGGCAGTCATGTATTCGACCGGATAGTGGGCTTTGAGGTAGGCTGTTTGATAGGCAATCATGGCATAACTGGTGGCATGGGCCTTGTTGAAGCCGTAGCCGGCAAAACGTTCGATAAAGCTCCAGACTTTCTGAGCCAGGGTTTCGGAATAGCCGTGAGTAACCGCTTCTTTGGTAAACTTGGTATGTTCTTTGCGCATGGTGGCCAGAGACTTTTTGCCCATAGCACGCCTTAAGATATCGGCTTCTCCTAAGCTATAACCGGCCATAACATTAGCGATTTTTAAGACCTGCTCTTGGTAGACGGCGATACCGTAGGTTTCGGCGAGGATCGGCTTTAAATCGGGGTGAAGATATTTGACGCTCTCGGGCTCTAATTTGCCTTTGACAAAGTCAGGAATCAGGGTCATAGGACCGGGACGGTAGAGGGCAACTAGGGCCACAATATCGCCAAAGACGTCGGGCTTTAATTGTTTACTAAGCCGGCGCATCCCGGGGGATTCCATCTGGAAGATCCCGGTCGTCTCACCGCGAGACAAAAGTTCGAAAACTAATTTGTCATCAAGCGGGAGATTGGACAAGTCGACGCGGAACTGACGAGTTTCCTGGATTAATTTGACCGCGTTTTGAAGAATGGTTAAATTACGCAGACCCAAAAAATCCATCTTGAGGAGACCAATGGCATCGGGTTTGACGTTTAAGTCTAGGGAGTACATGTCGTAGCCAGTCGTGATTTTGCCCTCTTTGCTGTCCCGTTGGAGGGGGACATAATTGGTCAAGTCCTTGTCGGCAATAATGACGGCGGCGGCGTGGGTACTGCTATGACGGGCCACACCTTCGACACGGCGAGCCAAATCAAGGAGTTCCTTGTACTTGGGATTTTTGTACAGTTCCTGAAGTTCAGTTATATGAGTCAGCGCCTGTTCAATATTTTCCCCAAAGGGAATCAATTTGGCCACTAAATCGGGTTCGCTGTAGGGCAAACCTAAAACACGGCCAATATCGCGAATGGCGGCCCTGGCCTCCATGGTACCGAAGGTGATTACTTGGGCGACTTTGTCACTACCATACTTATCAGTCACGTATTCAATCACCCGATCACGGCCAACATCCGCGATATCGACGTCGATATCGGGAGGACTGGGACGTTCGGGATTTAGAAAGCGTTCAAATTGGAGGCCGTGAGCCAGGGGGTCGACTGAAGTAATCCGTAGAATATAACTAATGATCGCGCCGGCAGCACTACCTCGACCCGGGCCAATGCGAATACCGTGAGTTTTGGCCCAGTTGATAAAGTCCTGCACAATCAAAAAATAGCTGGCATAACCTTTACTGCAGACTACATCCAGCTCATATTTAGCGCGGTCGAGAATAGATTGATCGGGACGAGGGTAGCGGTCGGCAAGCTTGGTGTTAACCAGTTCTTTGAGGTAGCTTTCGGGGGTTTCACCTTCCGGCACGGGGTACTGAGGGTAGATCATCTTGCCGGTCGGGATAACCAGATCGATTTTGTCGGCAATCTTTTGGGTATTTTGAATGGCTTCGGGCAAATCAGCAAAGAGATCGGCCATTTCTTCGGAGCTTTTGAAATAAAAGCTGGGCGAATCGATCATGGTAAAGCGATTTTTATCGTCAAGAGTGGTACGCGTTTGGATGGCCAAGAGGGCGTCCTGGGCCCGAGCGTCGTCTTCGCGGACATAGTGAACATCGTTAGTCGCGACCAGAGGAACTCCAAATTTGCGGGAAAGAGCGATTAGCTGATCATTGAGCGGATCAAGCATTTTTTCTAGACCCTGGTGCCGCTGAAGCTCCAGATAAAAATCATCACCAAAAAGATCGGTATAAGCTTGGAGACGCTCTTCGGCGAGTTTATTGTCACCTTTTTGGAGAAGTTGGGGGATTTCACCCTGGGCACAGCCAGAAGTGACAATCAAACCTTCGTGGTACTTGACCAGTGTTTCCCAGTCCAGCCGAGGTTTGTAGTAAAAGCCCTCGAGGTGAGCAATGCTGGTGAGTTTGAGCAGGTTGTGGTAACCCGTTAAGTTTTTGGCAAGAAGGAGGAGATGGTGGGTTTTGTGTTCTTTGGATTTGTCGAGGCGGGAGCCGGGAGTGTAGTAAGCTTCTATCCCAATAATGGGTTTAATCCCTTCGGAGAGCATGGTGTTGTAAAAATGGATGGCGCCGTACATGGCACCATGATCGGTTAAGGCGACTGCAGACATCTTGTAGGCTTTAGCGGCAGTAGCCAGATCTTCGTCCTTGCAGAGCCCATCGAGTAAGCTGTATTGGGTGTGAACATGGAGATGGATAAAACTAGAAGCGGTCATAGGTTTTTCTTAAGTAATTCGGTAACCGTGCGAGGGTCGGCTTTACCCCCGGTATTTTTGATCACGGCACCAACAAAAAAGCCTAAAATACCAGTTTTCCCGGCACGGTATTGGGCTACCAGTTCAGGATTGTCGGCGAGAACTTGACGAACCAATGGTTCAAGCTGAGAATTAGCACTAATTTGGTTTTGAACATTAGATTTCTTGGCCTCGAGATAAGCTTCGGGAGTAATCTGGTGATAATCGATTTTTTTGTTGGCAAGATCATTACCCGCGGTGCGAACACTTTTTGGATCCAATATTTTCACTTGGGTAATAAATGTGAGCATATCCGGATCCTGCAGAATGATTTTGGCGGCACTCTCGGTAATGCCGGCGGATACTAGATCAGTGATGATTTGGTTCGGGAGCTTGCGGAGTCTTTGTTGGATGGTAGAGACCCAGGCTGAATCAATTATAAGTGGCGGGATGTCAGGATCGGGGAAGTAGCGGTAGTCGGCGGCATCTTCTTTGGTGCGCTGGGAAACAGTCAAATTCGAGGTTGAGCGATAGCCACGGGTTTCTTGAGCAGGAATCTCACCTTTATCGAGGATTTCTGACTGACGCTGGAATTCGTAGTCGAGGGAATTGGCAAAGAAACGAAAAGAGTTAATGTTTTTCACTTCGACCTTATAGTGTGGCAAGGTTCCGTCTTTTGTAAGACTAATATTGGCTTCGAGACGCATACCGCCTTTTTCCATATCGCAATCGGCGATGCCGAGCGCGCGAATGATGTCGCGCAGTCCCTTTAGGAATTCCTTGGCCATCTCGGGGGATTTGATGTCTGGCTCAGTAACGATTTCCATGAGAGGCACGGAGGAGCGGTTAAAGTCAATAAGAGAGACTGATTGACCATTGACGGTAGCGTGTTGGAGTTTGGCAGTATCTTCCTCGAGGTGAATCCGAGTTAAATTGACCCGGCCAAAGGAAGTATCGAGGTAACCCCCAATACAGAGGGGTTGGTCATATTGGGAAATCTGATAACCCTTGGGGAGGTCGGGATAGAAGTAGTGCTTGCGGTCAAATTTGCTAACCTTGGCAATCTGGCTATGGAGGGCTAACCCAAGAAGGATAGTATCTTCGATAGCTTTTTGGTTGGGAACAGGGAGAGCTCCAGGCAGGCCAAGACAAACGGGGCACGTGTAAAGATTGGGTTTGGGTGCGTGAAAAGGGTCGTTTTGGCAGCCGCAGAACATTTTGCTCTTGGTTTTGAGCTCGACGTGGATTTCGGCACCGCAGATGAGTTGGTAGGTCATAGTTGGGGGCTCCGGGTATGCCACTCAGTAACCTGCTGATATTGATGACCTAGGCCGAGGAGTAAACTCTCGGAGAATTTCTTACCTACTAGTTGGACTCCAATAGGCAAACCATTTTTGTGAAAACCACTAGGGATGACGAGTGAGGGAGATCCAATCAGACTGACGGGGGTGTTGTAAAGATCGGCGAGCATGTTGGCAAGTGGATCACTGATGAGGTCTCCCAATTTAGGTGGCATTATTGGGTTCTCAGGCAGCAAAATGACGTCACACTGTTCAAAAGCTTTTTGAAAGGTTTTAATTAGGAGGGTTCTAATTTTGAGAGCTTTGCGATAGAAGGCATCATAGTAGCCGGAGCTAAGTTCGTAGGTACCTACCATGATGCGCCGCATGCTTTCTTGGGTAAATAAGTCTCGAGTATTCCCATACCTAATGCCATCATATCTACCCAAATTAGAACTGGTTTCCGAAGGAGCTAGGATGTAGTAGGCTGCATCAGAAATTTCGGCGACTGGGAGAGAAATATCAATTAATTGATGGCCCAGCTCAGCCAGCTTGGAGGCAAAATCTTGGGCATTGTTGGAGATTTCTTGATCGAGTCCAGCGCCAAACATTTCTGGAGCAATTCCAATTTTCAATTTATTGGGGGTTTTAGTTAATTCAAGATTGTAGTCGGGGACTTCGTGAGGAGCGCTGGTCCCATCATAAACATCCGGCCCAGCAATAACTTTTAGGATAATGGCTAGATCGGCGGCTGTCTTGCCGAAGGGACCGACGGTATCCATAGAGGAGGCGTAGGCCACACAGCCATAGCGGCTGACACGTCCATAAGTGACACGCAATCCAGAAATATTGTTCCAGGCGGCGGGGTTGCGAATACTACCACCGGTGTCTTCGCCGATGGCAAACGCGCACATGCGGGTTGCCACCGCGGCGGCTGGACCACCCGAGGAGCCACCAACTACGCGGGTAGGATCCCAGGGATTTTTCCCCATACCATAATCGCTATTTTCGGTACTAGCGCCGTGTCCCCAGGCGTCTTGATTACCTTTGCCGATCAAGATAGCTCCTGCTTCCTTGAGTTTTTTGTGAACTGTTGCGTCGTAGGGAGAGAGGTAATTGTCGAGAATTTTCGAGGCACAGGTAGTCCTGAGCTCGGTGGTGGCATAGCTATCTTTGAGTATATAAGGAAGACCGTAGAGAGGTAGAGAAGAATCCAGGGTTTTGAGAAAATCTAATACCTCCTGCTTGTCGCGGACAGTGATCAGGGTGTTGAGCTTACTACTATACTTGTCAATTTGACCATATGCTTCGTTTATGACATCGACTGGATCGATGGATTTGTTCTTATAACCGGTAAGAAGCTCTAGAATTGATTTATCCAATAGCATATTAGTTATCCTCGGCGACAAAAATGGCTGGTACAACGAAGTAGCCATTATGAGAATGTTTGGCATTTTGGAGGGCTTGTTCTTGAGTGAAAGTGCGGGAATCATCGATGATATCTTCACGCATGACATTGGTGAGGCCTGTCACCTGATTAGTTTCATCAAGGGTGGTGGTGTCAGTTTTTTCTAATGTCTGGACGTACTCAAAAGTAGTTTCGATCTGACCGACAAGTTTCTTTAGTCTATCGTCAGATAGGGGGAGAGCGGCTAATTTGGCCAAGTGTTTGACTTGGTCGGTAGTAATTATTACTTTCGCTTTCATGACCACTAGTTTACCACTTACGCTACGCCTTCTAAAGCCTTGATCCGGTCACTGATCGGGGGATGGGTGCTAAAGAGTTTGGCGAGCCAGGTACCATGGGTTTCGGTCGTGACCGGGTCATCGATATAGAGATGGGCGGTGGCCGTATTGGCAGTTTCTAGAGGGATATTCTCGTTGGCAGCAATCTTTTTGAGAGCATTAATGAGCCCAGAGGGCTGGCGAGTCAGGTGGGCACTACTGGCATCGGCGTAGAACTCGCGACGGCGACTGATCGCCAGTTGAATTAATTGAGCAATAATCGGGGCCAAAATAATAAAGATGACTCCGATCACCATGATAATGGCGTTACCACCAGAATTGTTGTCACGATCCCCTCCCCCGCGGTGCCAGGATAATCTCCAGGACCAGTTGAGCACCATTCATCAGACGAGTATCATAGTTCCTGATATGTGAGAGTTCGTGGGCGATCACTCCTTCGAGTTCGGTGCGGGTCAATTTGGTGAGCAAGCCTTCGGTCACGGCAATGGAAGCATGCTTCGGATCTCTCCCGGTAGCAAAGGCGTTGAGGGCGGGGCTAGGGATCAAATAGGTTTTGGGGTTGGGGATCCGGGCCACCCGGGCGAGATTTTCGACGATATTAAAGTAGGAGGGGTAAGTCTTGTGGGTAACTTGTTTGGCTCCGGCGAGAGAGAGGGCAA
>LCMB01000003.1 GCA_001002415.1 Microgenomates group bacterium GW2011_GWF2_46_18
TCGGGAATATTCCGCTCTCCCGCACAAGCCTGAGCCAATCTCCCCCCGATCTGCACGCGCAAATCAGTCATCTGTCCCACAATATGAACGAGCTTACCCCGATCCATCAACTTTTCCAAACTTTTCAACTTGCGTCCCATTTGGGCGTAATCCACCAAGCAAGCCCCAAAATAAAACTCCCGTAGCCAGTCCGTACTCACTCCAGCCTCCTGCGCCATGGCACTGGTCGGGTACCAAGTCAATACCCAGCGGTCGCTATCGATCACTGGATCCCACAGGGGCCGCACTAACTTGGATCTGTCAGCAATTTTTTGTGAATCAATTTGTGCTAATTCCCGCAAATTATCCTCAGCCACAATTCGCACAAACGCGTCTGCCCACTCGATTTTGGCTTTAACCACCTTGCTTGGCACATAACTAAGTTGCCATTGATTCGCTAACTGATAATATGGATATTCCATCCCGTTGACGTTTACATCCAATAATGGGTACGCTCCCAACTTCAGCGTTTCTTGGTAAACTGCTTTCCCGAGAGGCAGACCCAATTCCGCCACACTGATCAAAACTTTCTCCTTGGGTTTAATCTTGAGCGAATGCGCAAGCAATACCCTAGCCAATTCACTATCCTGTGATGAAACTTGCATGCCCGTAAGTATAACCTAGGTCGCTAATTATTGCTTCACGTAAGTCAAAAGTACCGCTTCGCTTGCCGAGAGGGAAACCTCCCTGCGGATATTCCCCGATATCGGAACCACATCTGTAGTCAAACTTCTTCCCGACAAATACTTTTCGGTAACCGCATATGTCCCCTCCATCAGTCCCGTCACGGTGACCGGTACTAGTTCGGTATGCTGACCTCGCTCATCGTAATTTACCAAAAGTACTCTGGCCACCCCTGCTGGGTCTTTGGCCGCCAAAGCACTCACATAACTCCCCTCTCCAACCAAGGGCAACTGGTTACCTGTCAGTTTGGTAATCATTTCCCATGCAGCAAACCGCGGTTTCTTGGCCACCGCTCCATACTTAGGGTTCGTCAGCATCCCCCACCCCCCGTGGTACTGTTCATCTCCGGGTGCTCCATCCAAAACTTCAAAAGCCAAAGCTAGATCAATCGCCGTTTTAGAAAGTGCCGTATTCACCGCCAAATAATGCGCGGCCGCCCACCTGCCATCATACGCACTCCCTCTCTCCGGGTTAACTCCCCACTCGGTAATATACAAATATTGGGACCGGGCAATTTGCCGCTCCATTAATTTTTTGGCTGTCTCGGCATCTTCGACAAAATCATCCACGCTCGCGCTATACCGATGCCACGAAAAGAAATCGATTCGGACACTACTATCCAATTTTTCATAAAACCCATTCACCCACGCCGTATAAAACCCTGTCGTGGCTGGTCCTCCGATCTTGAATGTTTTGGCGCTGTTTACTCCATTGGCGGCTCGGGAAGCCACCGAGTACAAGGTGGTGTAGTTCTTCCCCCTGTTCATCTTCCATCCTCCAAACAAGTCTGGCTCATTCCACACTTCATAAATCACATTCGAGAGACCCCCTCGATAATCCCGGGAGTAATGCCCAACCAAGGCGGAAACCACTGCTCCCCACTCTCCCCAATCAGTGGGTTCGTCCAAAATATCACTCTTGCTAATCGCACTTGGCATATAGGAAATTGAGAAAAATGGGATTGCTCCCGCCGAAAGAATATCACCTACCAAAGCGTCCAACTTACTCCAGTCATACATTAACCCTCCATCCGCTCGTGATACTACGTCATAACCGTCGTAAACATGATCAATTCGGACATAACGCACATTGACACCCTTAAGTAGTCCGGCCACTGGGCTTAAGCGAAAATCCTGATCTGGCAACTTCTCAAACCCCTGAGCCACCCCGTCCCAAATTCGATTCACCGGTGCTCCAGCCTGTGATACATCTACCACAATTGCTGCCGCCTGATAACTGGCTCCGGTCATGACTTTCCAGGCTTTTTGAGCCAGCGGCACTGTCAATGGTAACGAAGCCAATAACCCTCCCAAAATCACCAAACTTTTCCAGTTCTTTTGCCAAAAACTCTGCATATCTTCACTATGTCAGATTACTTAATGTAAATCAACTGAAAACTAACAACTTGGTGCAGGGGTATTTTGCTACCAAAAAAACTTGCGCAGGCGGGTAGCCGAGCACGTAATCCAAAATTTCACCAGAAATTTATGGGTGGTTTTTTGTGCAAAGTACTCCGAACCAAGATCAGCGATCCGATAATTTGACTTCGTGGCGTATAATATAGGCCATGAAACAATTTATAACTGGTCTCTTCATTATTATCGTTCTCGGCTTGGTTGGCTACGCGGGTTTCCGTGGCGCCGCTAACCTCGTTTCTCGCTACCTTGCTCCAGTTACTCCCACCCCGACTCCCGCTGGTTTTGTGACTTCCTCTCCTACTCCTTCGGCTTCAGCCTCAGTTGCTCCCACCCCCTCGACTCTTCCCACCACCAAAGGTGGTTTAGTCAAAGGCCAAACTACTGTAAAAACTACAACCACTACTACGACTACTTCCCATTTGCTTTTGACTCTGATCAAAACTAACGAATGTAAATCCTACACAACCGAAGTCAAAGATATAACAGGCCCTCTAACCCTCCGCTACTCTCTCAAGGATGGCTACAAGGCCGCCATTACAGCCTGGAAAAGTAACGGCGAAGAAATCCTCTCTCAACGTGAAATATCAGGAAGCGGCGAACTCGTCAAAGTAACCGGCCTCACCTACCTCAAACTTCAAGCTCAGCCGACTAAATGTGATTCTACCTCTGATATCTGGTTGACCATTACTGCCGAACGCTAAGCTCGACTCACATACTCACCGGTAGTGGTATCCACAATAATCGTCTCTCCCTGTTTCACAAATAGCGGCACCAATACCTCGACCCCATTCTCTATTTTTACTGTCTTTTTCGGCGCGTTGACACTGTTTCCGGCGACCGCACTCGCCGCCTCTATCACTTTCACCGTCACCTTGGGCGGGAATCTCACTCCAATAATCTCCCCTTCGTAAGAGTGAAAGAACATTTTCGCTTCCGGAAGTAAAAATTTCTCCTTCCCGTCAAATACCCACTCCGCCACTTCGTGCTGTTCAAACGTCTGCGGATTCATAAAATGATAAGTCGTTCCATCCTGGTACAAGTATTGTAATTCCGTGGTCTCAACCTCGACTACTTCCACGCTCTCGCTCGATTTGTAGGTGTAATCATACACATTGCCTGTTTTGACATTCTTGAGCCGTGTTCTAGCAAACGCGCTTCCCTTGCCAGGAAAATAAAACTCGCACTTAAGCACCATGTGCGGCGCGTTCTTGTACAGCACAAACATATCCCGCTTCAGTTGGTTAGCTTTAATCTGCGTCATACTTGTGAATTATACTCCGCACTTCGCCTAATCTTCTTCGTCCGCCACTTCTTTTACTCCAAATAGACCCAAAACCCATTCAAACACATCCTTTAAAGTCCACGTTTCTCCATTTGGGCAAATCTGTTCTATCTCCTCAAAATAAGGAGGACAACCTTTGCTTAATTCATTTGTTTCGATTGGATCACTCATACATCGTTATTATATCTACCTAGTCAAATAGCTCCATCTCCGTCTTGCCCTATCCGTACCACATTTTCCACAAGACTACTACGAACTTCTATCTGCAGAAGCCGCCAACACCACTCCCGCTATTCCTACTACCGTATCCAGTGCCGCCCTCCACCCCTCCATAACCTCACCACTCGCAAATTGAATTCCGGCATCAACAGAAGCCCCCACCAGTAACAACATTCCCACGCTCCAAACCCAAGCAGGCAACCCTTCACCCCATCTCTTGTTTTGCGGATCCCCATCAGGCTTAAGCAACGTCATAACGACATTATCTCCTACTCGTCAAATATTCCGCACACCGGAAAGGATATTAACTATGTATCCATCCATGGCTTATGATCAATCGCATGAGAGGCGATCCCTATCGACACATATCCCAAGATTAAATTAGCGAAATTTAGCGCTACCTTCTCTCCGCCCTGCGATGTCCTTGCCCACTCGAACATACTGAAAGTTTCTGCTACCGCAGTCATAATACAGATTGCCCCTCCCACCATCCCTCCAACTAACCGAAATCTCCACCATGTTTCTCTTGACTCAATATCAGTGTTTAGACCAGCATCATTCCCATTACCAACTCCGAATTCTCCTTTTGTATTCACATCTAAATTGTATTCCGTTTGTCAAACAATTCTTCTACCGGAAAAAATAGTGTCTCGGAAACAGCCAATACATCAGTAAATAAGGCTACCAACCGATCCACCCCCACCGCAATCCCTCCCGTTGGAGGCATCCCCAGTTTCAAAGCCTCGATAAACTCTCGATCCATTGGATACTCGGTCTTCCCCAGTTTTTTTCGCTCGGCCAAATCGGCCTTACATCTTGTCTCCTGCTCCCGGTAATCGGTCAACTCCGAAAAACAATTTCCCAATTCCATCCCCGCCAAATAAAGTTCCCATCGCTCGGCAAATCGAGGATCCTTGGCCTTCTTCGCTAGCGCCGCCTGAGCAGTCGGATAATCATACAAAATTGTGGGTCCAGTCTGTCCCAGCTTCGGCTCAATCTCATTCGCGAAAATCTGATTCCAAATCTCTTCCCAGGTCGTTTTTGCTGTCACTAGGTAGCCTTTCTGTTTCCCGATTTCCTTCAGCTTAGCTTCGTCCAGCATGCTCTCAACTTCTACTCCCGCATATTTGGTAAACGCCTCCGCTACACTTAGTCTTTGCCAGGGAGTCTTGAGCGAATACTCTTTTCCTTGGTATCTCAATTTATCCTTACCCCGGTTAATCTGTAACATCAATTGTTCAAATTGACCTGCCACCGTCCAATAATCTCCCGGTGTTGTATACCATTCGAGGATCGTAAACTCGGGGTTGTGCCGACTACTTCTCCCCTCCCCGTTACGGAATGATTTGGTGATGGTAAAAATGCTTCCGCTGCCCGCCGACAGGAGTTTTTTTAGGGCAAATTCCGGGCTACTTGGCAAAAACGCTGGCCACTTTTTACCCTGATCATTCGTAAGTTCAGTCCGGAATACTTCCAAAAACGGCTCCGTACTCACGGTGGGTAAAAGTAGCGGTACTTCCACTTCGTGAAACCCATTATCTTTAAAAAATCTTCGGATCGTTTCAATAACTTCTTCCCGTCTCCAATATTTTTCCCACTGCTGGCTGTTCTCTCTCAATTTCTGCAACGTTTTCATATTAATATCTGAGTCTTGCCCCCACCTTCACCTTCTTGAGTAATTGTTCATCGGTTAGTAGCTTCCCACACCCTCTAACTACTGCACTCATGGGTTCATCTGTCACCCACACCGGCATACTGGTTGCTTCCGAAACCATCTTATCAATCCCCCTAATCAAACTCCCCCCACCCGCCATCGTAATTCCGCCTTGCAAAATATCCGAAACCAATTCAGGTGGAGTCTCTTCGAGTACATCCATAATCCCCCGTACAATGGTCTGCAAAGTCGGAGCCAAGGCTTCTCTGATTTCGGTTCCAGAAAATTTGGTTGATTTGGGTAACCCGCTCCCAATATCCCGTCCCCTTACTACCGCTTGGAGTTCACTGGTTTTTTCACCCGCTATTGCACTCCCGACCGTAATTTTCACTTCTTCAGCACTGGCTTCTCCTAGTAACATCCCATATTTAACTCTAGCGAAATGGATAATTGCCTCAGTTAGTTCATCTCCCGCAATTCTTAGGGACCTATTTAGCACTATCCCCCCCAGTGACAATACCGCAATCTCGGTCGTCCCTCCTCCAATATCGACTATCATCTGGCCCCTGGGCTCATCGATTGGCAGACCCGCTCCAATCGCCGCTGCCATCGGTTCTTCGACCAAGTATGCCTCTCTCGCCCCTGCCTGCACTGCCGCCGCTGACACGGCTCTCCTCTCTACCTCAGTTACTCCTGATGGAATCCCGATAATCACCCGTGGCCGCGGAACTTTCGCTATCCAGTGTGAATGTTCGTGCACTTGTTTAATGTAATAATTAAGCATCGCTTCCGCTCCGTCATAGTCCGCAATCACCCCGTCTCTTAGTGGTCTAATCGCCTCAATCGCTTCCGGAGTTTTCCCAGCCATTAGTTTGGCTTCACTCCCAATCGCCAGGACTGCTCCCGTTTTTTTGTGCCGCGCAACATATGAGGGCTCCCGAATCAAAATTCCTTTATTTTTTACAAACACCAAAGTATTGGCTGTTCCCAAATCAATCCCCATATCCGTCGAAAATAAACCCAGCAGCGCATTCAGCATGGCTAACATGATAACACATCTGGATTTTCCCGCCACTTTACCCTCTCATAATACATCAAAAAATATCATTTACTTCACTCCGTTCTTTAGCTGATATACTACTTGCTATGCGAAAGATTATTGTCACTACCCTCTACCTTCTCATTATTCTTATCCCCCTCACTTTCACTACCATTAATTCCGAACTCTTCGAATTTCCCAAATTTATTCTTCTTTTGTCTGGTACCCTTATTATTCTCGCAGCCTGGGGTTACCACCTATACCGCTCTCAGCAGTCCCCCCTGACTCTCTTTTCCCGTCCTTCTGCCATAACTCTCAGTATCTTAGCTATTCTCCTGACCCAAACTCTTGCTACCATCTTCTCCCTTCACCCCTATACCAGTTTTTGGGGTTACTACAGCCGCTTTCACCAAGGGCTTTTGACTACCATTTGCTACACGATCGTCTATTTTGCCGCCCTCAAATGGCTGGACTATAAATCTACTCAAAAACTTATTAAAGTATCGGTAATTACAGCTTTTTTAATTAGCCTATATGCGGTTCTTGAGCACTTTGGCATTGATAAAAATTTTTGGATCCAGGACGTCCAAAATCGCGTCTTTAGTACTCTCGGTCAACCCAACTGGTTGGCTGCCTATTTGTTACCTCACCTATTTTTAACCCTCTATCTTTTCCAAACTGACTCCAACAAGAGCCGAATTACCCCCTACTACCTTCTTTTTTCTCTTTTCTTTGTTACTCTCTTATTTACCAAGTCACGTTCCGGTTTTCTCGCTTTTGCTCTCTCTTATCCTGTCTATTTTTTCTTGCTTACTCGCCAATTCTCCTGGACCAAGATCAAGTTTCGCTTCATTCGTCTCTCCGTTTTACTCATTCTCATTGCTCTCGCCATCGGTACTCCCTACTCCCCCCGTCTTAGTCTCAACCGTGACACCAATATTCCCACCACATCAATAGGAACTGGCACCGTTCTCGACTCCGGCGGCACCGAAAGCGGCGACATTCGCAAAATAGTCTGGACTGGAGCGCTCAAGCTGATTGCCCAACACCCCATCTTAGGGACCGGTCCCGAAACCTTTGCCTATACCTACTACTGGACTCGGCCGCTTGCTCACAATATTACCAGTGAATGGGATTTCCTCTACAACAAAGCTCATAACGAATACTTAAACATTGCCGCCACCACTGGTTTGCTCGGTCTCGCCGCCTACCTTTATTTTCATTTTGCTATTTTCCATACCTCCCTCCTTCGCGTCCCCTCATCCAAAAAAGTTCAGCACGATCAAGATGACCAACTACGTAATCTTTACCCAGTCCTGGGTGCCGCCATTGTTAGTTTCGCCGTCACCAATTTTTTTGGCTTTTCTGTTATCCCTGTATATCTACTAATAACTCTATTAGCCGCATTCAGCACATCAAGCGCGTTAGCGCCTGAGAAATGTGCACTTCAAGTCTCCAATAGAGACATGAGAAATGCCTCAAAGGAGACACTCCAGACGCAAAGCAGTCTGGGAGGCCCAGCCATCATCTTGTTCACGATCATCCTCCTCTACCCGGCTCGCCTGTGGTACGCCGACTACGTTTACGCCCAGGGCAAAAAATACCAAGATGTTAATCAAGGTGCTGCTGCTCTCCCCTATTTACTTCAAGCTGTGAGTCTTCGCCCCGGCTCAGATCTCTATCACAGCCTCTTAGCCGAAACCTACGCTTCCCTTAACCAAAAAGATCTGGCTCTCAGCGAAATTGAGCTCAATCGCAAACTTAACCCCCACCATCTTAATTTCTATAAATCCCGTGCCAAGGCCTATCTCTCGCTCACTCTAACCGAACCAGCTTACCACCAACAAGCCGCCGACGAGCTCTTGGCAGCTCGCCAACTGGCTCCAACCGACCCCAAATTAGCCTACAATCTCGGTTTGATTTACACCCGCCTCGGAAAACTAGATTTGGCCGAACAACAGTTCCAAGACGCCATTAACCTCAAACCCAATTATGCCGAGCCCTACTACGCGCTCGCTCTCCTCTATGAACAAGACAAACAACTCAGTAAGCTCACTCCGCTTTTGACCCAAGCCAAAGCCAATCTCGCTACCTACTCAGCGCTCCTCAAAGACAAGATCGACAAATATTTGCCCTAAAATCCCATTCTCTTTCGCGCCTCTTCTGTAGCTTCATTTCTTCCCATTCCCCTCTCCATGAACAACCTAGCTAATGCTCCAATTCTCCTTAGTAATTCATCATTCGGTAACCCCCCTCGCTCTTTCATTTTCTGAAAAAGTTCACTATCCTCTTCCGGTGTAATAACATCCGCAGCCATTCTCCCATTCTAAATGGAAAATCGGAATTTGTATATTTTAATAAATACCAAAGTTTTTCCTCATCTCTGCCTTTAATTCTGTTACAATATACGCCATGAATCAAGCTATCCTGACTGTCCCCCATCAAGTTTTGCGGCGCAAATCAGCTCCCATTGAGCAGATTACGCCAGAGATCCGTGCGCATATCCATAATCTGATGGATACCATCCAATACGCCCATGACCCCGAGGGAGTCGGTCTCTCCTTCCCCCAAATTGGTCTTAACCTCCGTGGCTTCGTCACGTTCCTCGATAAACGCCTCAAAGTCTACCTTAATCCAGTTATTCTGGACGCTAGCAAAGAAACTACTCTGGGGGGTACTCCCGACCATCCCACCCTCGAAGGCTGCCTCTCTATCCCCTGGCTTTATGGGCCCGTTCCCCGCCCCAAAAAAATCAAAATCCAGGCGATCGACGAGCGAGGCGTCGAAATTACCAAAACTCTCTCCTCTTTTCCCGCCCGCCTTTTTCTCCACGAATACGACCACCTCGAAGGTGTCCTCTTTACCGACTACACCCTCAAAAATAACCTTCCTCTTTACTTCCTCGACCGTGACCAAGACAAATTTGTTCCGATCCAAGATCCCTCTTCTGTCATTAAGTGGTAACTTGCGTTAATCTCAATCCGTTGTTGGTACAATCATCAACCGCTTTCCCTCCGCAAACAAACCCACAGGGTAACTCATCGAACCTTTATATTGATCAACCGTCTCAAATACAGTTCCAAATAATGTCGATTTCTCCCTCTTATTCGTCATTACATTTTCAGGATCACACGCCAAAATTCGTCTTCCTTCTTTCGCCGCTCTTCGCATTGCCAACACAAAATTACTATATATAGTCTGTGAATTAATATCACTAGGATAATACAGTGAGCCAATTAACCCCGGCCAATCATCGATCAAAATAGTTGAACCCCAACCATAAATCATTGGAAAATCTTTTCCCCATTCATGCAACTGTTGCTTAATTATCGAAACACCATCATTCCCAATTATTGACTGATAACCACGCATATTTCGAGGAGAAAAACTGTTGTTTCTCAAACCAATCAAAGTAAAATCATCATTTCCACTCCAACTCATAGTGGTCTGAAAAACTTTCATTGCCTCCCTCGCCAACGAACCACGTAACAAAACCAAAGTTGAGTTGTTAATTCCCCTAACCCAAGGAATTACTGGTAATCCATCAGCATCCACTCCAACATATGGACCAAATGATAACTCACACAATTCCTGGCTTAATCTAGGACGACGATAAGAACTCACAAGTTCAGGAAAATTCATATCCTATATTATACACATCTAATCAAGTCTTCCATCACGCCACCCATTTTGTTGACTAATATAACCTATAACTCTTGACATGTAAGGTAAAATGTAGCTATTATTGTCATTTATTTAAAAACAATATGATCACACCAGATAGAAAACCCTCTGACAACCTACCACCCTCAGAACCACCCTCAAAAATTGATATATATCGTGGTATAGAATTTGTTAGTAACATATTTGGGATTAAACCCATTGATCTGGGTATCGAACCCAAAGCCGATATTTTCACTGCCTTAGCTCTCATGACCTCTATCGATAAAAAGACTCACGGAAGAGAAGGGAATTTTAACCTTAGTCATCTTCAGGCAGCTCATCTAGCCACTCGACTTGCCCTCCACACCACCGGACTAACTAATACCGAAGATAGAATGACTGCCCTTATAACCGGAGCTACAGGACCAGAAATCACACAATTTTTCGAAAAAATCTTCCCCCAAAATCTTCCTAATAATAAAAGAATCCAAAACTCTGTTATGAGAGCACAAAACAAAAATACGCGCCAATCGATGCTAGCTATCCTACGATCTGAACAAATCACCGAACAACGTTTTTCCCAGCTTTTAGATCGGCAACAAGCCATTCTTTTTGACTCTCAAGCCACCAATGCCCTTCTTTACCTCATGAATAATCACATTCCTCTTGCTAAGATTGTAACCGATGCCGCCAATATTACTCTCCCCTCACTACAACCAGGCATCGCTGCTCAACTAGATACTCTCTCCTTCTTCTCACCAGAAGATCTTAAAACTTATCAGCAAATTACCGATCTCTACAGGTTTGGTACCCGCCAAGCCGTTAAACTTGCCGAGCAAAAACTACAAGCCGAAATCCTTCAAAGAAATCTAATCGAAATAATGGGTAATTCTGGCCGAGTGGTAATTGGCGGAGTAATTGGAGGATTTCTAAATCTTCTAGGTGGTACCGCAAATAGCATCATCGAAGGTGGTACAGCTGGATTTGAACAGTTACAAAATGGATGGAAAAAAAGATCCAGCTCTCATTCACCAAGCCGATCAAACTTATCATATCCGCCGTCCCCACCTCCTCGCCCAACTCCCACCCCCACCCTACCTCCTCCAAAACCTAATAAATAATGTCTATTTAATTTCAAATCACGCCATCTATGAGTAATTGTTATCCCCCCGAAGGAAAATGCCCATATCCTCCGAATTGTATCGGCAGTACCTGTAATTTCCATCCAGATCGTATATCTTTGTGGGGTCAAGCTCTCCAAGAAGTACTCACCGAAACTCCAAATACCAACCTAGCACCTCCAATAAATAAGGAAGATTGGATAAAAGATATGTCAGCTTGGACTCAAGAACAAATTCTTGCCCGGCAATACCATGAACTCACTCATCCAGATGGACTTCTCCTCGCACAAGCTCTGCCTTCTCTTACTCTTCCTGGTATTAAACTACGATATAAAATCTTAGCCGGCTGTCAATCAGATTGGGAAATACTTAAACAACTAAACAATCCAAATATCGAACCTTTCTATGCAACCAGGGTAGCTGATCACTGTATTTCAGAACCCGCCTCTCCTCACGCCTTATATAGTTTTGGTCTCCCCAAAAATCGTCACACAATTGTTCTCATAACCAGTTATCCTCAAGTACTTAATCACTTTGGCCGAGCCAGTGATAGTTACGACATCATCAAGACTACATTTGATCTCGCTCAACACGGACGACTCCTTCTTGACGATCAAATTCACTTTATTAAGGCATAACTGCCTTTCATCAAGCTCACAATAATAACTCCCATACCGACCTATATTAGGATACACGTCTATATCCTATAATATCATTATCCCCCAATTTCCTGTATAATGTCCAGCCACAACACGTATATGACATTTAATCATCTCGAAAACCCTAACTGGAAATATAGACTGTCATCCGGTTTTCTTGCTTTACTCACAGCTTTTAGTCTTGCCTCACCCGTCCAAGCATCCGCAGAACACAAATCACACGAGGAGACACAGCCTTTCTCTTTCCCTGCCTTCGCAAAACCCTTGATCGACAAATTAGCCCATCTTTTTGCTCCTCCAGAAGAAATTTATCCTCAAGGTATTACCGCAGCCCCTTGTGAATATTCCCCTGTTCTTGAGGATCTCGGGGTTGAACCAAACGAAGCTTGGATCGAAGCAATTTGTGAGGTTGTACCAGGAGCCGAAGGAAACGAACTAGTTGTTAATTTTGACGCTATCAATAACCCCGATAATCCCTCTGTAATCACCGCCAGTTTATTTCACTCCAATTATTTAATTTTAACCTCCATTTCCAAAGCCAACATTTTCGAAGCTACCTACGGCAATCTTAATCAGCACATCCTCTCGGATTCACAAATTGCTCAGATTCATCGCCAAATTGAACAAAATAATCCTATTACTATGATTGTCCAAGGTCACCTCATCAAAATACGTCCAGTTCATAGTGATAATTTAGGTCGAGAAATCCAAATTATCTTACCCTATACCCTAAAGGGTGATGGTAAAACTGAAAGAGAATATCTCCAGTTTGAAGACGGAACAGAACTTTGGGTAGGAGAGTTAACCGGTAAAGCTATTCTTGATGCCAAAGCCAAACAAGAAATATATTCTCGGGGAGCACTTTTGACCATTCCTGAAGAAATTCTGAAAGAATTTCCTCTTGCTCTAGTTCCTCCCCAAATAGAAGCTCAAGTTGGACTAAATCCCTCTCTTTCTAATTCCTCCGCCCCCGCCGAAACATCTCCCGACCCAGCTATTTTACCCGACACTGAGCCTAAGGATATCAATCCCTTCGGACTCGAAAATATTCCGCTTGCCAATGCCAGCCAACTCACTCTTTCCCCTTCTCAGCTCGACAATCTCAAGGTTACTCTTCGTTATCAAAACCCCAAAGAAGTTATTATTGATCCCGATATTCTTGAATATCACAACGATCGAAGAGCTAATCCACCTCTTCCCGGTGAAACCAACGATGATTTGACCAATCTCCGTGATGATATTTCTTGTCTCAAAAATACTTGGGCCAATATTCTCGCAGTCTTCGGAAAAAATATCGATCGCCCGGACATGATCAAAGTAAAAGGCCCCATCCCCGAGATGTTTATCGATCAAATCCAGATCGATGGCAGCCAAGTCATTATTTCCGGACGCACCAAAAACCAGGAGAGTGTGGTTAGCTTTAGTGTTTCCCGCAAAAAATTTGCCCGGCTCCTGCGTGATCCTAATACTGTTCTTGACGCTCAACTTACAGACGGCAGTTCAAACTCTACCCTTAAAAATATGATCATTGATTTAATTGGTGAAAACAAACCTTTCCCCCGAGCTTTTACGGTCTCAAACGAATGGTTGACTAGTCTTGCCGCTCTCGGCGAACCTTCGCAAGCAGCCAACTCCGCCAGTCTTACCAGCCATTCGGCTGGATATCTTCTCGATGCCCAGTTAAATAATGCTCTATATGCGTATCTCCCCAACGGCATTCCCATCACCGTCAAAGGAATTGCCATTTATGGTAATCAAGGTTATTATCTCGCTAGCTTTGACCGTTTAGATGCCTTTACCGGTCTTGATATTCGCACTAATACCGAAAGTATGCGCGATTTCGCTCTTCAACATGGTTTAATCACTTATTATTCTGACACTCTCTATCTTTTGATTCCCCTCAACTCCGCTGTTCTAGAAGACATGAGCCAAACTACTTCACACCCCATCCCCCTTGCCCGAAAGCTAAAACAAGAAAGAGAGACCCTCAACCGCGTTAACCCCGCTCAAAGCTTTCAAAGTCTAGACCGTCGCGCCCGTCAAATGGCCAAAAATCAGCGACAACAAGTATAATAATCTCCATGCACTCTCTATTTTTCTTTGGCTCCGACCAATATAGTCAAACTGTTCTTAACTATCTTCAAAACCACTCTGATCTAGCTATCACCCACCGCACCAATCTGACTTCTCTCCCACCAATTACTCCCGATACCCTTGGATTATCCGCCTCCTTCCCTCATCTTTTTCCTCCCGAACTCATCGACTCTTTCCAGGGAAAACTCTACAACCTCCACCCCTCTCTCCTGCCCCAATATCGTAACGTGGCCCCCGTCCCCTACGCCATCGCCATGGGGGACAAAGTGACCGGCATCACTCTCCAGCAAATTGACGCCAAAATTGATCACGGCCCCATTCTCGCGCAACAACAAGAACCCATTCTTCCCACTGACACTACTCCCCTGCTCCTTCACCGTCTCTTTACCCTCGGCGCCCAACTTTTCCTCGATTATTTGGAGGGTGCAGAAGTGCTTTACAATCAAAACCCCAATCAACCCCTAATCTTTACCCACAAACTCACCACCGAATCCGGTCACCTTGAGTGGGCAGTATTCCGCAAACTCCAGAACCACCAACCTGTTTTTGTCGAAGAAACCGCCAACCCTCTTTTAAAACTTCGACTTACCCGTAATCCTCAGGGTAACCTCCTTCATGATCTCACCCGCGCTCTAAACGGGTACGAAAAGGTCTGGACGATTGCCCCGACCCGTAAGGGCGAGCTCCGCCTCACCATCGAATCCGTTCTTCCCAACTTGACGATCAAACTCGCTGGCAAACCCAAACCAATCAGTTATAATGACTTTGTTAAATACTATTTGGAGTAAACTATGGGAGAAAGACATCAACCAATCGATCCAGTAACTCAAGCAGTTATTGATTTACATGAGGGAAAATCAAAAGGTGGCATTCGCGGTTTTTTTAAACGAGTTTTTAGAGCTCAAAGACAACTTGGACTAATCGAAAACACTAATCCCATCGATGTAGTCACAACTCCTCCCGAAATAGCTACTGATATAAATACTTTTGAACCCAAAAAAGACGGCAAACAACCTCCTGCGCCACCCGCCGAATAACCCCCTACCTCCCCCACCCCTCTTGACTCCAAGCTTATAATAATTCCATGCTAGACTTACTCCGGAGGCCCGAAGTTACTCAGGCTCATTTCTTTTACGATCGTCACATTACCACCACCAAAGGTGTAGAAGCGGGATATATACAAATCTCCAATACCCTCCTGGCTCTCAATCTCTCCACTCTTATTCAGCTCGCCGAAAACAAAGATCTTCTTGCCGAGCTTAATTTATCCAAATTACAACAAGACTCACTCACCTCTGCTATCTGGCAACATCAACACCAATATTGGCAGAGACATATTTATCCTGATCGCTCCAGTTCTAACCCCGATGATCTAGCCGAACAATTAATCTCTCTTAACTCCGGTGCCAAGAAAACCGTTGATCGTTTACCCATCACCTCGCTCACTTTCCCAGCTAATCTCTCCCCCACCCAAGAATTACAATCACGCCAAGATATTCTCGCTCCTGTCATAACTACACTCTTTACTTCCGTCCAAATCGGCTGGGGATTAAAACGACCGCCCCTCAATGCAACACTTCGTGAATCCGCTCAACATCTCGTTAATGACAGATACAACCTTACCTATCTACTCGCCGCTTCTCTTCTTCTCGATTCCGATAGTCAACAAACTCTCCAACAATATCTAGATTCTCGTCACTCTCCCCATACAATCAACACCTCTCCCGGCCCCTCCCGACTTCACTTTAGAAAGGGCGGTGCAGACGAACAAGCTGGTGGTTTCTCCCCAGACGATTATGGTGACCATCGCGCTGACGAAGATTACTAACCTACCTCCCCCACCTCTCCCTACTCACCCTGATTACTTTGCTCCTATTTTCGTTCCTGCTATTGGGTAGCGGCAAAGTCCTGGCGACAAATGCCCTCCCGCTCATCGCATCAATCATCAACCTGACCGCAATCTGGTAATTTTCCAGATTTACCAAATCCTTGTCCGTAAACACCTCGCCAAACTCCTTCATGATAATCCGAGCATCCTCAGCTCCAATGTTAAAGCTCACAATTGAGCCCGCATTCCCCAAAATGGCCTTTTGCACATCGATCGGAATCTGGGCCATATACTGGTTGGCCATCATTAAATTCAGTTTGTACTTTCTGGCTTCTGACAAAATCTTGATAAAACTGGTCGTGGCAAAGTTTTGGAACTCATCAACATAGAGATAAAAATCCCGCCGATCATTTTCTCCCATCTCGACCCGGTTCATAGCCGCCAACTGGAACTTGGTAATAAGCATCGCCCCGACCAAGGCCGCATTATCCTCCCCTAGTTTGCCTTGCGACAAATTGGCAATCAAAATCTTACCCTCGTTCATCACCGCTTCCATATCAATACTGCTGGTTGGCCGCTCAATGATGGCCCGGATCAACGGCGAGCTCACAAACTGTCCCACTTTGTTTAAAATCGGCGAGATCGACTCCTGCAACATTTTCTCCGGCATCTTATCAAATTCGTTCTCAAAATAGCGCTTAATCACTGGGTCTTGCAGTTTTGCCTCTACTTCCGCTCGGTAACTCCGATCTGTCAAAAGCCGCGGCACGTCTACCAAAGTGGCTCCCGGCACTTCGCTCAATGCCAGTAAGGTATTGCGCAAAATATACTCGAGTCTCGGTCCCCACGAATGCCCGTACAGCTTATTAAAAATAGCCACAATGCCAGATACCACCAACTCCCGCTGGGCTGGGTCTTTGACCTCCAATATATTCAGCCTGACTGGTCGATCTCGATCGATCGGGTTAAAGTAAATGACGTCATTCAACCGAGACGCCGGCACATAATCCAAAATCGTCTCTGACAAATCTCCGTGTGGGTCAATAATCGCCACTCCCCGTCCCTTTTTCATATCATCAATCGCCATATTGGCAATTAGGGTACTTTTCCCCGTCCCGGTTTTCCCTATCACCCATAAATGCCGTCTCCGGTCCGTATCTTTAATCCCAAAGATAAGATCTCGATTCTTAAAAATTGTCCTACCAAAAAAATTAATTTTGGCTTTCTCTTCCTCGGTTTTGCCCTCAGCAATCGGCAGATTTTCCGGCGGTTCAGACAGCACATTCTGTCCCCACAAAATCATCGGAATCTTGACCTTTTCGCTCGGCAAATGCCACAGGGTTGCCATCTCCGCTACCGCTACCACTCGTTTGCCTCCACCCACTCGATTTAGCAGCTTCTTTCGCCAGCCTTCTTTCCCCCACAAAGGCCTAACCAACTTCCAGGCATTCCCATCCGGTTTGGCAAACACGCCAAATACCGCCGCCAGTTCATTTAACCGCGAACTAGACGTCGCCCCTACCCGGAAATTAACTGCAAATCCACTCTGGGCAATCTTTTCTTCAATCCCCCGCTGGTTAGGCAGACTCCCCCGCCTCTCTGTGTAGCCTCTCCCATTCGCCTGCTGGCCGCTCACTCCCATGGCTCTTCCTCGGTCTATTGCCCCTCTCCCTGCTCCCTGCCAATCGTTAGGAGCCTTAGATAGCACCCAGGACAAATACACCACTTCATCGGCACTGACCTTCGACAGAACCGATAGATACGAGTTGATCGGATCCGTCTCCCGAAAATCCGCCCAAGTTTTCAAAGGATAAAAACTGGCCAAAGCCAACCGTAATTCCCCCACCTCCAATTTGTTCACCAATGAAGGGAGTGGGTCTTCGATCGGAGTAATCATCGCCAAAGGGTATGTGGACTGGATTTGAGAACTGACAAACTGAGCCAAACTGCTATTGCAACTCACCAAAAATCTGATTTTCTGCTCCCATACCGCTACTTCTAGGGCAATAACCGGCTGGGGCTCGCCCTTGATCCAAATATCAAAGAGTGATTTCTGCAAAATGTTTGGGAAAGTCGACAAAAATGTCGCCGCTGACTCGGGAGTTACTTCGGTCTCACGAGGAATCGTCACAAGAAGCGTCGTCAGCTTGGGCATATAACTTCAGTATAACCTATCGCAACATCCACACCAATCCCGCTATCCCACAACACGCAGTCAAAGCGAAAATACTCAAAAACACCATCTTACGGAATCTGTTTTCATGCTCTATGACTTGTTCAAACGGAATCTCACCTGGTAATCTACCAACCTCTGTCATATTTACTCTCCCTTAGCGGGCAGAGCCATCTTCACTTTACGCAGACACTTGGTACATAGCATCAGTCTCAGCTTACTTTCCCCGATCTGCATCCGGTGGGCGTGCAAATTGGGTTTGCGGATCCGTTGAGACCTATTCTTGGCATGACTCACGCTATGCCCCACATCCTGTCCCTTGTCACACAATGCACATTTATTTGCCATAGGGGTGTATTCTAGCAAAACATCTAGTTTTGCGCTACTCTGCATTTGTAATCTCGGCATTCTTTTTGACCTTCCACATTATTTACCTCATTACAAATCCACTCAGTCGCCCCGCTTCCAGTCTCTGCCCCAGGTTCCGCAGTTTTATCTAAAAATAGCCTTTCCCTAGCAAACTGCCCTTGTGCCGCACAAGCTCCGTCTTTCAAGCTGCAATGCAAACAAAATCCGGATTTCCATTCAACACCTATGGGAGTTGGCATATCACCTCTCACGCACTCACACTGCCGCGGTTACGGAAAATGAGCGAAGCTCCAATCACCAACCCCACAATTACCAAGACAATTACCAGTAGCGATGTTAATATCTTCCCAATCACGGTTCCTGCCGTTGTTCCCGCAGTACTCGTGCTAGATTGAACCGTCACACCCTTACTCTCAGTTGTAGTCGAGGGAGTAGTTGTGGCAGTAGGAGCCACTGTTACTGATTTATCAAAATTAAATACACTCAGTGATCCCGTCAAAACAATCCTGTCACTAGGGCGGCGAACCAAACTATCTTTCTCAGCCGTAATCACCATCTCGTTAAACGGGCTCGCAATATTACCCGAGAAATATCCTCGATCTACCTCGGCTATCCGGATCATCTCGCCTCTGACACTAGTCTTGCCCCACAATACATATCGGTTATAAGTCGTTTCGTAAGGATAAACCAACCCGTCACATCGGCCAGATACCCGGTAATATCCGTCTTGATAGAGGGATACTCCCTTGCACGACACCTGAGAACTGGTCAAATCCACACTTCCCTCATGGGCAGCTGCACTCCCCGCCAAAACAAACCACAAAGCTGCAAACACCAAAAACTTCTTCATACAGCCTATAATTTACCAAAAACTACCCAAAAAGTCAAGATCACCCCCCGATCGCGTAAAATACTCCTTATGTCACTCTCACTTCACGATTTCCAGTACTATCTCCCAGAAAAGCTGATTGCTCAGTCTCCTGCCCATCCCCGTGACTCAGCCCGCCTCCTTTTGCTCAACCGCCAGACCCATACAATCTCCCACCACCGTATTTCTGACCTCCCTAACCTTCTCCCTCCCAGCTATGATCTGGTAGTCAACAACACCAAAGTCTTCCCAGCCAGGTTGCTCGGCCATAAAGCTACCGGCGGAGCCGTTGAAATCTTGCTCCTCCACAAACTGTCTTCCGCTCGTTACCACGTGATCACTCGTCCCGGGCTCAAGGTTGATCAAACCATTATTCTCTCCCCCACCCTTTCTGCCCGCGTGACCCATGTCGCAGGCCGCATTCGTACCCTTATTTTCTCTCAAACGGACCCCACTCTGACCGAGTCTCTTGCTCAACTCGGGTCCATGCCCACTCCCCCGTACATTAAACGTCTGCTTAAGGATCCAGCCGATTATCAGACCGTTTATGCTAAATATGGCTTTTCCGCTGCCGCCCCGACCGCCGGCCTCCACTTTACCCCCCATTTAATCCACACTATAAAACAAGCCCATGCCTGGCACGAACTCACCCTCAATGTGGGCTTAGGTACCTTCCTCCCGGTCAAAGCCGAGAAAATTACCGACCACCTCATGCACGCCGAAAGTTATACTCTCTCTCCCTCGACCTCCCTCGCTTTGACCCATCTTGTGCACTCCTCTCGCCGTCTCTTGGCGGTCGGGACCACCACCGTCCGTGCCCTCGAATCCAACCTAGCCAATCACCCTTCTTTTACCCCAGGCACATTCTCTACTTCCATTTTTATGTATCCCCCCTACCGTTTCCGCGCCACCGACGCTCTCCTTACCAACTTTCACCTGCCTGGCTCGACCCTGCTTATGCTGGTCTCTGCTTTTGTGAGCGCTCCTAATACAAAGGACCCTTTTACCACCTTTGCCGCTTCCCTCCTGGGGAAAGCCTACGCTGAAGCTGTCCAGGAAGGTTATCGTTTCTTTAGTTTTGGCGATGCCATGCTGATTCTGTAAGGTATAATGATCCCCATGCTCGCTACCCTTTTTTCTAACCCCATCCTCTTTCTCTTTTGGATGATCGCGCTTGTTGCTACCATTTCCATCCATGAGTATGCTCATGCACGTATGGCCGACCGCCTTGGCGATCCCACCCCCCGCGCCATGGGGCGCCTCACCCTAAACCCCAAAGCTCATCTTGACCCCCTAGGTACCCTTGCCCTGCTTTTGATTGGTTTCGGCTGGGGCAAGCCTGTTCCTTTTGACCCCTACAATCTCCGCTCTCCCCGCCGAGATAGTGCCCTGATCGCGCTCGCCGGCCCCGCATCCAATCTTCTTTTTGCCTTTGTTTTATCGATGTTAATCAGATTTGTCCCTCTCACCTATCTGCTTACATCGCTCATCTCCATCCTTGTCTCACTCAACATCATGTTGGCAATCTTTAATCTAGTTCCCGTCTTCCCCCTCGATGGTGAAAAAATTCTCTCCGGTTTTCTCCCGGCTGGTCTCGCCCAAGAATACAGCAACATCATGCGTCAGTATGGAACTTTAATTCTGATCTTTCTCCTGCTTCCCTTAGGTGGAACTTCCCCCATCTCGGCCCTCATCTCTCCCGTGATCGGCTGGATCACTCAATTATTACTATAAATTTATGCCCGACCACGAAGTAACAACCCCCTCACTTTTTCCCGAATGTACTAATTGTCACCTGGTTAACGATTTACTCACCAAACTCCTTTTGGCGCAAACTAACCCCCGAACCCCATTTTCTCTCATCTCCCTCCAAATGCTCTGCTACCCGATCGGTGACAAAGGAATGGCCATGATTTGGCTTGCCAATACAAAAAGGGAATACACCCAACGCACTCTAGAAGTCCTTATGGGTCCGCATCCAGAAGATCTAAAAATTATTTCTTGTCCAGGATTATCCGCCACAAACCACCCTTAACCTAATTCCCCCCCACTCCTGAGACAACTCTCCCCATCACCCATTGACCATTTGGTAAAAGCAAACTTTCCCTCCACCCACCCCCAAAATCTGGCATTACTTCAACTGCCACTATCTCATACAGACGGCCACCCACCTCAACCGATCCGTAGGGTTTGCCATCCGAACCCACCTCATAAACAACTCCTGATCTCTTAAACCATTCTTGTACCAACTCGGCTGAGCCTGTCATACCCCTATTTTACTCCCCCACTTCAATCCTCACGACTTTTCTCCTCGCTTGGGGTAAAATAGGGAATGTAGGGTCGTCGTTCAGCGGTAGCCCCGCTGCTCACGAACAGCGGGGTCCAAAACCGAAATGTATTACGTATACATCCTAGAAGATCGAAACAACAAACTTTACATTGGTTATTCTTCCGATCTTAAAAAGAGACTCATCTCGCATGCATCCGGAACTACTTACACCACTAAAAGGATGAACCAACCTCAGTTAGTTTATTACGAAGCTTACTCAACGGAACAACTAGCCAGAAATCGAGAATCCAAGCTAAAACAGTTCGGTTCGAGTTACGCGGGACTTTTAAAACGTCTTGGGTTAAAATAAGGGGCATAGGGTCGTCGTTCAGCGGTAGGACAGAGGTCTCCAAAACCTCTAACGAAGGTTCGATTCCTTCCGACCCTGCCCACAATGCTTGAGCATAGCGATGCAGGCGGGCCTGCAGTAATATATTTTGATATATTCAATTAGGATAATTCCAGACAAATTTTAGCAAACCGTCATCATCATATTCTTTAACCACAACCCCACCCAGTAAACCCGGAAGGATATTCTCTCCGAACCATTTCATTCTTTCGTTTTCTGTCTGGAAATGGTATTCCAGTGGCATACCACGATTTACAGTTTCAACTTTCATCTCACTAATTGCTGCTTCATATAGGGCAGTTGTTTCACCCTCATGTTTTAATCCACGCCCCGTACTAACAATATCCATGTGTGCCATTGTTTCATCAGGCAGGGATACCAAAAATAACCTGAGAATTTTTCCAAGACCCGTAAAGTCAATCTCCGTCATTTCCGCCATACCTGAATCAACTACTTGTCTAGTAATCTCGTGTTGAAAAAACATTCTCCCATTATAAGCCTAATATCAACCCCTCAGCTCCGACCAAATACAAATCACAAATAGTTATTTTTGAGATAACCTCTGAACTGACTGAATTAGCCACTTCATTCCGTCTTCTTCCACCGCCTGCTTTGCTAAATAAGCGTCGCCAAAATGATAGTTACTATATGAAAAAGCTAGCGTTCTAATCCCCGGAAACGCATTTCTCAACATTTCCTCTATGTCTCGCCCCCTACCAGCAAAGCCATCAATCACGGCTAAGGCGGCCACAATATTCTGCGCTTGTAACTCCGCTATCTTCCGATTAGTCTCACCCCGCGAACTCGCCTCCCACACCGTATAACCAGCTTCTTTTAGTGTTTGTACAGCACCAATAATCAAGGGAGATACATCGATATCATCATCCACAAACACCAAATGTTCTTTGTTCGCCGTCATGTAAATATTGTAAATCAATAGTCAATATCAACAAATCAACTACGGAAAAACACTCCTCTCCCCAAATAAGTAGGTTCCAACATCTTCCACCAGTCCCTGCAGTAATATATTTTGATATATTCAACTAACCAAACTCTTCTTCCAAACTGGTGCATCGCCATCTTTCCCAAAATAACCTATTGCTACACCAACTCTTTGATATCCGGGCAATTTATCATAAAAACCCCACCCTGTATCCCGATATCTCGGACCACTATTCAACACGACCTCCGTATACCCTTGAACAACGGCGGCCTGTTCAAGCATCCCCACAAGAGCTCTCCCAACCCCCTTGCCACCTCTCTGCTTCGGGTCAACATACGCATTTACCAACTCTACAGGCTTATCTGTTTGAAGAAAATCTAACGCCAACATCCTTGAATCTGGTGGCCTCATACCAATAACCCCCACAACTTCACCCTTAACACCAACCGCTGTAAAATACCGATAATCATTCAGTCTATTTACGCTGTCCTCCATTAGTTGTAAATCTTCCAACACTTCCTCTGGTAATGGTTGGCCAGTATCTCTACTCTTCACCCAATGTTCCAAAATTGGCTTAAGTTGAACCAAATCACCCATTTCTAATGGACGCACAAACCCTCCGAAACTTACAGTTTCATCCTTTGTTCTTCTTTCGTTATTAGGACTCATACAAGTATATTTTACCCTAATAGGCAATAATCAATTTTAGTAAATCATTTTAGGCACCCTCCACCAGTCCCGGCAAATATATCAAAGCGTATCAATTTTTTCTCTAATGAATTTTTGTGTTACTTTTTGATAAAATCATCACATGGCAGACAAAGAGGTAAAGACGTTTGACACTATGGAAAAAGCCATTAAGTCAAAAAAGAGATTATTAGACTCGGACTATGTCAAGTTGAATTTTATCGCTCTGGGAAATTTACAGAAGAAAACAATGTTAATTTTGCGAGAGCAAAACTTAGTTATTGTTGTTTTGTTCTTGTTATCTTGGTTCAAGGTTGAAGTTATATCAATAATAACCAATATCGCAACATGGACTTACGACTATGTTAAATTTGCAGTTGAGGGATTTAATCAAATTTCGTTAGACACAAAGTATACTTTTCTAGTAGTTACACCAATCTCGCTAGTCATCGGATACATGCTTGGAAATAAACGAAAATAGGTTCTGACATTCACCACTAATCTCTGCAGTGATATATTTTGATATAGTTAACTAATTCTTTGGGGTATAATCTCCCCATGCATATCGAAAATGAGTGGGTCAAAACTACCCTCGCGGATTTTCTTGAAGCTATTCCCTCGGACTACCCGTACTTTGCTCTGGGATCGTTAGTTCTACTCTCATATACCGAGAATTTTTATACCAGACCAATACGAGATATTGATCTGATTGGCGACACCCACGGAACTGATAAGCTCGGAGCTGTGTTACTTGATAAGGGATACGCCCAAAACACATTTATCGATAGTAAATTTCCCCTCGCTCATAAACTACAAGCAATCGGAAAGAAAAAATACCTAAGATTTGAGAAGAATGGTCGAGCCCTTGAAATCATGACTTCTAATTTGACGGCCAATGACGGGAGTATTGATGTCGAGCTTTATCCTGGAATAGCGGTCTCAATGTCTGAGTCGGCAGTTCAGAACACAAGATACCAGGGACTGGAATTCCGAGCTGTATCACCCGAGGCTCTCTTCTGCATTTATAACTTTGGACTAAAAACCTGGGGTACTCTCGTAAAGACACGGATAGAACAGAGGCGCCGTGACTTGGCTGCATTACATAAAATCGTCCAGCCCTATGCTCTGACTAGAATCGCAGATAATGTTCATCTAAAAATTGGACGGTCAAGGATTAAAATTCCAAGCAAACTGATTACTACCTAAATAAGTTCTCACATCCTCTCCTAATCTCTGCAAATATATCAAAGCATATCACTTTATCTAGAAATCTACCCTATCCAATTAAACAAATACCCCATCAGCATTATCCCCACAATCGTAATCCCAAAGAATGTAGCCAGTAGTTGCCATTTCATCACTTTCTTGAGGATCAAAGCTTCGGGAATAGACAGAGTGACCGTCGCGGTCATAAACGCGAGCGCTGTCCCTAGTGGTATCCCCTTCCCAATCAGCGCTTCCATCACCGGGATTACTCCCACCGAGTTAGCATAGAGTGGAACACCCGAAAGAGTCGCTGCTGGAATGGCCCACCAACTTTTGGTCCCCAGATAACGCTCTATTAAAGTCTGTGGGATAAATCCATGGATTATCGCCCCTATCGCAACACCTAATAAGACATATGGATAGACTCTTTTAGTTATCTCCCATCCATCACTCCACCACAGTTTAGCCCTTTCCCCTACACTAAGCTCTACCCCTTCATTTTCTCTTAGTGCCTGTGCCCTATTCTTGAACTTTAGAAGCGAAGATTCCACATACTTCTCCATGTGCAACCGCCCAATTAGTATTCCCCCAAGGATGCTCACAATTATCCCCACAAGGTTATACAAAGCTGTCACCCGCCAGCCAAACAAGGCAGGAAAAAGTAAAAGAGAGGCTTCGTTTACCAGTGGCGAACTAATGAGGAAGGTAAAAGTAATACCAAGTGGTATCCCGGCCGACAAGAAACCAATAAACAGGGGGATCGACGAACAGGAACAAAATGGGGTAATCACCCCCAGGAGTGCGGCCAACAAGTAATCTAGTCCAAACCATCTCCTCTTAGTGAGCAAATCCCGCACTTTCTCCATCGGAAAGTAGTAACGAGTAATCGCCATCACATAATTTATCACTACCAAAAGCAGACCTATCTTGATTGAGTCGTAAATGAAAAAATTTACTGCCTCACCCAGATAACTCCCTACCTGAATTCCCAGCCATTGGTGAACAACCGTCTCGGCCAAAATCTGAACTGGACTAAATATGTCCATATATCTTTGCTTTCACTTTGTTCTTATCCGGAATAAATCCGGTCATTACTATTTTGTGTAGTTTTTGGCAGGTTGGGCACCCTGACCCCAATACTTGAATTTTCATAGGTTATTCTCCAAACCAAAAATACGCTCAATCTTTGCATTGTGCAACAGGTAGGTTCTGACATTCACCACTCATCCCTCCTACATCAAGGCTCCGGCCGGCAAATATCTTGCTCTCGTGCTCAATAACTTATATAGTGACATTAGCATGAAAAAAACGAATTTTCTTAGTCTCATCTTGCTCGGTACAGTGATCTTGCTCGCCAGCTTCTTTAGTATTAAAGATCCCACCCTATATGTGGATGAAACAGTCCACTACAAAGTCATCGAGAACTTTTGTAATCTCAATTTCACCATCCACCCCAATCTCACCAACATCCCTGCCTACCATGCCATCCTCGGCGGGATTTGTTATCTTGGCTCCTTCATCCTACCTCTTAATTCCATTCACTTTACTCGGATAACTTCCCTTTTCCTTAGTCTTCTAGGTCTTATTTTTTTCTATCTTCTTGCCAAAAAAATACAGCACAAGACTCCCCTATTCACAGTTCTCCAACTCTTTTTGCTTCCCATTGCCTTCCCCTTTTATTTTCTCGTTTACACCGACATCCCCGCCATCGCTCCTATCGCCCTGGCCCTCTTACTCACCCTCAATTACAAATACGCTTGGGCGGGAATCTTGGTAACTCTCAGTATTGCTTTCCGTCAAAATAATTTCGTCTGGCTCGGATGGCTGGCTCTTACTATTTTCTTTGATGGAATGCTTTTCAAATCTAATCTCAAATATCTCTTCCAATATATGCTTCAATATCTTTCGAAAGTTTCTACTTTCATCCTCGGTGCCGTTGCCTTTGTAGGTTTTGTGAAATGGAACGGCGGGATCTCTCTGGCGAAAGCCGAAGAATGGGCTCATCCATCTTTTAGTTTCCATCTTGGCAATGTTTATTTGATGTTGGTCCTCTTTACTCTCGCCTTTTTACCCATAGTTATAGCCACTATCCCCAAAATAAAGCGTATTTGGAATCACAAGTTAATTCTTTCCCTGTTCTTACTGACTTGTGGGCTTATCACTTATACTTTTCTCTTCCAATTTAACAATACTCATCCCTACAACCAACACGAATTCGCAGTCCACAATAAAATCTTGGTCCTGATGACCCAATCCTTTGCCAGTCGTCTAGTTTCTCTCATCCCCATGCTCCTGGCCCTTCTTACCATTTTTTCTACCAAATTCCGCCGACCCCTCTATTATCTGATGTATCCCTTCGCCCTTCTTTTTGTTCTCCCTTCTTGGCTGATCGAACCGCGCTACTACATAATCCCCTTCTATTTTTATCTTCTGTTTAAAGAGGAAAGTTCCAACCTTACGAAGCTCTCCCTCATCATTTGGGAACTCATTGGGTCTAGCTTGCTCCTCTATGGAACTCTCAACAAACTCCTCTTACCCTAAACTTCACCTATCGCTCCCAACGAAAATACCCATTCCCTCCCCCTCTGCCCGGTAATCTCCAATTCTGCCCCTCCACTTGCTGATAAAAACGTCTCATCGGTCCCTGGCGAGACAATCTATCGTTTAACCCCAAATAGTCCACCAAACCA
The DNA here is from genome assembly GCA_001002415.1 of Microgenomates group bacterium GW2011_GWF2_46_18. Taxonomy (GTDB): domain Bacteria; phylum Patescibacteriota; class Microgenomatia; order UBA1400; family UBA12108; genus LCMB01. The sequence continues at coordinate 27,315 of LCMB01000003.1, forward strand.
GCCGCCAAAATAATTGCTACCACAAATCCACCGATCACCAGCCAGATGTTTTTCTTATAAACACAATCAAATTTCTTGAGTAACTTTATCCCCAAAACAATTCCTCCAATCGCCAATATTGGAACCCACCAAGGGAAATTATTGAGCATCAACTGCAACTTCCACTGCCCCATCGGTCCGTGCTGACGCAGCAAAAACCAGGTGAGATTCACCAGAAATATTGCTCCCACGGATAAGCCCGCAAGTCCCCCAACCAATAACACCGAACCCAACACAAAATACCAGCGCGGTTTCATGGCAATCTCGTTGGACTCCACTTTGGCCATGATGGCTTTCTTCAGATCAATTGGCTTTACTTTTGCTGTTTTTGACATAATGCTTTCATGATTCCTTTGGCACGGCTAACCCTCGTTCCAACCGTCCCAATGGGAATTCGTAATATATCACTAATTTCCTCATACGATTTTTCCTCTAGATAAAACAGCGACAACGGCTCCTTATAAATGAGCGGCATCTGCTCTAAACAGCGATGGGTGTGAGTAAGTAGCTCCTTTTTCACAAACTCAGCCTCCAAATCCACCCCGCTTGCAAACTCCATTTTATCTCCAATTGTCTGATGTTTTTTTTGTTTATGTAGCATATTCATCGCTTCGTTGTGGACAATTCTGTATACCCAACTGGAAAATTTTTTCTTCGTATCAAAACTATGGAGATTAACATACGCTTTGATCAATCCCTCTTGCACCACATCAGCTCCCTTGTGGTCATCTCCCATGATGTTGCTGGCATACCTCATTAGCTTATCCTGGTATCGTTTAATAATCTCTGCATACATTTCTTTATTCGAGCTTCGCACAATCTCGATTACTTCTTCGTCGGATAATTTGGCTGTCTGACTCATAGTTATTACACTTAGTATAACGCTTCACAACTGCCGACACCTCACTCATATCATCTGGGTGAGGCGTCAGCTATTTTAGAAATATGGTTAACGATTAGTTCTTCCATATCCCATTCCTTGACCCATTCCTGAGCCATTACGGAGTCCGAGTCCTAGTTCTGCTCGGATCTTATTGGCTTCTTCGGTGTTACCCTGTTTAGCCAATTCGTGAGCCTCGGCGAACCTGGCAAAGTTGTCAGCATTCACCACTTGAGTTACTCTACCACGGCCTGCCATTTGCTCTTTCCAAGCATTGTAATCTTTATTGGTAAATGCTTGCTCCATCGCAGCATGGCGCTCTTCGGTATAGTTAGGACCCGTTACGTTGGGATCCCCTCTATAAGCCTGGACAGCCTGAGGAGCGATAATTACGCCCCCAACAATCAAAGCCGTCAATCCAAATAGTATTGATGTCTTGTTCATATCTTTTCACCCCCTTTCAAAATTCAAATTGTGTTATCTACTAGTAGTACCGCAAACAGGTCTATTTTCTTTCACCCACCTTTACCGGATTATTCTTGAATATTTCCCTATTTGTGCTACACTAACCCCATAAACGCCTCGTCTATGCTCCGGCTCGACGAGGTTTTTTTATTGCTATAATCAAGATATGTCCAAAACTATTCTCTACATCGATGGTGAAAACATCAAACACTACCTCAAACTGGTCCTCAAAAATGCGCAGATTCCAGTGAAACAACACAACCTGGAAAATTTCGCCTACTCCACCCTTTTCGCCCAAGTCCTCAAAGGTCTTGATCTGGCCGAACAGCGTTATTACTCCGCCAAAATTCGCTACCACGCCGAGCAGCAAGCCAAATCCAAAGAACTCATTCTCAAACAACGTGTCCAGAAAAGTAGTTTGGAAAAGCAGGGAATCAAAGTCATTATGGGCGGCAATGTTCGCCCTCAAGAAGTAACCGTTAACGGCAAAAAGACTACCGTTTTCCACGAAAAAGGTGTCGATGTCCAAATTGCGGTAGATTTAATTACCGACGCTCTCGACAAAACCATTACTACCGCCGTTCTCTGTAGCTCCGATTCCGACCTGCAACCAGCCGTCCAGGAACTCAAACAACGGGGAGTGGAAATCATCTATCTTGGTTTCGAAATTAGTCCCAACAAAGGCCTCTCCTACACTACCAACCGGACTATTCTCATCCGTAATTCCGAGGTCTTAGATATCTATCGTTCCTAACTCAATTTCCCACCACACATTGCATATGCAATCCTATAACTTGCATTCTAGGGTATAATTTCTAGCGTTTATATTAACTATTCAATTAACTATGTCCCACAGCCAGCCAGAAATTCCCCCCATCGAAGGTCTCCTTCAAGCAGAAAGACCCGACCCAGACATTTTTCAAGACCAACCGCAGAACTGGACAGAACGCCTTGTCCCTGGTTTTCTGGCTGTTCTTCGAGGTATTGGGATTGATTATCAGCCCCACATCCCCTCACTCAATTTTAAGGATTTAACTGCTGCCCACGAACATAATCCTTCTGAACTTCAGAAAATCAAAAAGAATTACCTTGGTGATCTCATCCAAGCTCGCTCTCATCGCGGAATCGGCACTCCCCTTAAAGCTATGGTTCAATATCTCCTCCAACCATCTAACGGCAACATTGAAACCCTGGGTGATCCCAACACCTGGGTTCTAGATCCTCTCGATTCTGAATCATGTTTGGCCGTAGTGAAATTACTTCTCGAAATTCAACAAAAAACCAATATCTGGATCGGTTTTGCGAAGCCCGAAGACTGGACCGATCCATGGAGTACTAAAAAAAACCAGCGTCCGCCTCTCCTTGGTCACGAACCAGATCCCATTTATGGTCGACGTAACCCCATTCGTTCTCTCCAAGATTTTCAGGATTATCTCCTAATTGCCAGAGAAATAGTAAAACAGGAGAGAATTGACCAACTCTCCCTCAAACTCGCCCGAGCCCACAACTCTCAATTTGACAGCTTACTAACTCAAGAAAAACAACAACTTATCCAAAATCAAACCAACGAAGCCTCACGTCTCATCGAACAAGTTTATTCCAAGACCATGAGATGGCGTGAGCTTAATGAGTTGCTTGCCAAATTAAATCAGCCCCCCTTAGAAAAATATGATCATAGTCTAATTAAAATTTTTCCTCAAGATAACCCTGCCTACCAAAACGGGGACATCATGCTCACAGAAAGCGGAATCGAAATAGAGTTTTCAGAACATCAATTTACCCATCGTGGAACAGAGACCAAACCACAAAAAGCCCGGCTCACCCTCATGCTTTCCCCCTCTGGGCAACTTATCATTATCGGCGATCAGCAACATCTTCCTTATCTTTATCCCATAATCCAAAGCCGCCACCTACTCGAGCTTCTAGACAAAAAAGTTCTTCCCAAATTCACCTCATCGTATTATGAAATAGAAATTATGCTCGAACTAGGTCTTCCAACTCACGACATAAATCCCTCCAATCTCGAATCTGCCATGCGAGGTGGAAAAATTGCCTTTGTTGTCGACATGATCGCCGGTAAACATCAACTTTGTCCTAACGGTCAAACAAAAACTCCATCCCCCAGTTTAACTCCATACCTCGTCCACCTAAATTCCGACACCCTTATTAATTCCTGTACGATTCTTCCCTCCTCTGTTAGAGATATGATCGAAACACACAATTATTTACCTTCCCTCTATCAACTTCTCAACAACTGCCAAGCTGATCCGTCTAAACTAACCCAACAAGACGTTGATAACGCCAAAGCTCTCCTTGCTTTCAAGGATCAATGGGTCAATCAGTTTCCTCTCCCGCCCTCACTCCTTTCAACTCTTAAAGAAATTATTACCTATGGCCGTCCTCTTTCCAATCCTTGGCGATCCATCGTAATTTTAGAACAGCGTCTAAAAATCTAGATTGCATAAATAGGTAAAACCTAATATGCTTACCCCATGCCCATGACTCATCGTCCTGTTCCAGCCGAGCTAGAATTCAAGCGTACCGCTCACGAAGAACGCCATCTTTTGGAAACGGTCCAGATCCCGATCGTCACGGTCTCCGCAACTTTCAAAGAAGAACTCGAAGCTCGCTTTGGCGAAAAGCCGACAGCCGAAACTCCCGACGTCACCTTTAGCCGCGCCCACTACAGTATGGCCAACGCTTTGGTTGTTGAAGCTACCAAACAGCGCCGCACTTTCTGGATGATTGACCCGACCAACTATGTCTCCGCCAAGGACTGGCCCAAAATTATGTTTACCCAAAGAATGGGACGCCTCATTGCCAGAAATCCCCTGCTCAAACAACTCAAAGACCTGATGGATACTCGGCTTCGCAATCAACTCCCTCTAACCAGTGCTATTCGCGCTCCCTTAACTTATGTCACCGGCCGCGTCACCCGCCCCATTATTTCGCTCCACTACGAAGCTGGTAACATCCTGCTTGAAAACGGCAAAACTGTGCTCCAAGTTGTCACCGACCCCCATGTTCGTCCCCAATACTTAACCCACGCTGACAATCCTCATCTTACCTGGGCAGTTTTTGACGAACTGACCAAATCTCGCCTACTCGAACTCGCCTATATCCTGGGCCACAAAGTCGACGAACGCCGTGTCCAAGTTACCGGTTGCCCCGTCGATCCACGAATTATCCGCAAAGACAAAAATACCGCCATCAAAGGTTATCGCTACCGCCCCCTTAGACTCGCCATCACCACTGGTGGTTTGGGCACCAACAAAGACGAAATCCAGGATCTCTTGCTTCACCTTTCTCCCGCCATCAAAAAAGGCGAAGTCCACATTGCGGCTTATTGTGGTGTCCACGAAGATTTCGAAACCATGTTCACCACTTTCGCCCGCGTCCATCGGATCAAAATTGGTGAGCTGGATGATCCCCAAGCACCTCTAAGAATCTTCCGCGGTCATGATATTGTCGCCGCTAACGAACTCTTGCTCGATTACATCTTTCCTTGGGCAGATGGCTTGATCACCAAGCCTAGTGGCGATATGGCCTACGAAGCCGTTGCCGCCGGTTGTTTTCTGTTAACTCTCAAGCCCTGGGGAGAGTGGGAAGACAATATTCGCGCCGTTACCGAAGCCTGGGGAGTCAGTATTCGTGCCGATATTAGCAACATTCTGTCTCAACTCAAGGCCATCGTCACCGTCCCCATTCGTAAAAGTCAGCCGTGGGTGGAAGTAGCGCTTACTCGCGCCCAAAAACTTGCTCCCGATATCTCCCGCGGAGCCAGCAACATTCTCAAACTTTATCGAAAACTCACCTAATTTACTTTAGCTTCTTACTCTCTTTGTGTTTAGTGTGTTTCTTGCACTTAGGACAATATTTGGACAACACCAATTTATCTGGGGTATTTAGTTTGCTGCGGCTGGTGATGTAGTTAAACGCACTACACTCTCCACACTTGAGTCCAAACGGTTGTCTCGGTCCCTTTTTTGCTTTTGCCATGGTTGACATTTTACCACAACTTACGTACATTATAACTAATGCCCGATCAACTGAATAAGCAAACGCTCATCAATCTTTTGATTGACTCACCTCTTCGTGAGCCCATTAAAATTAATCTTATCGACATTGCCAACAATACTACTGACCCCGATCTTCCCAAAATTTTCCCCACCATCGTCAAAGAACTTGAAATTTTCCAAAAAGCCACCGACCGACGGATGAAATTGGCCGAAGAAACCATTGCTAAATTGGGTGGATCTGCTCCCATCGAATCCCCCACACCACCACAACCTCCCGAAGTAACACCTCCTTCAGCCGCCGTAGCCTCGGCGCAGGAGGCCCCCGCTCCAGAGGGCCTCACTGTCCCTCCGCTAGACCTCCCTCCTCTTCCTCAGATCCCCAACCCTACTCCCGAACCCGCCATGCCTACTCCTCAACCTGTCGGCGGTACTCCCAGCACCCCCAACACACCCAATTCTGACGAATCCGCGTTGGCCGAAATCCAAAAAGAGCTTGATAGTCTCAAGTCAGGTGTAACCACCGACGCCAATCCAACCCCTGCACCGACTCCTACCCAAACATAGTTTTTCCAGGTAAAATATTCTGAGTTGCTGCACATCAAGTTGCGTAGCAACTTGAGAAATGCGTTCAGGCGCGATAGCAGCCTGAGACGCCACCTTAGCTCATCCGGTAGAGCAACGGTTTTGTAAACCGTAGGTGCTGGGTTCGAGTCCCAGAGGTGGCTCACTTGTTCAAGTTTCGCCAATACTCCAAAATCTCCCTGGCAATTGGGGCCGCCGTCGCACTTCCCTCTCCCCCTGCCTCTACCAACACCGTCAATACCATCTCCGGATTCTCCCCAGGGTAAGCTACCGTAATCCACGCGTGGGGTAAATCACTCTCGGATTTTTGCCCCGCATGTTGAGCCGTCCCCGTCTTACACAATACATAAGGGGCAAAATCAAACAACGGGAACGCCGTTCCGGTTGGGGCACACACCTGTCGCATTCCCTCCCTGACTGACTCGATCTGATCGGTAGCTATTCCCAAATCCCGGCACTCCGTCACCCCCTCTTTGAGCAAGCTTACCCTGCATACTCTTCCTGAAACGGCCGCTGCCGTCATTCTGGCTGCCTGCAGGGGTGTCACCAACAGATCTCCCTGCCCAATCGCCAAATGATAAGTATTACCCAAAAACCATTTTTCCCCGGTTGATCGTTCCTTTTGTAGTCGACTCGGCACCAATCCCGCAATTTCACCCGTTAGTTGGATCCCGGTCTCTTCCCCCAAACCAAATTTATGTGCCCAATCCGTCAGTTCATCCACCCCCACCATCTCTCCCACTTTGTAAAAATAGACATCATTCGACCGAGCCAGCGCTCTTTCCAAATCCAACTCTCCTTCTTTCCTCCCATACTGATCAAAATACCAGTTCCCATATCGGTAGTCATTGATCCTAATCTCTCCCGTATCCTCAATCTTGGTTTCTGGGGTAATCTTCCCCGTTGCGAGGCCCGCATAGGCCGTAACTAACTTAAAAATACTTCCTGGCGGGTACTGAGCCGATACTGCTCGATTCAAAAAGTACTCTTTACTCGTATCTGAAAGATATTTTTCTAGACTCTTTGGGTCATATGTTGGCAAACTCACCAATCCCAACACTTTTCCTCGCATATCGATGGCCACCGCCGCCCCAGTTTTACCCTTCATCGCTTGGTACATCTTCTCCTGCAGTCCTACCTCAATACTCAACGTCACATCTTGCCCTCGATCTGGTTCATTACTCCCGAGTTCTCTGACTATTTTTCCTCCCGCATCCACTTCGGATAACACTCCTCCATCTTTACCCTTGAGCACCGTCTCCATCTCTCGTTCTACCCCCACCCGCCCGATATAGCTTCCCAAGGGATAACAAATGCCCAATCTGCACCCCAGCTCGCTCTCGGTAACCTCACTCATATAGCCCACAACCATTGCCACTGCCGACCCATAAGGGTACTTTCGCTGGTAACGCCCAAATTCCTCGTTCCATTCATTGGTGACCAATGGTACCCCCCGGCGATCCTTAATTATTCCTCGCTCTGCCTCCTCCCGCACCAACTCAATATGATTAGCCTGCGACAACAATCCCTGCTGTCCGCTCTCCCAAATCTGTAAGTAGGCTGCCCTTGCAACAATAATCGCTACCCAGACAATCGCTGCCACCCAAACTAGCCTCACCCTCAGCCTCGTCTCCCAGCTGGATCGATCAGTTTGTGTCGCCTCATACCCCCATACCGTCTTGCCCATTCGTTAATTATATGCTAGTCTGATTTTGCCCTGCGGAAAGGGGATAGCGAGGAATTTTTTCCTCCACAAAAGAACGCTTTTATGGGAGGGCAAGTATCAGATACCCTGTGGGGATTTGATCTTCCCACCCACCTGGAATTTTCCGGGGAAAGCTTCTTCGCAAGACCCCCGTCTGCGGGGCATTTGATTGCAAATAGACTCATTCTCAGAGATAATACATACGCTGCACATCAAGTTGCGTAGCAACATGAGAAATGCGTTCAGGCGCGATAGCTGCCTGAGACGCTGGGGTACTCAAGCGGTCAACGAGGGCAGACTGTAAATCTGCTGCCTTACGGCTACATAGGTTCGAGTCCTATCCCCAGCACCTAGCCGACGTAGCTCAGTTGGTAGAGCGCGTTCTTGGTAAGAACGAGGTCTCGGGTTCGATCCCCGACGTTGGCTCCACATGAATCTTGCCAACAAAACTATTCTCCTAACCGGCGCGACCGGCGGTATTGGTTCTCTCCTTACCTCCAAGCTTACCGCTGCCAAAGCCAATTTGATCACGTTGGGTCGCGATCCAAATAAACCCGCCTCCTACCACACTGATCTGGCCAATCCCACCAGTCGTCAGGAACTAATTAAGCAAATCTTGTCCGACTACCCTAGTTTAGATATTATTATTCATGCCGCGGGGATTGGTATCTACAAATCACTCGTTGACCTGACCTCTGAAGACTGGTATCAATCCTATGAATTAAACGTTTTTGCTCCCCTCTTTTTAGCCCAACAGCTTCACCCCCAACTCAATCTGGTGCTTGGCTCTTGTTCTGCTTTTCAGCACACCCCCGAGCGCTCCCTCTACAACTCCACCAAAGCCGCTCTTCGAGCTCTCACTCTCTGTTTAGCCCAAGAACAACCCGGTCACTTCGTTCACCTCGCTCTCGACTCTACCTTGACTGCCTTTGGTCCTTTGACTTTAGCCCAAAAACAAGCCAAACAAAAAGACGGGAAAATTTATCTTGATCCGTCTTGGGTCTCCGACCAGATTATCTCGATCCTCCAAAATGACTCTCGCGACACGGAATACGTTCTCTCTCCCGATTGCTACCCTGAATGTGGGACTTGGCACAAACCCTAACTCGTTCTAAACTGATACTGTATGTCTCCACGATACGCAACAGTTCGCGATCACAACCACGCTATCAGGCTGGTAATAAAAGACCCTCTGTCTGCCGATCGTACCATTCTCGCCAACGAACGCACTTTCCTAGCCTACATTAGAACTGCAGTCACCCTCTTAGTCGCCGGACTTTCTTTGATTTCTTTTTTCCCCAGCAACCTCGTGAAATTTATCGGCATTATCTCTCTTGTTCCCACCATTATTATCTTTAGTGTGGGTGCCCGACGCTACTACTATCTCAAACACTCGCTCAATAGTTAAAGATTCAAGCTCTGCAAAAACTGTTTAAATGCTCCGTTCATATCTGGATCCTTGAGCGCAAATTCTATCTGAGTCTTCATGTACTCCAATTTGTTGCCCGTATCATAGTACTTGCCGTTTTTGATCTCGGTAGCAAGCACATGCTTCCCATCAGCCAACATTAGTTTGAGCGCATCATTGTAATAGAATTCTGCACCTGGCTTTAGATTGGTAAGTACGGTATCTAAATAATCAAAAATATCTGGTGTCAATAAATATCCACTCACAGTGGCCAAATTACTTGGAGCATTGGCTTTCCCCGGCTTCTCAATAATGGTAGTACAATCAATTACCCCTGGTTCAAGTTCCGTCCCACCCGCGAATCCATAACGATCATAATCCGCGTCGCTCTTGGCTCTCACACCCGCCATACAGCTATAGCCATACTTCTCATATGCCGAAAGCAGTTGTTTAAACCTTGACGGTTCCGCCGCGATAAAATCATCACTCCAGGTATAAATAAATGGTTCATCCCCAATTAGGTGCCGCACGTTCATAAGCGGTGTTCCATTCCCATATGGACCCTTTTGCCTGACGTAAGCAAAATTAGCCAGGTTCGAAATTTTCATCACCGAATCGAGGAGGGGTTTCTTCTTCTCACCCCCCATTTTCAAGTTTTCGATCAAGTCAGTCGAGGGGCTGTCAAAATGATCTTCGATCGTCCGTTTATGGTACCCGGTAACAATAATAATGTCGGTAATCCCAGCATCCACCAGTTCCTCGACAATATATTGGATCACCGGTTTGTCGACAATTGGCAACATTTCTTTGGGCATTGCCTTAGTCTGCGGCAAAAATCGCGTCCCAAATCCTGCCGCGGGAATAACTGCTTTGGTTACTTTTTGCTTTGTCATAGTGTCATTAACTCCTTTTCTTTTTCTTTGCCTAATTCCTCAAGTTCTAGCATAAACTTATCAATCTGCTTCTGCATCGTTTCTAGCCAGCTTTTAATACTATCTTCCGATATTCCACTCTCTCCCTCTTGTGCTTCAATTTCTTCTTTTATCTCTCCTCGGATCGTTCTCCCGATCACTTTACCCCCCTCGACCTTTTGGTGAACGAGTTTTACCAACTCTTCTCGTCTCTCCTGTGACAAAGCCGGAATCGCAATCTTGACCGTCTCTCCGTCCACCATCGCATTCAAATTCAATCCAGCCTTATTAATTCCCGCCGCAACCGCCGAAATCAAACCCCGATCCCAGGGTGAAACCACAATTAGCGAAGTGTCGGGAGCCGAAATACTGGCTAGTTCCTGCAAATTCATGATCGTCCCGTAGGCTTCGACTTTGACTTCTTCCACAATTGATGGTTTTGCTCTCCCCGTCCGAACCGTTCCCAAGTCCTTTTTTACCACCTCCACTGCTTGCGCCAATCTCGACTGCAACTTGGCTAATATTGCCTCACTCATAAGTGGTAGTCTACCATAAATATCTGTTACAATAACAGTCATGAATCTTTTGACCTACCTCCGCGAAGTTCGCGCCGAACTCGTACACGTCAACTGGCCCACTCGCGCCGAAGTTTATCATCTCACTGTTATAGTTCTTGGTGCCTCTCTTTTTGTTGGCCTCTATATCGGTGGACTGGACTATACTTTCACCAGCCTCCTTGGCATCTTCCTCAAATAATCAAGGACGTTTTCCATCCTGACAGTCTTGCTTACAATACGTCCGCAATGCCCAATTATCCAGCCTTTCTCTCCAAGAACTAGCTCGAGGAATTTTGACACTATCACAGAACTCCCTACATTTATTTAGGCTCATTGATGTCCCACTACCGCTAACCGGAGAAGGTTTAGGTGTTGCCACCGTACCACCACCCCCCTCACCCCCCGTTATCATATATATTCTGGGGGCATAATTATTTTTCATGGTCAACCATCCCACCCAAATAAGTAACCCCACAATCACTCCCCATAATAACTTCTCTCTCCGTACAACTTGTTTCTTCATAAAGGATCTTCCCTTCGCCTAGAATTAATAATAATTGCTTCTACTGACATGGTAGCGTATTTATGCTATACTTGACAAGTTCCCCCAAGTTAAATGATCATTATTAAATAGGAGAATTGAACATGTCAGACGACACTCAAATCCAAGATCAAGTCGAAGAAGCCAAGACGGGCGATATCCTCTCCGAAGTTAAAGAGCCCAATCCCTACCACGTTATCTACGAAGAAAATGAGCTCTTAGAGGCCAAAGCCAAATGGTACGTTGTCCATACCTACAGTGGTCACGAACTCAAAGTTGCCGAACAACTCAAAATTCGTATTGCCAGCATGGCCGTCGTGGGCAAAATCTTTCAAGTGGTCATCCCCGCCCAAGACAAAATTCAAGTTAAAAAAGGTCAGAAAAAAACTATCAAGGAAAAAATTCTTCCCGGCTACATCCTGATCAAAATGATTGTCGATGATAATAGTTGGCTCGCCGTCCGCACCACCCCTGGTGTCACTGCTTTTATCGGCAGTGTTGGCAAACGCCCCACCCCTATTCCCGCTCATGAGGTCGAAACCATCATGAAGTTTATGGAAGTCAAAGCTCCCAAATTCAAGAGTACCTTCAGTCCCGGCGAAGCCGTCAAGATCGTCGAGGGTCCTTTCGCCGATTTCCTAGGTACTGTCGATCACATCGACGAAACCAAGGGCAAGCTGACCGTTTTGGTCTCCATCTTTGGTCGCGAAACTCCGGTCGAGCTAGACTTCACCCAGGTATCTAAGATATAATCCGAGGTCTCATGGCAAAAAAGAAAATTAAAACCGTCATCAAAGTCTTCCCCATGGGTGGGGCCGCCACCCCGGCGCCTCCCATTGGCCCAGCTCTGGGTCAACATGGTGTTAACATCATGGAGTTTGTCAATCAATACAACAAACAAACTCAAGACAAAAAGGGTCAAAAAGTTCCCGCCGAAATTACCATCTACGAAGACCGTACCTTTACTTTTGTTCTCAAACTCCCCCCCGTCTCCGAGATGATCAAACAAGAGCTCAAACTCAAATTAGGGAGCGGCGAGCCCAACAAAACCAAGGTGGGCAAATTAACTCGCGCCCAACTCGAGAAAATTGCTACCGAAAAGATGCCTGACCTCTCAGCCAGTACTCTCGAAGCTGCCATGAAAACTGTCGCCGGTACTGCTCGCAGTATGGGTGTCGAAGTCGAGAATTAAACAGTTTTCTTTTCGCTTTTGTAGGCCAAACCATTCTTTTTTAGCAAATTTAGCATTTTCCCAAAATTTGCGTTAACTTCCCCCCACTTACTCTTATCTCCCGGATCAACCAACATATATCCCACCACATTCGCTACTAACTCATCATAAAATAACCCCTGGATAAATTTTTTCAATCGTTTATTCCACGAATCAAAAAAAGCTCCCGAAACCTCAGGGTTAGAACCTTCCATCATAGCTTGTTTCACCTCATCCGGTCGATACATTGTCAAATGAGCCAGTGTCAAAGGCAATACAACTTCTTCAATAAATCTTGGGTTGGTCACGTGCCCGAGTAAGTTGCCTCGTTTCAGATACTCAATCTCACTCCTATTGCCAATTATTGTCTCTGCAGTTAATCTCGCCAATCCCTCTAGGGTAGGTAAACTAGTTTGTAACTTATCAATATAATCATGTAAACCAAAATGATTACGATATGCCAACAGATCCTTATAAAGGTCTCCATTCCCCATCTCTCTCATCCCCATATTGAGTTCTTTGGTGTATTGCCCTACTGTCACCCTATACCCCTGCCCCATCAATATTCCAACCGAATAATCCGTAGCAATCATTTCATTAGAATTCTCACTCGCCAATACCTTCGCCTCTACATCACTCAATTCTCCTTCTACTGCCGGATATTCTCCCTCTGGAGCAAAAATTGATTTCATTGACCTCAACGGGTCAAATTGTCGAGCGATTTTTAAATATAAATCTCTGAAAGCCAAACGGTCTAATCCTTTTAGCATCCACGATCTATGCCACAATGAGTGAGTCGCCTCATGAAAGATTATTCCATCGTAAGCTAAAGCATTTTTCTCATAAGTCTTCAGGTCTAAATTCTCTACTCCGCCTCCAACATTAATTTTACTTGTACTAATTTCTGCATTTCCCTGAGGAAAATTTTCTTTCCCTATATCCATCCAGGTAATACTTTTCATCCCTCGCTCAATTCCCAATTTTGATAACTTCTTTTTCACAGCCTTAGCTACCTCTGGATCAAAATTAATAATTTGCCCCTTTTCCGGACGCCTCCAGAGTGTCCAAGGGTCCTTATCTATTTCCATTGATTTATCTGGCAAAATATCTTCTGTCTCCCAGCCTGGCTTTTCCCACAACTCCGAACCTGTCTCACTTACTATTTGTGCAACGATCGGATGTGTCCCGCTTGTCGCCTGTCCTAATATCATCGAATTCCATGGATAATTCCACATCGCTCCAATCTGTAAGCGTCGAAAATCATCTGGCATAGCCACATCAATCGGATCCGAACCCATTCTTAGAGATACAAGTTCCTGCTCCGGCAAATGTACCAAGAATTCATAAACTTTTTCTGGATTTAAATCCCGAAAATAATCAGCCACGATTAAGCTCATGCGCAAATACGAAGCGTATTCATAATATTTTGTCTGAGCTTCCGGCAAAACCTCCTTTAAGCTTTCTTTTTCTGCCCCCCAACATAATTCACCCTCATGAAAAACCATCTCAACTAGCTTGCCCACACTTTTGTCCCACTCTTCCAGCTTGACAAATCCCTCCTCTGGCAAGTCATGCTTTCGCTGGTCCACTTTCCACAATTCATCAACCAACCTACCCCAACCTCCCAATTCCGCTTCCATCCTATCTCTCAACTCTGGATGATCAAATAGCTCCTTGGGATTATTCTCAAAATGCATTTGTGTCCATGGGCTTTCTTTTGTTTCTCCCTCATCCTTACCCAATAATTTTGATAATTCACTTCCTCCTTTCAATAATCCCAAACCACCCAAAGCAGCCCCCGCCAATTTTAAAAAATCTCGCCGTGAAATTTTTTTACTATCTCCCCCCGGTTCACTCATCCCTCCATTATGGCAAAAACATCTCTATTCTGCTACAATTCTCACCAGCTAACCGTTTACTTGATCAGCCTTCGGCTGACTTAAGGAGGTAAATAATATGGGTAAAGTCAAAAAGATCGTTATGGATGCTTCGCAAGAAGCCGAAGTCAAAGCCAAAGCCGTTTCCAAAAAAAAGAAAATGATTATCTGGGAAGAGCTCTACTCTGACCTAACTCCTCACGTCGCTCTGGCTCTTCGCGAAGCTCGCGTCAAGCCCGATCAGTTAACCACCATGTCCGACGGTGACTTAACCGCCATTGATGGCATTAACGACACCGCTCTCGAAGAAATTCGCAGCAAATATTCTCCCGACCTTACCGCTCCCGTTGCTGTCGCTACTACCGCTGCGCCGGCCGTAGCCGAAGGCGAAGGCACGGAGGAAAAGTCCGGGATTATTCCCCCCAACAAACGCCACACTTTCCGCCATGGCAAAGCCATTGTGGCCGCCAAAAGCAAAATTGACCGCACCAAGTTTTACCCGGTAGAAGAGGCCGTCAAACTTGTCAAATCGACCAACATTACCAACTTTGATGCCACCGTTACCGTTCACCTTAACCTAGTTGGCAAAGATGCTCCCACTCGGCTTGAGCTGACTTTCCCATATCTGGCTGGTGCCGCCAAAAAAGTTGCCATCGTCTCTGATGAAATTCTGGCTAATCTCGAAAAGGGGAAAATCGATTTTGATATCCTGGTCACCCATCCCTCTTTTATGCCCAAGTTGGCCAAATATGCCAAACTGTTGGGTCCCAAAGGGTTGATGCCTAGCCCCAAAGCCGGCACTGTCACCCCTGATCCAGAGAAAAAGGCCCAAGAATTTGCTGCAGGCAAAACCATGATCAAAGCCGAAGCCAAGTTCCCTCTGATGCATATTACTGTCGGGAAAATTAGCCAAAAAGAAGAAGAGCTGATTCAAAACATTCGCACTCTTCTCGAAGCCGTAAAACCTAGGAACATCGGTAAAGCCACTCTTGCCAGCACCATGTCTCCCGGTATCAAGTTGCAGCTCAACTAAAATTCTGGTAGAATCAATCTAATCCTTAAGACAGTAGGCGATCACTAAGCCCTACCGAAGGCAAGTATCTCACCCAGGTGGGAGCACTAGCTGTCAAAGAGGACAGCTATTTTTGTATTAGGAGCCCATTTATGCCAAATCAAAAAAATCTTACTCAAGTCAAAGCCTTGGAAACCAAGCTTGAGGGGATCCAAGCCCTTTTTCTCGCGGATTATGCGGGCTTAACTGTCAAAGAACAACGGCTCCTTCGTTCCCAAGTCAAAGCCGCCGGGGGAGAATTGGTCGTTGCCAAAAATACTCTCCTCAAAATTGCCCTGCAAAACCAAGGATATGATGCCGCAAGCCTCACTCCCGAACTCAAAGGCCAAAAAGTTACTTTGTTTGCACCTAGTGACGCCGTGGCTCCGCTTAAAGCTTTAGTCGAATTTAGCAAAGCCAACGAAAAAGAATTGCCAAAAATAAAGGCGGGTGTATTGGGCAAAGAAGTCCTAACTGTACAAAAAATTATGCAACTTGCCAATCTCCCCAGCAAAGCCGAATTGCTCTCCAAACTTCTGGGAACTCTCGCTAACCCCGCCCGCAATCTGGTCGGTGTCCTCGTTGCTCCCACCCGTAATCTGGTTTATGCCATTTCTGCCATTCAAACCAAAAAAGCTGTTCAATAATATATAAATTACCGGAATCTAGAATCTATTATCTAGAATCTAATATAAGGAGGACTTATGTCCGACACTAAACTTTCTCCCGCTCTCACTGAGATCGTCGAGAAAATCGAAAAATTATCCGTCCTAGAGGTTGCCGACCTAGTCAAAGCCCTCGAAGAGAAATTTGGCGTTAGCGCCGCCGCTCCCGTAGCCGTGGCCGCTGCTCCCGCTGCTGGTGCCGCTGCTCCAGTCGAGGAAAAAGACGCTTTTGATGTTGTTATCAGTAGTGGCGGTACCAACAAAATTGCCGTCATCAAAGCCGTCCGTGAGCTCAATCAAACTCTGGGCCTCAAAGAAGCCAAGGATTTGGTCGAAGCCGCTCCCAAAACGATTCTCGAAGGTGCCAAAAAAGAAGACGCCGAAGCAGCCAAGAAAAAGCTCGAAGAAGCCGGTGCCACCGTCGAACTCAAGTAATTACTTGTTCTACAACTCAACTCAAAGCCCCCATACCTGGGGGCTTTTTGTTACCGCCAGATCTGTTACTTATCCACCTTTCCCCATTCTCTTATAACCCTATCATCCATGATATTTCATTATGTCGCACAATATCTCTAGATCAATCATATCGCTAATCATACATAGTATTACCCACCAACTATTAACTAATACATTTGGTAGATCAAATGAGATCCTATTGACACGCTCCCGCTCACTTGCTAATATCATCTCACATGAACGATAAAATCGATCTCAAAAATCTTCCCGACCTTTTGACCGTTCGCGAAGTTGCCGACCTCCTCCGTGTCTCCCCTCTTACCCTCAAACGCTGGGGAAAACGCGGCAAACTCCCCGCTATCCGCATCAACTCTCGCGGCGACCGCCGCTACAAAAAAGAACAGGTTCAGTGGTTATTGGGTATCAATCCAGATCAGGGGTAATCATTTTTTCTCAAACATTTTCATATCCGCTAGTTTAAACACGTAGGTACAAAAGTCCCCCACCATATTTTCATCTTTCTTCTTATCTCCCTGCCATTCCAGATAAAGTTTCATAAAATCCTCCCGGGACAAATATGCCCATCCCATCGTGACCTGTCCAGGTATCTTATTATCAGTCGGATCTGCTACCCAGCGCTCTTTAAAGCGTGCCTTTAGTTCTGTTATTCCCTGAACAACCGCTTGCTGAATCCTGGGAATGACTCCATCCCTGCCAACTCCCCCTTCCATCAATAATTTAGCTTCCTCAGAACTACTTGCCCTCATTAGAATCCCCAGCTCATCTCCCCCAAGTCGAGTCAAATCATCATATGGGCGGATTTTCCCCGCCATCTGAAAGGCATTATAAATCGCCGCATCCCCCATATAGTGACCCTGATCTTTTCCCCCTGCATCATTAATTAGCTTCAAATTATCCAGATCACCCATGGCAACCACCAATCCCGGGTATTCATCCAAATTCCCTTGTAACATCCGCTGGGCCATCCGCTGAAGTTTCAAATCTACTGCCCTCCGGCTTAACACCCCCAAATCCCCCACCAAATCAGCTAATTCCCTTTCTCGAATTTGCGCCCGTAGAGACAGAACAGATGATTTCTCTCGAGGAAACTTTTCTCGCATCTTCAACACGGTTGCACGGTCAACTCCCATCCTTCTACTATACAACCCGAGCGATCACTTCCGCTACCTCTTCGGCACTGTTTGTCATCATCAAGTTTTGTCGCAGTTCCCCTGCCCCGGGAAATCCATGGGCATACCAGGCCAAATGTTTTCGCACAGGCATAAAGTAATTTACTCCGAGATTCTGGAAGATCTCCTCAAATTTTCTCGCGTGTTCTACCGCCCAGGCCAACCTTTGCTCTTTCGTTGGATCCTTAATCCCTGCAAAAATACCTGGATTACCTTCTGCTCCTCTTCCAATCAAGACCCCATCCACCCCATACTCTAACGTCTTACGTCTAACATCTTGTATCTTCTTTACATCTCCGTTCCCCAAGATGTAACCCCCATGATGGTGGACTATCTCCCCTGCCCGTGCAATTGTCTCCCAATCCGCTTCTCCGGTATAAAGCTGCCGAAGAGTCCTGCCGTGCAAACTCACTACCGCTGGCGCTACCTCCATTAGCGTTTCCATCCACTCCTCCATCTCGGTTTTGTCGGTTACTCCAATCCTGGTCTTGACCGAAACTGGTAAGCTGGTGTTTGCCTTAGTCACTCGTATAATCTCCTGCGCCAACTTAGGTGTCCGGATCAGCCCCGCCCCTGCCCCCTGTTCACTCACCTTCTTGGCTGGACAACCCATGTTGATATCAATCCCGTCAAATCCCATGTCCTCAATTAACTCTGCAGCCTCCGCAAATAGTTCTGGTGTCCGGCCAAACACTTGTGCCACCACCGGTCTTTCACCTGGATCAAAGCGAAAAGTTTGTAACAGCCGTTCCCTTCGCTCTCCTTGGGTGAAATGCAAAGCATCTACACTTACAAACTCGGTAAAAATTACGTC
The DNA here is from genome assembly GCA_001002415.1 of Microgenomates group bacterium GW2011_GWF2_46_18. Lineage (GTDB taxonomy): Bacteria > Patescibacteriota > Microgenomatia > UBA1400 > UBA12108 > LCMB01. Next base: position 45,685 of record LCMB01000003.1, read on the forward strand.
TGGCTTCCCATACTTCGCCACCATATAGCGAAACGCGGCATCCGTCACTCCATCCATAGGTGACAGTCCCACCACCGGCAAACCTCGCCCAAACAAATCCTGCCAAAACATATCAATCTATCAACTTGTGATACATAACTAACCACCCAAATTGAAATACTTTCAAAATCCGCCGATACCGCCACGGTTCGTGGACCAATCGCCATAACCACTTGAGTCCCATTCGATCAATCCATCTTGGGCATCGTGCCACGACTCCCGCCCACTCGTCTAGGACTCCCCCCACTCCCATCGCTACCCTGGCCCGCAGGTATGGCCGATTTTCCTCGATCCATAAATCCTGGTAGGGAGAACCGTATGCCACCAACAAATAGCCCGGCTCATACGCGTTAATCCGCGCGATGGTCATACTGGCTTCCTCATTTTTTTCTACCCTCACACTCCTGGCCCCCTCGTACCACTCAACCAGTAGCTGAGGATAGATTTTCCTCATTTCAATAGCTGCCCGCTCTGCTACGCCACTCCGTGCTCCCAGCAAAAAGACTTTTTCACTTTTTTGCTCCGCATGCCGCAAAATTTCTTCAACCAACTCGACTCCACTCACTCTCTCCACCTTGCCCCGCCCCAACCACATGCTGGCCCAATACACCCCCCACCCGTCGACTACTGTCAGACACTGTGTTAGCATGGATCTAAACCCTTCATCAGTTCTTGCCTCCATCACATACTCTGGGTTGACCGTCGCCACGTGGAGCATTTCCTTCCTCTGGAGCCAAATTTTCCTTAGCACTTCACTTTTCTGAGTGCCAGATAGAGGTACTCCCAGGATTTCTATTGACTTATCCATCTTTTTTGTTGGTTTAATTTGGGTCTTCAGACCAACTTTGGCACTATTTTTTCTGTTTTTGCGACTCATGTCTCATTCCTATCTTGCTTCATCATACCGCTAGGCATCAATTTTAGCAAAAACAACTCAATTTGACAGGAAAAATACTATCTTATATTTTTGGAGCTATAATTTTAACCCCCTTTTACCATCCCATCTTATTTATTATTACTACAAGTCTATATCTAATTGAATATGGATGGCCATATTTAGCTCATTGATCAAATATTTTATTCAAAAAATAACCTAAAAAGTAGAAAATAACCGAAATATCACGAAATTTCTCTAACGCTAATTATACCCCTCCCCTGCCTCTATAATAATTAGTGGATATTTACAATTTACTCTATATCTTACGTAGAATATTTATAACCTATATAACAAAACTTTTAAGGTCGCCTTCGCCGCCTTTTCCCACGTTAACTGTTTAATCCGCGCTCGTCCCGCACCAATTAATTTAGTTCGTAATTGTTGTTGGTTGGCAATCTTTTTCATTGTTTCCGCCAATTTGGGCACAAACACATCGTCTAACGGGACGACTATTCCTGCGTTCCCCACCACTTCGGGTAGCGCCCCTCCATTACTCACCACTACCGGGACCCCTGCTTTCATCGCTTCCAAAGGTGGTAGTCCAAAACCTTCCGTCCAGGACGGCTGCACATACATCCCTGCTCCCAGATAGAGCGCCTCAAGTTCACTCTCACCCACTCGTCCGGTTACGATAATCCGTTCAATTGCCGGGCTCTCCCCAATTTCTCTCCACAGATCATCGTTCATCCATCCCATTCCACCAGATATAACTAGCTTGTAACCAGCGGGTAACTCAGCCTTTTCAAACGCTCTTACCAAACTCACCAAATTTTTGCGCGGCGACGCCGTCCCGACAAATAACACATACTTTCCCCTCTGCAAGCCGTATTTCTCCCACGTTTTTTTGCTAAGATCTTCATTCTGGATTATCGATTTGTTCTCAACCCCTTCGTATATCACACTGATCTTTTTTGTATCAATCCCGGTCTCATTAATTAAATCTTGTTTGGTATGCTCCGAGACCGCAATCAACCTGTCAGCCTTGTGGGCGGCGTAATAAGTCGACAACGGCAAGTACCACCGCTGCAGCCGATTACGGTATTCCGGGAGCCACATGTATTCCAAACCATGGATCGTCACCACCGTTGTCAATTTCTCTCCCACTCCCCGACGGAAAATCGGTAAAGTATGAGCCGGCACCCACAAAACTTCAATTCCCCGCATTTCGCTTTGCACCGCATACTTTTGCCACGTGGCCTTCGCTAGTCCCCATTGTGTCCACAGGTACCGATACTTGATTGGACAAACCAATATATTATTTCTTTTGCCAAGCGATGATAAATTTGCCTTTGGCCGGATAAATAGAACAAAAAAGTGCTTTTTTGCCTCTGGCAGTTGCAGCATCTCATTGATAACGTGGTATGAATAATTTTCCGTGCCCGTCCGCTCTTCGGCAAACGCTCTCGAGCAATCAATTCCGATGACCATATCACAATGATATCAGATCGTAACAATAACATGCATTTTGACCGTACTTATTCGGTGCAGACATGTTTCACAACCGAAAAAGATTACGCAGACGGGTAGTCGAGTACCAGGTGAATTCGCCACCAGGCGAATATCACCGATTTTTCGTGGGAAATATGTCGAACCGAAGAAATGTTATCTCAACGCCCGTCTGTACGTATCAATATTCTCGATCGCTTTCCCCGTCCCCTTGACCACGCACAACAAAGGTTCCTCTGCCAGATATGCGGGTACCCCCACTTCTCTGGTCAACAACGTATCCAAATTTCGCAAAGTTGCCGTCCCCCCACTCATCACAATTCCTCGATCAATAATGTCTGACGACAATTCCGGCGGTGTCTCTTCCAGCACTGCCTTTACCACTCCCACTATCTGGGCGAGAGGTTTTGTCAAAGCTTGGTACACATCACTTGAAGTCAGCGTAATTGTTCTAGGTAGTCCAGTCACGGTATCTCTTCCCTTTACCTGGATACTTTCTTCCCGCGGCAACTTGATTGCCGAACCAATCTTTATCTTCACCATTTCTGCAGTCTGATCTCCGATCACCAGCGCGTGATTACGCCTGGCAAAATCCATAATTGCTTCATCCAATTTGTTTCCCCCCACTCGCACACTTTTGTGGGCCACGACGCCTCCCAAAGATATGACAGCCGTCTCGGCACTTCCTCCGCCTACATCCAAAATCATATTCCCCGAGGCTTCCGCAATCGGGACTCCCGCCCCAATCGCCGCCGCCAGAGGTTCATCAATCAGATAGGTTGCCTTGGCTCCAGCTGCCATCGTCGCATCCACTGCCGCTCTGCGCTCTACTTGAGTACATCCAGCCGGAACGCAAATCATTACCTCTGGTTTTAACCACAGATTCTTTCCTACGGCCTTTTGAATAAAAAACCGTATCAGTGCCTCGGTAATCGCGTAATCAGCGATCACTCCGTCCTTCATTGGCCGGCTCGCAATGATATTCCCGGGGGTTCGCCCCAACATTGTCTTGGCTTCATGCCCTACTGCCACTACTCGCATATCCTCGACAGATACCGCTACCACCGTTGGCTCGTTCAGGACAATTCCTCTGCCTGCTACCCAGACCAAAGAATTCGCCGTCCCCAAATCAATCCCTATTCTTTTTCCCCAACTCATATGCCAACATTCTAGCATATTTACTTTTTCACGCATTTTTACCTTTACCGCATTATCTACTTTATTACCGCACCTTCTGACCTAGATTTTGCGGTATATAACCCGCTTGACATTCAGATTCACTCGTCATACACTGAAAATATTCCCAACAAACTTAGACAAACCAGAAGAAGGGCAAGTTGTGGACAACTTATATACCGTTAGCGAGGTCGCTGACAAACTAAAAATCTCCGATAAAACTCTTAGGCGCTGGGAAGACGCTGGACGTTTTCATCCCAGCCGCACTTTGGGGAACCAAAGGCGTTATAGTCTTAGCGATATTCAAATCCTCGATGCTATCAAACACAACGTCATTTCCGATCAAGCTAGTCTTTTATCCCTAGATCAAGCCGCTAGTTTGATGGGAGTATCTCCCGCTACCATTGAACGTTGGGAACGGGAAGGCAAAATTCACCCCTTTGTCACCATGGGTGCCACCTACTATCCCAAACACCGTCTTGTCGACAAAATGACCGAACTCAAAGCAGATCCCGAAATTCTCAATCCTCCCCCTACCTTTTTTCCTTCTCCTCCACCTGTTATAGAACGTCCCGTTACTCCCATGAAGACCTCCCCCACCCCTCTTACTCACCCCCACCCATCCTTCACTCTACCTTCCTCGCTCCTCACCCAAGCTTTACTTACCTTGATCCTTCTCTTGCTTTATCATCTCTTTTTTAACCAACCGCCCTCTCTCCCAGATAGTCCCGCTGTTCCCGGAGAGATCCAGGGTACCTCAACTCTTGCCCCTGACCCAAGGATCGATGATTTAATCACCAAATTCTCGGACCACTTGTCCGCCGAAATGCTCAAAGACGCCAAAACTGTCCCCACCACTACCATCAATCTCGCCCAAACCGCGCTGATTACTGGTCAAACCACCCTTCCTCAAGGCAAAGCTCAAATCTCGGTCTCACATCCTAGTCTAACCTCGACTACCCCTGTGACCGCGACTTTTACTTCCGACTATGCTCCTGCCAAAAAATTTTGGATTACTGTAACCCAAGGATCCTTTACTCTCCACACCGACTTCCCGGTCACTGCCGATTCTGACTTTAACTACTCTTTCCTGAGTAAGGAATCAACTCCCAGTGCTTCTACCCTTTAAAACCCAGCCGCACTCAAGACTTCATTTAATTTGCGTGCATTCTTTGCCACAATTTCCACTGTACCAGGCTCCTGTCCCGGAGAACTCTCACAGCACAATAGAGTATTAACGACGGGGACCGCGTTTCTAATTGCCATCAGTTCCTCGTAACTGAAACTGAATACTGATCCAGCCTGCCTATAAGATTCAACGTTTCCTACTGTTATTGGCATATTTTTTCCTGTTTGTTCTTGTAACCTATAATCAGTACGCATTATTTACGCACAAACAGCGAGTCTACTCTTACTCAACTTTGTTGTCAACCATGTATAATAGGTGCCATGCGTCCCGCTCAAACCCGTTTCCGTCTTCTCATCTTCCTCTCTACCCTTCTCTTTATCGGTCTTGGCACCTATCTGGTCATTCGCTATGCCAAAGGCGACCGCCTGGGCCAATCTGGCATTGTCAAAGGGACTGGCCTCCTTTCTGCCAATAGTTTCCCGACCGGCGCCGAAGTCTATATCAACGGTAAATTGACGACAGCCACCGACAACACCCTCAACCTTGACCCTGGCGAATATCAACTCGAAATCAAAAAAGACGGTTATCACACCTGGAACAAACGACTTACCATCACCAAAGAGCTCGTGACCCAAACCAACGCCCGCCTTTTCCCGGTCAGCCCCACCCTTGAACCCTTGACCTATACTGGTGCCATCAATGCCATTCCCTCTCCTGACGGAACCAGCTTGGCTTATGTGGTCGCTTCCGCCTCTGCTGCCACCAAAAATGGTCTCTACATTCAAGATCTGGATTCCTCTCCCATCTCTCTCAACAAAAGTGCGCGCCAGATCAGCCGCGAAGGCGGTGGCTACTCCTACGCCAATTCTCATTACACCTGGAGTCCCAATGGCTCCGAAATTCTAGTTGCTTTCGAAAATGGAGATCACCTCCTCCTGGATTCAACTCGTTTCAACGATCCAACCGAGCTCAAAGATGTGACCGTTCGACTCCCTCAAATCCTCTCCGAATGGGAACTCGAATTGGCTCGCACTGATCTGACTCGTCTTACCAAACTCCCCGATTTTTTCCAGGGCTTGGCTACTGAATCCAGTATCCTCACCAACCTCTATTTCTCTCCAGACGGAGAAAAACTTTTATACCAAGCTTTGAGTAATCTGGAAATCCCCGTCGGCTTAATCCCCTCTCTTCCCTCCTCTTCTAGCCAGCCAGAAACCCGTCAATTGTCGCCCGGCAACTGGTATGTCTATGATCTCAAAGAAGACAAAAATTTCCTTATCGCCGAAGGTTCAGCTCCTTCCCCCTCTCCCTCCCAAACCCCCAAAACCAAATCCAATCTGGTTCAACTCTCACCTGTCCTTCAAAAAACCACTCTTCTTTCCAACCTCGAACCTCTTCCTGCCGAACTAATCTCCTCTCCCTCCGCCTTCCATACCCTTCAACAAGACGGGAACCTCACTAATACCCTCGCTCGCTTTAATGCCCAATACTCCTCTATGACAGTCGGTAGCCTCCAGTGGTATCCCGACTCCATCCACTTAATCATTACCACCGAACAAAATATTGTTCTCATCGAATATGACAACACCAACACAACCACTGTCTATGCCGGACCTTTTGACCACACTTTTGTCACTCCTTGGCCAGATTACTCAAAGATAGTTACCCGCATTCAATTTTCTCCCGACACCCCTCCCAACCTCTATACAATCAAGCTTAGATAATTGTATAGTTATATCATGTTCAATCTGCTCACTCACAACTACTTAACTCGTGGCTTCTGGGGAGACGAAGCCTGGACCATTGGTATTTCCCGCCTCCCCATCACAGAAATCATTACCATTACCGGCCAAGATTTCCATCCCCCCTTCTATTATTTTCTCGTTCATGCGTTGGGCTCGCTTACCGGCTTTTCCGAAATCCCCATTCGTCTCCTTTCCACCCTCTTTTTCCTCCTAATTCCCTTTCTCGTATACAAACTAACTGGATTATTTTGGACCACTAAAAATACTCTCACTAAAATCTATCGTCTATCATCTAGTATCTTGATCCTTTTCTCCCCTATTCTCTTTACCTATGCTTTCGAAGCTCGCTCCTACGGTCTGTTGGCTTGCGAAACCATCCTCTCTGCCTACATTTTTTGGCGAGCGCTCAATGAAAACAAAGGACATTACCTCTGGAGAATCCTCTATACCATTATTGGCGGATTATTCTCGCCTCACATGGCTTTTATCTGCTCCTTTTTGAACGTAACAAAATCCTCGCTCTCCTCCCTAGTGCTCTCGGAGTCCTCCTCATTCAGCTCCCCTGGCTACCTACCCTTCTCGGGCAAACCAGCTCGGTCCAGTCCAGCTACTGGATCGGCCCCATGAACAATCGTACCCACGCCGAATTTTTTCTCCGCGTTGTCGGGGGAGATCGAGTAACCATCATGCAATCACCTCTCGCTTACTCTGTTGGCGCCATACTCCTGCTAGATTTCCTCTACCGGCTTTATCAACGCGACTTCCCTCGCCATTACCGATTCCTTCTTACTTGGCTTCTGATCCCTACCCTCCTTTCCACTATCATCTCCCTCCTCTTTACTCCCGTCTTCTATTATCGCTACCTCATTTTTTCCGCCATCCCCATTCTGATTCTGACTGTTCAGGCTCTCAAGCGTCTGCCTCAAATCATCTTTCTCTTGATCGTCATTGTTCTCCTTGGTGCTCAAGTCTACGTTGATTATCGAATTTTCTCTCAATACCCTCGTTCTATGCGTGAAGAAGTTGCCGAACTCTACCAAACCAAGGTAAAAAATGATCAGAACGTCTATACCGTCCTACCTTCCTTTGCCGAAGTAGCCTACTACCTCCCCCACACATCTCCCATCAAAGTCCTGCCGCTCGGTCTCATTCAATTCTCCGGCAAATCACTCCTCGATGCCTACGTCCGCCTCGGTAAAGCCGAGATTGTCGATGGGGTTACTCCTTACTATCTCCTCGAACCAGGCCCCAAAACAAGCCTTATCGACACAACTAAGGTAAAATAATCTCAACGTCCCTGTAGTTCAACGGATAGAACTGCGGTTTCCTAAACCGCCAATCCAGGTCCAATTCCCGGCAGGGACACATACACCCCTTACTTCCCCCGCTCAAACTCCGAATAAATCAGACACGCCTCGGCCGTATCATACTCAAACAATTCTTCTGATTTAAAGATTAGTCTAATCTCTTTCCCGGCATTCTCAGTACTATCCGAGGCATGAATCAAATTTTGGCTCCCGCTCAAAGCGTAATCACCGCGGATACTCCCGGCTTCCGCTTCGTACCCTTTAGTCACTCCGACAATTTTTCGGACTACGCTGACTGCTTCTTGTCCTTCCCACACCATCGCCACGATCGGTGTCCAGGTCATAAATCCTTTTAGGTCTTTGAAAAAAGGTTTGTCTTTGTGGGTCTCATCATCTTCAGTCCCACCAACTTGAGTCCTTTACGCTCGAACCGGCGCATGATTTCTCCAATTAGTCCTCGCTGTAATCCATCTGGTTTAATCAAAATTACTGTGCGTTGCATAGACATATTTTTCTCCTTTCCCCCATTCTATCACATAGGATATAATCCCCTTGTCGGGGTGTGGTCCAGCGGTAGGATGCGCGCTTCGGGTGCGTGCGGCCTCGGTTCGATTCCGAGCACCCCGACTTACTTAGCTCTTGGTCCCACAATTACTGTCCTAATCTCCTCTTCTTTTACTAGCTCCGTCAATACCTGTTTAACCTCATCTAGCGTCACTCCTCTAACAATCCGTTCCACCTCTTCTGGTTGCCTAATCTCATCAGTTATCAAAGCTCGCATCCCAAAGAATTGGGCCACCCCCATCGAATCCTCCAAAGTCAGGGGCAAATGACCCAGCACGTATTCTTTGGCTTTCCTTAGTTCTGTTTGGGTAATTGTCGACCCCAGCTTGAGCAATTCCTCCTTAGATACTCTTAAAGCCTCTTCAAGCTTCCCGAGTGCCACTCCCGCCCGAACCGCCAAATACCCCACATCATAGGCCGTATCCATCTCAGCTCGTACGTAATAAGCCAGTCCCCGCTTCTCTCTAATCTCGTTAAATAATCGGCTGCTCATCCCTCCCCCCAAAACAATTTGCCCTAACTGGAGTGCATATCGCCTAGGATCAATCAATGAGACTCCTGGTACCCCCATCAAAAAATGGGCTTGTTCAGTTTTTCTTCGCACATGCTTTGTCTGAGGTTTCCCATACTTCCCTGATTGGTTATATGTCAACATCCCTCCCTTCCCCATTCCCGACAATTTATTTTCCAACTCAACTAACATCTCTCGTCTATCACTTGGGATCTTCCCGGCTATAACTACCAACACATTCCCTCCCCGATACCACTCGTGCATGTAAGTTCTCAAAGCTTGGCTCGTGGTCGCTCTAACCGTCTCTTTGTCTCCAATAATTAGTCTCCCCATACTGCTTCCGTCATAGATCAGGTTTTCAAACTCCTCAACAGCCCGCTCTCTGGGCTCATCCTCATACATGGCAATTTCCTGCACAATCACTTCTCGTTCCCGGGTCAAATCTTCTTGAGGGAGGCTCGGCACCGTCACCATTTCCGCCAAAATCTTCGTGGTCAAAGGCAAGTGTTTGGCTGCACTGGTAATGTAGTAACCCGTATATTCCTTGCCAGTAAAGGCATTATTCTCGGCTCCAATCGAATCAATCGCGGTCGAAATCGCCATGGGCGTTGGGAAACTCTTGGTTCCCTTAAATAGCATGTGTTCCAACACATGGGAGATCCCCGCCTGCTTTCCGGTCTCATTCCTAGAGCCGGTTTTAACCAAAATCATCATTGTCACCGACTCAACTCCCGCCATTGGGATCGCCAACACCCTCACTCCATTTGTCAACTTGGTGTAGTTAACGTCAAACTTCATGATTATTTCCTTTCTTAGTGGACCGTGGCGGACTCGAACCGCCCTTTCCGCAATGCGAATGCGGTGCTCTACCAGATAAGCTAACGGCCCAACTTTTCTATTTTACTACAACCCAGGCTAAACCGATCGCTACCATCCCTCCACCAACTATCGCTCCCATCATTGCCTGTGCCCACGTATGATGTTTTTGCTCTACTCGTGCCCAAGCTACCAGACATAATATCGCGTATAACCAAATATATTTCCACTCGAAAAACATATTAATCGCCGTGATTAAAACCGCATTAACCCCCGTATGTAAACTAATCTTCCACTTGAGTGTAATCAGGAAAAAGACGATTGCCACTCCATAAAATACCGCTAATACCTGAACCAACTCGTTTTTGCCTAGTTCATGGGCCATCCATATTCCCCCCAAATGACAAATCAAAGTAAACAAATATAGGGGAATTCGTTGTTTCCGATTTCGAATATCCCAGTTTGAAATCTGCCGATTATAGAGCATGATTAAGAAAAAGATTAAAGGCACGATCGCATCAACAAACAATAGTAACCCTACGAATCGCCAGCGTAATCCCTCTTGGATTGCTACCGCCACCGCCAGCAGGATCGCCAATGGGATCTCCCACACCGGATCAAACACTCTCGACACCACTTGCGCCAAAATCTTCCTCACTCTTTAAATATACACTACTCCCGCAGCTTTCCCCTCTTATCTCTTTCTCCAGTCATAGCACCTCTTACTGTACCCATACCTGCTGTAGTATCATACATTACATAATCTCCCATATCCATATGTTCATTTGCCAATAATTTGTCATATTCATCTATGATCGCATGAGCCTGATGCGCCCAATCCTCTCTACTCCCGTGGAAAGTTTCAACGTTAAGTTTTCTTCTCGTTAGTTCACTTTCAATCAAAGGATTTATCGGATATCCATTTAACAAATTCTTGAACGCTGCGACTATCAACGCTTCGATTGGAGCTTCTTCGGATAAAACTATTTCTGGTGGGATTACTTTTCCAAGTTCTCCTGGTTTCAGGGCTTTTGTAGTATCAGCACTCACTGTCCTAGAACCTTTTGGCCTCCCTCTCTTCCCCCTGCCCTCTACAAATTGTTCTTTTTTAGCATCCCATCGTAATCCCATTCACATATGCTACCACAATTTTGCCCTATTTATTACTCAAAGTTACCCCGACTGGTATCAACTCCTCACCCCACGGCTGATATACTCTTCCAGATTTAGGATCAACCATAAACGGGATTGCCTTCCCCGTAAAAGTAAACCATAAATATTTCTTCCCCTCCCAATCCAGTGTTTGATGAGGATGCCGACCGCCTTCCAAGACTGTCCTAATCGCACCTCTCCCCTGTTCACAAATCGCGTGGGGACAAAATGTCGTCGGTAATACTGTTTCTTCCCACTCCCTTAACACTCTCTCACCCCCAATTTCTCTAAATCCACACTCACCACTTCGCCCACCCTGTTGACACCACGCACACTTTTCTTTTAATAACATCGGTCGGATTATACCAAACTACATTTCCGTTGGGGCCTGGATCCCCAATAACCCCAATCCACTCTCAAGAATATTTGCCACCGCCTCTGTCAAGCGCATTGTAGAAACTATTAAATCTGGTCGCCAATTCGTAGATATACGTCGCCACTAGTTGCGGTGCAAACTTTTCCCCCGCTTCCACCACCACCTCCGGATACCGGTAAATCCAGCGCAGAATACTCATCTCTTCATTACTAGGGTTGATCCCATGCAATTGCGAGGGTTGATCCCTTGTAATCTCACTCTTTGCCAAAACACTTTTTGCCCGAGCAAAGGTATACTGGAGATATGGCCCGGTATCCCCTTCCAGATTGGTCATCTTCTCTGGTTCATAGACAATATCCCCGCCGATTGCCTGCCTTAGCACCGTATATTTAAGCGCCCCCACCGCTACCATATCCGCTACCCGCTCTCGCTCCTTGATTTCCCTCTCCCCCATCTTAAGTTGTACCACCGCTTTCAAATCATTGAGTAACCCCTCCCCTGTTATTACCTTGCCAGTCCGACTACTCATCTTCCCGCTTACTAGCTTCATCATCCCATGGGGAATATGCGTCGTTTTTGCTGCCAGTTCGGGGTACAACTGTTCCATCACCCGCAAAACTACCTTAAAATACTCGGTAATCTCGTTGGCTGTGACAATATACGATCGATCGTAGGAGTATCTCCCATACTTAGTCTTCGCCAGTCCCAAATCCTTGGCTTCATAAGTCGGTAGCCCCAATTTATTGCGGAATACTCGGGTATGTAAATGATCTTTTTCTCCTTTATATACTACCGCTCCCTCTTCGCCTACTTCCAAAACACCCTTTGCTAACCCTTCCTTAACAACCTCTAGTCCCACCGGTCCCGCTTCGCTCTCAAAAAAATATTCATCAAACTTGGTTCCCAGCCGAGCATAAATCGTCTCAAAATATGCCAGTGACCACTCTCTCCCCACATCATACAGTTTGTTAGTCTCTGCATTACTTCTCTGATAAATTTGCAGGTTCAATTCGTGGATTTCTTTTTTCACTTCTTCATCTTCCTCATATCTTGTCGCCCCCAGTGCATATGCCTGTCCCATCAACTTCTGTCGCTCTTTGAGTTCCCATTTCTCTAACTCCCCTAGTTCCAACTTCCTCATTCCTAATTCCTGACGTATTCCCCAAATCGCCTTGGCCACATGTAATCCCACATCTCCCTGGTAATTGGCTCGTTTCACTTCTGCTCCTTGCGCGATCAATATCCTGGCCAGACTCTCGCCGATCGTGTTACTCATTAGGTGGCCTATGTGCATCTCCTTAAACGGGTTGGGATCGGTATACTCAACCATGATCCTTTGTCCTGCCAGTTGTTTATTTTTCCCATAACCTTTCTTCCTGGCGGCTCCAGCTTCCTCAATCAGATACTCTTTCTTTAGGTAAAAATTGATAAAACCCGCTCCCGCCACTTCTATTTTCTCTATCAATCTATTCATTTCTATATCATTTGCTAACAATTCCCATATCTTTTCCGCCACTTCCCGCGGCTTAATTCCAACTTCTTTGGCCAAAACTAGCACCACATTGGTGGAATAATCCCCGTGTTGTTCATCTTTTGGATGTTCCACCTTAAAGTTAACAACCGGCATTTTCAGTTTCTTTAATTGGGCTTGAATCCCCTCCCTAATCATTTGCATGTCTTTATTCTACCCTATTCCCCCATTCTACTCATACCTTAAAGCATCCAGGGCCGAAATCTTGGTTGCGCGTCTGGCTGGGTAAATCCCCGTTACCACCCCCACCGCAAAAGATAATATCAAGACGAACACGACGAATAACGGGGGAATATAACTAATATCTATCCACCCCACTCCCTTTACAATCGCAAAGGTTGAAAGTACTATCCCCAACAACTTCCCTGCCAAAAATCCTGTCAGTACCCCAAATACTCCTCCCAAGAGTCCCATCGCCATCGCTTCTGCCAAAAACAACTCTTTAACCTCCGAGCTCTGCATTCCCATCGCTTTCATAATCCCCACCTCCCGTGTCCGCTCCATCAGTGACACCGTTAACGTATTAAACATCCCCAGCGATGCCACCGCCAAAGCCACCAAGCCAAAAGTCGCTAACACCGCTCTGGCAGTTCCAAATAACCGATCAATCTGTGCCACCGTGTCAGCCACCGAGGCCGTTTTGTACCCCAAGTTATCAATTTGCTGACGAATCTTTTCCAGATCACTCTTATCCTTAGCCACCAACTTAACTTGGGAATAATTAGTTGTCCCCAAACCCACAATATCCCCTAATGGTACGTACACCAAGGGTGTACTCCCCTCTTCAATTACCGCCGAAACTGTATACACTGTCGGTTTTGATTCCGCCGTCCGATCCAAATCTGGTTTCAGTGTATTGAGAATCACAAATCCAATCTCAAAAGTCGATCCAACCGCCTTATTCACATCTATTCCCAACAATTCAATAAAGGCTCGATTTACTACCGCCTGTCTCTGCATCGACTCTGGTGTTTCAATCATTAGTACCGCGGCTGCCTGAGCACTCTCTGAGGCGCTCTCTCCAATTGACACCCACTCTACTCCATTCTCATCCGTCCCAACCACCATCGCCGAAATAGAAGCCGCCGGATTCACGCTCGTCACAATCTCCGCACTCCCACTGGCCTCCCCCAAAACCGTTCCATAATCAGTATCATCATCCCACTCGATGTAACTACTCGCATCTTCGTCCACCATCACCCCAACTTCGGCAATGTATCCTTCTCTCCATTCCTGGATCCGTTCGCTATCATAAACAACCTCGTAATTAAATCCTTTCTTCTGCCACAACGGGTATGGAGCCTTAATCCATCTCCCCAATACTACTCCCTGAACACTGCGTCCTTCCCCACCCCGCTCGTCTTCCTGGTAACTCTCGCCCCAATACTCCACTCCTTCATATCCCCCTTCCACCCTCTTTACGTAACCCAAAATCTCCGCACCTTTCCGAGGTTCAGCTAATACCTTGAGATAAATCTCTGGTTCTACGTTAAATTCGACATTGCGGATTCGACTTCCAAAACTAGCCTCTTGAAAATTCCATTCGGTACTGACTCCCGCCACTCTCACATCGGGCAATAACCCCGCTTCTTCTCTGGTGGTAAACCAATCTCCCTTAATTTTGTTCAATCCCGCCACCTCCAAATACTCTCCACTCACTCCATAAACCACACTCTCGCTATTTCCCCCTTCAAAAAATACCTTCCCGACCAGTGACACTATCGGCATCACCTTTTCCACCCCGCCGATATTTTGCATGGTTTGAATAGCCTCCCCGTCCAATCGAATATTCGAGGCCTGACCGATCGTGACATCGGCCATTTTTAATTCTTCCAGCCGCGCCACCCGCGAAACTACTAGTCGTTGTAACCCATACCCCACCGAAACCAAAAACACAATCGCCGCAATCCCCACCCCCATCCCTCCCACTGTCACAAATGATCGAGTTCTTTTAGCTCGCATATTTCGGAAAGCCAAAGCGATGAGAAAGCTTCGCCGCACCCCTCCCCTGTGTCCTTCTAACTTAGCAATTACTCTCTCTCCCCAATTCCCCAGTTTAGTTTGCCAAAATCGATCCGTTGAACTGACAATTTTCCCCAATATCTTGATCTGCCCAATCATTTTCCATAATAGCTCAAGCAAAAATACCAATAACAAGCCAAAGAAACTTAACAGTGACAAAATTGTTTTACCCTCTTCTTGTAGCTTAATTACCGTTTCTTTGGAGAAAAAATGTCTCCAATTCCGCAGTCTTTCCTTCCATGACCTTTTAGGAACTTTTACCCCAGCCGTTCGCTCCTCAGCTTTGGCTTCATGTTGATGGTTTTGCAGTAAATCAGCTAACATTATTTTCTCCTCTTCCAATATGTGTACTCTTGGTATCTCCGGCTACTTCCAACTCTTGGATATGTCTGGCTCCCCGCTTCCCTGCCATTTCCTTAAAGAGTTTACTCACTTCGGCCTGATTATATTCATTCTCAATTTTTCCATCTACCACTCGAATCATCCTGGTCGCATACTTCAAGTATTCCAAGTCATGAGTCACCATCACGATAGTTCTCCCATCCTGCTTATTCAAATTAGACAATAGCTGCATTAACTCTTCTCCTGACTGGGTATCCAGATTTCCGGTTGGTTCATCCGCCACCAAAATAACCGGGTCATTAATTAAGGCTCTCGCCAAAGACACTCTCTGTTGCTGTCCACTCGATAACTCCGTCGGTGAATAATTTTGCCAATCTTCCATCCCCACGATTTTTAACATCTCTAGCGATTTTCCAAATGCCTCCGACGGCATCTGACCCAACAAAAACAAAGGGAAGGCCACATTTTCTAGTACCGTTAACGACTTGATCCAATATGGCTGTTGATACACCATCCCTACTCGGGTTTTCCGAAACTCCGCCGCCTCATCCTGACTCATCTGCGCAAAATCTTTCTCTAGTAACATCACTTTCCCCGCGGTCGGCTTTTCCAGTCCTAGCAGGGTGTGTAATAAAGTACTCTTTCCTGATCCCGATGGTCCAAAAATGACAAAGAAATCCCCCCCGTGAATCTGGGTAGATACATCCTTTAACACCTGAACTTCCTGTGTTCCCACCTGATAATTCTTATTCACATGCTCTACACTCATGACTGGAGAATTTTTACTTACCGTTATATTACTCATATCTTTACTACCAGTTTACTAGTTACTCCCGTAATTGCCAAGGAATCCAAAGGCTTTCGAGAGATTAATAATTACCAAGTTAAGCGCACTCTGGGTTGCTTTAGGGGTAATCACTACCCGGTCCACCGATTGAGATTCATTATCCGCATCATCAAAAGAAATTGCCTTAACATGATAAACTCTCGAAGGTTGAAGATTGGGGACGACTACTACATGATTATATGTTAAATCAGTATCATGCTGAGTTTTATTCACCAAATTCCCACTTGATCCTTCCCCATACGCTACCTGAGAAGTTGAGAGTTCATCCGTATCCCACGCCACAACTAATTGTGCCGTAGTTTCTTCTCCCGCCCCTTGTATCACTGTCTCTACTTTCAAATTGGCCAATACCGGTGGTCGAGTATCAGTCGCCGTGGTAAATGTTTGCGGATTACTCAAAGCCTCGTTGCCAATCTTATCTCTTCCTTTAACAATCAGAGTATACGCCGTATTAGGCAATAGTCCCTCAATCAACATTGTATGGGCTTTCACTAATTTAATCTCAATCTTATCTTGCGCCGCCGAAGCATTGGCTGATGGATAATAAGTCACAATACTCGAAATTTCTGTGTTACTAGTCCAAGTAACCAAAACTGTCGAACTAGAGGATCCCCTCACCTGTTGTAACCTTACCGTCGCAATTTTTGGCCGAGGTAAAGTAGTAAAATCCAAAATCGTCCCCTCATATTCTGCCGTTTCTTCGTCAAACACATTAATTCTGTAGTAATACTTAGTCCCGTCAGTCAAACCAGATAATATCGTAGAATATGTCGTTTCACTGGTAGAAGTAGTCAAGGTCGTAGAACCACCAAAACTATTTGTTGTCCCGTAATATATTTTTACTTGACTAGCTCCAGTCACTGTATAATTAATTACCGCTGAATCCAATCCAATACTAGTTACGTTCACGTTTTGTGCTACCGGTGCAGCATCTGTCGTAAAACTATACTCACTACTAGTTCCCGTATTGCCATCTTCATCCGTCCACTTAGCTTTATAATAATAAGTCGTCCCTGGAGATAATCCCGTTAGTTGAATTGAGTGCGCCGCCACTTGACTTGAATTACTCGGTTCCACACTCCCATAGCTCCCACTGCCTGTCCCATACTGAATTTTTGAATCAGATGTTCGATCAGTCGACCAGGTTATCGTCGCTTTCTTGGTTGTAATCGATGACACTGCCGGATTAACACTCAATCCTGGCGCACTGGTCCACTTACCGGTCGGAGTTATTGAAACCGCATTTGTCCCGGAAGAAATCGCTTCAGCTCCATCCTGAGAATATACTTTGTAGTAATAAAGAACGGAAGCCGGAGTATTGTCCACATAGGAAAGACCGGAAGTACTACCTACCCGAGAAAAACTAGACCCATCGACAGAACGATAAATCAGATAAGTTAAATTACCCGCTCCCTGGTAACTCGGAGCTGTCCAGGTCAAGGTCACATTCCATTGAGATGAAGATTTAATACTAGAATCTGAAGCAACTAAATTACCCACATTGTCCGGATCGGTTGAATTTAAAGTAAAGCTACCGGAAATATAGTTGCTGGGAGAGTAATTTGGGGTTTCGGCATCATCTATTGCCACCACATAAACCGTGTTCACCCCTTTATTAACATTGGGTAAAGCAGCAGCGACTAAAGTAATTTCAGTACCATTATCCCAATAGGTACTGGCATTACCTTGCAGTGTCGCCAAAGATGAAGGCGGACTGGTATTAATCATGTAATAGTAACTAGTCACATTTTGACCATCGGTCGGTGTTGCCTCCGACCATGAAAGAGAAAACTCATTGGTATCTGAAGTAGTAGGATCAATTGTTACCACACCATCTCCAGGAAAACTCGGAGCCTCCCCACCGTAAGTCAAATTACCGGTCCGGTAAGTTGCCGCCGAAGAGGGATTGCCGGCATTGTCGACCGTCCGGAAATAAACCACATTATTGCCAGTTATTACATTAGCTTCATCACGAGCAGCAATAAATGTATATGCAGAGGCAGTAGCCGGGATATAGTCCAAATCAAATTCCGCATTATAAGTCGTTCCCTGCCAAGAACCGGCACTCGAATTAAGCTGATATTGCCAACCCAAAACTCCCGATTCGGAATCGGAACTGGCACTGCCACCACTAGTCGGCCAAGAAAAATTCATATCCACTACATTAGAAAAATTAGTTGAAGGCATAGTCAGATAAGCTACATTAGTAGGGACAGTACTATCGTACTTAAAGCTCACCAAATCCTGCCAAGGACCAGCGATATCATTGGCCACATTCCCAGCCGCATCCACCGCCTTAATCGAAAACCAATACTGTTTGTTAGTCGGTAAAGTTAAACCAGAAATCGAACTCAAATCCACGCTTGTTCCGGCAACAATATAAGGACAAGTTGAGTTATTGGTAATTCCATCATCCAAACCGTTCATCTCTCCTGCATCAGTCTCCGGATTAAGACTAGCTGACGGAGTTGCATCTACCGTTTGCTCATCCAAAGAGATACAGTAACCAGCAACAGCCGTATCATCAGTCCCAGCTGTCCAAGTGATGGTAGGTTCAGTACTCGTCCAATTCCCACTGGTTAACCCAGTAATTGCCACATTAGCTGCATTCACGCTAGGTCTCAATTGATCTGAAGCTGTAAAAGGAACAGAAATATCATAAAGCTCCGGAGATAATGCTCCCTGGACAGTCAAAGTTGCCTGGTATTGAAGATATTGATCCTGGTCAGTAACACAATCAGTTTCTGTCAGATCTGTCCCAGAAGCAATCCCACTACAAGACCCCCAATCCGTAGCCCCAGACATATCCGGACTGCTATCAGTTCTAACTTTAATCGTTACTCCGGACCCTGAAGCCGTGTAACTCAACTCCCCCCAGTCAGCCGCAAATCCGGCATCCAAAATATTCGAAATCAAAATACCAGAATCAGGATACTGACTTACCTCATCAGCGATTGTATTAAAAGCATTCGTTTCAGATTTGTAAGAAGCTGCAATCCAAGCGGCTGAACGTCCAATATCTGAAACTCTAATTTCATCGAGAACTCCATTAACATAATAGCTAGGTGCAAGTTTACCAATTGTAGTTGCACTCCCGGTAGAAAGCGCCCCTGATACTGATTGAGAGCTTGTTTGAACCCCATCAATATAGGCCTTTAGTGTTTCTCCGTTATACACCAAGCCTAATTGATGAAATTGCCCATCTCCCAGCCCACTTCCACTATTAAATACTTGTCTCCCCATCGTTGCTGTCGTGACTCCTGCTCTAATTTGTCCTGTGCTCTCAATCGCATCCAACTCAATCTGGGTACCTTGCATATAAATCGTATGATATCCACTCCCTGCCACTCCTAATCTCTTAAACCAGGTAGTAACTGTCACTTGTGAGGCTGGGCTAATCGCAGTAATCGTAATGTTATCGCCGGCACCATTAAAGTGATCTGCTCCATCAATCTGACCAATGTCTGCCCCTTGCTCGGTCACCGTTACACTATTTGAATCAAAATTATTTGCAGTCGAATCATAGTGAACGCCACTGCTCTCATTAAAATGTTGGACCATCTTATAACCACTATTCCAAACACTACTTTCTGTTTGTCCATCACTCGCTCCGGTATTACCGTAATATATATATACATAATCAGTGTTAGAATTTTGATCAATTTGGGGAACTTTAACCCACACGTATGAAGACCCGGTTTCATCCCACTTCTCGATTTCATAAGCCAAAACCGTCCCATCAGAATCAGTGAATCTCAAATCCTGACCCAAGTCTTGAGTCTTGGTGTAATCAATATTTGTCCCTGTGTCCAGCTTCACCAATACCGGGAAATCAGTTAGATTTTCACTAGTTACTCCCAAAGTAGCGTCAGTATTATCAAAGGTAATCTTCCTTCGATATGCCCAATTATGATAATCACTACTCCAACCATCCGTCTGATCAAGGACAATCAAACCAGCGCTGGCTGTGGCTTCAACTCCATCCAAACTCGTCCAGGTATTTACTGTCTCAGAAACTAACGTGGAACTATCCCCTCCACTCCAGTCCGTTTGGACCCATGGCGTACTTGTCGCTCTAATTCGTGGAATTACCACATCATTCACCAAGAAAAATAGTCCAATCGCCATTCCAGCCGTCAACGCACTAATAACCGCCATCTGTAACCACACAAACGAAAACCTTGGTTTCAAATATCGATTTATCAACTTTTCTTTGATCGTCATATGTTTATCTTGTTAATTAATTCCCCGCTATTCCTCCCAAGAACCCGAAGGCTTGGGATAAGTTGGATACCACCAAATTTAAGGCACTCTTAGTTTCTTTCGGAGTAATTACGACTCGATCTACCGAGGTTGCTTCATTACTTGCTTCATCCATCGACAAAGCCTTGAGGTGATATACCTTTGATGGCTGCAAATTAGATATCACCACCAAATGATTGAAAGTTCGATTACTGTCTTGCTGAGTTTTGCTCCCCAAACTCCCACCCGATCCTTCTCCATAAGCCACCTGAGAAGTCGAGAGTTCATCCGTATCCCAGGACACAACTAGTTGGGCCGTTGCCTCTTCCCCTACTCCCAGAATCACTGGCTCAACTTTCAAATTGGCAATCGACGGCGGTCGCGTATCCGACGCCGTACTAAATGTCTGTGCTGACGCTACCGCCTCATTCCCTACCTTATCGCGTCCTTTTACTACCATCGTATATGCAGTATTGGGCAGTAACCCAGAGATCAAAGCTCGGTGGGCTGTCACCAACTTCACATCAATATTATCCTGCGCAGCAGATGGATTGGCCGAGGGGTAATAAGTAATTATCGAAGAAATTGGCGTATTAGTCACCCACGTGACCAAAATCGTTCCCGTTGCAGTCCCCTTAACTTGTTGCAGCTTCACCAAATCAATTCTTGGTCGCGGCAGAGTCTCAAAGGAATAGGTATCTCCCTCGTATTCATTATTCTCACTGTCAAACAGACTAACCTTGTAATAATACTTGGTCCCATCCGCCAGTCCGGTCAACTGGACAGTATAGGTCGACTCAGCCGTCCCCACACCCATCTCACTATAGCCTCCAAAAGCCGTGGTAGTACCGTAATACACTTTCGCTTTACTCGCGTCTTTACTCGTAAACTGGATATTCACTGTATCCAGTCCAATCGACACCGCCTTCACTTCTTTAGCAGTTGGCGCCGGATCAGTCGCAAACGTATATTCTTCGCTCGATCCCAAATTCCCGTCCTCATCCGTCCACTTCGCCACAAAATAATAGGTTGCCCCTGGGCTCAAATTGTTGAGCGTCAATGAATGTACTGTCACTTGATCAGAATTCCCCACCTCTTCATCAAAATAATCTCCGCTCGCCGTCCCGTACGCCACTTTCGAATCGGCCGTTCGTGACGTCGTCCAATCCACCTCAGCCTTCTTGGTGGTAATCTCACCAACCTCAGGCTCCCCGACCAAAGGCGCTGCCGTGGTATATTTTCCATCTGGATATAGCGATACTGCACTCGAAAATGCTCCGCAGTTATTGGCCGAATCACAGGCTCTTATCTTGTAGTAGTAGGTTATCTGGCTTAACCCTGTATCCACATATGAAATGCCCGAAGTTGATGCTCGTTGGGTGTAGGTAACGCCATCCGTCGACCGATAAACTTGATAACTCGCTACTCCCGCCCCGACCGACGAGGGTGACTCCCAAGTCAAGGCTAGCTTCCACGCCGAACTGGCCTTGACCGACACATCCGCAATATCAGCGTTTAGGGGTATGCCTGGCGCCGTCGTATTGGCCGTAAAGGTAACGCTTGCATAGTTGTCATAATCAACATTCCCCGCTTCATCCATGACTACCACATACAAAGTATTTTCTCCAGGAAGTGTCGCATATGCCGACGCTCCCAAACTATTCGAATAAGCTCTCGTAACTGACGACTCGGTTGGGAGTGCATTAACCGAGTAATAGTACTGCAAATTAACCAGTGAGCCATAATAAGCAACCGGTGCCTCCCACTCGAACTCAAACGAATTGACCGTATTTGTTTCCGGTGTCACCGTCAAACTGGTCGGAGCCGACGGAGCGCCATTATTGTAATAAAAAGATCCGGTCGTATAACTGCTATAGTTACCAGCCGTATCACGCGAACGCACATAAAAAGTATTCGTTCCGGTCTGGTATCCCGTAATCCCTGTCACACTCACTCCGCTCGTACACTGATCACTCGCCAAAGTCCCTGAAGCCGTTGCCGTTTTATAACAGTACTCAATCCCTCCACTGGCACTATCGGTCGCACTCTCCCAGCTAAAATCAAAATCATTGACCGCGGTATAACCCGAAGGATCTGCCGCCAAACCGGTTGGCACATTCGGAGCTTCATTATCATATTTATAAATAAATGGTTGCCATGCCGTCCCACTCACATTCCCCGCATCATCCTTGCTTTTAATCCGTAAATAGTAAGTACTCCCGGTAACTAGCGAGCTAGCTGTAAACGAGCTTGGAGTAATCAAAGTTCCCGCTGTTTCTGGATCAGCGTCGCTATCGGATCCGAAATATACATAATACCCAACTATTGCACTTCCCGTCTCGGTATCACTGGCCCCGCCTGTTACTTCCGCATCCGGCCAGTCAAAATAAGGACTGGTATGGTTATACCAAGTATTAGTCACCATACTGGCGCTAGCCGTTGCGGTCGTATACGCCGATAGTTCACTCGCGTTAGTCGGAGGGGTCGTATCCGAATAATACTTGATCGAATAATCCGCAATTACTCCCGAGTAAATCCCATCCGAACTGGCAAGTTCAAACTGCACTTGTAAATACCGCTGTACCGTTGAGTTTATTTTGTACTCATAACTCGTTCCCACCGCTTTTTCTTCATTGGCAGAAACCCACGCATCCCACACCACTCCATCGGTACTGGTCCGTGTCGATACAGTTAAGGTATTATTGGTCGCAGACGAATACGTCAAGGTCAAGTTCGCCAATCGGTAAACCTCCCCCAGATCAATCGTTGCCGACTGGTATGACCCGGCTTCTTCAAACGAAGTGGTACTTGATTCCATCACGTAGGTATACAAACCATTGGCATAACTATTCGTTCCCGGTCCTGGTAACACATACATCTTTCCGCTCCCATCACTAGCCGCCGCCCCGCCGTAGTAAATTGCCCCCGGGAAATTCGCAATCGCACTCCAACTGTCCCCACTCACGCTATAACGGTAACAACTGGCGGTATTGTAACCTTTACAGGCATACAAATAATCTCCTCCTGAATCAACCAAAAAGCCATCGTTATAAACCGAGTCACTCAAAGCCGTTAAGGTACTCCAGCTACCTCCCGCCACATCATATCGGTAAAGCGGGTTAGGATTGACTGCACTTCCCCGCATGATATACAAATATCCGTCCTTATAAACCAGTTGGGCTCCGTAACTGACAGTCGCCGTAATATTGGTCAGAGTACTCCACTTATTCCCCGCCGATCCTTGCGTATCAAACCGGTAAAAGCTGGTTGTTCCCGCCCCCCTCGCATAATAAATATAACGCGATCCATCATAAGCGAGCGATGATCCCGCCCCTGGATCAACCGGCAGCAAATCATCTGCTTCCCGGCTCCAGACATTCGTCGCTATATCGTACACATAAAAATTATTATTAATATTGCTTGTGCTCGCATAAATTTTCTCTGCGGTACTGTCATAAACCAACGCTCCTCCCAAATACATTCCTCCCGGCACATCTGCTAGCTCTGTTGCGATCCCAGTTGTCGGATCATACTTAACAAAAGTACTATCCTGATTCCCTCTGGTTAGGTAGTAATTGCTTCCGTCACCTTTGATAATATCTGCTCCATATCCTTGGGTCGCCAGATCACTTCCAAAAAACATCTCCCGGAAAAATCCTCTTTCGGGTACTAACCACTCCGCTTTGGCAATATCATAAATCGCCATACTAGTAGTTGCCATCCCTCGCACTGCATACAACTTCCCTCCGGCATTGCGCATCGAACTCCCTAGCCCCAAAGTCCATGGCGCCTCATCCAACTGGCTCCAGGTATCACTCGCAATCGCATATTTATATAGATAAGGTTTTCCTCCGCCAGGGATCATGTACAAAGCATTGCTAGTCGTGTCATACTGTAAATGTCCCCCCTGATAAACGTTGTGCGGAGTTTTGGCCAGCTGAGTCCAAGTATTGGTACTGATGCTGTAAGCTGCTAGTCCGGTATACTGCGTACCCTGCAAAGCATAAATCGTATCTGCCCCGTCATACGTCAAAGCTGCTCCATAATTAATCAAATTACTGATTTGTTCTGTTGTCGCCCCAAAATCCACATTTGCCATCGATTCCCAACTGTCATTTGTTGTGTTATAGCGCATAAATGCATCATCCGAAGTTCCCCGCAAAGCGTAAATATACTGAGTTCCGTCATATACTAGCGCCGAATCATAATAAATTGTCAGTGGTGAATCCGTCGCCGCCGCATCATCCCACGTATTTTGCGCAATATCATACCGCCAAAAAGTACTTGTCTGATTCCCGGCAAAGGCATACAAATACCCTCCCGGTCCCTCCACAATTTTGCCTCCATAATGCACCACCGCCGGAGTATCCGCTAGGGTCGACCAAGTACTGCTCGCAATATCATAACTATAAAAATTTGCCGTGTTATATCCCCGCAGGGTGTACAACTTGCTGCTGGTACTGACATATGCCGTACTGGATCCGTAATACGGTGCCGCCGGTATCAGTCCCGGAGCCTCTTCCCGCCAAAACCCAGCTTTCCCCGCCAACTTAATCTCATCACCTGTAATGGTCATGTTATCTACCGTACTCCCCGCAAAATCACCACTACTTGTATATGCCACACTAGTCGCCACCACCCCCTGATACCCATAGGTAAATCCGCTTGCCACACTACTAGTATTACCAGCACTATCCTTGGCTACTACCCGCAAGTAATATGTCCCCGTGGTCAAATTACTGGTAACCACATAATCGCTTGTTGTCTGGTAATTTCCGGCTGTAATTGGATCAGCACTCGCATTAGTCCCGAAATACACATAATACCCTGCCACACTAGTTTCGGCATCGCTTGCTCCACTCCAACTAAAGTAAGGATAGTTGTACCGGTAACTACTCCCCGAAACCAAGGTACTCCCTCCCACCTCACTCGACTTTCCAGTAAATGTGGTGGGTGCCGTCGGTGCTGTCACATCCCCTTGATAATTGATCGTTAGAGCTGTCAAAGTCGGGGTTTCTGTCCGATCTGTACTTGCTGTCAAAGTTGCTCGCACTTGGATGTAGCGGTTGACACTTGACCCAATCGTAGTTCCCGCTACCGCCGTCCACTCTCCCCACGTAACTTTGTCGGCACTTGTTCTCGTCTCGTAACTAATACTACTATCGCCAGGCTTAGTTGCTGTTTCCACTAAAGATGTCCACGCCGTCACATATGTCAAATCCTCTACCGGACTAATCCACGTCCCACTCGCTAAATAATCATTGGCATCAATCGAATAGCTTGCCATATTCAAAATACTCGCTCCCACCGCCGAATACAAAATCGCGTTTATGGTATCAACGACCAGCGCTCCGCCGTTATAAGCTCCCTGATGATATCCGTAGTACTCGTTTAATGAATCCAGATACAGCCACTCTCCGCTGCTAATGTTGTATCTCCAGAATTGACCTTTGTAATATCCAGCCTGAATATAGATATTTCCATCCCAATAAACTGCATCACTCCCCCAATACGGTGCATACGGTAGCGATGCTACTTCACTCCAAGTATCAGTTGAAATCGTATATTTCAACAAAAATCCGGTTCGCGAACCAGAAACATAGTAAAGATTCGTCCCATCCGAAAATAGCCTAGCCCCATAACTCGCTTCACTGTTATTAGGAAGGTCAGTTGGGGTATCTTCCCAGCTATTCCCCGAAATTGAGTAACGATAATGTTTGAGGGTATAACCTCCTACGGTTGCATAAAGATAATCACCACTCCCAGGGTACGCCAAACTGCCTCCATAATTTACATTTGCCGGAGCCACCGCCATCGTCGCCCAACTATCTGCCGCCGGATCATAGCGGTAAAAATTAGTAGTATTACTCCCTTGGAAGAAATATAAGTAACTACCCGCCACCACTCCTGTCGTATCATCATTAAAGGCTGCCGGCGCCACCGCCCTCGACTCCCAGGTCTTACTCGTCAGGTTATAACGATAGAAAGTGGTGGTGTTGGCTCCTCTCGGTTGATAAATATATCCCCCGTAATACACCAAATCCGAACCCGATCCTGGAGCCAGAGTCATATCTACCGGTCCCAAATACCCATCTGTATCTGGATCATACTTCCAAAATTCATACGTTCCATTTCCTCTAAACACATAGATCATGTCATCTATCGCGTTATACACGCTCCCCACATAACGCGAAGCTTGGGGTAAGACCGCCATCGTGCTCCAACTATTGCCCGCAATGTCGTATCGATACATTGTGGTGGTATTTCCATTCAAAGTAATGTAGATATACGCTCCTCTGATAGCTGCATGACTGTCTTCCGCAATCACCGCCGTCATATTTGTCATGGTGGACCACGTTCCCGCCGCCACTGAATATCGATACATGGTATTAGTCGACACTCCGCGCAGAGTGTAAAAATACCCGTCGTTATACACCAATGAGGCTCCGTAATTAATCGTTGCCGGCGTCCCCGTTAACATACTCCACTCACCCGTGCTAGTCGTATATTTCCAAAAGTCAGTCGTACTATTACCATGCAAGGCATAAATATCCGTTCCGTTCGTCGCCAAACTACCTCCGCGGTAAACCAAGTCGGGTGTATCTGCTAACTCGGTCCAAGTATTATTAGTTATGTCGTACCTGGCATACTCTTTTTGATACCCCCCAAACATGGCGTAAAGATATCCATCCAAATACACCATATCTGAGCCGTATCCCGCCGAGTAAGGAGCCGAAGCCAAAACTTCCCACCGATTAGTTGCCTGATGGTATCTCGCAAACCACGTGTCATATCCTGCCAAGACATAGACATACTCCCCATCCGACTCAATCGCTGTCCCTGTCGTCAACGGTAGTTCCGGTGTCTGCCAGGCTCTCTGTTCCCACTCTCCCGCTGATCTTAGCTTAATCTCCCCTGCCGAACTCTCCCCGGTTACCCCATTAAATACCCCCGTCTCCCACTCCGCAGTCTCGCTGTAATCAAAGCTTGTAGCCTTCACATTAACCACCCCTCCCAAGATGAGAAGTCCACTCAACACCAATACTTGACCGACTCGTTTAATCATTTGTCTCTATTTCTTCCAATGGATAAATTAATGATTCCTGATTAACCACGTATGGTTCATTTTCGCTTTGCCCATATTCCTCTTCTCCTACTACCAGATAAAATTTAATTTCTTTCCCCTCTTCCACCTCCAATAACAAATCGTGCTCTTTTGTCTCCACATTCCCTTCATTAGCTACCATTACTCTCTCAATTGACTCTCCCTGATAACCCCAGACCATAATCCCCAAGGTCTTATCATAAGTTTGCCACCTGACTCGCACCAATGTTTCCCCCAACCGCTCAATCCGTACGTCTTGAGGATACTCAATTTTTAGCACCCGATAATTTACATATACTTGTAGTACCACTAGTGCCACAAACACCAATCCATCTACAATCCACCAACCCAACCACCTCACAAACTCAAATCGTCCAGTTTTCCGCGCCCTCACTAACAATCTAATTAATTGATATAGCCACAAGATACTCACCAGCACCCAAGATACCCAAATTATTTTCAGATCATGGCTGTGCAAATTATCCCGATACTGTTGATTTAGTACCGACGAAACTACTAGCGCCGAATCTTGGTAAACCTGCGCCCCCATTATTTTTCCTGTTTCGATCCACTCAAAATTTGCCATATTAGTAACTCGCAAGTAACCTTGCGACCTCCTTTTTGGTTTTAATCAGATCTAATATCTGGGTATTCAACTTCCACCTAAGTCCCACCTTATCCTGGGCTTTCCCCATCGGCTCAATCAAACTAATCCCCCGAAATCTAGTTCGCGACAAACTCGACAATACTCCCCCCAAAACCTTCTTTTTGAGAGGAGTTCCCGCCTCCATTTGTCTTACTGTCAAAATTTTCTCCCCACCCTGAAGAAAATAAGCTAGTAACAACAACTGGTTATAACTCAACCGCGCGATTTTATTCTGCACTTACCAGAGACTAGCATACTACTCGTTCTTATGCAACTATCAGTAGTTTATATAGTTTATATAGCTAACATTCTTTAATCTCTGGATACGATTAGAAATTAACCTCGATTATGCCTTCCTGATCCGTCCGAGCAATTTCTGTCCCAACTCGCTCTAACCTCTCTAATGTTTCCTGTGTCGGGTGCCCATAGCGATTCCCCTTCCCCACACTAATGATCGCCAATTCTGGTTTGATTCTTTCCAAAAATGGGAGAGTACTGGCATACTTTGATCCATGATGACCTACTTTGAGGATATCTATGTCAGGTAACCCTCCCAACTCCAATAAGGTTTTCTCTGTCTGGTCACCCGCATCTCCCATGAGGAGAATTTTTCGATTATCCTCTAGTAAGAGCAAAACAACACTCCGCTCGTTCACCTTTCCCTCCTTGGCACTTGCACCTAGTATCTGCTCGCGCATATTTTTTTCCATTTGTTGGCTAAACACCGCCACATATTCCCTGTTTGTTTCTCTCGGCCACACTACCTCCAATTCTATTTTGCTCTCCTCCCCCACTCGTCCCACTCGTAGTTTTTGCCCTCGCTCAACTCCTGTTACCGGGATTTGTTGCTCAATCAAAATCTCTCTCAATTTGGTAAGAGTACTACTTGCTCGCACCCCATCAGCTGTTACAAACTGTATCACCTCATATCTTTCTATTACAGGTATCAACCCCGCCAAATGGTCGTGATCCGTATTGGTCAACACTATAAGTTCGATTCTCCGATCATAGAAGGGCAAGTATTTTTCCAGGCAGGTCAAAATTTTCTCCTGACTTGGTCCTCCATCCACCAGTACTTGGTTACTACCCTTGATCAAAAGGATCGCATCCCCCTGCCCCACATCACACACTACCAAGTGTATTCGTTCATCAGGCATCTGACCTAGGATCAGAATTATCAACCCCACTAGTAACCCAACTCCATACCACCAACCTTTGTTCATAAATTACCCCACCATTCAATAACTCTCACCATCCACCATAGAGGCACGTACAAAATCCATCCGATCACCTGCCCCACTCGCATGCTCAAACTTCCGGCCCCCACTACGACTGCCGCCAGCAACATTATTAGTGGCACGATCGGTAAAATTAGTAAATTAACGATCGGGGAGATCCACGCTACTCTCCCGAAATGCCACCAAATAATCGGTGCCGTCGCTACACTCGCCGCCACCGTCGGATAAATGTACTCCGCTCCCAGCCCCACCTTAACCTTGTGCAACTTTGGCTCTAAATATAATAATCCTGCCGTCGCCGAAACTGAC
The DNA here is from genome assembly GCA_001002415.1 of Microgenomates group bacterium GW2011_GWF2_46_18. Classification (GTDB taxonomy): domain Bacteria; phylum Patescibacteriota; class Microgenomatia; order UBA1400; family UBA12108; genus LCMB01. Next base: position 75,165 of record LCMB01000003.1, read on the forward strand.
AATTGCCACCCTACATCTGCAATTAGCAGTGGGTTTATTAACAACATGCCGTAAGCCGCCACCCATAGTAGCCTTTTGGCTTCCGTCGGCCTCCCCCAAAAATATGCCATCAAAGTTAGGCTCCCCATAATCCCCGCTCTAACCACGGACGCCGACCCTCCAGCTAATCCGACATACACTCCAATCCCCGTGATCCCCACAATCGTAGCCACTCCCCGGCTGAACCATCGCTTAAATAGACTCATCAATACTCCCGCCACAATCATCACGTTAAATCCCGAAGCCGCAATCACATGGAGCGTGCCTGTTGCCACCAATTGGTCATAAAATTCTCGGGGCATCTCTCCCCTCACCCCCAAGAGTATTCCCGCACCCAAGCTGGACATGGGCTCTGGCAGGGTTTTTTCCAATATGGTTACCCACTTCTTCCTCCATTTTCCCAACCCAATCTGGATCACTTCAATCAAAGATAACCTCCTTTGGTTTTCTCTCTCGATAATCTCAAAATTCGGATCCATCATTTTAATTTGCCGCTCTTTCCCTCCTAGCAATAACGGGATAACGCTGCCAACAAAGCGGACCTTGTCCCCTTGGTTAATTCCTGCATCACTCTTTAGTTTGATATACCATCTTCCCTGGCGTATGATCACATTTGATTCAGTCTGTTCTGGTTTATCCAAGATCGGTGCGGTAAAACTGACCACCGATTCGGGTGTCCAACTCGTCGGTAAGATTTTCGGTAAACTTACCCATCTCAGCCACAAAATTATCAATAAAATAACAAACATGCCGAGATTTGCAGAAGAAAATTTACTTTTCATTTCAATACACACTCACCTGATCTTTGATTTTCTCATACACACTCTCTGGTATCTTGGCTTTACTCACCAACTCCTCCGTACTCCCATATGGTCGGTTCGCGACAATCGCCTGTGCTCTCACCTCCCCAATCCCCGTTAGTTTATCCAATTCTGCCACACTCGCTGTATTGATATTAATTGTTTTCGCTTGATTACTTATTGTTTGGTTATTGGTTATTGGAATTTGGTTATTAATTTCGTTTCTCGTGGGTATATAGATTTTCCCGCCATCCTTTATTTCTTGTGCCAAATTCATCGTTTGTGCCACCCACTGTCTGTCCGCCTCAGCCGATAACCCTCCCGCCAAAACAAGCGCGTCTCCGATCCTCGCTCCCGTTGGCAATTTATAGACTCCCGGCGTAATCACCTCGCCGCCCACGTCAACCACAATCTCACCCCCTTTTTCTATTGAACTTGATTGCACAATTTCCACCACTGCCGGCTCCGGCCAAATCACTCCCCACAATCCGTAAAGCAAACATCCCACTCCCACCATCCCCAAAGCCACCCAGACCCCGTTTTTCTTCCACCACTCACCCATTCTTTTACTCTATCACCATTCTTTTACCCCTACCATTCCCTTAGCAATCTACTACCAACGATTGCTAGCAACCCAACCGAGTGTTTGGTAAGGGAAAAATCTCCTTCTCAGCTCATCTATATTTTGGATATTTCCCCTTCCTCTGGTAAATTTTTCTAGAAATATATCAATCAGTAACAATATACTACATCAACCGATTTAACCCCCCGCTTGCCATATAGTATAGAATAACATTATGCCAAGCGATGAACTAATGAGGATGTGGGTACAGAGGGATAAACTGAACGAAATTCTTCAAATCCCTATCGATTCAAATCTGACAGTTTCCGCGATTATTGCCCAACTAAGCGGACTTGGACCTCTCGAAATAGATCAAGGGGAAATCCAAAACCGACTAAACCAGGCCATTCGCAACACCCAAGTATATAATGCATCTCACTCCCCTCACGATCCAAACACCATGGGTGGACCCGGCAGACAACGCAAACTCGGGGGAGATGCCAAAAAAACCGCTCGTGAGCAAAGCGGCGACCGCGACTAAACTCTAACTCACCAGATTAATCAATCTTCCCGGCACAAACACAATTCTTTTGGGTTCTCCCTTGGTTAACCATTTTTTGACCTTTTCCTCCTTCATGACTTGTCTCAACACCTCATCCTGCTTTGCGGATTCCTGCTTACTCATCTCTATCGTCGCTCTCAGTTTCCCATTCACTTGGACCACCATAGTTACCGGCACTGCTTCAGTTACCAACCCCTCCGCAAATTCCGGCCAATGGCTTTTCTCCACTTGTCCCTCCCCCTTCATCATTTCCCACACTTTTTGCGCTGTCTGTGGGGCAAATGGACACAATAGTTGTGCAAACTTTTGTCCGTCATTTTGGCTCATTACCAGATCATTATTCTTCCACAAATTGATCAGCTCCATCATTCCGGCTATCGCTGTATTAAATTTTTGCTCAAGAATTCCCCGCGTTACTTTTTCTGCCAATTTTGTTAGTTCTGCAAGTAATTTGGGCGAAGTTTTTGCTCCCGTTTTGGCCGCGGTCTCAACTATCCGCTCCACAAATCGCTGCTGTCCGACCAAGCTTCGGGTATCCCAACTAATCGCTTGATCCCATGGCCCCATAAACATTTCGTACAGTCTAACCGCATCACTGCCATATTTTTTGGCAACGTTGTCCGGGTTGATCACATTCCCCAAACTTTTGCTCATCTTTTTCCCATCCGTCGCTAGTACCATCCCGACACTCCTAAGGCGCAAAAATGGCTCTGCAAAATCAAGTAATCCTCGATCCAAAAATACCTTCACCCAGAATCTGGCATACAGTAAATGTAAGACCGCGTGTTCCGCTCCCCCCAAATACCAATCCACCGGACCCCACTTATCGATCGCCGGTTTGGCCACTTCCCGCCAGAAATCTGCATATGGGGTTTTTGATTTAGACTTATACTCCTCCAAAATTCTCTTCGTGCTTTTCTGAATCTTCTGGCTATCTGAGTTTTCCGAGTTATCTGAGTGTTCCGAGTTTTCTGATACCCAAAAAGGAAAAGCCAAAAAGTACCAGCAACTTCCCGCCCAGTTAGGCATCGTATCCGTCTCACGTCTGGCTTTCCCACCACACTTGGGACACTTACACTCTACCCACTCCGCTACTCGTGACAAAGGTGACTCTCCCGTATCCGTGGGTTCGTACGACTCAAGATTTGGCAAAGTTAGCGGCAACTCTGTTTCTGGCAAAGCCACCACCCCATTTTCATCTCCACATTTGTCGCAGTAAACCAGCGGGATCGGCTCTCCCCAGTATCTTTGCCGTGAGAAGACCCAATCTCGCAAATGATAATGTGTTTCCTGCTTGGCCACCCCCTCTTTTGCAAGCCTTTCTAGTATTTGGGCGTAATCGTCGAGTGGTAAATCTCTAACCGGCAAATCATATTTCTGAGCAAATGCCAAATCGCGCTCATCATATTGGGGCACTCCCATAACTGCTCCCGTCCCCACCCCCTCCAAGACATAATCCGCGACCCACACTGGAACCTTTTCCTTATTCACCGGGTTCTCGGCCATAATTCCTGTCGCAACCCCAGTCTTCTCCTTCGCCTCTTCTAGCCTCGCTTGTTCCGACTTGGCCAAAGCGACAGCCACATATTCTTCTACTTCCGAATTTGCCTTCCAGCCCGCTTTTATCCACTGCTTGGCCAGCTCTGGTGCAATCACAACGAATGTCACCCCATTAATCGTATCAATGCGAGTAGTAAACACTTCTAATTCTTTAATCTGGAATCTATCGTCTAAGATCTTAAATCTAACCTTTGCTCCCTCCTTCTTCCCAATCCAGTTCCTCTGCATCTCCAAAATCCCCCTTGGCCAATCTAACTGCTCATTATCCAAATCTGTAAGCAGTCGCTCGGCATAGTCCGTAATCTTCATCACCCACTGAGGTAAATTCTTCTTTCCCGTAACTGTTCCGCACCGTTCATGGGTCCCATCCGCCATGACTTCCTCATTGGCCAACCCTGTCTTACACTTGGGACACCAATTAATCGGTACTTCTTCGTGGGTTACCAATCCTTGTTTATATAATTCCAAAAACAACCATTGGGTCAAGCCATAATAAGCCGGGTCCGTGGTAGCTAGCTCATGTTGCCAATCAAATGACAGCGATAAATCCTGCATTTGACGTTTAAAGTTAGCATAATTGGTAGGCACCATCTCCATTGGATTCTTCTTGGCCTTGATCGCCGCATTCTCCGCTGGCAGTCCAAAGGCGTCCCAACCCATTGGAGAAAGTACCTCTCGTCCCTTCATCCTCAAATATCGGGAAATGACGTCTACCGCCGTATAGATCCTGACATGTCCGACATGCAACCCTTCTCCCGATGGATACGGAAACATCCCTAGTACATAAGTCTTTGTCATTCTACTATTCTAACGTATTTTGTTGTACACTCCAATTAATGCCCACTCGCTTCCTGTTTCATACCATCCTTTTGCTTGCCGCGACCTCCGGGATCTATTTCTGGCTCACCCTCCCCTTTCTCACTTCCTACTCTCTCCAATTAGTGGCCGCTTTGATTCTGCTTTATCTAACTTCCCACTGGCTGAAATCCAAAAAACCTCACTGGTTCCACCGTTCAACTATTACCCTCGATATCACCATTTTAACTTGTATGATTCTCCTGTTGGTATCCGAAACTGGTGCGCTGACCTCCCCGCTTTTCTTTTTGCTCTACTTCCTTTTGTTTGGAGTTGCCATGCTTTACGAAATCGAAGCTACCCTAGTCTTGACCGGAGTTTTGATTCTTTTTTTCCTATTCCTTCCTGGGACCAATCTCAGTGACCTCGCCCATCTTTCCGAACTCCTCGCCCTCATCATGATTACTCCCTTGGCTATTCTTTTTGGTCATCAGTACGAAACTGCCCTTGACGCCAAACGAGCGCGTGCCAAACTCACCAAAAATCTCGGTCACGAGGAAACCGATACCCTCCTCTTTCTCTCTCTCAATCTCAAAACTACCCTCATTTCTGCCCTCGACAATCTAGCTACCACCATTCCCCTAACTCGTGTTACGGCGGTCCGCACTCATCTCCAAACCCTCTACTCAGATCTGAAAAAACTCTACCGAAGCGCTAACGATTTAGCCAACTCCATTGATCACGAAACTGATTAGTACCGAGACTTGACAAGGATAGTCTTCTTAGTGTACCTTTGATTTATGCCTAGCTTACTGCTCAAACGCGATTTCACCCAGGGATCCTACTATCATCTCAAGCACACCGCCAAAAAAGACACTCTCCTCTTCCGAACTGATGCTGATTACAAAAACTTTCTCTTGTTGTTGTCCTACTATCTCCGCTTCCCCGACGCTACCCCACTCTCTTGGGTCAAACGCCTAACCCCCCAGACCGTGATTGCCAAACGCAACGCTTCAACTCTTGGCGCCTCGCCCGTCACCCTCCATGGCTTTCTTTTGCTTCCTGACCACTTTCATCTAGTTCTTCGCGAAAATCAAGGTGGACCCCAACCTGGTATTAGTAACCTCCTCCGTCGCACTTCCGTAGGCTACGCTATGTATTACAACCAAACCTACAAGGTTCACGGCACCATCTATCGCGGCAAATACAAAAATATCCTCCTTTCTCAACAAGATTTATCTCCCCTAATCCACTCTCTTCATCACCATGCTGGTGTCAATAATACTTTTCTTGCTCTCCCCACTCACTCTAGTCGCACCGATTACGCTGGTACTCCTAGGCCCTGGATCACTCCCCTTCCTCTGGAAACTAACGCTCCTCCTTTGGATCCTACTAGTCGTCTCCTCCTCGACTAACGAATAAGCTATACTTGGATCATGTCCAAACTTAGCCTCCTACTTGGAATTTTGTTTTTACTTATTTCCCCCTCTAAAGCCATTGGACAAAATCTCGAAAGCGATAGCTATCGCATCCGGATGGGTAACTTTAATATGACTTCCGGCACCAAAACGTCTACCAATTATTCGCTTACCGACACCGTCGGTCAAACCGCCGCCGAATACTTTAGTGGGACCGGTTACTTCGTCCAAGCTGGCTTCCAATATCTCTATACTCTTTATGACTTTAGCTTTAGCGTCAGCTCTCTTTTAGCCGATCTGGGTACCGCCACTTCTGGCACCTTCGCCTCCGTCAACCACACCCTCATTGTCTCTGCTCCCGGTCAAGGCTATAGTGTCACCGCCTTAGCTGTCACTCCCCTGACCAACACTCAAGGCAGTACTATTCCCGATACTACTTGTGATAACACCAGCTGTACCGAAACTGCCGCCGAAGTCTGGGTCAACACTGCTGTCTTTGGTTTTGGCTATAACGTTCTTCCGCCCCTTCCCCAGTCTCAGCGCAGCCGAACCACCCGCTACCGTTATGACCAGTATCCAAGCCGGCCAAGATCGGACAGCCACGGTTACCTACCAACTCAACGTTTCTCCCACTCAAGCTGCCGGCAACTACTCCACCCAAATTATTTACACCGCCACCCCTGTATATTAATCTTCATATGAAAATATTCACTCGGTATACTCTTCTTTTCATTTTAACGTCTTTCGTCTATCGTCTATCGTCTCCAATAAAAGTTAATGCTCAAAACATCTCCCTCTCCGTTTCTCCCCCGGTTGTCGAAATCTTACTCGCTCCCAATCAACAACTTTCTCAAACCTTCTTCCTTAAAAGCAATACTCCCGATTCCCTCACCATTATTCCCTCCCTTCACTTGGCCACCCCCTCCGACTCTTTTGGTCACGTCACCCTGGATCCCTCCCCGGCCGGTAACATTCCTCTGGCTATTTCTTCCAGTCTCCCCCTCAACCAACCCTTTACCCTTGGAGATTCCCCGCTCTCGCTAACTCTCACTCTCGAAGGAGCCACCTCCGATCTTCCAGAAGACACTTACCTGGCTCTCTCCTTCCAAACTGTCGCTCCTTCCACTGCTGACTGCTCTCACCCCCCTTGCCCCGATCGACTTAATGTTAGTAGTGCCATTTCCTCCCTGATTCTAACTACCCTTGCCCCCAACAACATTATTCCCACCCACGTCGAACTCACCTCTTTCGAGCTCCCCCTTTTGCAGGATACCGCTCTTACTCTTCCCCTCTCTCCCACTCTCGCCAATCAATCTCCCATTATGCTCCGCCCCAATCTAACTTTGACCGTCCTCTCCCCCCGCGGCCAAGTTGTTGAGACTTTACCCCTCCCTTCCGAGCTCATTCTTGGTAACTCCTCCCGCACCTACACTTCATCCTGGACCCCCCACTGGTCCAATCTTGGTCCCTACCGTTTTCGCTTGACCGCAACCACCGCTGGCGGTAGTACCTTGACCGAATCCGAAAAAGTTGTTTGGCTCATCCCCCTCCGCTTCCTAATTCTGGTATTCTTTCTCCTTTTACTTATAGTTATTATTACCCGTCAGATACGGACTCGCTTACTTGCCCATTGACAACCCCTAGTCAACGTTCTACATTTAAATCATTATGTCTTCCAAGTTCAGGTTCTCCATCCATATCCTTTGCTCTCTCGGCATTATTTCTCTTCTTTCCTCATTTTTCCTCCTTCACCCCGCTACCCTTGACTCAGCCAACTTAACCAGTGTCAAAGACACTCTCCAAACCTCTCGTCTCTCCTGGAGTGCCCGTATCGAAGCCGATGGGACCGACGAAGGTGCCTCCCGCGTCCAGATCCAAGCTGCTCCCGCCGTCCCCTACAATAGTACCAGTACTGCCAACTTGAGGGCCGGTGACACCATCTACATCAATGCCAATAGTTACACAGTAGTGGGTATTTATGACGCCGATGAATTTACCGTTTCTCCCATAATTGGCGCCGGCGACGCTGACGATGGGGACCCAATTCAACTCAAACAAACCGCTCAGCACGTTGTGAGTTTGACCACCGCCAGCGCCATTGCCAACGGATATTTCCGCGTTCTCATCCCCGCTGACGAAACTACCCCCGCCGACGGCAATGTCGATGATGGCGGGTTTGATTTTGGCACTGGCAGTATTGATGTGGCTGCTACTGACGCCGGCAACTACGACTTTGTTGTTGGTGTTGCCACCGCTTCCGGTGGCACCGGCTGTACCAGCCCCGCCAATTATCATTGTTTGGAAGTTCACTATTCCGGCAACGGCGGCGTTGGCACTGCTATCACTATCAACATTGGTAATACCGATGGCACCAACAGCTTGCTCAACCCCACCGAAGTTGCCTCCCATACCGAAGCCACCGCTGACACTTATACCTTTATTGTTCGTAACTACGATGCCAACAACAACCTCGTCGATGCCACTCCCGGCAAGATTGCTTTGATCGAAAGCGTCCGTGTGACTGCCACTGTTGACCCAACCATTAGTTTCACGATCGCCGGGATCGATACTGCCACCTCTGCCTGTGGTGCTACTCCCGATATCGATACTACGACAGGTACCAACGCCCCCTTGGCTGTCCCCTTCGGGACCATGGCACTGAATACCTTCAAAGATGCCGCCCATAACTTAACCGTCAGCACCAATGCCGTTGGCGGGTATGTCGTAACTGCTGTAGAAAATGATCAATTGAGTAAAGATGGTTTGGGTGTCACCACCATTCCCGATACCGATTGTGACGGCGAAGACTGCACCATCACTAGTGGGACCGAGTGGAACACCGCCACTGATAACGGCTTTGGTTACAGTCTTGAAAATGTCGATGCCGCCAGCATTTCCTTTGAATATGATACTACCGGCACCACCTTCCGCGCCAAACCTTTTGCCATTTTAGACACCGATACTCCCGAAACTCTCTTCTCTAGTACTACCGTTGCCAATGCCGAGAATGCTTACGTTTGCTACCGCCTTGGAGTCGGCGCGACCCAAGCTGCCGGTGATTACGAAAACCAAATTACTTATACTGCTACCGGAACCTTCTAATGAAAAAGTTTCTATTTCTTTTCCTATTTCCTATTTCCTATTTCCTATTTCCTTCGCTTACTCATGCCCAAGAGGTCTCCCTAGTCGTCTCTCCCCCTCGTATCGACATTACTGCCAATCCCGGCGAAACCATCCAAAAAACCATCAAAATTACCAACGACAGCGCCGACCGCGAACTGATTCTCCAAGCTCGGACCTTTGATTTTATTGTCCAAGATAATTTAGGTACCCCTATCCGCGTCACCGAAACTGCTTCCGGCCGTTACCTGGCTTCGCCTTGGTTTACCCTCGAGCGCTCCGAACTCGTGATCCCCCCCAAATCTACTACCCAGTTGGTAGCGATCATTACTATTCCCCAAGATGCCCTCCCCGGCGGTCACTATGCGGGTGTCTTTTTTGAGCCAGTGACAAACAGGGGTGGAAAGAACACCGTTTCCTACACTACTACCCAAGTCGGTTCTCTCTTTGGTATTACCATCGCCGGAGATATTAAATACGATGCGCTGGTTAAGAGTTTCCAAACCAAATTGAATTTTAATGAGTTTGGCCCCATCGACTTTACCGCCGAACTCGAGAATCAGTCTGATACCCATATTCGTCCCACCACCAAAATTGTCATTCATGATATGCTCGGCCGCCAGCTAACCGAACTTCCTCTAGACGAAGTTAATATTTTCCCCTACACCTCTCGCCTCCTCAATGGAACCTGGAATCAAGTCTGGGGCTTTGGCCGCTACACTGCTACCCTCTCGGCCGCCTACGGTCCAGGTCTTGTGGCCAGTCGCACCATTTATTTCTGGATCATGCCCTACCGTTTGATTGCCGCGATTGTCGTTGCTCTCCTTGTTCTGCTTGCAGTCTTTATCTTGATCCGTCGTCACCTCAAATCGCAAAACGATCACCGCGATGACGAAATTGACGAACTCAAACGCAAGATTTCCGAACTAGAAAATAACTCCCGACAGTAAGCTATACTGATCGCATGGCCCATTATTTAGTTAGTCTCGCCGCCCTACTCTCATCTATTGTCTGTTATCTAATCTCTGCGCCTGCGGCGCTGGCTGGCACCGACCCCATCAGTCATACCGCAACTACCAGTGCTACTGTTCTCGCTACCACTCCCACAACCGGAGATACTACCGCTCCCACCATTCCCATCCTTATCGCTCCCCCCGATGGTAGCTCAACTGGTGATACCACTCCCGAGTTTATGTGGCGTCAATGTTCGGATCCCAATGGTAATACTGTGATCTACACCCTCTACCTAAATGGAGTCGCCACCTATCTCGGTACCTCTCATAACGGCAGCGGCGTTACCAATGATTACACCTCTCGCGTCGAATCCGAGATTATCCGCCTCATTCCCTCCCACTATCTCCTCGACGGCTCCTACGACTGGTATGTGACCGCTAGTGACCTCTCCGGCAACACCAGCCGCTCCGCCTCCTTTCACCTCGTGATTGATTCTCAACCTCCCTTTATTCTCGTTACCGACATTGCCAATTATCATGATTTAACTCTTGATTCTCGTCTCCCCAACTCCCCACCCGAAGGCACCAACTTCGACGTTACCGGCCCCACCGATGTCTACTTCACCATCCACTCTGAGCCAAGTTCCACCATCTCAATCAACGGAACCATCTTCCCTGTTCCTGCTTCCGGTATTGCCTATCCCTACCTCCACTTTTCCCCTGGTATCTACACCATTCAAATCTCGGCATCCGATGCAACCGGCAACACCACCACTCTTCCTGGTTTCACCCTGACCGTTAGTTCAGGGCCATCTGCCTCTGGTCCACTCGCACCAATTCTGCCCCCCTCGCTCGCTCCACCCGGCTTTCCCCCCTCTTTTCCTGCTACCATTTATCGTATCACTACCACTGGTACTCTTGCATACCTACTTATTGGATTGCTAGCACTAGCCATAGGTATATTGCTATTTATTCTCTGGAGACGTCGCTATAACCTCATTTTGTTGGATCTTTCCCATCACCCCATCCCCTCCTCCGTCATTTATCATTCTCACCCCCCTCGCTCATCTAATATCTATCGTCTAACGTCCAATGATCACGGCCAGCTTTACCTTCCCCACCTCGCTCGCTCATCCACCCTAACTATTCGACTCGATAATAACCAGATTTGTACCACCCATATTCTCTCGCTTAATCGCTCTGCTCAGCGCTACACCCTTTATCTATAATGTCTCTCATCTAACCTCTATCGTCTATCGTCTTACGTCTAATCTACCATTTTCATACGCTTTCATCAGTGAAAATATCTCCGCAAAAAAATTGCGGTATTTATCTTGCATCCAGGCTATTGACAACTAGTCCGCTTTATTATTATAGTGGTATAAGTCAGTATAACTAAGTATAACTACCAGATCATGAACCACCTGCTCGAATACTTCAAAAAATATCTTCTTACGCTCAAACTCAGCGCCGTTTCGCGTAAACTCTACTTTGCAGATGTCAAGCGTTTCTTTCTTACTCTTGATCAACCCTCCCTATCCATTCTCCAAGACCCCGCTACCTACACCTCCTACCTATCTTCCCTGATTAATCCCACCCTTGCCAAGCGCACAATGGCCTCCTTCCGTCAATTTGGTAGCTTCCTAGCCGCTACCTATTCTTTTACCAACCCGGTCTCACCCACTCTTAACCCCACAAGCATCTCCACCGACCCCTCACAAAACTACCTCAAAGCCTTTACTAACTACCTCACAAAGGATCACTGTTCTTCTTTGACTATTAAGGCTTATAAGTCGGATATCTCCCGCTACCTTAGCTGGTTAGGTGATACCTACCCTAGCACTAAGCTTTCTTTATTGCTAACACAAAAAAATATTGAAAAATATTTGATCTATCTATCTGATTCTCATCTCGCTTCATCCAGCACTCTCGCTAGGAAAGCCAAGTCACTTCATCGTTTTGCCGCGTGGCACGCTACCGTCTACCCCTCTCTCCCCCCATCCAATAACTCCCTCTCAGCTAGTTTACCCCCCCTACCCTCTCCTTCAGCCATTTCGACCCCTCCCAGTCACATCCCTCCCTCTGGTAATCAAAATTCCGTGAAAAAAACTAATTCCCGCATTCGTTTAGTTCCCAACTTTGCGTCAGCGAATGTTCGGAACTTTGCAACTCTGGTAATCCTCCTTATTTTTACTTCCACTCTCGCCATCTTTGGCTATCGCCAATTCTCTCGTGACGTCCGTTTAACTCAAGCCTATCCCTCAACTCCTGTAACTCCCAACCGCCAACTCTCCTTCCAGGGTAGACTTGAGAACGCCTCCGGTACCCCGGTTACCGGGATTACCCCCATGACCTTTAAACTCTTCACCGCGGATTCTGGCGGCAGTGAACTCTATAGTACTGGTAGCTGTAACATTGATCCCGATACTGATGGTGTCTTTAACACTCAAATTGGCGATACTTGTGGAGATCCTATCGCTGCCACCGTCTTTACCGAAAACCAAGACGTTTGGCTCGAAGTTACCGTCGATGCCGAAGTTCTTGATCCCCGCCAGCAGATCGCCACCGTTGCCTATGCTCTTAATGCCGAAACTCTCCAAGGTTTCCCCCTCAGTAGTACCGTCAGTGCCATCAAAAGCTCCGTGGTTGCTATGAATCAGTGGGGTGAGATCTTGGTTGGAGAAACCTCTCCGAAGCTCACCGCCACTAGCGGCACCTTTCAAATCTCGTCTCCCGCCCTCTCTCTCGTGACGGCCACCGGCACCAACGGCAATATTACTCTCGCTCCCGACGGCACCGGCCAAGTGAATATCAATGGCAATACCACTAGCACCAACTTCTTTAATGTCAGTAACGCCCAATTAACTACCGGATCCTTGATTACCGGTACTGCAGCGAATGATACTTCTGGTTTTAAACTCCTCGACCTTTTGTCCGGCGCAAGCCCCACCAGCAAATTTAGCGTCGCCGACGACGGAGATGTCATTACTGCTGGTACTATCACCCTTCCTAACACCAATACCCTAACCGGCATTACCAACTACCTCCAAGCTTCCCAGGGTATTTCCGTGGGCGGCGGCACCACCTACTATATTAATAG
>LCMB01000004.1 GCA_001002415.1 Microgenomates group bacterium GW2011_GWF2_46_18
CCAGGAAGTGTATTTTCGCCGACGAGTGAAGGAACAAATTGGCTGGTGGCTCAGGGATTGGCCAAGGCTCTGACAGTAACAGAGCTTAATGCGTTAACGCATGACTCAAGTGCTAATACACAACAGAAAAACTCACTGGAACAGATGGAAGAAGGGGAGCGAGAACTAATCACAAAATTAAAAGTAGAAGGTCCAATGGGAGTCAATGAGATCGCTAGGAAATCAAATCTTTCGGCGGGAGAAATTTTGGGAAGATTACTCCAATTGGAGATAAAGGGGTGGATAGTAGAAGAGCGGGGAATGTGGAAAGCTGTATAGTAAATATTATGTTAGCAAAGGTAAAATCAGTGGCGACGGTGGGGTTGGAAGCGGTCGAAGTTACGGTCGAAGTAGATGTGGCTGAACGGGGGTTTCCGGCGTTTGATATTGTGGGATTGGGAGACAAGGCTGTGTCAGAGTCGCGAGCGAGAGTGAAAAAAGCGATTGAAAATAGCGGGGCCAGTTTCCCAGATAAACGAATTACGGTGAATTTGGCCCCGGCAGATTTACCCAAAGAGGGGTCTAATTATGATTTGCCGATTGCGATCGGGATTCTTTTGGCGAATAGGGAAATTGAAGGGGAAATTGAGGGATATGTGTATGGAGAGTTGGGACTGGATGGAAGTGTCAAGCGTTGTCGGGGGACATTGTTGGTGGGGATGTTGGCGAGAGAGAAAAAATTGAGTGCAGTTTATGTACCAATTGAGACGGCGGCGGAAGCGGCGGTGATCCCGGGAATTATAGTTTATCCGGTGAGAAATTTGACAGAGCTAATAGAACATATCCGGGAGGAAAAGAAAATTGAGCCAATGAAGACAATCGAGATATTATCTTTGTTGGATGATGCGGAGCCGCAGGTAGATATTGGGGAAGTGGTAGGACAGGAAGTGGCAAAGCGGGCGGCAGAAATCGCGGCGGCGGGCGGACACAATTTGTTGTTGGTGGGGCCGCCGGGGGCTGGGAAGACGATGCTAGCCAAGGCGTTTCCGTCGATTTTGCCTCCGCTCCTACCGGAGGAATCGTTGGAAGTGACCCGAATATATTCGGTAGCGGGAATGTTACCTTCCGGGACTGCACTCATGCGGCGGAGACCTTTTCGCTCACCCCACCATACTACAAGTATGGTTGGTTTGATTGGAGGAGGGAGCAATCCCATGCCGGGGGAGATTAGTTTGGCCCATTTGGGAGTATTATTTTTGGATGAACTGCCAGAATTTTCGCGATCCGTATTGGAAGTACTACGCCAACCCATGGAAGATCAAACCGTGTCGATTACTAGAGCGATGGGGAAAGTACAGTATCCAGCTTCATTTTTGTTACTGGCCTCCGCCAATCCGTGTCCTTGTGGATACTTAAATCATCCATTCAAGGAGTGTACCTGCGGAGAACGGGTGATCAACAAGTATCGAGCAAGAATTAGTGGTCCCATATTGGATCGAATTGATTTACATGTGTGGGTAGATCCAGTGGAAGTAAATAAACTCACTTCGACAGATGAGAGACGAGAGAAGTTAGATGAGAGGGGAGAAAATTCGACACAAGTGAGGGAGAGAGTGATATCGGCAAGAGGAAAACAACAAATGAGATTTACGGGAATTCGGGGTATGTATACCAATGCCCAAATGGGGAACAAACAAGTGAAGATTTTTTGTAAATTAAGTGAAGAGGTTAAACAGTTTCTGAACACGGCGGCAAATAAATATAATCTGTCGGCAAGAGCCTATTTTAAGGTAATTAAAGTCGCGAGGACGATTGCGGATTTGGAGGGAATGGAAGAGATTTTGGTGAATCACATTGCTGAGGCGGTGCAGTATCGGGAGAATGTATGGTAGAACGCTCACAATTGGTTCGGAGTACCATCGCGCAAAAAAGACGGCGTTCTGTCCTGGTGGCCAGCCGCCTCGAACTCGGCCCTTCGGCCTGCGTAAACTTTTTTGGCTGCGAGATACTTCCTCGTCAATGTTCGCTTGGGAGGAAAGGATGAAACAACAAAATCGGGAAACTGGGAATAGGGGGGAGGCAGCGGCGGGAGAATTACTACAGAGCAAAGGGTATGAAATTCTGGAGAGAAATTATCGAAGCAAATGGGGGGAAGTCGATATAATTGCAAAATTTCGGGAATACAGGGTGTTTGTAGAGGTCAAGACTAAGACGGGGGATTTGTATGGGGAGCCGTGGGAGATGATCAATAGTCATAAACTGAGCCAAGTACGAAATATGGGAGGCCTGTGGTGTGAGGAATCGGGATGGAAGGGACTATGCCGAATCGATGTAGTGGGGGTGTGGCTAAATACACAGGGGGAGGTAGAAAAAATCGAACATTGGGAAAATGTGCAGTTATAAAAATAAGGATTTTTTAACGAGAGTAATGACCTTGTTGAGTTCGATTTTGTTTAATTGACCTAACTTTTTTTGAATACGATTTGTTCCAACTGTTTGGATATACCAACACAAGGCGAGAGAGGGCTTTTCTAATCCGTTGGTTGAGGAAGGAGCGAGAATAGCTTCATTTAAACTAATGGTTTTGGTTTGGCTAGTAAGTGGAATAAAGGTGACAAAGTTGCGAAGAGGGTGGAACTGGAGAACAAGCGCAGGGCGAAACTTTTTGAGTTCTTGGCCTGATGCTGGATGCATTTTGATGAGAATGACACTGCCAGTTTTATACATCTTTTTCTCTTGATCGTAGATAAACTTCCATTTCGTCTAGATCATATTGTTCCTCGGCAATCCATGCCTCAAGATCTGGATTATTAATCCTATGCTTGTGGAGTAGGAGATCGGTAAAAGCTTGAGAAATGAGAGTAGAGCGATCAATGTGAGGAAAAGTTTTGTCAATTAGGGTAACTAATTTATCCGGCATAACGACTTGAAGACGGCGTTTTTTCCCGCCGAGTGCTAGGCTGGTGGCAAGATCTTGGAGATATTGATAGTCAGTGAGGGTGGTAATGTTCATGTGTATGTTTATACACACAATTTGACATGTTGTCAAGTAAATGTTAAAGTGTGCGGACAAATTAATAAATGTGATAAAGGGAATTGATTGGGATTCCCCGAGCCCGTCGAATGACGAGGCAAGCAGACCAAGCTACTTTCCAAAAGATGTTTGGTACGGAGGCGAAACCGTAAACAGTCAGCAACGAGTGTTGCCGAAAGGATAAAGCTCGCGGAGAAAGAGTAAATTTCAAGGTGGTACAGTCCTAGCTTGAGGGCCCTTGTCTAACTATCACGAAGTGTTGTGGTGGGTAGGCAAGGGCTTTTTTGTTGGGAGAAAGATGAAAAAAGAAAGACTAGCAAAACGAACAAAGGGGAGAGAGTTTTGGCGTGCCCAAAATTGAACTCAGAATAATAATTTAGTTAGGAGATATATGAAAATACAAAAATACAATTATCCAGATAAAGACGGCTTCTTCGGGGAGTACGGAGGGCGAGTAGTTCCCCCACAACTAGAAGATCGCTTGATGAAACTGACAGATACCTATTTAAGATTGAAAAATAGCCGGGTGTTTCAAACCAAGCTGGATAAGCTCTACCGAGAATATGCGGGAAGACCGAGCGGACTATATTTGGCTAGCAATCTGACCAAAGAAGTAGGGGGAGCAAAAATCTATCTCAAGAGAGAAGATCTCAACCATACCGGTGCCCATAAAATTAACAACACGCTCGGACAAATGCTGGTCGCCCAGGAATTAGGGGCAAACAAGCTGATTGCTGAAACAGGAGCCGGTCAGCATGGAGTAGCCACTGCTACGGTGGCAGCTTTGGCTGGCATGCAGTGTGACATTTATATGGGGGCACGCGACATTGCTAACCAGAAAATGAATGTATACCGCATGGAGCTACTCGGGGCGAAAGTAATCCCCGTGAGCTGCGGGCAGGGAACTCTGAAAGATGCTGTCGACGAGGCTTTGGCACATTACGTCGCAGAACCGGAAAGTTATTACATGCTGGGGTCGGCGGTGGGACCACATCCGTATCCACTAATGGTACGTGACTTTCAGGCAATAATCGGACGGGAAGCCAAAAGACAGATGCTGGAGAGAGAAGGAAGACTTCCTGATTATGCTGTCGCCTGTGTGGGAGGTGGATCCAACGCACTGGGACTGTTTACGGCTTTTGTACGCGACCAAGGTGTAACTCTGTTGGCGGCGGAACCGGCCGGTCAGGGAGTAAATACCAGGCGTCACGGGTTGTCACTGGCTCAGGGAAAGAAAGGACTCATTCATGGCTTTAACTGTCTGGTCCTTCAAGATGAGAAGGGGCAGATTGCCGAGTCTTATTCGGCGGCTTCCGGGCTTGACTATCCTGGAGTTGGTCCGGAGTGCTGTTTACTCAAAGATATGGGGAGATTAACTCCGATGGCGATTACCGATAAGAGCGCGGTAATAGCATTTGAACAGCTTGCTCGGACGGAAGGGATTATCCCGGCCCTTGAGTCAGCGCATGCTTTGGCGGCAGCCGTGCAACTGGCAAAAACATTGTCGGAGGACAAAATTATCCTCGTAAATTTGTCTGGACGAGGTGACAAAGATGTTGAAAATGTGATAAATAATTTGCGAGGAAATCAATAACTACCAAGAAGAACATGGGGGCAGGGAACTGCCCCCATGTTAAGATAATAGAGGAGGGAATATGAAAAAAAGAATTTTGTCGGGTATAACACCAAGTGGTGACCAATTGCATATTGGCAATTATTTTGGGGCGGTAGCACCACAAATTAAACTGCAAGATACACACGAAACTTATTATTTTGTGGCGGACTTGCATGCTTTGACGACGGTACATGACCGCATGCAGTTAGAAAAAAATATTACCGGGGTGGTTTTGGATTATTTGGCCTTGGGGCTGGATCCATCCAAATGTGTGTTTTTCCGCCAGTCGGATGTGGCTGAGCACGCGCAACTAGCGATTGTATTAGCCAACTATATTAGCTATGGCCAGATGAAGCGGATGCATGCCTACAAAGACAAACTCCAAACCGGGGCAAGTGAGGAATCAATTAACATGGGACTTTTCAATTACCCGATTCTGATGGCGGCAGATATTTTGCTCTACAAGCCTTATGGAATACCGGTCGGGGAGGATCAACGCCAACATATTGAACTGGCCCGTGATATCGCAGAATCATTTAACAAAACCTACCATACGACGACTTTCCCTTTGCCCGAACCCTTGATTTCCAAAGAAGTGGGACGAATCGTGGGGACGGACGGGGAGAGGAAAATGAGCAAGAGTTTGGGGAATATTATCGGGATCTTTGATGACGAAAAGCTTATCGAGAAGCAGATTATGGGTAGTTACACGGACCCTTTGAGATTAAAGGCGACGGATCCAGGGCGAGTAGAGGGGAACCCAATTTTTCTTTATCACGATTTGATGAATGATAATAAAGAGGAAGTGGAAGAACTAAAAAAGCGTTACCGAGAGGGAACCGTTGGGGATGTGGAAGTTAAGCAAAAGTTGGTGGCGGCGCATATGCACAAGTTTGGGCCAGCCAGAGAGAAACGCGCCGAGCTGGCGAGCAAAATGGAGCTAGTTAGGCAAATTTTATCGGAGGGAGCCAAAAAGGCAAAAGAGATTGCGCAAGTTACGCTCGCGGAAGTGTATAACACGGTTGGGGAAAACGGACTGAAATAAATGAAACCACTGATTACGTTTGAGGAATATACGAAGGCAGAAATTAGGGTGGGGAGGATTGTGGCGGCCACGATTCCAGAGGGAAGTCAGAAACTAATTCAGTTCACGGTAGATTTTGGAAGTGAGCAACGGACTATTTTTAGCGGAATTAAGGAGTGGTACAGCCCTGAGGAGTTGGTGGGAATTACGACGGCATGGGTGACCAATATCCCGCCTAAAGTGACTCCGTTTGGGGAATCACAGGGAATGTTGTTTGCCTGCGATACAGCCGATGGCAAGCCATATGTGGTGAGAATTGGGGAAGAGGTGCCAATCGGGAGTGAGTTTCATTAACTTCTGGTAGAATACAGGGTATGAAAAAGAAGAGTGAGAAGAAGGAGCCGATTGCACAGTTGCCTCCAGGAATGAAACCAGTCAAGATGTGGAGTTTCAAGTTTGATCTCAAGAAACTTATTGTGTGGAGTTTGATCTTGTTTTTGTTTGCGCCGGCCTTGTTTAGTTACCTAAATGGGGGAGTTAAGGATTCTTCGATTACGATTACCCAGGCGATGGCGGATATTCGAGAAGGCAAAATAGAAAAAGTAGAGGTCTTGGGAGATTCGGTAGTTTTAAATTACCCTGACAAAGAGATCAAGCTTTCGACCAAAGAAACAGGGCAGTCGTTTACCGAACTACTTACTCAATACGAGATTGATCCTAACACGGTGAATTTTGAGATAGCTAACGGGTCGTTTTTGGATAAACTCGGAAGTATCCTAAATATTTTGTCGTTTGTGTTGATGGCGTTATTTTTGGTGATGATTTTTAGGCAGATGCGGGGAGGGAACGGTGGAGCGGGAGGAGGCGGGATGTTTGGGATGGGTAAATCCAAGGCCAAGTTGTTTGCCAAAGGCAAGCAAAACGTCAAGTTTGATGACGTGGCTGGAGTCGATGAAGCTAAGGCAGAACTGGTCGAAGTAGTGGATTTTTTGAAAAACCCAGAAAAATATAAAAAAGTGGGAGCACGAACACCCAAGGGAGTGTTGCTGGTGGGGCCGGCGGGAGTAGGGAAGACCTTGATGGCCAGAGCGGTTGCGGGTGAAGCCGGAGTCTCATTTTTCTCGATGGCAGGAAGTGAGTTTATGGAGATGTTGGTCGGGGTGGGAGCATCCCGGGTCCGGGATTTGTTTGAGACGGCCAAAAAGGCGGCGCCAGCCATTATCTTTATCGATGAAATTGATGCGATTGGCAGAACCAGGGGTTACGGATCGATGGGGGGACATGATGAGCGAGACCAGACTTTGAACCAAATCTTAGTAGAGATGGATGGGTTTGCGGCTAATGAGAGTGTGATTGTGATGGCGGCCACGAATAGGCCGGATGTATTGGATCAGGCTTTAATTCGGCCAGGGAGATTTGATAGGCGGGTAACTTTGGACATGCCGGACATTGAGGGACGAAAAGCCATTTTGGCGATCCATGCGGTCGGAAAACCATTTGCCAAAGACTTAAATTGGACGATGGCGGCTCGGCGGACGGTCGGATTTTCGGGAGCAGATTTGGAAAATATGCTGAATGAGGCGGCGATTAAGATTGCACGAGAGAATCGGAAAGAAATCACCTTCGCGGATATCGAGGATTCAGCGACTAAAGTGAAGTTGGGACCAGAGAAAAAACGGATGTTTAACAAAGAAGAGCGGGAGATGACCGCCTACCACGAGGCAGGGCATGCGGTAGTCACCCATTTCCTGGCTCACACGGATCCAGTACATAGGATCAGTATTGTATCGCGAGGACAAGCCTTGGGCTTTACCCTGATTCCTCCGGATCAAGACAAGTACCAAAAGACGCGGACGGAACTTTTGGAAGAGATCTGTACGCTATTGGGTGGACGGGCAGCAGAAAAGTTGGTGTATGACGAACTGACAGCCGGAGCTAGCAGTGATATTGATAAAGTAACGAGGATTGCCAGAGCGATGGTGGTAGATTACGGGATGAGTGCTTTGGGGCCAATTGATTTTGGGCAAAGTGAGTTGTCGGAGTGGGGGAGAACGTACATGGAGCAGTCGGATGTGTCGGATAGCAAGCGGAGTGAGATCGATAGTGAGGTAAAGCGGATTGTCACAGCCTGTGAGAAGGTGGCAGGGGAAGTGTTACGGAATGAGCGGAAGGCAATGGATGCGGTAGTTATCGCTCTAATGGAGCGGGAGAGTTTGGAGCGGGAAGAGTTTGAAAAGATCGTCAAGGTCACAAAAGAACAGATCAAAAAGACAAAAAAATACAAAGTAGTTTATAGTTAAAGAGCATGGCAAACGGACAGATTATAGGCGTAGCGGCGAGTCTTTCCCACAGTGGGCGATTTCGCAAGATTTTACTGGCTTTGTTGGGGGCGGTTATAGTGTTGGGACTATTGATGGCACCGATTGAGAAGGGGGCAGTGGGAGCTAGGATCAACAACGAGGGAGATGGATTGTGGTTTGCGATTACGACGGTGACGGGCGTGGGGTATGGAGATATGGTGCCGGTCACGACTGGGGGACGGATGGTGGCGGTACTTTTGGAAGTGTTTGGGGTGGTGTTGTTTGGGGCGGTAATGGCGTTTGTCTCAGTGGAACTTCTTAGGTATCAAGAAGACTTTAATATGCGAAGGATACTCGAGAGATTGGACGAACAAGATAAGAAGATGGAAGAGATCAAAAAAGAGATTGGGTATTTGGTGAAGAAATAGGAGAACTATGAAAAAAATAATCGTGATAATGGGAGTCGTGATTTTGGGAGGGTTGTGGTTCGGATGGAACAAGGTTAGACTGACAAATTCAAGATTACCGAGCCCAACTCCAGATATGTCTGGGGTGGAACCGTCGAGTACTTCGTTAGAGGTGGTAGCTTACACGGGAGAGTATCGTGATTCACAGGCAGGATTTAGGCTGAAATTCCCGGGAACAATGTATGTAGTGCGGGGTCAGGAAGAGACCTACCCTCCGCCCGAAGAAGGTGAGCCCATTTACTCGGAGGCAGAAAGTTATGCGACGATCCAGATAGGTTATGATCAAAATTTGGAGTCAGGGATACAGATTAACTATGGTAAGCCGGTGTTGGACGGGAAGGGTGGGGCTTGTATGACGGAAAGTGGAGAAAATGCGTGGAAAACCGTGATGCTGAATGGAGTAGGAGCTGAAAGCTCCTGTGAATATACAATTGCGTACCCGGTTCACCCCAACAAAAGAATCGAATATTTGATTGTTCCTCATGGAAACGAAGCGGAAACGAAACAATATTATGACTTGATTCTCACTGGATGGCAGTGGCTATGAGATAATAGGGGAATGACCAAGTTGTTGCTCGTTGATGGATCTGCACTTTTGCATCGGGCGTATCATGCGTACCCGCCGCTAACTTCGCGAACAGGAGAAATAGTTGGCGCGGTGTACGGGGTGACATCGATTTTGATTTCGGTTTTAACGTCTGAGAAGCCAACTCAGGTGGTGGTTGCCTGGGATTTGCCTAAGCCAACATTTAGGCACGAGAAATATGTGGGGTACAAGGCACAACGCCCCAAGGCAGATACCGAGATGGTGGAGCAGATCCCAATGGTCAAGGAAGTAATTAAGACCATGGGATTAGTACAGGTTGAGCAAGAGGGATATGAAGCGGACGATATTATTGGGACCTTAGCTAATAAACAAGAGGGAGAAATTTTGATATTAACGGGAGATCAGGACACCATGCAGTTGGTGAATGAGCGGGTCAGGGTGTTAACCCCAGCCAAGGGAGCCAATCCACCGGTCTTGTACGGGCCAGACGAGGTGTGGAATAAGTACGGAGTACATCCATCCCAAATAGTGGATTACAAGGCACTGGTCGGGGATACAAGTGATAATATCCCGGGAGTAGCGGGAATCGGACCCAAGACAGCGGCCAACCTAATCAAAATGTTTGGATCACTCACGCGAATATACCGAGACATTAAGGAAGTGCAACTTCATTTTGGGGAACTGGTAGCCAAAAAATTGGCGGATGGGAAGGAGAGTGCTTTAATGTCCCAAGACTTATCAAGGATTGTGACAACCATGTCGCTAACAGTAGCCAGCGAGGAAATAGAGTATAAAGGTTTGGAGAGCCTAGCCTTACGAGCTAAACTAGAAGAATTGGGCTTTCGCAGTTTAATTAAGCGGATTTGGGGAGACGAGAGCAAAAAACCCCAAAACGACAAGCAAATAGGATTATTTTAAGATGAAAATTGCTTTGGTTCACGATTATTTAAACGAGGCAGGGGGAGCGGAGCGGGTCCTAAGGGTACTCTCTGAGATGTATCCAAAGGCGCCGATTTATGTGGCGTTTGCCAAACAGGGAACGGCTAAAAAGATGTTAGATGAGAGGGGTAAGAGGATAGTGGAAAGTTCGTGGGGGTGGTTACTCAAAATCGGCCGGATGTATAGCTACTTACGTTGTTGTTTGCCATGGGTGTGGAAGAGTGTGGATTTGACGGCATATGATTTGGTGATCACCAGTTGCTCAGGATATATTGCCAGGGGATTTCGGGTCAAACCAGGAGCTAGGGTGGTAGCGTACTGTCATACACCCCCAAGATGGCTGTATGGGTATGACACACCGACCGGAGCTAACCGGCAGTGGTGGGGCAAAGCTTTTATGTGGGTGGTGGGACCATTTGTGCGCTACTTTGATTACCAGTCAGCTCAGCGGGTGAATACCTGGATCGCCAATAGCCGGGAAGTGGCTAAGCGAATCGAGAAGTTCTACCGCCAGAAAGCCGAGGTAGTATACCCGCCAATCGAGATGCCAGAAGTTAGACGAGAGACGGTAGCTAAGCGAGGAGATTATTATTTGGTGGTAGCGAGAATGGTGGGAGGGAAGGGGATTAGAGAGGCAATCGCGGGAGCGAGAAAAGCTGGAGTTGTACTAAAGATTGTCGGTGAAACGGTGGGGGCAGGAATTAGGAAAGAGGAATTAGAAAGTAGGAATGTAGAATATTTAGGGAGGGTGGAAGACAAAGAATTGGCTAAGCTTTATGCGGGAGCGAGGGGACTGGTGGCTTTATCGCGGGATGAAGACTTTGGGATGACAGTGGTGGAAGCAATGGCCATGGGGACTCCGGTACTAGCGTTTAACGGCGGGGGATACAAGGAAACGGTGGTACCAGGTAAGACGGGGATTTTGATTGAAGGAACAGACGCCAAGACGGTGGCGGAGGGAATTAGGCGGATGGAGCAAATTAAGTGGGAGCGAGAGAAAATAGGGCAGTGGGCGAAGAAGTTTAACCGAGCGAGGTTTGAAAAGGAGATCCGGGGGGTAGTCGGTGCCTGAATTACCAGAGGTAGAGACGATAAGAAGACAGCTAGCGACTATTTTGGTCGGCAGGCGAGTAACGGGAATAGAAGTACGGGAGGAAAAGAGCTACCTTGGGCCAAAGCGCGTAGATCAAGTGATAACCAAGGTTGGGAGAGTAGGGAAGTACTTATATTTTGATTTTGCGGACGGGAGTATGTGGGAGATACATTTAAAAATGACGGGAAGGTTGATATGGGACAGAGCGGATTACGAGAAGGCCAAACATACGCGGGTGGTAGTAGTAATGGAGGGGGGGAAATTATACTTTTGGGACACACGCAAGTTTGGTTATATCAGGGTGGTAAGCGAACGGAAACAATTGGGTAAAGATCCGTGGGAGATGAGCGAAGCTGAACTTATGCGTAAATTACAAAAGACGGGTAGATCCGTAAAAGAAGCAATACTTGATCAAAGTTTGTTAGCAGGGGTGGGGAACATTTATGCTAATGATGGCTTGTGGGAGGCGAGGATAAATCCCAAGCAAAAAGCCAATACTTTGACGATCCCCCAAGTGAAAAAATTATTGTCAAGCTTACGCAGGGTAATGGAGCGAGGACTAGCTACGGGAGGAGCGAGTGACAACAGTTATGTGAACGCGAAAGGTGAGATGGGGAGTTACCAAAATGAATTTTTGGTATACGGGCGGACGGGAGAGCCATGCAACCGGTGCGGGACCAAACTAGAGAGGATTGTGGTTGGGGGGAGAGGGACGTGGGTGTGCCAGAAGTGCCAATTGTGAGGTCGCTGTATAATAAGAGGGAATGAAGTTAGAGAGAATACGTCTAGAGAATTTTCGCAGTTACGAAAAGCAGGAATATCGATTTGGAGAGCGAACCATTATCGTAGCTCCCAATGGGGCAGGGAAAACTAATTTACTAGAGGCAATTTATTTACTTCTTGCGGGAGAGAGTGAGCGGGCTAGTGTAACCGAAGAGATGATTACCTGGGAAAAACCAATTGCAACAGTTAATGCGGTGCTGGAAGTGAATGGGAATCAGGAATTAGGAATTAGGAATCAGGGAAGTGATTATATTGAATTGACAGTAATTCTCACGCGAGGGAGTTACATGGGCAAAGTGACCCCCAAGCGCAGGTATTTGGTCGACGGAGTCGCGCGGACCAAAGCCAAGTTTGTGGGGAAGTTACCGGTCACTCTCTTTCGCCCCGAGGATATGCGGTTAGTCGAGGGGTCGCCTCCTAGGAGACGGAATTTTTTGGATGAGAGTTTGACCCAGGCACACCCAGAATATGCGCGAGCACTGACCGTATACGAAGCCAGTCTGCGCAGGCGCAACAAGCTACTGGATGCCATCCGTGAGGGAGTGGCCAGGCGGGAACAATTGACTTATTGGGATCAGTCGGTCATTAAAAACGGCAATATTGTGAGTAATTTTCGCCGGGAGTTTTTACTGTATTTGTCGAGGGTGAGTACTAGTTTTGGCAAGTTTAAACTAGAGTATTTGGCATCGGAGGTATCACCCGAGCGACTAACACAATATGCCGAGGCAGAGGTGGCTGTCGGGTACACTCTGGTTGGGCCGCACAAGGATGATTTTAAGATTTTCCAGGAAGGGAAGGATTTGATGGTCTATGGAAGTAGGGGGGAACAGCGGCTAGGAGTGCTATTTATGAAGATGGCGGCGATGAAGTATGTGGAAGAGAAACTAAAAATCAAAAGCTTGTTACTGTTGGATGATATTTTTTCTGAGCTGGATCAACTGCACCGCGAAGAAGTGGTAGTCATGATGG
Organism: Microgenomates group bacterium GW2011_GWF2_46_18; assembly: GCA_001002415.1. Classification (GTDB taxonomy): domain Bacteria; phylum Patescibacteriota; class Microgenomatia; order UBA1400; family UBA12108; genus LCMB01. Next base: position 12,751 of record LCMB01000004.1, read on the forward strand.
AGGGGAGGCAGACCATCGTAACCAGTGCCGAGGAAGAGGCAACCAAGTTAGTTAAAGGAGCAGAGGTGGTGAGATTAACGAAAAATACTTTAGATTGAGTAATTTAGCGAGAATTCATGTAACGGGATTGGAGTATTGAGGTTAATTCACTATTTATGTCGTACCCGGCCGTGATACTTCCAGAATTATTTAGCTCAGTAAAATAACGGTCGAATACTCCGGGCTGTGATTGAGACAATGTCCGAACCATATTATTGTGAGCCTCAATGATAATTCTTGCCGTTCTGGGATCTAGTCTCTTGATTTGATCGAAGAAACTAAGGCTGGGTCCTTTTCGTTCAGAATCTCTTCTACTTTGACTGGATTGAAGTAAAGATACAACCTTATCCAATTTTTCATCATCCTTCTTGACCAGTTCAAGAATACGTGTGGCGATATGGTGGAAAAATTCGCTTCGAGTAGCAACGGCATCTTTGCCTTCCTGATGTGCACGGGACAAGATATCTGGTTGTTCTGCAGAGAAGATAGTTTCAACTCTTTTACCAAACAAATTCATAAATTAAGTATTAGCATATAGGATAGAATATGTCTATGGGAATTGACAAATATATTGAGCAGATTGTGTTGCCCAAGAAGAATTCGCGCAAAGGGGAGAATGGGCGGGTACTGGTTATTGGGGGGAGCCGACTCTTCCACGTCGCCTCTTTTTGGTCGGCATGCATGGCCAGCAAGATCGTGGATATGGTCCATTTCTCGAGCCCGAAGATGGAAAATAATGAGCTGATGCGGGTCAGGGCTAAAGCTAAGTTTTGGGAGGGGATTGTGGTCCCATGGGAGGAGGTCACACACTATATCGAGGAAGATGACAGTATATTGATTGGACCGGGGATGGAGCGAGGGGAGGACACAAAGAAGATAGTGAATGATCTGCTTGCCAAGTATCCAGATAAGCGGTGGGTGGTGGATGGGGGAGCTTTGCAGGAGGTGGATCCAAAACTATTAAATAAAAAGATGATTGTGACTCCCAATAAGCGGGAGCAGGAAATCTTGGCTGGGAAGATTCCACCGGGAGTCACCGTTTTGGCGAAGGGGCCGGTAGACGTGATTACCCAAGGGAAGACAAATATCGAGATTACGGGAGGGAGCGCGGGGATGACCAAGGGAGGGACAGGGGACGTACTGTCGGGACTAGTAGCGGGACTGTACGCCAAGAGCCCAGCCCTAGCTAGTTGTGTGGTTGGGAGCGAGGTCAACAAGCGAGCAGGAGAGGCCTTGGAAGGTAGGGTGGGGCCATTTTTCTCGGCGAGTGAGCTGATCGGGCAAGTACAGAAAGGACTTGGCGATGTAGTTAGGGTTGAAAGGATGAGCAAGAAATGATACAACAGGGGTAATGAGTGTAAAGGTAAGGGGTGATAGTATTTCGTATGTAAGAGATGTGTATGGGTGGTTTGCTCGAGAAAAGTACGGGTTTGACACAGTTAATTTTCTAACCTATAATGTGGAGGAATATGATGTCTATGCCAGAGTTTAATGAGGGAATGATTGAAGGGGAACAGGGCAAGGGTGTGGAGCCGTTTCTACGTTCGGCACTAGAACAACATGAGACAGACGCAGGAGTACAGACGCTGCCTGAGCTATTGGGGATGATGGAGTTATATGGTCAACCCGCGGACAGAGAGTATGGTTTGAAGCAAGGCGGTTGGGCAAAGACGGGGGAGGAGATGAGCAAGGAGTTGGGGTCCTATGTCAAAGGAGAGGGACAATTATCAAATCAGACACAAATTGCAGTATTAGAAGCAGTGGGAGTGATGGCGGAAAAGGCGGGACAACTAAGGCGCTCACCGGCTTACCCCGAGTGGAATCGACAGCGGAAAGAGGCGATGGCCACACTGACAAAGCGATGGGGGGTAGAACATGGATACGCGATGTCCGGCCAGGAGTATGTCCCGGTCTCACAACTATTGGGGTGGAGTAAGCCTGAACAACGGTTAGTAAAGAGCGGACAAACCGAATCGGTTGACTTGGGACAAGTTTGGAAGGATATCAAGATAGAAACAGCAAGGAAACTGACGGATTCTTTGGCAAATGTGAAGGGGATTATTGATTTTGCTATAAAACATCCGAGAGAAGTTGCAGTCAATGTAGCTTTAACGGCGACACTGGCGGCGTGTGGAGTGGCTAATGGGGAAGGGCGGCCAACAGTAGAAATACCCAACGGTGGGGGAGAGACCCCAGCGGCTGTAGTTAGTTCAACGATGACGGCAACGGCAGAAAGTAACGGGCAGACAATTACATTCCAGGAACAAGGATTTGAGGTGGGGGAGGGGATGACATTAACATCGGGAATGTTGGATTTGGCGAAAATGGAACAGATGTACCCGGATGGGGTTGAGGCTTTACGAACACTAGGGAAGGTTCCGGAGGCAATGAATTTTGGACAGGTGATAGTTCAGGATGCGAATGGGGAGGATATAGAATATTCTCTGGCGATGGACCCGGCGACCGGAGAGGCGATGGTGGGGTGGATTGCCGGAGCGGGAAATGAGTGGAGAACGCCGGAAGCTGGCGAGGCGGTGGTTGATGGAACTTGGAATTGGGTGAAGGTAAGTATTACGAAGGGGAGTGATGGGAGTGAGCTCGTCAGTGCATTTGGTGGCAGGATGGTGTTATTTGAGGTGGGAGCGGATGGAACTTGGAAAGTGGGTTTGCCGATAATTGATGCTTTAACTGGTGAACAGATAGTTTTGGATCAAGTGTTGCCTGGGGGTGGAGGAGGAGGACTATTTGCTCCCAAAGAGTTTTTTGCGGAAACGTTGCCTGGTGAACCGACCGAGGCGCCGACACAAGAGACAGTTGAGGTAAATAAGCTTCAACCAGAAACTGTGGGATGTTTACACCCAGAAGATATAGAGACTTGGTGTGCGGGACTGGAACCCAAAGACCCGCACGGATTGTGGCAGGACGGGATTGACGCTTTGGTAGATGGACCTGCAAATGCGGACTATTGGGCAAGCACGTTGGGCAAAACTAATCCAACTCATGAAGAAATAATAACCTGGCTTGCCGACCACGATTATTTCCTGCCTTCGGCTAGTCCCGACGGGACAGAGTGGGTGTGGGTCGTGGGTAACCCAGGTTACCCAGAATTTAAGACCAACGAAGTGGTAACAGAAGCCGGGGGAGTGAGCCTCAAGAATATTTGGACAGTGGTGATCTCGCCAGATAATTGGAGCCAAATAAAGGACTGGTGGAGAGCACAGATTGACGCACAAAGAAATAGTCCGCCGATTAAGACTGGTGGGGATACGGTGTATAGTCCAACATCGGTGTATGGCTGGTTGGCGGTGAAGAATGGGGAGAAGGGATTGGTAGAAATGGTATTTGTGGGTGGGAGTTCATATATTCCGGATAACGCAAGACAAAAAGGTTACGATAAGGTAATGATGGGAGGAGAGGGAGCGAATAATGCGGCGGTTTTCACGGCGATGTGGGAGAGCTTTATGCGGGCAAGCAGAGAATTTGCTGAGAAAGACTTGGATTTAGGAAGTCCGGATGATAAAACACCAAGTATGAGTATTGTGGGAGCTTATAAGGGAGAGGCTAATTATCCAACTGATCCAAGTAAGATGGAAGAAGAGGAAATTTGGTTTGAGTAGGCGTGTGGTTGAGGGGGAGAGCGAATTTCGTGTATAGTGGAATTAATGAAGAAGTGGGTGGGGGTGATTTTTCTGATAATTTTGGTTGTGTTGTTAGCGGTGTGGGTGTGGGTAGGGGTAAATGGAGTGCAGGTGGGAAAGGGGTATTTGGTGGTAGGGAGAGGGTTAATGATCCAGAATAAGGCAGCTTTGAGAGAGATGGTTGCAGTGGGGAGAGAGGCGGCGGGGTTTTATAAACCCTATTTGGTGATTTGGGCACGGGAGGGGCTGGTGAGTCAGGAGTATGGGCTGTGGAGTGTGAATACCCTAACCAGGGAGCCGATGACAGGGTGTTTGGTGCCAAAAACCTATCTGGCCAGGAGTGTGGTGCTGGTGACACTGGACGTAGATGCTAACCGTTTGATTGCGCGGTACGGGGTAGAGGCATCCCCAGAGTGGCTAAATAAGATTGTGACGGGGTGTTGGGCGTTTGGGCTAGCCAGCGGGGAGCGGGGGGAGAGCTTGGCACGGGTGAGAGAGGCAATGGATAAAGTTAGGGGAGAGAGAGCGGTGTTTGGAGGCGGGCTATGAAGAGGATGGCGGGGGTGATACTGCTACTAATCGGGCTGTGGCTGGGGGCAAACAAAAGTGTGAACGCGCTAGATTGTACACAGAACTCGGTAACTTGTTTGCAGTGGGATTCTGATAATGATGAATGTGGATCATCGAATGGAGATGTGGCAGCGTGTGTGGAATCGGGGACTAGCTGTGACTGGAGTTATAACCAAAGTTTGTTGGATTGTGGAATGTGTATGCCACATGGAGCACAGTGTTATGACAAGGATATACCACTGCCGTCGGGAGCGACACCAGCCCCGACCTCAACCCCGGGAGTGGCATGCGGGGATAGTACTTTCCCAGCTTGTAATGGGTCGTGTGCGGGATCAAATGTATGTAAGTCGATTTATGTGAGCAGTTCCTGTGAGTGCGGGCCTGCAACAGGTTGTGCTGATTATGTCCCGACCCCCAACATCCTGGCTACGGCGCGGCTTACCCCCACTTCTGCCCGATTTCGCTGGAGTCCAATTGATACCCAAAAGTACCCCTATGTAGAGCGGATTGCGTTGATCGTGGAGGAGACTGCCGCCAATTTAAATACTTGTATGACAGCGGCTATTCGAGGTGATGCGAGCTCTGTTTGTAACGTTTACCAACCAAATTTGGCGGTGAGTGCCACTAGCTACACGGCCACCGGAGCATTGGTGGCGGGGACGGAGTATGAGGTGAGAGTAATATTTATTACCTTTGACCCTCCTGGACTACTACCAGTATGTATTAATAGTGATAGGATTGACTATTTGTCTTCGTGTGAACTAACACCAGACCCCACGACCATAGAGGTGGGGGAAACACAGTTGTTAACAACCAATCTGGTTGCAAATACTTGGTATGTGAGCTACACCCGCGCACCAACGGCGTACGCGACGGTGACTACCCCGGACAACGCATTGCCTTACCGGACTACGGTTACCGGAGTGGCGGATGGGACTACCCTGGTTACAGGGAATGTATATACATATGCCACCCCACCGGTGCTGGCCTGTAGTGATACGGCTACTGTGACAGTGGGTACAGTGGTAGTGTCAGCTAACCCATGGTGGCAGACCATCGGGGGGAGTATCCACACGCAAAGGACGACGGGGACGGTGCTACGGTCACGGCTTCCAGCCGGAGAGTATTTGATCAAACGGGTGACTGGGGGGACATCGGGATTGTTGTCATACGGAGGGGGGACGGTGGTGCTTGTGGGTGGGACGGTGTCACAGGATGGGTGGAAGGCCAAGTCGCTGTACACAGGCAAAACCATGAATTATGCGTATTTTGCCAAGAATATGGGGGTGGCAACAAGCGGGCAAGCCAAGGATTGGGCGGGAGATGCGATGACCAAGCCAGCCTACAATGCCAATAAAGTGTTCTATTACCAAGATCCAGTAGGAACGGCCAGTTTGGCGGCGGTGTGGAATGTGGCTAATGGGCAAAAGTATGTCGTATTTGTGAATGGGGATTTGGAGATAGACCAAAATATCAATGTGGCTCCCGGAGGATTTTTGGCCTTTATTGTCTCGGGTGAGATTACAGTGGACCCAGCGGTAACTTATATGGAAGGACTATTTGTTTCGAACGGCAATTTTTCCACGATTTCCAAGTATGTGGCGGGGGTGACCAATGATAGTCGATTACTGGTTGAGGGGAGTGTGATAACTTGGGGGTCGATAGATTTGAACCGAAATTTGGGGGATGCAGCTAATGCGACTCTTCCGGCTGAACAAGTTACCTATAGACCAGATCTACTAACTAATATGCCAGATAGGATGAAGAGTTTTGCTCTCGAGTGGAAGGAAGTGCCGGCGGGGACTTTTGGGGAATAGGAAATAGAAAATAGGAATTAGGAAGTAGGAATAGAGAGTTTTGTGGTTTTGATTAGCCCAAATAACATTTTATATACTTCTTCCATGATAATTAGTATTTTGTTGACTTCGGTTAGAGTTACATAACCCACATCTCTGGCTACGTACAATTGATTGCGTAATTCCGTTAGTGATCCTTTGGCTAAGTAGTAATACTGTCCTTTTTCCTTGGCAGTTTGTCTGCCAAATCCTTCGGCAATATTACTGGTTACAGATACAGCTGATCTTCTCATTTGATCACTTAAACCATATTGTTCAAATTTCGGAAAATTACTGACTAATTGATAAATCATTACAACCATTGAATGTGCCTTTTGCCAAACCAATAAGTCTGTAAAATCTTTTACCATAATTTATGTGTTACTAATTCCTAGTTCCTGTTTCCTAATTCCTAACTTAGATTGTTCGTGGAAATCATAAAGTAGGCGAGGATGATGATCAGAATAAAGACGGCGCCGACGCTGACTCCGATCCAGCCCCGGGGTTCGTAGTTCATGATTTTTTGAACACCTTCACCAACCAAGACAAGACCAAACATGGAGGGGAGGATAAAGATCATCATGAGAAGAGTGGGGTCGGTAAAGTTCATGGGTTTTTCAGTGAATATTTGGCGCCTTTGGTATTGCCGCGCCTGGTGAGTAAGCCTTTGTCGACCAGGTCACGGAGATCACGGAGGATGGTATCATCGGAAACGTCGGCTAGGAGATCGCGGGCCTCACCCATGCCCAGATGGGCGTATTTCTCTAAGTATTCAACCAATTTGATTTGGCGGTCGGAGAGAGCAATTTGTTTGCCGCCGATGGTCTTTTTGAGGTGGAGGTCGAGAGAGAGCTTTTGGACTAGATTTTTGACGCGGGTAAACTCGGAACTAAGTCCCAGGACAAAGTATTCGAGCCAGGCTGTCAGGTTGCCCTCACTGGCTGATTGGAGGGCTTGGTAGTAGGAGGCGGGATCGGCATCGTAGTATTCGTCGAGGCTAAAGAATTTTTTGAGTTCATAGCCTTCCAAAAAGAGGGAGAGGAGGCAGAGGGCACGAGTGGTTCGACCGTTACCGTCGGTAAAGGGGTGGATACGCACAAGCTCGTAGTGGAGGATCCCTGCGCGTAATAAGGGGTGGGTGGAGAGGCCAGCTGGGGAGGTGAGCCAGGAGAAGAATTCCCCAAGGTGATAGGGAATCTCGAGGGGGCTGGGGGGGCGAAAGGTAATTTCGCCGGTAGTGGTATTTCTAATCACGACTTTGACGGTGCGATAGTTACCGGCTTCACCGACCGGTAAGAGTTTGTCCATGGTGAGCTCGTGGAGGTGACGGAGCGAAGTTTCGGTCACGGGGGGAGCTGTATCGAGATAATCCATGACCCTTCTGTAGTTGACCACTTCTTGGACATCGCGCTCGAGCTTGGGGATACTGGCGGGGGAGGATTGGGGAGACACTAAGTGTTCGACCTCTTCCAAATTGAGGGCGTTACCTTCGAGGTGAGTGCCGTGGTGGATGGTACGGATTTTGGCTTCGCTTTGGAAGCGGCGCTCCCAGGCAGGGACCAAGGGAGCGGTAGTAATCACTTCGCGGGCGGCGTCAACCGAGCCAACCAGGGTAAGGAGATGATTGGTAATAGTGTAGGTGGGAGAGTAGGTCATAGGTTGATTAACGCACTTTTTGCGGTAATTAGCAAGGAGTTGACGAGCTGAATCAAAGTGTCATACTGGAAATTACGCATTATTTATAAGGAGGGGTTATGGCAAAAAAGAAAGCAATGAAAATTAATCAGAAATGGTTGCTTGTAGGGGCGATTATTTTGGGATTTGCGATATGGTGGGGGTGGAAGATGACAGCTCAAGAAGCACAAGTAGCGCTGATTGCGCAACCCGTACCATCAGCTAGCCCGGTTGCGTTGGGTTCTTGGGGGTTTGGAGCGGAGACGATGAAGTCAATGATTAATTCAAAGGGAGCGGGAGTGCAACCAGTAGCAGGAACAAGTGTGTGGAAGTCATCGCTAGTTTACAAAATTGATAAGGATAAATTAACGGCAAGAGTGGCAAAGTTAGCGAATTTTTGTATGACTTACCGCTCGCCGGTGCAACAGGTTTATAACCCAAATCAAATTTATCAGTTTAATCTGAAAGGGAGGATAACTCCGATTGTGCAGTCAGTAACTCCACGGGCCGGTGAGGTAGAAAAGCGAGAATGGACGGTGACCATGATGGATATACGACAACAAATCTTGGCACAAGGAACCGTAAATGTCGCGGTGTCTACGAGTCCAACTTATCAACCTGTAGTTACTAAGGTTGGGCTAGAGCCAGTAGAGAAATTGGATGTAACGGCGGTTCGTAAGTATATGTTTATCAAGTTTTGTTTGGACAAATCACCCAACACGAACGTAAATGTTGGGTTGACGAGTCTTGAGCTAGTACGACAAGATTGAGATAGAATAGGGGTATGAAATGGAGTGAGCTGACAAGCGTATTTGCGCGGATTGAAGGGACATCTTTACGCAATACCAAGACCGAGATTTTGGCGGAACTTTTGCGGAGGGCAAGTTATTCAGAGGTAGATAAACTGGTGTATTTGGCACTTGGGGAGTTACGTCCCAAGTATGACAAACTTGAGTTTAATCTGGCAGAGAAGATGATTCTTAGGGCGATCGCTTTGGCGGCGGGGAAAACGATTAGTGAAGTGAGCCAGGAGTATAAACGAATCGGTGATTTGGGAGAGTTGGCGGGAATGATAGGAAAGAGGAAAGAGGAAAGAGGAATTAGGGAAGTGTATAGAGAATTGGAAAAGATTGCACAAGAGAGTGGAAAGGGGAGCCAGGAGAGAAAAATTGCGGGACTGGCAAAGTTGATCAAGGAGGTGGGAGGCGAGGGGGCAAAATATGTCGTACGAATAGTGGCGGGAAAGCTCAGGCTTGGGTTTAGTGATAAGACGGTATTGGATGCCATCAGTTATCTGGAAGCGGGAAGTAAGGAATATAGCGAAGCTTTGGATCGAGTCTACCAAGTTCGACCGGATGTGGGAGTATTGGTCAAAACAGTGAAGGAAAAGGGGGTGAAGGCAGCCATGGGGGAGACTAGCGTAGTGGTTGGGACTCCGATCATGCCGGCGTTGGCCCAGCGACTCAAGACTGCCAAGGAGATGATTGAGAAGATGGGACGGGTGATGGTCGAGAAAAAATTTGATGGGACAAGGGTGCAAATTCATTTTTCGCGAAGCGAAAATAAGGGAATTAGGAAACAGGAATTAGGAATTAGTCAGAACAGGATGTTTGAGGAAGAGAAACCTAAGTTTTGGGTCAGGAGTTTTACCCGCAATTTGGATGAAAGTTCAGCGATGTTTCCTGAGTTGCAACAAATTGGGGAACAGATCGCGGCCGATGAAGTAATCCTGGACTCGGAGGCGGTGGGGTATGAGCCTGCAACTGGCAAACTGGTCCCATTCCAGTTGACGATCACCCGCAAACGTAAACACGGGGTGGGAGAGGCCCAAAATGCCGTGCCCCTCCGGTTTTTTGTCTTTGACATTATGTATTTGAATGGAAAAAGTTTGATCCAGTTACCTTTGAGTGAACGCCGAAAGATTTTAGCGAGAGTGATAAAGAGGGGACAAGTGTTAGAGGTAGATGATTACATCGAGACGGATGACCCAAATCAGTTGCGGGAGTTTCACAAACAACAGTTAAGTTTGGGACTAGAGGGAGTACTGGTAAAACAGATCGATGGCGAGTATATGCCGGGGCGGACCGGCTTTAACTGGGTTAAGTTCAAGGAGGCGGAGGACTCGCGAGCTAAGCTTGCGGATACCTTGGATTTGGTGGTGATGGGATACTACCTTGGGAAGGGAAAACGCCGAGGATTTGGGTTGGGAGCATTTTTGGTGGGAGTTAGGGAGGGAGAGGAAATTGTGACAATTGCCAAAGTAGGAACGGGGATTAGTGATAAACAATTTGGGGAATTGTACGAGAGATTAAAAAAGATTGAAGTTAAACGAGCAATACCAGAATATAAGGTGGCAAAAAATTTAATACCGGACGTGTGGGTAGAACCAGAAATTGTGGTCGAAGTGGCGGCAGATGAGATCACCAAATCCCCCGCGCACAGTGCGGGTTATGCCTTGAGATTCCCGAGGCTAGTTAGATTCCGCGAGGATAAAAGTGTCAAGGAAATCACGACTTTGGATGAAGTTACAGCCATGATTGGTATATAGTGAGAACATGAGAAGTTGGTACAAAAATATTGACGGAGTGCACGCTTTTTACGCCAACGGGCTTTTGAGATCTTTGTTCATGTCGATGACATCGATATATGTTCCACTGTTTATTTATTCAGTGGGAATGGGGATCTGGGGGAGTTGGCAAGCGGCACTATGGTTGGTCGCGGCATATTATATTCTCCAGCGATTGGTGGTAGTTATAATAGTTTTTCCTTTGTCAAAATTGATCGAACAGATTGGGTTCCGCCGCAGTATTAGTCTGTCGGTGTTCTTTTTGATCGCCTACACGGTGAGTTTGCTACTGGTTAAGCAGGACACTAGTTGGTTGTGGGTTTCGGCAGTTTGCGGAGGGTTACAGATCCCAATGTATTGGATTTCCCGGGATTCGGCTTTGTCACAAGATATTGAGGGTAAAACAATGGGGAGAAGGATAGCTTATATTGCAGTTCTGGAGAATATCGCGAGTTTGCTGGGGCCGTTTGTGGGAGGAACAATTGTGGCTCTCTCGGGATACTCGACCCTCTTTGGGGTGACTCTAGCGATATTGGCACTCTCGATTATTCCATTGTGGTGGATGCCTGGTCATACCCATAAAAATGGAGTGAGCTTGGCTGGTTTTGGCTATTTTTTGCGAACTAAGAGATATTTGCACCAGGCAGTGGCTAATGTGGGAATCGCGGTAAATGATTACGGCAATGGGGTCATTTGGCCGCTCATTTTGTTTTTCCAAGGAATCCGCGATGAGAAAATAGGGATAATCTATAGCGTAGTGGCGGTTTTGGCGGTAGCGATACAGTACATAACGGGTCCCTGGTTTGATAAACTGCGGGCGAGAAAAGATTATGCGGATGAGGGAATATTTGGATTGGCTACTGCCGGAATTGCCATCATTTGGGTAGCAAGATTTTTCGTGAAGGGAATTGCACAAGTGTTGCCAGTGGATATGGGACGCCAACTGTTTAGTAGCGTTCATGCCAATTTTTTCTCGGATTACTTACATTTGGGGGGGAAGCGGATGGACTCGATTGCCTATTGGGTGTATATCGAAATCATGTATTCGCTGGGGGCGATAGGAATATTTGGAATTATGGCGATGGGAGTATATTGGGGCATCTGGAAAGAATTGGTACTTGTTAGTATTGCCTTGTGGAGTTTGGCAACTTTATTGATCGCCAAGGAATCGAATTTATGACCAAAACGATAAATCAGCCGACACTGCTCTCGGATATTTTGGCGAAGTACGAGGTCAAAAAGGATGGGAAGTATATTTCACAAGAGTTTCAGGATTACGGGTACCGGTTGGCAGTTGATTTGGATGATTTGGCGCACAAATCACTCTACATCCGCTTGGCCAAGACGATCCCCCGGGCGGTACTGGAGGCCGCCAGAGCTTTTGCGGTGGATGCTTCTCAGGCGCGCAGCCGAGCAAGGATGTTTATGTGGAAGATGAAGGAAATTCGTAGTAGAGTGAAGGTATGAAACGGTATGTCCTGTCCCATGTGCCGATGGCGGTTGTGTATGGGTTATTAGTGTTTGTGGTTCGAGCAGAGTGGAGTAATCTGGAATGGGCAAATATTTTCCCTTGGGGAGGATGGGTAGTGGGGGTCATAATCGGGGTACTGGTTTTGTTTTTGGATCGCGTGGTATATACCTATAGCTACCCCGGAGCTCAGATTTCCCAACAGTTTGCGTGGTACATCCAACAAAGGAAATATGGGAGTGCTTTGTCACTACTGGACGTGAGACGAATGGAGCAGGAGAGGCTAACTTTTCGTTCGGCATTATTTATGGCGATTTGGGTGCCACTAGCTTTTTTTGCCTTGACTTCGACCGGAGGACTATTTGGGAAAGGGGTGGTGATGGGGCTGATGCTCCATATTTTGATGGATGCATGGAGGTTGCAGCGAACTGAACCGAGAAGGTTGCATGTAAGACTGTTTTGGCTGATTAAACGAGAGATCTTGGATGAGGAGAGACTGGTGTTTTTGTGGGTGATGACAGGGATTTTTGGGTTGTTTAGTTTTTGGGTGAGATAGTCATTACAAACAGTCGATGTTATTTTGCAGTGCTCACATCGTCATCTGGCTGCCCAGATGGATGGCTCCGCGCTGAAAATTACATCTCCTCTTTGTGGTGTTATACAATCTGGATATATGAGTATGTATGGACTGATTGTGGGGGGGGCGGTAGCGGTCTGGTGGAGCTGGGTAGAAAGAATCGAGCCGAGAGCAAAGAAAGTAGTCCCGTGGGTGATTGTGGCGGCCTTAATTGGGGCAAGAGTCTACCACGTGATAGATCAGTGGGACTATTACGCGCAGGACTGGGGGCGCATCTTACAGGTTTGGAACGGAGGATTATCGATTTGGGGGGCTGTCGGGGCGGGACTATTGGTCTTATGGCTAGGAATTAGGAAAGAGGAATTAGAAAATAGGCGAGCAATAATCGCAGCTTTTATTACACCGCTACCTCTTGCACAGGCGATAGGGCGATTGGCGAATGGCTTCAATGGGGAGTTTACCAATCTGGTAGGGGGGATTCCCTGGTGGGCGATGGAAGCTATTTTGGATTTGGCGTTGTTTGGAATAGTATGGCTCGTCGAGAAAAAGTGGCGGATTTGGGTGTACGCTGGCGGGTATTTGCTCATTCGACTAGTATTACAGCCTTACAGGTAGTAGGATCGAACGTATGAATGGGGAGTGTACGCGACTAGCGTGTTATTTGCAGGGAAGGGAAGGGGTTTTGTCACTCCCGATGATTACTGTGGCGGGACTGGTGGACGGGATTAACCCGTGTGCCATTGGGATGATGGTGATGTTACTGGGGTATCTATTAGTATTTGCCAAAAAACCGGAGCGGGTAATTAAGACGGGACTACTGTATGTGGGAACCGTGTTTGCAACTTATTTGATCGTGGGATTGGGACTATATTCGTTTGTCTCACAATTTGATTTGAGTGGGGGAGCCAACGTTCTTAATTGGGTGGTAGGCGGCGGATTGTTAATAGCGGGATTAATTCAATTTAAGGATTTTTTGGGGATTACGGCTGGACCACATTTGCGGATCCCGACCGCCAGCAAGACAAGACTACAGGGACTGATCGAGAAAACGAGTTATCCGACGACAATTGTGTTGGGGATACTGGTGACTCTACTGGAAACACCATGCAGTCTGCCGATCTATGTGGGGACAGCCACAATTTTGTCCCAATCGGGGATGGCCATGCCTTTGGTCGTTTTATATTTTTTGTACTATAACTTGTTGTTCGTGTTACCCCTCATTGTAGTACTAGTGGTAATGTGGCGGGGACAAAAACTAATCGAGATGAAAGAATGGGAACACAAGGCTAAACGATGGATGCATTTGGCACTGGCGATTGTGCTTTTGGCGATGGGAACGTGGCTACTATTTATATAGTTAGGTAATTCGGCTTGACACATAATACCCCCATGGGGTATTATGAAGGTATGGAAGATAGAACTTTAACGAGACTGAAACGAATAAAAGGACAGGTGGAAGGGATTATCCGGATGTATGGGGAATGCCGAGAGTGTTCGGAGGTGGTAACCCAGGTGGCGGCGGTACGAGCAGCTTTGGGAGCGGTGGGGAAGGAGTTATTGACGGATGAAGCGGTGGCTTGTGTGAGGAATCAAAAGCCAGTTAAAATGGAGAAGTTATTACACAAATTATTTGATATTAGTTAATTGAAAGGAATATATGGCAGGAGCCAATACGGTAACATTTACGGATCAAAACTTTGAAGAGGCGGTACTCAAGGCCAGCAAGCCAGTGATGGTGGATTTTTGGGCGAGTTGGTGCGGACCTTGCCAGATGGCGGGACCAGTAATCGACGAGTTGGCGACGGACTATAAGGATAAAATTATTATTGGGAAGCTGGAGGTAGATCAGAACCCTTCGACTGCCCAAAAATATGGGATAATGAGTATCCCGACGGTAGTACTATTTAAAGAGGGGAAGGAAGTAGTGAGGAAATCAGGGTTTGCAGGACGTGCGATGTACGAAAACTTGTTGAAACAAGCTGAGTAAGTATGAACAAACATAAAATTGCGATTGTGGGAAGCGGGCCGGCGGGACTGGCGGCGGCGATTTATACCAGCCGAGCGGAGATAGAGACGACAGTTTACGCAGGGATGGAGCCAGGGGGTCAGTTGACTAAAACGAGTGAAATCGAGAATTATCCGGGAGTGGTGGGGAAAACAGGACCGGAATTAATGCTAGCGATGACGGAGCAAGCCACTAAATTTGGAGCTAAGCTAGTATACGAAGCTGTGAGTGATTTGGGGAAGCTACAAAGTCAGTATGACGCGGTGATCTTGGCCATGGGGGCGGCACCAAGGATGCTTGGGATTGGGGAAGAAAAATATTACGGCAAAGGACTTTCAACCTGTGCGGTGTGTGATGCGGCCTTTTATAAAGGGAAGAGGGTGTATGTGGTGGGAGGAGGGGATGCAGCGATTGAGGATGCGTGGGCTTTGACCAAATTTGCCAGTTCAGTCACGATGTTGGTGAGAGGAGACAAATTCCGGGCCAGTATCGCGATGCAGAAACGAGTGACCGATAACCCCGACAAAATTAAGGTTAAATGGCAAGCTAGTCTGCGACAGATTATAGGAGATAGAGTCCAGACGTTAGTGTTGGAGGTGAAGGGGAAGGAAGAGACAGTTCCGGCGGAGGGGATATTTTTGGCGATTGGACATGTGCCGGCGACTGGGTGGCTAAGCTCAAGCGGGATTAACTTGGATTCGGAGGGGTATATCATAGTTGGCGAGGGGGAAATTCCGACCATGACAAATAAGACTGGAGTGTTTGCGGCGGGAGATTGTGTGGACAAACGTTATCGCCAGGCGGCAACGGCGGCGGGAATGGGTGTTGCGGCGGCACTAGATGCGGAGCGGTGGTTAGCGCGAAATGAGAGTGTGGTATAGTAAACAAAACTTAAAAGGTAGAGGTAATTTAAGGAGGTAAAGACATGAAGCAGGCAATTGCACAATATGTCATGGTAATAATGTTAGTTGCGGGAGCATATTTTTTGGGAGTGTATAAGACAAAGGTGGATTATCTGGAAAAAGGGGCAACAAACCCAGCTCAGGTAGCTCAAGTAGAAGGAGAACAGACAGCAACCCCAACTACGGTTGACTTGGCGGCAGTAAAGGAAAAATTTGATGGGAAACACATTACCTTTGGGGATAAAGACGCCAAAGTAATTATTACGGAGGTATCGGATCCGTCGTGCCCCTATTGTCATATTGCCGGGGGGATGCACCCAGAACTAAATAATACGAGCACGCAATTTAAAATGGTGGCAGACGGAGGGACGTATGTTGCCCCAGTGCCAGAAATTAAGAAGTTGGTAGAAGCAGGGAAGGCCAGTTTTATTTTCTTGTATGCCCCAGGGCATGGGAGTGGAGAAGTAGGGACACAGGCTTTGTATTGTGCCTACGACCAAGGGAAGTTCTGGGAAGCACACGACAAGCTGATGACCAAGGCGGGGTATGATCTTTTGAACGAGGTGGTGAAGAATGATCTTGCTCAGTCGGCTAAAGTAGTAGCTTTGATGGGCGACGCCCTTGATGGGCAAAAACTCCAAAGCTGTCTAGACAGCGAAAAATATACGGGTCAGCCAGCTGAGGATACGGCGTTTGTCCAGTCTTTGGGATTTGGGGCGACGCCTACCTTTTTTGTGAATGATCAGGTGGTTGAGGGAGCTCAGCCCTGGAGTGCGATCGAGGCGGTTTTGTAGAGAATAGGGTAGTTTGAAGGTTATCGCTGTATAATACGTGGTATGCGGAAGATTTTGTTGGTTATGGTGGGGTTGTGGTTATTGACCACCCCTGTTTTGGCACAAGAAACGGCCACATCGAGTGCGACTGGGAGTGCGGAAGTTGTTACAGAGCAAAAGATCCCGGAAATAAAAACCGATTTGACCCAGCCGACGGTGGAAGTCAAGAATAAGCTTGAAGCGGTATTGTTTGAAAATCCGGTGGGGGAGCTATCGTGGAAGAACTTTTTGCGGCACGCGCTGGATTCGGCGGTAGAGAATGGGGTACCGGCCAACACAGCGGTGTTGATTTTGCTTTTCCCACTGGTTGTGGCGATTGTGGCGGCGGCCAGGCATTTGATTGGGATTAGGGGAGCGGGAATTTTGACTCCCTCACTACTGGCAGTATCCTTTTTGGCGACAGGAATTTGGGCGGGGGTAGCTTTGTTTGGGGTGATATTACTAGTATCAACTTTGGCGAGGACACTGCTGAAGCAAATGAGACTGCAGTACCTGCCGAGATTGGCCCTACTACTATGGATGGTGTCAGGAGCCGTATTTTTGTCCCTCTGGGGCGCATCTTTTTGGGAGTTTACACGAGGAATAATGGAGGTGGGGATTTTCCCGATCTTGATTTTGATGCTACTGGCAGAAACATTTATTGATATCCAGTCTGGGCGGAGCGGGAGTGAGGCAAGAGCGATGATTTTGCAGACGTTTGTACTGGCAATGTTTGCCTCATTAATTCTGGGGTGGGAGGTGGTACAGAAGACGGTACTACTGTACCCGGAGCTAATTTACTTTGGGGTCGGAGTGTTTGATATCTTTATGGGGAAGTATACGGGGCTAAGGCTGTCAGAGTATTGGTTGTTCAAAAAAGCTACCAACGATGACGAGGAAGAATGAAGATCAGAGATGTATTGGGACTGAATTCGCGGAATCATTTATATACTTCCCGCTATAACGGCCGGGAAGGGAAAAGAATTGCCAATTCCAAATTGTTAACCAAAGAGACCTTGCGGAAGGCGGATGTACGGGTGCCACAAACTTATGCTCGGATCGGGAATATCGAGCAATTGGAGAGATTTGACTGGTTATCACTGCCTACAGATTTTGTAGTAAAACCCAATAATGGACTTGGTGGACAAGGAATTATCGTGATTGAGAAACAGGGTGAATATGCGGGAGAATGGGTAAGTTCGCAGGGAGAAATAGTGACGGTAGCAGATCTGAAACTGCAGGTAGCGGATATTTTGCAAGGCCGGTATTCAATGGACGATTTGCCTGACACGGCCTATATCGAAGAGCGAGTAGCGGTCCACCCGGTATTTGAGAAATATAGTTATCACGGGACGCCCGACATTCGAGTGATTGTCTTTAACGGAGTACCGATCATGAGTTACGCCCGATTACCAACTGAGGAATCGGGGGGAAGGGCAAATTTGTTCCAGGGAGCGGCGGCAATGGGAATCGATATCGCCACAGGGATTACGACCTACGGAGTTCATCACGGAACACCAATTGAGTTTTTCCCGGGGACGAGACGGAAATTGCGAGGAGTGCAGATCCCGGAGTGGGAGAGTATTTTGGAGACGGCGATTTTGGCGAGCCGGGCGATTGGGCTAGGTTATATGGCCGCGGATATAGTCCTGCAACCAGTGTTGAGAAAACAGGAATTAGGAATGAGGAAACAGGAAGTAGAAACTGTGCCGATGATTTTGGAAGTGAATGCTCAGCCAGGACTGAAAATTCAGATTGCTAACCGAGCGGGACTCAAGGAGAGGCTGACGAGGGTAAAGGGGCTAAAAATCGTGTCGGTAAAACATGGGATTAGGGTGGGTCAGGCTTTATTTGCTGATCCCAAGTTGGCGGAAGCGGGGATGGGGAGAAAGACGGTGGGGGCGACTGAAGAAATTGAGATTTGGGGATTGGGGGGAGAACGCGAAACAGTTAAAGCCAAGATCGATACCGGAGCTAACATGAGCAGTATTGATCGAGAACTAGCGAAAAAATTGGGACTACTGGACCCGGATAATCATTTGTATGAAGATTTTTTCTATAGTTCGCTGGGGAGGAATAAGCGTCAGATTGTGGGAATCAAGTATTTGATGGCGGGGGTGAAAGTGAAGGGGATGGTGTCGGTGGCGGACCGGAGCCGGATGAAACACAAATTTTTAGTGGGGAAACGCGATTTAGGACGGTTTGCGGTGGTAGTGGGGTAGCACATGCCAAAAGGGAAAAAAGTGGCGGTTGGAATAAGCGGAGGAGTGGATTCAGCTGTTGCGGCGGCTTTGCTGGTAGCAGAAGGATATGAGGTTACAGGGGTATTTATTGAGGCGTATAACGAGCCGGGATGTCGAACTGACCAGGATAGACAAGACGCCTTGCAGGTGGCAATGCGTCTAGGAGTTAGATTCCAGACATTAGATGTGAGGAAACAGTATCGAGAGAAAGTGGTCCAATATTTTATTGATGAATATAAGGCGGGTCGGACGCCAAACCCAGATATTGTGTGTAATGCCGAGATCAAGTTTGGGCTGTTTTATGATTGGACAAGAGGGAAGGAGTTTGATTACTTGGCGACGGGACATTATGCGAGAATTTCTCCGGAAGGGTATCTACAGCGACCGAGAGATTTAGGGAAGGACCAGAGTTATTTTTTGTGGAGGGTAAACCCGAGGAAATTAGATAATTTGTTGTTTCCGTTGGGAGAGATGACCAAACAAGAAGTGAGAGCGAAAGCAAAGGAATTAGGATTACCCAATGCGGATAAGCCAGATTCAATGGGGGTGTGTATGATGGGAGAATTGAATTTGAAAGAGTTTTTGCGGGGAAAATTGGGAGTAGAGCCGGGAGAGGTAGTCTGGAAGGGGAGAGTTGTAGGGAAGCACCTAGGATTATGGTTTAGTACGATTGGTCAACGGGGGGGATGGGAAATAAACTCAAAAATCAAAACTCAAAAATCAAAACTAGATCTGGCGAATTTGCCAGGGCTATATGTAATTGGGAAGAATATGAGAAAAAATCAGTTAATTGTAGGGACGAGAGAGGAGGCATATTCCACTGCTTTTAAAATTATGAATGTAGAATTGAGAATGAAGAAAGAATTGATTAAAGATTTAGTAAAGAAAAATCAGTTGTATGTGAGAGTGCGTAATTTGGGAGAACTATATTTGGTGGAGGAATTAGGAATTAGGAAAGAGGAAATAGGAATTAGGATACAGAAATCAGTATTTGCGATAGCCGAAGGACAAAGTGCCGTGCTCTATGCCAGGACAGGCAAAGAGGGAGAAGAAGTCATAGTTGGAGGCGGGATGATAGGGTCTTGCAAGAACGAGAAAAATCGTTCATAGTGAAGTCACTACAGTTGTGGGGGGGGTATTTATGAAGGCACGAAAAACTACGAAGAAATTGACCAAGAAGTTGGGGGAGCTGAGTTTGTACAAGTTTGCGATTGGAGCGGTGGTGGTGATGACTTTTGTAGCGGTTTCGGCAATGGTGTGGCAGTACTTTGATATGCAATCGAAGTTATGGATGTTCAATGATTTCGAAGAGTTGGCAGTGGCGGAGGAGATAGAGATTAACGAAATTGCCTTTCCGAAAGCGGGAGAGGGAGGATTGCCCCTTTGTGGAGCGGATAATGAGACTAAGGGAGGGTGTCAGGTTATCAAGTTGAGTACTCCAACAGCTGGTTTGTCTTGTCAGGCGACAAATCCCACGGCAGCAGCAGCGGCAGGGGTAACAGAAGCAGGATGTAGATCACAAGCAGCGATGGTGAGGAGCTGGGCGGGGGCGTTTAGGAGTGAAGCGTGTCAGCCAGGACTGTTGTTTGATCAGCGAACAATTACCAGCGATATGTTGGTGGATAAAGTTAACAAGACGATGAGGCCCAAACCTATCGATATTAGCGGGATGCATAAATGTTCCCCAGGTTTGGCAGGAAGATATTGCCCGGTAGGGGGGAAATGGGAACCTTGTTATACGGTTCAATATAAGGGAGCGTGTAAATACGCGGTGGAGGAGCCAGTCAATATTGTGTCTGGAGGCAAGTTATACAAACATTGTGCATCAGTGGCTGATAATACAGAGGTAGTGGGCGCGACCGGGTGCTATACCGGTTCAGTGAGTAAACCGACCGTAAAACTATGTTGTCCGGCTGGTAAGACTATCCAAGGAGGAGAATGCAAATGAAGAAAAAAATTAAGGGAAAACAGTCCAGGAATGTTAGGAGTGGTTTGTTGATGATAATGTCTGTGGGGTTGGCAATAATGACGGCCATAACAGTGGGTTGGATGATTTGGGAAGCAAATTATATCGATAAAAACGTATTGGAATACCAAGATCGAGAAGTTGAGGAAGAGGACGTGGTAGTAGCCAATGTGGGGATAACAAACGAAGAGATGGTTTCGGTTAATGCGGTCTCGCCAAGTGATGAGTATGCAACTTATTGTCTGGGACCAGATTATAATCCTGAAATGGAAACGGGATGGGGCAGTAATCAAAATAATTTGGTAGCTTGTGGATCCAGCGAGGCCACAAAGGGCAGTTGTGTGATGGCTAATCTTAGTACTCCAAGGAAAGAAGTTTATTCCTGTCAAGTAATAAGAAATCCTGCAAAAGGAAGTGCTCAACAGATTTCACTTTTGCGGGATTATGGAGTTGATACTTCTACCGTGACGGAAGCAGGGTGCAAGCTTGAAGCCCGACTACAGTTAAGTTGGTCAAAAGCCTTGATTGGTCCAAAGTGTCAGCCGGGGTTGTTGTATAACCAACGAAGTGTAACCAGTAACGTGATGATGGATAAGCATACGGGTGCGTCGGCGCCAAAACCGATAGATATTTCCCGAATGCACAAATGTCAGCCAGGATTGTATGGGCGCAAACACCCCGTGGTATATAAGAATGGAGAAAAGATTCACCTAGATCCCGGTCATCCGGACAAAAATTGGATTGTGTCTGGCAAGGGTTTGCAAAAGCAAATAGATGCATATCGAGGTCAGGGTTATGATGTGAAATGGGAGGAATATTATGTACCAATCAAGGGAGTGTGTGAGTGTCGGACGGAACGCCCGTTAAATATGATGTCTGGGGATAAATTGATTAAAGTGTGTGCTAAGACTGGTCCAGCGCAAGTAAAATTGGTGGGTTCAACCTTGTGTTATAACAAGAGTAATCAGGTGCAGTTCTGTTGCCCAGCCGGCAAAACAAATCAAAACGGAGAGTGTAAATGAAAACTAGACGTAAACAAATTAATGAACAAGGGGTGAGACGGAACCAGTTTTTGGGGGCGCTGCTCATTGCCTTGGGACTCGGGGCTTTGATCGTGGTAGTTCGTTACTTTATTATTTCTACCCAGGTAGAAACCTCGATTTACGAGATCCAGCCGAGCGATTTGATTCCGGGTGCTAGATAGGGGATAGGAATTAGAAAGTAGGAATTAGGAAACAGGAAATCAGAGTTGGTGGTTGTGATTTTGGGGGTCTCGAGGTAAAATAAGGGAACAAAAGAAGGGAGATAGATTGGTTATGGTAAAAGCTAAAGTTACTAAGAAAGTAAAGGTGGTGGCAAAAGTGCCAAAGGCGCCAAAGAAAGAGAAGACGGTTAAGAAGGAAGTGAAGATAACAAAAGCTGTGAAAGAACCGGTGACGATGGAAGAGTTGCTCTCAAGTGCAGGATATAAATTGTCGGTTCCCAAAAAAGGCGAGACGATCACGGGATTAGTCACAATGGTGAACCGGAAGATGGTATTGGTCGATATCGGAGCCAAGACTGAGGGGTTGGTAGCGGAAAAAGAATACGAATACGCGCGTGAATTTATCGAGACTTTGAAGGTAGGGGATGAGATTGATGTGTATATTGCATCTGATGAAAACGAGCGGGGACAGATTTTACTGTCACTGCGCCGAGCGATGATGACCAAGTTGTGGGATATGCTCGAAGGGTATTTAAAAAATGAAACAGAAGTACAGGTCAAAACCTACGAGCTTAATCGTGGGGGGATGATTGTCAAATGGCAGGGACTAAGAGGATTTATCCCCAGTTCCCAATTTGGGTCTAGTTATGCCGGGAATTTGCAGGGATTAGTAGGAAAGATGATTGCGGTTAAGCCCATCGAGGTGGATCGAGAAAAGAACCGTTTAATTTTCTCGGAAAAGCATGTTTCCGAAGCCATGCAAATGGTTCAGCGGGAGAATGCTCTTAAGGCAGTGAAGGTAGGGGATACTTTGGAAGGGAAGGTAACAGGAGTCTTAAATTTTGGCGCGTTTGTGGCGGTCACTGTTTCGGGAGTAATAGTTGAGGGATTGGTCCATATTTCAGAGATTTCCTGGGAGAAAGTGGAGGATATCCACAAATATCTCAAGGTAGGAGATGCCGTAAAAGTTAAGGTGATGGGGGTAGAGCAGGGGACCGGGAAACTGAACCTCTCAATCAAACAGCTGCAAGCTGACCCATGGAGTATGGCGGCAGAGAAGTACCCAGCCGGGACAACGATTAAGGGTAAGATTTCCCGGAGCGCGCCATTTGGCACGTTTGTGAACTTCGAGCCAGGAGTAGATGGACTCATCCATGTCTCTCGGATGGGTAGTTTTGGGGAGTTAACACCTGGAGAAGTGATCGAGGTGTTGGTTGAGAATGTGGACCCAGAACACCGCAGAATGAGTTTGGGACCAGTACTTAAAGAGGTGCCGGTTGGATACAAATAGGAATTAGGAATTAGAAAATAGGAAATAGGGAGTAAACATATGAGTAAAACAAAGATGATAGTGAAGGATGATCAGATCTTAGTGGACTTGGAGTGGATTTTTGAGGAAATCCGCGGAGCGAATGGGGATTGGAAGGCAGTCGAAGAGCAATTGAGAGGATTATTGTCGGCGGTAGAGGAATAGTATGTCACCAGAGATACCATCGACGAACAGAACAATGTTGGAGAGGATGCTGGGGAGCGGATGGGAAGTGAAAGAAGGAGATCCTAGCTTGTTGGTTAGGGTTGTTAGGGGGGGATTAGTTCACTGTGTTGATGGGCGGAAGGTGGATCAATTTCTGGTACCACAAAAAATTGTACGAGGCCCTAAGATTCAGGGTGGAGCTGAGGGGGTAGCTTTGCTGTTGGCGAAAGCTCAGGGTGTTTCGGAAGTGGATGAAAGTTGGTTTAGAAAAGCATGCCAGGTGATTAAAAACTCTGGTTTTGTGCCGGGTGTACATGATTTTGATCACTTACACTGTGGTCATTTTAACCTGGCAAGTCAAGGAAAATTTGAGGGAATGCCAAGATTCACAATAACGGCAGGGGACATGAGCCGGATTGTAGGGGAGTTTGGAGGGAGTCAAGTTCATTTAGCAGGTCAACACGAGGAGTACGTGATGCGAGTTAATTGGGATCCGAACATGACTTTAATTCCGAACAAGGAAGCTTTTAATCTGGATGCATGGTATGCAAATGTGATTGGGATTAATCAGGAGACTCTGCTTGATAATGCGGCTAAGACGGTAATGGGACTTAGTTCTGTTCGGACGGTTGAAGTTTTTGGCTAGCCATTTGCTAGAATAGCCTCATGGTGAAAAGTAGTGTAGTTTATGAATGTGCGAGTTGTGGGGCGCAGTACCCCAAGTGGGCAGGGAAGTGTGAGGAATGTGGGAAGTGGAATACCCTGGTTGAAGAAGTACAAGTCGGGAGAAGAACCAAAACGGCGCAAACAAGGGGGACGGGGGCAAGATTACAAAATTTGAACGAGATTGAAACCAAGACAATGGCTCGTTTATCCACGGGGATTGGAGAGCTCGATAGAGTGCTCGGGGAGGGGTTGGTATTGGGTGAAGTTTGCTTGATGATAGGGGAACCGGGGATTGGAAAGAGTACACTGCTTACTCAACTGTCTTTAAACTTAGAAAGGACGGTTTATGTCTGTGGAGAGGAGTCTCCGGGTCAAGTAAGATTGAGAATTGAGAGGATGCAGAAAGGGAAAAAGGCCCAAAACAAAGAGCCAAAGCTCAAATTGTTGGCTGAGACGGATGTGGACGTAATTTTGACAACGATTGAGAAGGAAGATATAGCTTTACTAATCATTGATTCAGTACAGACTTTGTATACGGCTGATTTGCCGGGAATGGCGGGATCGGTTGGCCAGATTCGCGAGTGTACGGGACGACTAATTGCATACGCGAAGCGGAAAAACGTGCCGATTATGTTGGTTGGGCATGTCACTAAGGAAGGTGAGATGGCGGGACCCAAGGTACTAGAACATATGGTGGATGCGGTATTGGAGCTGACGGGTGACCGTTATTATGATCTGAGAATTTTAAGGACGCAGAAAAATCGGTTTGGGGCGACGGATGAAGTGGGGGTGTTCCAGATGAGTGAGACAGGCATGATGGAAGTAACTAATCCAAGTCAATTATTTTTGGCAGAACGGGAGGAGGGAGCGATTGGAAGCGCGGTGGCGGTCATTATGGAGGGAACCAGGCCAGTACTGGTAGAAGTGCAGGCATTGGTGGTGGAGTCGGAGCTTCCGGTACCTAGGCGGGTAGCGCAGGGAGTGGACGCCCGACGAGTGCAGATACTTTTGGGGGTGTTACAAAAATATACCCGGCTGGCGGTGGGGAGTAAGGATGTGTTTGTGAAAGTAACCGGCGGATTGAGCGTAAAGGAGCCGGCAATTGATTTGGCAACAGTATTAGCGATTGCCAGTAGTGTGCGAGGGAAAGCATTGCCGAAGAATGCGGTGGCGATCGGAGAAGTGGGACTATTGGGTGAGATTAGGAGTGTAGGGTGGGAGCAAAAACGGGAAAAAGAGGCCCAAAAATTGGGCTACACGCAGATTTACTCGAGAAGTAGTCATCGAAAAGTAGGGGAAATCATCCAGAATTGGTAATTTGAAGATCTAATCCTAGTTCGATGTACTTCACGCGAAAAAGACGGCGTTCTCGCCTGCTGGCGATCCGCCTCTAACTCGGCCCGTCGGCCTGCGTAAACTTTTTCGGCTGTGAAATACGTCTGCACTAGTTATTCGTTAGTTATCCACAATCGTAAATTGAGAGAAAATGCCAGGGGTGTATTTTATATGGGTTATTGGAGAAAGGGGAGGTAGATTTGTTATAGGTTGACTTCGTCTACTCGAGGTGCTAGGATACGAAAAGAGCATTCCTACCGCTGATATACCGTTTGCACAGTTCTCACGAGTAGCAATGCTCTTATTCAAATACGATGTGTAGTATTTCTAGGTCCTACACAAGCGTACATGAACTTTAACATCACACGTGGTGGGCGTCAAGCTACATTTTGTGTGTAAGGGATGTTGTTACCCACTACGGGTAGTGTATAGGCTTATAATGTCTCGACGCGTGAATAGTATCGGGGGGCATGTGAGATAGGGCAGGCTCATAGCCCTCCGATAGTGTTCAGGTGCCATAAGACGATGATGGATAACGTAAAATGAAGAGGAGTAGGCGATGTCTTTCCAGGGTTTAGGCAGGGAATTTTCAAAAAATCTGAGTTTTTTCGAAAGTGGGTTGGGAGGAGTGTTCCCGGCGATCGAACGGGGGAAGGCGTTAGAGATTGCCAGACAGGAAATAGCGGAAGGAAGGCCGGCTTATTTGAAAGCAAAGAAAGATTCTCAGGCTTTAATGGTATATGTGGAACCACGGAGGGATGGGTTGGTTTGGGCAAGCGTGGTACCGGCGTTACATTTTGTAACATCGCATGGACTAGGGAGGCATCAGGGGACAACAGATCGAGTTGAGTCGTTTGCAGAAATATTAAGACAGGGATTTCGCTCACCAACTGGAGAGAATAATGCTTTGTTACTAACACCGGGATATGGAGAAGAAAAGTGGAAATCTGGTTATCCTCGAGAAAAGATCAATGGATATTTTGGTGGATGGTATATGACGAAACAAAATGCCCAGGACAGAGGGGCGAACAAGGGAGATTCACTCCGAGTGGTGCTTTGGTCGGGATTCTACGCGGAGAATAGGGTAAAGGTACAAAAAGGGGGGATACAAAAAAATTCAACTTGTGTAGATGGGACAAGTATTGGTTATGTAGAGGGGGTGGTCGTGACGGCACCAGGATCAGATTGGAGACAAAGAATTGAGTATTACCGTAATTTATATCGGGAGCAGAGACTACACGCACCGCTGGAAATTTTTGATGTGCAGGGACAACGGGTGAGAGTAGAATAAATTTATGCAGATATTTAGCGGAAGTAGTAATTCGGGATTAGCCAAGCAAGTGGCGGAATTAATGGGAAGTAAAATGGGTGAGGTAGAAATTTCGCAGTTTGCGAATGGGGAAATTAGGGTATGGGTAAAAGAGAAGAAGTTGGCAAAGCAAGTGGTGGTAGTACAGTCTCTGTCGAGCCCAACCAATGAACATGTGATTGAGTTTTGTCTTTTATGTGATGCCTTACACCGGGAGGGAGCCAGGGAGATCACAGCCGTCATCCCCTGGATGGGGTACAGTAAACAGGACAAGGTGTTTCGGCCGGGAGAGCCACTCTCGGCTAAAGTGATGGCACAGGTATTACAGACTGCCAAACTAGAAAAAATAATTACCTTTGATTTACATAACCGGGCAACCCTGGGATTTTTTGAGGTGCCGATTGTTGAATTATCAGCCAAACCCCTATTGATCGATTATTTCCGGAAAAAGGTGGGGGAGCAGACGGTGGTGGTGGCGCCAGACGCGGGGAGTGCCAAGGCCAGTACCTCGTTTGCCCAGTCCTTGGGATTGTCGGTTGTGTATGTCGACAAAAGACGGGATTTGGAGAGTGGGAAAGTCACGATCATGGGGATGAGCCAGAGTGTAGCTGGAAGGGAAGTAATTCTGGTGGATGATAATGTTTTTACCGGTGCGACCCTTTTATCAACCGCGAAAGAACTAAAAAAAGCTGGAGCCAAATCGATCAGAGTGGGATTAACCCATCATTTGTACGTGCCAGGGGTACAAGAAAAACTCGAGCAGAGTGAGATAAATGAGATCGTGGTCACAGACACGATTCAAGGAAACAGGAAACAGGAATTAGGAATTAGGAAAGAGAAATTGAAAGTGCTGAGTGTGGCGCCTTTGATAGTTGACGAACTAGCGAAGTAGTGCGATACTATGGTTTGTTCCCCGAGAAATAGATAGATTTCAGACATTTGATTCCAGTAGTTTGTACAAAGAAAAATTTTATGGAGGTAGGTATGCCAGCAGTTGCGAAAAAGAAACAGGAAGAAGTGACCGCTCAGCCAAGTTTGGTTGTGCCGGTAGCTCAAACGGTGCGACCTACTTTTGCACCGAGACCGCAGACCTATGTGGCACCTCAAAATACTCAGCCGATTGAAAATATTGTTGGTTATTTGGATGATTCGCCAGATGGGCATGGGGTACTGCGACCGCATTTTTCCCCGAGTGAGCGGGATGTATATATTTCCAGCATGGTGGTACGCCGGTTGGGATTGCGACCTGGGGATTATGTGGAAGGAACAGCGAGAAAGCCCAAGGAAAATGAACGTTATTGGGGGCTAGCCACGGTTAATAAAATTAATAACAAGCCACCGAGCGAGCTGTATAAGCGGGTAAAATTTCATAACCTAACACCGATTTATCCTAACCAGAAGATCAAGCTAGAGATGGGACAACAACCATTATCCAACCGCTTGATTGATTTGGTGGCGCCGATTGGACGGGGACAGCGGGGGATGATTGTGGCGCAACCCAAGGCGGGGAAAACGACCATCATGAAAGATATGGTGACCGGAATTGCGGCTAACTACCCAGAGATTCACCTGATGACAGTTTTGATAGGGGAGCGACCGGAAGAAGTCACAGATATCAAAAGACATTTGGAAAAGGTCACGGAAAAATCAGAGATGAGGGGCGAGTGTGCGGCCAGCAACTTTGACGAGCCGGCCGAAGACCAAACTAGAGTTGCGGAGATCGCCTTAGAGCGGGCTAAGCGACTGGTTGAGGAGGGGAGGGATGTAGTGATCCTCCTAGACTCAATTACCCGGCTGGCGCGGGCATATAACCTGGCAATCCCCACGAGTGGGAGAACCTTGTCGGGTGGATTTGATCCGGCGGCACTCTACCCACCGAAGCGATTTTTTGGAGCAGCCCGGAAAATGGAAGACGGGGGGAGTTTGACGATTATCGGAACCGCTTTGGTCGATACGGGTTCACGTATGGATGAGCTGATTTACGAAGAATTTAAGGGTACCGGCAACATGGAGCTGGTACTGGACCGCCGATTGTCTGAACGGCGGATTTTCCCAGCCATTGATGTGTACAAGTCGGGAACAAGACGGGAAGACCTCTTGTTTACGGGAACCGAATACCAAAATATTGTGGTCTTACGCCGGATGGTGGATATGCTGGGGGATGATGAGCGAACCAGTGTGTCCAATAAGGAGTTCTTGGCGACGCTAAAAGAGGGGTAGGGTTTGTGGTAAGATAGGTGACTGATATGACAGAACTTACCCAGCGACAGGAACTGGTGGAATTTGCTCGGCAACTGTGGGTGTACCTTTCACGGCACGCATATCGAGCTTTTTTCCGATTTGAAGCAGGAAAAGATTTGATAGCGGGAGCGCTGTACCACCAGAGAGGGCGTTACGCCAGACCATTTTTGCATTCAGCCATGTTGGCCCTAATCTTTTTTGGAATTACCTTTGGCCCCAAGTTGGTGAGAGCCAGTTTTTTGAGTGAAAATGAAAGCGGGGGAGTGGTGGGAGTAGTGTTTGGACAAGGAACGGAAACAAATGGGTTGGTAACGATTGAGTCACAGAAAACCTGGAACCAAGTGTCGGAGTATACGATTAAAGATGGGGATACCCTCTCGGGAATTGCCGATAAGTTTGATGTGTCGGTGGATTCGATCAAGTGGGCTAACCCAAGTGTGAATTGGCAAAAAATCAAAGATGGTCAGGTGGTGTCGATCCCGCCGGTCACGGGGATTGTGTACAAAGTTAAACCAGGGGACACCGTGTACTCGTTAGCTAAAAAATTTGAGACGGATGCCCAGGCGATTGTGGACTTTCCGTTAAATACTTTTTCGGATGATGAAACCTTTGCGCTCGTGGCAGGTCAGACGTTAGTGTTACCAGATGGAGTGATGCCGGATGCGCCGGCTCCCGCTACCCCTCGTTTTGCCAATGTGCTGACACCTGATGCGGGGGCGGTCTCGGCTACCGGTAATTTTGCTTGGCCGGCGTTTGGACGGATTACCCAAGGATTCCGGTGGTACCATCCGGCCATTGATATCGCCAATCATGATGGGGGATCTGTCCTGGCGGCGGATGCGGGGAGAGTAGAAACGGCGGGGTGGAGCAGTGTGGGGTACGGCAATCATGTGGTTATCAATCATGAGAATGGTTACCGGACACTGTATGCCCATTTGGCGAGCTTGAGTGTCCAAGTGGGGCAAAGAGTGAACCGTGGGGCGGTACTCGGGATGATGGGGAGTACGGGGCGAAGTACGGGGACTCATTTACACTTTGAGATCCAGGGTACTGGGGGAAAACCAGATCCGTTGGGCTATTTGAAATGAAACAGTATCAGGAAGTGTTGTTCATCGGGAGATTTCAACCATTACATTTGGGGCATTTGGATTGCATGGAGCATGCCCTTAGTACGAGTGAGCGGGTGACGGTGGTGATTGGGAGTATCAACCTAGTGGATGAACTGGCTAACCCGTGGACGTATGCCCAGAGACGACAGATGTGGGAAAGGGTGATTGTTGAGCGAGGGTGGGGAGAGAGAGTCAGAATAGTCGGGGTCAACGATTACATGGATGATGATGAAAAATGGGCGAAAGAGATCCTGGTACAGGCGCCAGAAGCAGAAGCCGTCTATGGACACAATCAGTGGACTAATGATACTTTGGCTAAATATGGAGGATTGGTAGTTGAGGAGCCAGGATTACTAAGAAGAGAGGAATTGGAGGGGACCCTGATTAGAGCCATAATGAGAGAGGGAAAGGATGGATGGGAAGAGCGGGTACCTACCGAGTTACATGAGTTATTGCGCGGATGGAGTTTGAATCAAGCGTAGTTTGAGGAGGAGGGGAGGCAGAAGAATCATGGTGATACTGCCTTGAATGAAGCTAGTAGTGAAGGAGAGGAGGAGAGTAAAGAGGAGGTAAAAGTAGGACTGGCGACTAGTAATTTTGTAGAAGTGAACAAAGGAGTAGTAGACCAGGAGATAGGCGATGGTGATCTGGGGGTCAAAACTCAAAGTAAGACTATTGATATCAATGTTCCCGCTAAAGGCGGAGATAAAGCCGGCAATGACGGCAGCGGCTAGGTTAAGGAGAATGGCGAGAGCGATAATGGCAAGGATGCGGAAAA
This sequence comes from Microgenomates group bacterium GW2011_GWF2_46_18, assembly GCA_001002415.1. Lineage (GTDB taxonomy): Bacteria > Patescibacteriota > Microgenomatia > UBA1400 > UBA12108 > LCMB01. The sequence goes on from LCMB01000004.1 coordinate 43,162, forward strand.
ATCCGCCAAAGCGGAATTTAAGGGCGGGGAAACGACGAGATTTGGGAGTAGCTTGATCGTAGGTGACATCGGGCATATGGACCTCCTTGACTATGTAATACCAGTGTAGCGAGTATTTGAATGGATGTCTAGGGGGTTAGAGAGAGTATAAGTAATTAATCCAGATAGGAGGTTTGGGAAGTTTGGGTTTCGATGAATTGCTGAATTGGTTCGGCAAGAGATTTTCCGAGAGCGGTCAATTGTTGAATAAAATCGGGTGATGTAGTTGTTGAGATATTTTTGAAGCTACGTTCAACAGCACTGATGGTTTCGTTGACTAGGTTCTGCATGAACCAAGGTAGAGTGTTTTTGGGAGGTGGGTTGTGGTAAGAGGCATAGGCATCTTCTAGTAGTCGAGAACTACCTTCCTCTGTAGTGGGAAAGATTTGGCCAAGCTCTGCTTCCATTAAGATAAGTTGTTTTGATGAGGGCTTATTGAGAGGGGAAGGAAGAATTCCACTTCGTTGATATTTTTCAAAACCATAGATCGATTTAACACGATAGTAAGCCCAGATTAGAATTAGTTTACGATCTAGAGGGTTTTGAATTTCGGGGAGGAGAAAGCCGTTGTAGTCGTCAGCAAGGATTGTTTCAATGAGGCTGGGGTCGTCGATAAAATCATTGATGTTTTGAAGTAACTGCTTTTCGTTGATAAGTGATTTGTATCGTTGATATGTCATTAAAGGGATACTAAGGCGATTGTAGGCTTTGAAAGTTTTTTCTAGATTGGTGAGGCTACTTAGACTATTAACACGGAACTCGACATTATTTACGTATTTTTGGGTGAAAATATCGGGTACTCCTGGACGTTCACGAATAAACATACCTCGCGAAATGGAATAATTAATTGTTAGTTCTTTGCCTGAAACAGTGACCGTATTGGCCAATTCCTTTTCTTCTACGTCTTGAATCCCTCCTTGGCCGTTGAGGGGGGTAGCAGCATAACCAGTACCAAGAAGGGAGTTTTGAAGAAGTATCGAGTTTTCATCTAAGCTAATACCTTTTTCGCCAGATATGGTGATATGGATACCTCTTTCGCCAATCCATTGGAGAATTTGGGGATGGAGAGAGAGAAAGCCAAGTTGTTCAAGTTCGGAAATTTCCCAGATGAGCAGGCGATAGTCGGCAACTGGGTAATTAGCGAATTCGTGAGTACCATCAAGCCCCTTGCCGACTTGGAGGGAGTCGAGATATTTAGTATCTTGTTGGTATTCCTGGACGGCCTGCTTTATTTGCTGGTAGTAGGTTAAGGTCAGCTTGTCCATTGCGGACTCCATGAGGTCTAATGATGCGGAGCCAGTGGTTTTATGTTGATTTTGGAGCCTCTTTAGTTCGATGTAATCCTCGAGGCTAAAGAGACCCGTACGTTGGAGACCGTTATTGACAACTTCGATTTCTGAACCGAGACTGACACGATAATTAAGAGGTGGAGAGAAGTTGTCTTCGGTTAGTTCTCTAAGTTGTTGAGTTATGTGATCGTTGACTCGACCACAAAGATTAATGAATTCAATAGGATTAGTAAAGGGCTTACCCTTTAAAATTTGTTGATAGATACGCCAACTCATGAGACCGAGAGGAGTGCGAGTTCTAGAGTCAACTGTGTTTAAATGGATCCAGTTCATAAATTGGCCAAATCTGGAACCGTTTTCGTCTGGATCAGATGAGTTGAAAAGTTTATTGAGCGTCGATTGCTTAATATCTAATAAACGATATTGATGGGAAAGTAATTGTTCACGGAAGTTAAGTAGCTGAGCAATTTCATCTTGATTGAGAGGATTATCGGGCAGATAGACCGGAGACTGAGAAATTAAGTGAATTTCTTCGGGGGTTAAGTTAACCAGCTCCTGAGCAAAGTAATTCCAATCGAGAGAAAGAAGAAAATCACGGGTGGTCGGGGACTGAGAGATGATGGCCCAGTATCTCCGAATGGTGGGGTCGGAGATATGGGTGATGACATTATCGTTAATATCTCCTTCAAAGAGATTCCAAAGTTGAGTGGCTGGCCAGGAAAGAGATGGGGTACGTTTGGTTAGTATGAGAGCGATAATTTGATCTGGATTAAGGTTTTGATAGTAAGTCAAAAAATCAGAGTAGGCGGTGCCATGGGGAAAGACATTCTCGCTAGCAAATGAGTTATGATAGTAAAATGTTCGCCAGAATTGTTGGACGGTAGGGGGAAGTAAGTCAAAAATGTTACGATAACGATTCATGAGTTCGAAAGGAAAGAATTGCCGGGCAGCGTAGGTCTTGTCGCTAGTGGTTAGGTCGGAGATGATGAGAGCTTTGATGGCACTGTCGGAGTCCTCTTGAAGAAAACGTTGTTGGTAGTATTGGTAACCATTAACTTGTTCTTCGATTAGGTATTGTTTAATCCCTGATGAATTGATAATGCTGGTCCAGAACTTTACTTGTTCGGGGGGAAGAAAAGTGAGGAACTCTTCGGTAGAAAAATTTTTCTCTCCCATGTGGGAATCAAAAAGTTTATAGGCAGCTTCAATTTGGTTATGATCAATCATATAGCCTGCTAGATGGGCAACAGCAGAAATTGGGGAAGTTGGGATGGAACTGGAATGATATTGAGAAACAATTTCGAGAGCTTGGGGGATTGATTCTAAATCTACGAGGTTTACTTTGGAAACGGTGTTGTTGGATAAGAGGGAGGCGAGGTTTGACCAATCGAATGTAGTACCCAGGTGATCGACAATTATTCCCAAGTAATCAATATCCTGGAGGATAGCTGGGGATTGATTAAAAAAGTCAAAGACAAGTTGGGCTTGGGAAAATATTTGTTCAGGCCTATCCTGATATTTATGGACTACCAGGCCAAGAACATTGGTAATTAGGGTGGTGTCTGTGTCATGATCAAGAATGAATTGACCGTAGGATTGATTATAAGATGTAAGGGTGAGAAGGGTAAGGGGGTTGGCCACAAAATTTATAGTCCGGATAATTGTATCTATTTGGTTGTTGTTGAGTTTGGGGAAAAGTGCTTGGAGATATTGTTTGATCTCCGGATCAAATTTATCTATACTTGAGACTGGCTGGGGAAGTCTGGCTAATAAATTTTCTAAAGCGATAGTGGTGGTAAGAGGTAAATTCAAGGGGATTTGAGCAGGATTTAATTGATATTTTTGGTAAATGTTGGCAAGAATAACATGATTAATTTCTAGTAGAGATTCGGGGGAATTGGAGTATTCACTAAAAAGGGCTATTTTTGACTCGATCTTGTTCAAATCATCAGTGTCTTTGAAAAATAGGGAAAATTCTGATTGTTGGGAGGAGATAATCTGGGAAATTGCCAATGAATGGGAGTCTTTGATAATAGCTTCGATGATGAGATTCTGAGTGAGAGGACTAAAAGAAGTTAATAAATTGGTGGAGAGGGTAGTAAGGTTCAAGGCGAGTTGGATAATTTGCCGTTGAGTGTATTTTTTCTCAATCAATTCAGGAACATTAACTTCAAACTCAGTTTCAAGTTTTCTGGCGGCTTCGAGAGTTTCAGTGGCTAGGGTAGGATCTTGGGCAGATAACTCTAGAACGCTCAATGTATTTGACGAATTTTTGAGTGATTCAAACCAAGCCGTAAATTGTTCGTCGTTATCCATGGTGGCCCAAACCTTGAGAGCTTGGGGGTAAATCATAAATCGACTAAGATTGGGCTCTTCTTTGAGTAAATTAACAATCCAAAAAATTCGATCGGGAGCAAAATTATTGAGATTGATGATTTTGAGAGTTTCGAGAAGATAAACTTGTTTTTCGAATGAGTCCTTGGCAAGAGGAAGGTTGTTGGCCTGTTGGGTAATTGTATCGAGGAAATTGAGGGTATTGTCTACATTATCATTTAGAGTGAGAACTCGCAGAGTTTCGACAACCCTATCATCGAGATAGTCAGCTGGTTTATTGGCAGGATTAGTATTTCCTAGGTTATAGATAGCATTGAAAATGCTTAGAGTACGATTGTGTTGGGGGGAAGTCAGATTTTGGAGGCGGTGAAGATAGGTGGTAAGGTCGGAAGACTTGAGGCCTGCTACTAAAACTTCTCCGGAATAGTGAGATCTAAAACGTTTATTGAAAGTTCGACTGGTTTTAACCAGCTCATCGATATAAAGCGAGAGATTGGAGAAGTGATCGGTAGCGTTAGCTTGATTGGTGAGACTGTTTAGTGCAGGAAACAGAAAAGCGTCATCGATAACTTTCGTCCAGATATTTTTTGTAGGAATTGTGCGCAGAATTTGTTCAAGGGTGCTACTATTTGCTACTAAAAGATCGAGAGTTGATTGGGTGGGTTTTTCTCCGATAAGATTAGTGAGATCCCAGGTATCTGTACTACCAGTATCGGCGAGAATTTGACTAAGTTTAATCAGTGGGGGAATGGTGGTAGATAGATCTAAATCTGGATTTGATAGGGCCTTAAATAATTGACTAACTCCGTACGCGTTTTTTCCTAAGACGATAGAGGCAAGTTGAGAAGAATAAGGAGATATTTTGGTAAAATCGATGCCGGAATAACCATTTAGTAATTCATTAAGGAGACCCTGAGTGTCAATGGTTGGTTGGACTGTTTGAATGGTGTTGGCTAAGGTAACTACATCAATAAGAGCGGTAATAATATTACTGTCGTTAAATGAATAGTTGGTTAAATATTTTTGAGGAGAGCGAGGGCTCACGAGAATCCGAATGAGCTTGTCTCCGTTTGGTTTGGCTTTAAGAGTATTAATGACTTCATCTTTTTGTTCAGCAGTGAGGACGTCACCCAAGCGGTTTTTCCATTGGTTAAGTTTATAGTTTTGGTAGCGATCACTCATCCAAGTGTGAGCACGGGTTGAAAGCGAAGGAGCAGTGGGGGATTGGGGAGAAGAGTTATCTGCTGGTTGGATTGTCCTAATGGGAGCGGAGTTTAAGAATTTTGTACCAAGGTTTTTACCGAAGTCTTTAAGATTAGAGAAGTCGGGGAAGGCAGAAATACCAATGGTGCGACCGAGGAGTGTGTCGAGGGCGGTTTGGGGAGTGACTTGGGAGGTAATTTGATCAAACTTGATTCTTTGTTTTATTTTTAACAAAACACTGTTTATCTCATCCTGTAATTGAGTATTGATTATGGTTAATGAACCGTCAGTGAGGGTATTGGAAATTGGGAGGGCATGACTTTTTCCAACAACAGCAAGGATATTCTTATCAGGATTTGCATCTCTGACTTGTTTAATTCTTGACTGATAGAAATTTTCCCTGGCTAGTGCATCAAGTTTGACAAAATTGAGAACCAAAGTGGAGATTTCTTTTGCCTCATCAATCTCGGTTGAAGCGAATATGCTATCAAAAACAGCGTTAGTTAATTGATTGGCATATCCAGAATCTCCTAAGAAATAGTTTGTATATAACTCTAAGATTTTTCTCCTGGATTCTTCTAGGGGGAGATTATTAGCCAGATCATTTTGGAGAATGTGTATACCAAACATGAATGCAAAATCTGCTCGGGAGATATCAATTTTGGAATCTAACCATAATTTGTATCTGTCTGATATTTCGTTATTTAAAATAATTAATTCTTTGTTCGTGTTGATTGCATGCTCTTGAGCTGTTTGCATAAATCTTTTTTCAGAGCTAGCTTGAGAATATGGATTTCCCTTGATGGATTCGAATTCAACAACTATGATTTGAGACTGATCTAACCCATTTTTGAAGTCCAATTCTGATTTTGGATCAAGGGAATTTTTGACGTGTTGTTCGCCAACAATTATTGTTTTGTTTGAATTAATTATTAGTGGCAAGTCTGTACCTGATGATGTATCAATTGCGTCGATAGTACGGTCGAGGGAGGTGTTGAGAGCGGTTTGGGGGGTGGTTTCGGAAATGGGGAGGGGTTGGTATTGGGTGAAGTTACTGGTGAGTTTAGGAAGAATTGGTTGAGGCGGTACTGTTAAGTAGTTAAGGGGATGACCAAGGATTTTGTCGTTAAGTATGAGTTGACCGGCGAGACCTGAGTTTTGGGGATCAATCCCAAAATTGATATTGACGAGGGCGGCGTGGGCGCCGTAGAGGCTAGAAAGATACTCGGAACTGGGATGAATGGTCCCACTAATATTATCAATAGTCTCGCTTTTGCCAGGCAGGACCATTTCTTCAAGAAAATGCCCGGTTTCGTGGGCCAAGGTTTTGAGTTGCAAGGGGAGGGGGAGAGTCGAAAATTCTGGGTGAAGGAAAATGTAAGAGCGGGGAATAGAGTCATTGGGGGTGAAACCATATTCAGTTCCGTTATCATCTGTAATGCGCATGGTTCCGTCAGCATAGAAGTTGGCAAGTGAAGAGCTTGCGTCATTGATATTTTTGTTGAAGCTATCGGGACTAACGAGATTATGATATTGTTCGTCGAGGGGATTGGTGACGATTTCTACCCCATGTTCACGCAGAGTGGTTTTGATGAGGGTCAGTGCGTCTTCGAGAGAAGGACTTTGATAGAGTTTGGCAAGAAGGTTGAGTGGGTCAGGTGTTTGATTAAGGGCTGCAGAAATATCAATAGCTGGTTGATAGTGGGAGAGAGCACTCCCCGTACGGTAAAAGATCAGCTCTGAATTGTCGTCGAGGGGAACAACATCCTGACTAAGAGTAGAAGAGACTTGGGAAAGAGCAGACGAAGAGAAGGGGAAGGTCGAATTAGGAGAACGGAATACGGAGATTAGTCGCTCGATAAGGTTGTTGAGCCAGTTGGTGTCTTCGGGATTGGCAATGATACCGGCGGTGCGGCCCAGGAAGGAGTCGAGGGCGGTTTGGGGGGTGGTTTGGGTATCGATCGAAATATCTCTGTTGACTATTCTAACGTTAATTTCTGGAATGATGTCACTAATGTCAATAATTTTTCCGTTCTGATGTGCACTATAAAGTTCCATAAATCGTGATTCGAAACCACCTAGTTTTGCTAATTGTCTGATTATTTCCGCTTTTTGCTCGTCTGTGGCGTCTCGATTATATGTAGGTTCCAGAGTTGTATTGAGGGTTCGAACAAAATCGTTTCCGAAGATAGATACTAAATCCTTGAATACTGAATAATCTAGCTCTGTTTTTGCGACAAATAATCGTTTGAAGGCTTCTAGGGCAGACATGCTGCTTCTATCCCGTATGGTCTCAATCATAGATAACATAAAGGCATTATCTAGTTCATACGGAGTTGCAAACGTGATGCCAGAATTATGCATGACGTATGCTGCAAATAGATCAGCCATTGCCTCTTCGCCTGCTCCTTTTAACTCTCTATTATTTACATATTTCATAAATCCACTTTGTATTAAATCGTATGTATTTTTGCGGGGATTAGGGTTAAATTGAATTACTTTTTTGGTGATAAAATGTGAAATTTCATGAATAATTATTGCTTGTGCTTGTTGGTCAAGGAGGCCCATGTCGGTAGGTAAATTAATTTCAATAGTTGTACCATATGCATCTGTTTCTCCACCACCAATTCTCTTCTCGACATATTTTTGTCTATTTCGATCGAGAAATTGTGGTGTTAGATCAGCAAATATGAACTGATTGGGAAATGGCATTAGAGCTGGATCTATGCCAAGACTAATTAGGGCCTCTTGGGTTTTTGAGAGTATTTCTTGAAGAATCAGCTGATCGTTAGGCGTTAATTTTCTCAATAAATGATCGCCGAAATCATTATTTAAATATTTTAGGTATTTGTTAAAAATTGAGTTTTTTCGGCTTTGGAAATATGCCCCTTGATCTTTTGGAGTCATTGTTGCGGAAAACTTGGTCTTTAATCGAATGTTATTTGGCAAATCAGATGATTCTCCCAGGTACTTATCAATATCACGTAGATCAGCTTGATATTGCTCGATTTCGTTACTAGTTTTATCTAGTGCCATTAAAATATATTCTGAATCGACATTCTGGTTTTTTAATAATTCAATCGTGTCGTTATAGAAGGTAATAAGTTTAGATAGATTATCGCCCACGACTCGAAATCTAAGGAAGTAATCGAAGTGCTGTATTTTTCTATTGCTTGCAATATTTTCAAGACTTTCTATTGTTTCCCATGTACGTTTTAATTTGGGGAGAACGTTTGTAAGAGAGTCGGAATAAGAGAGATTCTTAATAGTAACGCCGATACTATAAGTTCCTAGATCGATGGATTCTAGATAGGAAATTAATTGATCTAATTCATGAATAAATTCTTCGATATTAGATTTTTGAGATAGTGAAGCGCGGATTTCCTCCAAATGTTCTTCTCTTATATCTAAAGAGTTCAATCTGGCCATAAAGTTATCAAATATTGGTGATGATGCCATAATTTCATTAGTGAGTGGAGTTGGCGTGTTGTCTGCCGGTCGGATTTTACTAAAATTATATTGAATGGTATGTTGGGGGAATGAATCGTTGTATTTAGTTGGGACGGCTACATCAATGACATTGTACCCAGTTTGCTCTATTGATCGAATATTTATTTGTTTGTTGCGAGGCAGTTGATCAAATGGTGTAAAAATATACTCAATGTCGGTTTTCCCCTGTTTTAAGGCTGTCATGACACGATTGGCTCCGTCGAAGGTATAAACTTTGCCGTTGTAAAGGGTAATTTCGATTGGATCGATGTGAGTTCCTTGAGAAAGAAGTTCAGTTAAGGCTGCGACTGCGTCCGGAAAGTATCCAAATTCGTGGGGATGAAGTTGGGAGATGCTAATAGTTCCGGTGGGTAGGAGAGTAATAGTTTCGGGGAGGTCGGTGGGGATGGAGGGGGCGGTAATGGAAGGAGAAACTAATTGATCAACTTGAGAGGTGATAACCAGACCGGCTTTTAGGCCGATGTCAGAGAGTTGGGTGGTGAGAGTAGGGAGTGGATTAGTGCTATCTTGGGGGGTGGTTTCGGAAATGGGGAAGGGAGATAGGGAAGCGAGTCGACGAGCGAGATTTGGCCAGTGGGCAAGGCGCACGGATTGGAGAAGCAGGAGAGTAGATTCTTGAGAGTAACCTAAATCACGAATGGTTTTGTAGGCATTAAGGCCATTGTTGACCAAATTGTATTGAGTTGGGTTAATTATCTTCGTGATCGGGCCTGAGGATGAAGGAATGGTGATCGATTGTCGGCTGTAATAGTATTTCCGGAATGAATCGATCGTAGCTTGGTGGAGGAGAAGGGCAAATAGACTTGTTTGTGGAGTTTTGGTGATTATGTTGGGATTGGAACTGACATTTTGTTCCAGCTGTGAAAGAATAGATGATTCTGGAAAGACATTTTCCATTGTTTTGTCATAGAGAAAATCATAGCCTCCGTTGATGCGACTTAAGTAATAGAACATAGATTCGAAAGCAGTTGGCCAGTCTGGATTAGTTTCGCCAGCAATTTGGGCAAGTAATTCGTTGGCTATTTGATATTCTCCTGATTTGCGTTGGAGGAATATATATTCGGCGATCAAATTTTCGAGTCTAGTGGTTACTTCTGGGAGGAAGTTAAAATTGGCGTCACCTTCCTCGACTGATAGATAATCAAAGAGTGGTCCCCACGTTTTCCCTTTCAGGAGAGTTAATGTAACAGTGATTTGATTGTTGGTGGTAGTGATAATTCCGGTATAATCTTCTTGATAAAAGTCAAGAAATTTTTGAAAATATTGTAAATTTCCTGGTGTGAAGGGGAAAGTAGTTGTAAGGGTGTCGAATGATGAAGTTTCGGAAAAAGGTGATTGGGCAAGTTGAATAATTTCGGCCTCAATTGATTTTAGTCGTGACTGCTCGATAGGAGATAATTGATTGGTGCGAAGAGTGGGAGTAAGAGTGCTGAACTGAGCGTGCTGTGATTCGTGTTTGAGCACGTCCACGGTATTGTAAGTCTCCATATTAAGTACGGAAACACTATATCGTCCTATGCGTGCGTGAAACCCTCCGTACGATTCGCTAATATCTGTAAGTCGGGGGTTCAGAATATTGAATTGTTTGGCATAAGCCTTGGCAAAATCTTCGGAATTAGAACTGTGGAGAGTAAGTTTGCCGTAGGAAGTAATAACTTTTATTTCGCCTTGAGGTAAGAAGCCAAAGATATATTTCCAGAGTAATTTGGGGTCTGGGTAGGTTTTTAGTAGTGAGACAACGTCGATTTGATCGTTGTAGAGAGCGTTGATGCCATAGAGAAAATTATTAATTTCGAAGGTAGATAGATTGGTTTCTTTGGCTTTGATTAGAGTTAAGTTGAGAAGTTCGTTGCGGGAGATTGTGGGTTGCTGGGAAATAATTAGATTAATGTTTTGATAAAGTGATTGGAGTTGTTGATAACGGGTTGATAGATTCTCTTTGAATTGGGTCAAGGCAGCTTTTTTCTCAGTATTATTGAGAAGAGAAATATTAGACAGTTGAGAAGATAAATCGTTGGGATCATTGTTTTGAATCGTCCAGGAGAGGATGAACTCTTCTTGATTGGAGGGGGGATTAGCGGGAAATTGAATGGTGAGGTTACCAAAAGTGAGAACATCACCGTATTTTAGGCCGATGTACAGATCATCAGTATTTACTGAAGCGAATTCGGAAAGTGGCTGAGTAACTCCATTGATCGTAATAATTGTTTGAGAAGGAGTGCCAGGGGGGATGGAGAGAATGGTAGCGGGAACGGTTGGTGATAGATAATCATAGTCTCCACCAGATAAAATAAAATCGGAAAATGTTTGCAGGAAAAGGTTTGATTGTTTGGAGTTGGTAGTGTTAAATTCATTACCAGATAGATAGGTGTTTCTATGGAGGGGTGAAGTAGTGGTTTGGAAAGATACTGTAGCGGGGTTGACTTGGGGAGTGTTGATTCTTTCCCAGCTCGAAAAAGGAGTGTCGGGATTGAGGGGGATAGAGTAAGCGACAAGGTGATATTTGTTGAGAATATCGCGGATTTTCGAAGCCTGTTGAGAAATGATGTCTCCATCGGGGGATCCAAGAGCTTCTAGTTCTTCAAGAAGTTTATGCCGTTCGTTTTGATCATATTCAATAAAGGCTGGTGTTTCTGGGGTGCGGGCGATGAGGGTGGTTGTGTTGGGGCCAACGACAATAATTGAGTTACAACTAAAGTCTTTCTCAGGACTACCTTTTTGGAGAAGGAAGGTAAGGTCGGTGGTGGAAGGTAAATCGCCGATACGATTGAGAAGTTCTGGGTCGATGTTCTGTCCGCGAGATTCAATTGCATTTTGTTCGAGGGTACCAACTGGGTGGGAATGAATCCTGGTAAGAGGTTGTTCTCCGGGAATGAAGAGCTCAACTCCAGAGGAATATTGGCCTTCCCGGTAGATACCATGCCGTTGGCTTTGGTCGAGCATTAATAGAGAAGAGTCACGTTGGAGGATAATATTTGATCCTTCCTGATCAAAAGAGGCGGAGTGAAGCTGAAGCTCGAGGAGTTTAAGGCTGAGAATACTAGGATTGGAGAGTTGGGTTGGTAGGTCTTTGGAATGGACTTTCCCTGAGAGAATATTGGCAAATTCTTCATCGATTGAGGTATCGGTAATTTCGACTAGTTCTTCTTGGCTGACGTCTACTGCTGGATTAAGGAAACGACCTTGTTCCAAATACGTCATAATGGCTGCGTGGTTACGTTCAATGATTACTTCTCCCCACGCCGTTTCTTCTAGAATCTGATTGAATCTGGTAACCATTACATCGCCCAAGTTCATGCCAGCTTGAAGAGCTTGATTAGAAAGAGTTGTGAGAGGATTAGTGGCAGTGGGAGCGGGAGAAAGTGGGATGGTTTTTATTTTTTCGGCATTAATAGTTTCGGCTGAGGTGATTGCGTCTTCTAGTTTGTTACTATCGAAAAAGTTGGCGACTGGATCAGTGGGATCAATGTCTTCTAGGTCAATTCCTGCTTTTTGAAGTCGGTTTAACCTGTCAATTAGACGAGGATAGTCTTGAGGAATTGGTTCTGCGTATTGGGTAATTTGGTTTTGAAGGTAGGTTAACCAGCGGTCGGTGTTGGGAGTAGAAGCGACGGCGTGGGGATTGATAGGGGGCGATGGGGGTTGCGCTTGAGGAGTAATGGGTGTTTGGGGAGGGGTGGGGGAGTTGGGTGATTGACGGGTGGTATTCTCCCATGGCATCTTGGTGATATTGTTCTGATTTAAATACCCTCGTACGGAGCCGGCAATACTTTTATCTCCGAAAATAAAAGTAAGAGTTTTTTGAGCTTCTTCAAGTGAGTCGGTAACCAATGAGTTCAAGTTATATTCGGAAATGTAGGCTCGGTATTCCTTAACTTCAATGGACAATTCTGGGTGGAGACGATAATCGAGGGCGTGAACGGTCTCATGAGCGAGTTTACCCAGTTCTGTTGGATCGAGACTTGACGGATTTTTGACATATACTGTATTTGTCCCCCAAGCGTCGTCGTAAAAAGCGTTAGTTGCAGGAATATCATTTTTGAATTGATCGGGAATTTCGTCGAAAGATTTGATTGGGATGTTATGTTGGGCTGCTACACTGCGGATAGTGTCAAGATATTTTTGAGGGTTAGTGCGTCTCAATTCTGGTGCGAGTAATTTGGTGTCGGCCAAAATTTTTGTTTGATCTTCAAGTAATTTATTTATTAATTTCTGAGTGTCTTGGATGGGGTAGCCCGTAAGAAATTGTGAAATTTGGCTTTCGTAAGGTAATTCGGTATTTATGGCGGGGGTGGTTGGGGTGGGGTAGGTGGTATAAGTAGCGTTGGTGATTAGTTTGACTCGCTCGGTGGGGAGGGGGAGATCGGCAATTTGGGCAACTGCCTCATCGGTGGTAAGCGTGCCGGACTGAAGATCGGAGAGCGTGCGATTGAGTGCATGCCAGGAAGAGGTGGGAAGGACAAATGAAGTGAGGTAAGTACCCAAATTAAACTTGCCGGTAGCAAGGTCAACACCGCGGGGGAAGGTGAGAGTTGTGGGGTTGAATAATTGTTCTTGGCGGGCGGCGAAGGCAAGGTTATTGGTAGTCCGAGAGAGGTTGGGCAGATTAGCGGTAAGATTTCCAGAATTAAATGAGGGGAGGCGGAGGGAAGAAAAGCTATCGGAGAGATTGCGGAAGAATTGGGAAAGACGAGAACCAATGGAAGAGGGGGTTGTTGGAGTTAGAGCACGGGGAGCGGCAGCGGCGGGGGGAGCGGTAGTTGCTAAGTATTGGGAGGTAGCGGCGCGGTACTGGGCGAGACTGGAAGGATGGGTGGAGTTACTTTGGGCAAAAGCCATAAGCTGGTCAGCAGGGCCAAAACTGGCAGCAGGAGTAAGACGCTTGGTGGGACGAGCGAGTTCGGCCAGGAAATCACCTAAGGGGGGGAGGGGTTGGTCAATATGGAGAGCTTGACGGAGAAGCTTTTGATTAGAGTCGGAGAGGTTTAGGGTCCGAGTGATTTGATCGGCGTAGGAGAGGATTTGCCGATTACTAGCATCTGCCCGACGATAAATTTCAGCGTACAGCCTGTCTCCCTCAAGTGGTTCTCGAGAGATACTACTATTCATGAGTCCATTAAATTGACTAGCTTTGGAGTTGAGTTGGGTACGGAGAGCAGCGAGTTTTTTGGTATCTTGAGGGGAGAGACCCAGGGATTTACCGATATTATCGAGGGAGTCGAGGGCTTGCTCGGGAGCCCGAGCTAAATTACGAGTCAAGTCATCGAGACGCATATTGCTTAAGTGTTGATAGTGATTCTTCTGGAAGTAATCGGTCATGACATTGTTGGGGGTAAGATCGGTAGCGGTGGAGCGAAGATAAAGATCAAATTCTTGGGCAAAGGCTTGATCGGCCTCACTGAGACGAGAGAGATTATTGGGGTCGGCAACTAAGCGGTTACGACGAATGAGCTGTTCCATTTGTTCGGACGTAGGCGCCGAACTTCCCGTTCCGTCGACAAAATTTGACCAGCGGATTTTGCCATGATTAGCGGTGACTTTGAGGTCAACGGCTCGTTCGCGGCCGAGATAACCAATCAAGAGATCGTTGGGTTTGACATTGGGATCGTTACCAGCAAGAATTTTCTGAATGCTATCATTCCAGGCTTTGCCATCATCTAATTTGATCCGGCCGGCGTAGTCGATTTTCCCATCTTTGACGGAGTATTGTAGATATTCTTCGATCATTTCGCCGTTGGGTTTTTGGGCGTATTGGGCAACGATTACCGTTTTGTAGGGGACACCTTCTTTTTCGGCCGCCTTGACAATGGCCTGCAAATCGGCCGCCATGTCGGCGTTACTACTGGGGAAACCAATGGCGGAAGCTTGGTGGGCATAGTTGAGTTTGCGATTGGTGGCAATACTTTTTGCGAGAAAATCACGATCAGCATTATTGACGAATTTGGTCGGAGCGGGGAGAGTGGCGATAGAAGTTACATTGACTCCCAGAAGGTGAGCGGCAGTATCGGGAGTAGCGTCAAAGCCGCGGAGAGTGTGACCAGCATTTTGCATCTCACGGTAGAGATCCACAACCTGCATTTGGGATTGATGGGGGGAGATCTCGATCTGACTTAGTTTGGGGAGGCGAGAGGGATCGATCAAATCAGCTCCTTCTAAAAGGTATGGGCGATAGGCTTCGAGCATGTCGGGTCCATGACCGTAGAAAGTGATGAGTTGGGAGGTAGAGCTTAAACGTTCGCCGGTAGTACTTCTGGCTTTGCGGAGGACCAGGTCGTTGCCTTCTTGGGAAAAATCGGTGCCAACCCGACGGTTGAGCTGGACCCAGTCGTCTTGAAGATTGGTTTTGCGGAAGGAAAGGTTGGTGAGTAAGTTATTTTCTCTCCGAGCGAGATTGGTATTACTACTAGCTTTGGAGAGGATACCGTCAAGCTCACCGATGGCGGTTTCGCTTGTTTTGGGATCCTGCAGTTTGGCAGCAAGGCTTGAGAGTTCCTCGCCTAGCTGGGTGTTGGTACTATTGGTTTTACGCAGGGATTGATCGATAATTTCGGCAAGAGAGTTGGCGTGGGTGAGTGTGTCTTTTGGCACGACCTGATTGGGGCCAACGGTGCGGAAGAGAGAGGATTCATTATAACCTTCTTTGAGTTCGGTGAGGCGGGCGTCAATGAGTTTTTTGTGAGTTCCTCCCTCGCTAATGTCAGTAAATATTGAGACGGCGTCACGGCCGGTTTTGAGACCACCCAAGAGTTTGGGATCGGTGACTTGACTTAGGGCTTTGCCGCTGCCACTAATGGCAAAATTACCCATGATGTCATCACCGATTTCGTCGGGGATCACTAGGAAGGAACCATGCTTTCCCTGGGTGATTTGTTGCATGATTTGGCCGTTTTGAGTAGGGTTGCCACGGCCACGAAGACGATCAAACCAAGAAGCTGAGGGGTCGGTATTGCCCCCCAAACGAGTCCAAGTGGCGGAGGGGCGGTCACTAACGAACACAAGGCGGGAAGAGTTGGGGTTGGTGGTACTTGCGTTAAGTAAGCGGAGAGTCTCTTCGGGGGAGAGAGCTTGTGCGCTTTTGAGATCAAAGTGAGGAGAGGTTAAATCAACCGAGAGAAAACCCCTTTGATTATCAAGATAGATCACGTTAGCGTTTTGGCCGGAGTAGAATTTGCGGCCGCTATCGGAAAGTACCTGCGTATTCACAAAATCCTGAGCTTCGGTAGCGGATTTGAAGAGGGAGAGGCTGCGAGGTTCTTTAACCGACAGGATGCGGGTAACGGCATCAGTTTTGCCGGCGAGAGAGGTGCCATCAAGTTTTTTGAGCTGAGAGATGACATCGCTACTTAGGAGGGTATCGACTTGTTCGGGGTAGAGATGATAGCCGACTGCACCTTCAAAATCGTCGAGCAGTTTGTTAAATGATTCGACTTGTTGAAGACGGATGGGGTCGGTAATATTGGTGGAGCTTAAACGATACATCTCTCCACTACTGCGAGAGCGAGCGGTAGAATCCCAGGTGCGTTCAACGCGAGAGAGATTGTCTTGGGAACTGAGGCGGACACGTTTGACTTCTTTTTGATCAAAGGCGTCGGAAAGGGAGGTGGTGGAAGGAGTAGTTTTGGGAGGGGGAGTGATATTGGCAAGTTTAGAAGCGGGGGGAAGGCCACCGCTCGTATTGTGAAGAATGGTGGCGGAGAGATTGGCGGCTTGTGCGGTTGAGAGCCCAGATTCTTGGAGGCGAGCTATGAGATTACTTTCGGTCACGACTTCTTGAGGTTTGAGAAAAGTGCTGGGCTCAAGGGGATTGAGACTGCGGGTAATGGGCATGATCAAAGGAGAGCGGGAGGTTTCGAGGGCGAGCGTTAGTTGGCGGGTTAGGCTTTCGGAGAGATTGTTGTTACCGGCGAGAGTTTCGATGGCACTACGGGAAAAAGGACCATTAGAGACAAAGCTACTTGAGAGATCAGTAAAGGTTTTGACAAAGGGAGTAATAGTATCGTCAGTTAAAGTGATACCGGATTTTTCGGCGAAATCGAGGATATGGAGAATGGATTTGAGATCGTCAGGGGGGAGCCCGTGAGTTGCACTTAGATCAAGGATAAGATTGGCTTGAGCGGTGTCGGAAAGGGCGACACCAGCCTGGAGATCTTTGAGCACGGGAGTTTGGAGACTGTCGCTACTTTTTAAAGGATTGATCAGACTAGTGGGGCTGTTTTGGATAACTTTTTGGCTAAGAGTAGCGGCAAATTCTTCCGGGGTACCTTTGAAACCAGCGGTAAGAGCAGAGTTGAACAAATCGGGAGTATTTTTGGCGAGAATGTTGTCGGCAGTAAGACCGGCATCTTTGACTATTTTGGTAATAATGGTGTCGTTGTTTTTGATCCCGATGGTACTAGCTAGGGTTCCTACTCCTTGAGCAACCCATTTGGCGGCGTAGGTGTTACTGATACCGGAGAGTCCGAGTCCAGTACCAATCTGAGCGACACCGGTCACTAGTTTGCTGGTTAAGAAACGAGAGCCGGCGGAGATGCCAGTGTCAGCAAAGACTTGAGTGAGACCACGGCCGATCGATTTTTCGATTGCACCACCCCAGACTTTGGGGGCGGAGAGAGTTTTGCTTACACCAAGTAAAATTTTTTCACCCACGGTATCGGTGGCAGTTTTGCCGGCGACTTTGATGGCACTGCTTCTAGCTAAAGCAGAGCCTTTGGTGAAGAGTGATTCAGTCCCGAGAGTGAGAAAATCTCCCACGGTGAAGCTAATTTCGATGCCGAAGTTACTAGTAGCTAAAAGTTTTTCACCAAAGGAGGCATCATCATTGGCCCAAGTGGAGGCGTAGCCGTAGAAAGCATTGTCGATGGGAGCTCCCGCGGGGATATCGGCGCCGGAGCGGAAACCCATGGGGACGTAGCGTTCCGTCCAGGCTCCGGTAAAGAGAGAGAGGCCCGCGAGTGTTTTGTAAATAAAGCTACCTCCGACATTGGGAGAGCTTCCGGAGTTAATATCGTCGAGAGTATTGACTCCGTAGAGAACTTTGGCGTCACCGCTAATGGTTTCGAGGGTGTTGAGAATAAAATTTTCCGGGAGTTCCATTTTGATCTCGGGAACGGCCATGGCATTATTGACTAAGCCATGAGCAATGTCGGCTTGGATACTGGAAGCTTGATAGTAACGGGGGTCAATGGCGGCAGTGATTGGAGCGACAATGTGGTCAACCAGAAAATTACCAAGCGGAATGGCATTAATGACAGGATTTGTCCGGAGATCATGGGCGATTAAACCTTCTTGGAATTGAGGTAAGAAGGCGGCGGAGATAGGAGTAACACATTTGTTGTTGACACACTGAAGATCTTGATAACATGAGCGTTTTTCGCCGGTGTATGTCAGATTGGATTGTTCGTCTTCGAAACAGGGTTCGTTGATCCAAGAAGTTTCAATGTCATTAACTTTGTCGATCAAAGTGGATTGATAATTAGTATTTTTGATGTGGCAACTCATCCCAGGGGGGCAGTCTTTGGCGCCGGAGTCGAGAGCGTAGCCGTTACTACTGGAGAGATCACTATTGCTACAGTAACCGCCGGATTCAGCGCAGGATTTGCCGGGGAGAGTACTAGCCATTTGGGGGTTGTCACAATAGCTTGGGTCGGGAGCGGCTTGGATACTACTAACCCCACTATCCCAACAGATCCAACAGCTGCCGTTTTGTTTGTAGGTGGAGTAGGACTGATTACACCCAGTGGCGGCAAGAGAAGGGGTAGTGGAAATGTAAGTAGCGAGATTACTCACATCTGAGTTAACGGTGGCTAGATTAAGCGCGAGGGTTTCGGGAGTCTTGGAGATAGAGTTGACAGTCAAGAGGGATTGGCCGGTGTCACTGATTTGGCATTTACCATTTTCACAAGCTAGATAGTCGTTGTCACAGCTACCGGAGCCGATGTGAAACCAAGTAGGGCGATAACAGTCTTGGTTGAGACCACCACTAGATGGGTCGGTATTACTGGGTGGGAGATTGGCAATGGCCTGACCATAGGCTTGGTTTAAGGAATCACCTGATAGTTGCTGACAGGAATACTTTTTGGTCTGGTCGGAGTAGGCACAGATTCCACCACTGCCGCAGGATGAGTCACACAAAGAGGAAGTGGTTTGGTTGAGTTGGGAAACATAAGCTTCATTAGAGTAACTTCTCCCGAGAGTATTGTAATGATCGTTATATGTGATAATTTTGTTGATACTCTCACTGTCGGCTCCCTTTGCGATCCTGTCTTCAATGAGAGCGGTGGTAGCGTAGGAGCGATTGGCATTGACATCGACTTCACAGCGGCCATATTCGAATCCTGCACCGGTAAAGTTGGTGTCGCCGCCCTGGCAAGAGGTACCGGTGGCACAGGCAGAAGTGGCATTTGTGTCTTTAAACAAGGCATCTTGATTTTCGGCATCGAGACAACAGACTTCGCCGAAACCGCCACAGGGTTCGGGAGCACTAAAGACAGAGAGTTTGCGGGTGCCGAGACTAGCCGGAGCATGAGTTGTGGGATCGAGAGTGACATTATTGAGGTGATCATAATCAACTTTGACGATGTGGCCATTTTCGTCGACAGCACAGTCGGTGTCCCAGTCCTGGAATTTGTGACGGCAAGTGTTGAGTTGGTTGTAGAGAAGGTCATTTGCATTTTGAATATCATTAATTTGAGCAGAAATTTCGGGATCAGTTAAAGCTAAGCTAGAGGCGGCATAATCGCTGAGACCTTGACTGGTATCACAGTCGTTGATGGGGGTATCGTTATCCTTGCGGTAGGCAGTGGTGTTCTCGCGGAGACAATCTTGTTTGATGGCTGATTTTTCGAGTGTGGTGCCGTTATTTAAGGCAACGTTAAAGTAGGTCTGGTCTTCTTTGGTGGCATTGGCGTCTTGGAGGAGTTTACCGGAGGGATCATAGACTTGTAATTGATCTTGGGCAAAGGTGAGAAGAGTGGAATCAGAACAGCTGGCCTTTTTTTCGGCTTGACAGAGAGCTTGTATGTCTTTTTTGGCGGCGGGATCATCGGGATTGAGGTAGAAAGTATAGACTACGTTTATTTCTTCTTGGATTTTGGCAGTTTCGGCGATGGATTTTTGGGCTTGAGAGTAGGCAGTCGGGTCAACGGTTTGGAGGGTACTAAGAGCAAAGGTAGAAAGTTCGGCGTCGGTACAAGGGTGACCGAGTTTAGTTTGACAGTCTTTGGCGAGGGTGGCGGTGGTGGCTGGGTCGGCACGACCAGTGGCAATATCAAAAAGTTTGATAACTTCTTGTTGGTGAGTAACTTGGGCGGCATAGGTAGGGTCTGCTTGAGAAAGCCAACCGGTAGCGAAAGTGGTGAGACCAGACCCAGTACAATTAGTTTGACCGTATGATTTACAGAGATCGGTCATGAGGGCAAGGTTGGCGGCAGAAGAGCCGCTGTCGGTACCCATGAGGAAGTCACCGACATTATTTACAGAGACAGGAATAGCGACCATACTACCGTTTTTGCAGACCTGAGTGCCATCTGCCCCAGAGACAGCACGGCCGGCAGGCAGTTGGTAGCCGCCGCCCATCACGCAAGTGGCTTTACTTGGGTCGCCGGTTGTCATGTAGCCAGCTTTAACGGTAGGGGTGGTACAGTCGGTAACTCCGGGAGTGTCAGCCCGATTGGCGTCGTTACAAGGTACGAATTCACCGTCTTTGCAGATCTTGACGGCAGTGCCATCGATGTTGGCGCCACCCAAAGCTGATTCGCCATGGGGGACGGTCACATAGACCATGGCTCCAGAGCTATTGGTATAGCTGGTACTACAGGCGTCCGTGCCACCGCTAATTAGGGCGGGAGCGGCGGATGTTTCATCTGTTTTGATATCTTCTGTAATACTAGTTTCAGTTTTGACATAGTCGGGGAGAGTGTAGTTGGCAGGATCAACCCATTTTCCGTCGTGACACTTTTTCCCGTCGGCGCGGACAGTGCCATCACCGACGGTGACATAGGTACTACCTTCTTTGACACTACAGTTTTGGCGGCGTTTACCACCTTCCTCGTTCTCGGCGGTACCTGGCGGGGGAGCAACGACGTTGGCACCTGTTTCATGGAGCTTTTTACAAGTTCCGCTGTCAACCCAAGTTCCGTTACGGCATTGCCAGCAGAGGTAGTCGCCGTTTTTGTCGACTCCGCCAGAGTAGGCGTATTGACCATCTTTGACTTTGACGTCTTTGCTGCCGCCTTCACAGGAGGCACCGGTGGTAGTGGTAGTAGAGGTGGAGGTAGTAGAGGTGGGGGGTTTGGGTGGCTTTCGCGGAGGTTTATCATCGCTGGGTTTTTTGGGGGGAGTAGAGGTGTTGGTTGTGGTAGAACTGTCTTTGACACAGCCTTTACCATCGTACCAAGTGTAGCCAGTTTTGCAGGATTCATCATCGATAATTTTGTTAATAGAGAGTGGTTGAAAGAGGTTAAGTTGGGAAAAGCGGGAGGGAAGGGAGATAAACAGGCGATTAACAGAACGGTTTTGGAGAGCGAGAGGGATTGTGGCGGCACCCAGAACGGCAATAATTAAGAGGATTTTCTCGAGTTTGTGCCACCATAAAAGATGGGCTTTTTTTGCCGACATAGATTAACTGTAACCTCTGGAGGACTTGAGGGCAAGGACCTATAAGGAGGAGTTTTTCCAGGCAAAGAATGATTAATTAGGGGTGAAAGGTAAAGTGATGCTGGGAGAGATCGACGTGCTCACGATCGAGGAAACTGATACCTTCGTTTTTTAGCTTGGCATATTGTTCGAGACTTCCACCAAAAGCATAGTTTGGGGCAAGACGACCAGCTTGAGTGACAACGCGGTGACAGGGAGTGGACGAATCTTTGTTGGCGTGAAGAGCGTGGCCGACTCGGCGAGCATCGCGGGTCCCTAAAGCCCTGGCAAGGTCGCCGTAGGTAGAGACAGAGCCAGCCGGGATTTGGCGGGTGAGAGCGTAGACTTGGGAGAAAAAGAAAGTAGGGTGATTTTCATCTGACATAAATTTTTATCTCCGGATTGCGCTTCTTTCAGAAATTTTCTGCTTGCCTACTTCGTGTCGCACAGAAAATTTGTGAATAGGTGCTCGTATGTCGAAAAAATTTAATCAGGTCAAAAAACTGATTATTTCTTTTTTGCAAAGCCCTCGATGGCTTTGAGGACTTCGATCGGAACTGCAAAGACAATGGTGTTGCTGGCATCAGAGCTAATATCGTTGATGCTGTTGAGAGTGCGCAGGTGGAGGGCACCAGGGGAGGTGGCTAAGGTTTTGGCGGCTTTGGCCAAGTTTTGACTGGCCATCAATTCACCTTCGGAGTTGATGATGGTGGCGCGCTTTTCCCGTTCGGCTTCAGCCTGTTTGGCCATGGTGCGGATCATACTTTCGGGGAGCTCAATATCTTTGAGTTCGACGGTTTGGACGTCGATCCCCCAAGCCGTCGCGTGTTCTTCGACGATACTGAGGATTTGTTTGGCAATTTTCTCGCGCTGACTGAGCAGTTCGTCGAGAGTAGCCTCGCTAGCGACTCGACGCATGGTGGTTTGGGCGAGCTGAAGCATGGCGTAGTAAACATCTTCGACCACATTGATGGTTTTGGCAGAGTCAGTGACTTTGTAGTAAATGACCGCGTTCATTTTGCAGGTGACGTTGTCTTTGGTAATAGTATCTTGTTTGGGGACGTCGACGGCTTTGGTGCGGATATCGACCTTGCGGAAGGATTGGAAGATGGGGATAATCAGGCGCCAGCCGGGATTGAGGATATAGCTAAAGCGACCCATGGTGTAGACGACGCCGCGTTCGTATTCGTTGACTTGTTTGAGGGAAATTAGGACGACAAAAATAATGAGGGGGAGAATAAATTCCATACATAGCTCCACTGGTACTATTAATTAACTCGAGTATAGCAGAAAAATTAGAGTGTGATATTATAGGAATTATGAAGAGATTGGCGGGATTGTTGTTAGGTTTTCTATTAACGGTCGGGCAGGTAGGAGCGCAGGAAGCGGGGGTTGAAGCTAAGTTTGACAGTAACGATGGCAGTTACGGCACGACGATAGAATCGCAAAGTTATACCTATGTAATCAAAGAGGATGGAACGGCCAGAGTGTGGATGCGGGCAGATGGAGTGACGATTCCCAAAGCGGGAGGTGAGTATAAATTGACCTTGCCAACTGGAGCTACCGGAGAAGGGTTGGGATGGTACCGGGAGAATGGGTGCCCGGAGTATGTGGGATTAAATTGCATTTGGCGAGCAGGTAATCAGTGGAGAGAGGTCAAAGCAAAAGTTGTAGGCAATGAGTTGGTGTTGACGATCCCCGAGCGAAAAGTGGCCGCGCGGGATGAGCGGACACCGGTCACGATTGGGCTGAGTTTCCAGACAGGAGAAGTCACTAGCAAGAAATGGTGGGGGAGGGAAGTTACGATTGTAACGGGGAAACCGAGCCAATTTGTGTCGTATTTGACAGTGGGGGTAAGTATGCCGGAAGGGGTGTATGCCCGGGATAAACAGGCTGGTCCTTCTGGTTGGGGTCAAACGATCATGGAGGCCATGAGTTTGCAGAGTAATAAAGCGGCCAGTCCAGTAGCAGATGCGAGACTAATGGCGACAACGATGTTAGATATGGTCCCAAACGGGCAAGTGGTGAGAGAGCGGAGTAATGTCATGCCAGGGGAAGAGTACAAATTTAGCGTGATGAGCTCGACGGAGCGGTGGAAACTATATGGTACGGAGATCGGGTGGGGAGTCTTGTGGATTGCCGGAATTGCGATTGTTTTGGCTCTGATACTACGCATGTTAATCGGCAAGAAATCGCTAGGCTGGTATCTGGGATTGGTAGTTTTGTTGGCGGTTTTATTTGTGCTGATAATGGGACTATGGATTGGATACCGGTTAACTGTCGGGGGAGTGAGTGATGGGAGATACCCCATGCCTTTGTATAAAGGATTGGATCAGACAGCAGTGTCGAGTCCGGTGGAACCGATGGTAGTTGAGCCAGGATTGGAGCCGGAAATGTTGCCGAGCGAGGTAAACAGCGAGAGTGTAGTAAATCCGTAGTTGGAATTGTTTTAGCGTATAATAACCAGATATGAAAGATCTGGCGCGGATTTATGTAAAAGCAGGGGATGGAGGGAGCGGAAAGCTGTCTTTTCGGCACGAGCGTTATGCTCCTAAGGGTGGGCCAGACGGAGGAGACGGAGGGAAGGGTGGAGATGTGTATTTGGTAGCGGACGAAAACTTAGAGAATTTGATTGAGTTTAATTACCAAAAACGATTTGCAGCAGAAAATGGGGAGAGCGGTGGGAGCAAGAAGATGCATGGCAAGAATACGGAGGATGTGATGGTCAAAGTGCCAGTGGGGACAATGGTTTACGAAATTCCAGCGAGCTACGCCGAAGCGGATTTGCGAGAGAGAGACATCTGGGAGAAGGTGAGTGAGAGCCGGAAATTGTTGGTGGATATGACCGCACATGGACAAAAGTTCTTGGCGGCCTGGGGAGGCAAAGGAGGCAGAGGTAACTGGCAATTTCGGAGTAGTACCAACCAGACACCGCAAGAATTTGAGCCGGGGGAAAGTGGGGAAGAAAAGTATCTTCTAATGGAGCTAAAGGTAGTAGCAGAGGTGGGAATTATCGGATTACCCAATGTGGGTAAATCGAGTTTGCTAAAGGCTTTGACAAGAGCTAATCCCAAAATTGCCGGATATCCGTTTACCACCCTAGAGCCCAACTTGGGAGTGGCACAGATTAGAGAGAAACGAGTAATTTTGGTGGACGTCCCGGGAGTGGTGGAGGACGCCTGGGAAGGGAAGGGAATTGGGCCTTGGTTTATGCGGCATTTGGAGCGCTGTACAACTTTGGTGCACGTATTGGCACCAGGCGAGCGAGAACTGACGTATAAAGAGGAGGTAAGTGAAATTAGCGAACAGTTGGGAAGGGATTATCAGGTGGTGAGGAAAGAGTTGGAGAAGTACGGCCAAGGATTGCCCGAAAAGAAAGAAATAGTAGTCGTGAATAAGATGGAGTTGGTAAACGAGAAATTACGAGAGAAAATTGAAGCAGAAATGAATAGATTGATACACAAAAAGATACTATGGATTAGTGCGGAAATGAGAGAAGTCGGGGAGTTG
>LCMB01000005.1 GCA_001002415.1 Microgenomates group bacterium GW2011_GWF2_46_18
GCGCATTTTATGGTCACATTCTTCGCAGATATTACATGGGCCCAACATCCTCGGGTCTTGCTTACAAACCACACATTGACCCTCATGATCAAAAGAATAATTTTCTTCTTCCCGTCGTTCCTCTACCCCCATCAAACTCGACATAACATTATTATCCCTCCATTCCTCTTGTTTAAGTCCAATATCCCCACGACCGCATGATCCCCCAGCCTGAATCATCTCCATACCACCTAACTCTAAAAACTTTCGTTGAGCCAGCATCCACAACTCTCGATCTCTCGCTATTGCTACTGGGTCAATCCCACCAAACTCTTTTCTCCCGCCTTTTTCAAGTTCATATCTAGTCTTCACTATCATTTGATATGCATCAAAGATTTCCTTAACATTTTCCATCCTCCCCCCACTCAATTCAGATAACATTGCTCGTGCCACTTCTCCGGACATTATTTCGACCCATTCCGGAATTTTATCTCGCTCCGTCACCCCAACTTCTCTAACCGTCTCATTAAAGTCCAACTGTGTCACGAACGGTTTTGCTACAAAATCTAGGTTGTTTGCCTCATTCCAACTCGGATAACCAGACAAAGAATTCGCCAACACCTGCAAATCTCTCACACTACTCACTTCATCTCGAATAGCAGTTGCTCTAATCTTTCCTTCGCCCTGCCGTTCATAAATATAAACCATGTTATAGCCTGCCATATTCTTATCATTTGGATCTGGTGGACTTATCAAAACTACCGCTTGGCCAATCTTTGTTTTTGCCAAAATTCGCTCCAACTCAATAATCCCTTGTTTTTCGGCTTCCGCCCTCTCCAAATTTGCCCCCGCTTTCTCTCTAATCAAGATGGCATTATCTGCCATTTGTATTAAAGTCTCACTTCCATAATCAGGAGAATATAACACTCCATTTTTTTCTTCCAACCAAAACTCTCGATAATTAACCTCAAATATGTGTTCGGCTGCCCAATTTACATTGCTCGAAGTGATTACTTTTTCTAGAACCTCGTCCCCCACTCCCAAAGATTCCTTCATCCACGGGTAATACCACACGGAATACTGTTTCTGATACTCACCCTCTCTACCGGCAAAATTTATTTCAACATTCACTCTAACTCCTTTACCCCCTCGCTCGGGGAGCAATCAAAGGCAGTTTGACAGGAAGTTCCCGGCTCTACGGTTGCGGCACAGCGCTAGAGTTACACACCCTTCCCACTCTAAAACTCTCTCCCTACTTCGTCAATACATCTCTCTGCCACACTCCCTCTCACTTCTCCCACTTCTCGATACAAATTTTCGACCGCAATTCGGGCATTCCCTTCGCTCGCCTCAATAAATGCCTCGACATAACCATAATTACGGTCGGCACTAAACAAGACACAATTTTGTTTATCACTCTCCACTAGCTTTAGTAGTTCCTGGGTATTCGTCCGCTCGTAATAAAGTCCTTTGATTAAGGTGTAAACCCCTCGCTCCACATTCCCTTGCAGGCTATATACCACCCCACACGCAATCCTCACTTCGCCCATCTGTAGTCCCAACTTGATTCGCCTGCTCGGACTTGTCGTTAAATATTGTGGAATCATCTTAACCGCCTCCCAATAGTCACATTGCGGTATCCCTCCTGCCTCAGCTACTACCTCCACCAACACCTCCTGTTTGACTGCCCTACTCACATCTCCTCCTACCAACCCCATCTTTTGCATTACTCCTGTTATCGAAGCTAAATATAGCGAAATTACAAAAATACTCACTCCCATCGCTACTAAACCCGCAACCAGCCACTTCCCCATAGACTTTATCTTACCCTAAGTAATCATAAATGAACCGGGCATACACTTCTGTCACCTTGCGCAAAGATTCCAAATCTACCCATTCCCCCCTGCCATGTTCTCCCCCTCCATCTGGTCCAAATCCCACAATCGTCGGAATGTCCCGCTTCACCATCATCCATCCATCTGTTCCCGGCCCCGACACTTTTGTCTCCGGTGTATATCCCAACACCTGTTTTGCCGTTCGTTGCAGTGATAATACCAATGGCTCCCGTGGATCAATTTCCACCGCTGGTGCATAACCCAAATCAATCAACTCATATGGCACCCCTAACTTAACCAATTTTTCGACCAGCAATAACTTTACCTGCGCATCCGAATTACCCGGTAATAGTCTCACGTCACCATAGGCTTCGCATTGTTCGGGCACCACATTTATTGCTCTGCCACCCACAATTCTAGTCGGGAAAGTTAAAACCGGTCGTCTTCCTTCAAATAACTTTGACTGCTTAAACGGTACTTCCAATCCTTGCAATGTTTCGATAATCTTCGCCATGTCAACAAT
Organism: Microgenomates group bacterium GW2011_GWF2_46_18; assembly: GCA_001002415.1. Lineage (GTDB taxonomy): Bacteria > Patescibacteriota > Microgenomatia > UBA1400 > UBA12108 > LCMB01. Next base: position 2,338 of record LCMB01000005.1, read on the forward strand.
TGCGTTATGTCCTTTCTCCCCTCTCTCCCACGCCGACACCCCCGTATGTACCGCTTCCCCCTTCGTAATAATCTTAAAACGATAACTTCCTCGTTGTCCCACCCGAACATATTGGCTCCCATGTTCTCCAATCAAACAAGCTTTGGGTACACATCCTTGTTCAAGTAAATACTTTGTCCCCAAATTACTGCAAGCTCCTGCTTCCTCGTCCACCACAAATCCTAACAACAATTTTCCACTCAGCTTCACTTTGGCTGCCATTAGGGCTTTGACCGCAAACACGTAGGCCGCTAGCGTTCCTTTCATGTCCAAAGCTCCCAAGCCAAATAGCTTCCCATTCCGGACCGCACCCGAATATGGAGAAACCACATCTTTTGACTCAGGAGGTAGTGTATCCATGTGTCCATTCAACATTAAACTCAGCCGTCCCCGTTTATCTCCCCACTCCGCCACCACATTTGGTCTTTCTCGGCTAACTCCCAAATATCGGGGGGACAAACCAATTTCTCGCAATTTCTCAAAAATCAACGTTGGAACTTCTCCCTCAACTGCCTCATGTAAAGGACTATCAGTTGGAGAATAAGGATTGGCACTCTTCGTTTTGACCAACTTAGAAAGAAACGCCACTTCTTCGTCGAAGGAGGTTTTTACTGCGCGGGCGATCGATGTAGAAACTGTTAAGCCTGGCACGTTAAGTAGCCATTCTACACCCCCGGTCAATCTCACGCAATTTTCTCTCTTTATTTTGTCAAAGCTTCCAACACCAACCCCAAAGTTTCTTCTTTCCCCAACCTAAACGTATTAATTGCCAAATCATACAGTTCACTCCGCCAAAAGAATATCGGTTCACTCTTAGCTAAAGTTCCCGGTTCTACCACCCACTCCTTCCATTCTTCCCGATACATCTTGATCCACTTCTCCAAATTTTTGTTCTCTCGTTCAAAAATATGTGTCTTAGCCTCAGCAATCGAAATATCATCTCGATTGGAAATCCGGTCAACTCGTACGTTATCGTCCGAACAATAAACCAAAATCTTAAACGTCCCCGGCACTTGTTGTGCCAAAAATCCTGCCAGCCATGATTCATATACACAGTTTTTCTCTTTTTTCATTCGTTCTCTCACCCCGTAATCAACCTGGCGATCAAAATCATTCGGATAAACCGTCGCATCGTGATGTGTCGACCTAGTTGGATCAAAATACCCATGCTCAATCGCATATTGCCGCATAAAATCCCCACCCGAATAATATTTCCAACCCAACCGCCTAGCTAGCTCTTTCCCCAAAATCGTCGACCCCGCTCCCGGCAGTCCGCTAATTGCGACATTCTTGTATCTAGTTTTCACTACCCCAGCAACCATAAGTATCTGCGAGTATACCACCTCCACCAATTCGTTATAATACCCTTATGTCCAAAGCCAAAAACTCTTTTTTTCGTTTTTTTCGTTCCCGCCTGCGCAAAAAAAACCTCCCCCCCTTATATTCTAAGAAAGTCCTTGTCCTTATCACGCTCTCCTTGGTTGTGATTCTCTCTTCTCTTTTTGTTTTTCTCAAAGATCTCCCCTCCCCCGCCAAACTCAACAAACCCTCTTCGTTCCCCAATTCCACCAAAATTCTTGATCGTAACGGTGAGCTTCTTTACGAAATCTATGACGACCAAAACCGCACCCCCATCACTCTTTCTGATCTTCCTGAATACGTCAAGTTAGCCACCATCTCCATCGAGGATCAAAATTTTTACCGTCACCATGGTTTTGATACTGGGGGAATTTTGCGCGCGCTTTACAAAACCATCACAGGTCAAAGGCTCGAGGGAGGTAGTACAATTACTCAACAACTAGTCAAAGTTGCCCTTCTTACTCCCGAACGCACCGTTTCTCGGAAAATCAAAGAGGCAATTCTGACCGTTGTGACCGAAATTCTCTACAGCAAAAATCAAATCCTTGAAATGTACCTCAATCACATCCCCTATGGTGGTACCGCTTATGGGATCGAAGCCGCCGCTCACCGCTTTTTTGATAAGGATGCCAAAGATCTAACCCTCGCCGAAACCACTCTTTTGGTTGGTCTCCCCCAAGCTCCCTCTCGCTACTCCCCTTTTACCAATCCTAACTCCGCCAAAACCCGCCAAACTCAAGTACTTGATCGCATGGTTGAAGACAAATTTATCTCCCGCGAAGTAGCACTAGAAACCAAGAACGTTTCGCTCAATTACCGTAGTCCCGGAGTTAATATTCGCGCTCCCCACTTCGTCATGTATGTTCGCCAAATTCTAGAAGAAACCTATGGTCTCCAAGCTGTTGGTTCTGGGGGTTTACGTGTCACTACTAGTCTAGACATTTCCCTTCAAGAAGCCGCCCAAGCTAGCCTCTCGGCCGAACTTTCAGAGCTCAAACGCCTCAAGATCAGTAACGGTGCCGCCCTTGCCACCAATCCCCAAACTGGCGAAATTCTTGCGATGATTGGTTCTTATGACTACTTTAGTACCGAGATTGATGGCAAAGTCAACGTGACTACCAGCCTTCGCCAACCTGGTAGTTCAATCAAACCCTTAAACTACGCTCTTGGTTTAGAAACCAAACTAATTACTCCAAGCTCCATGCTGCTCGACACTCCCATTTGCTTTGTCGTACCCGGCCAAACCAACTACTGTCCCAAAAACTACGACAACTCCTTCCGTGGTCCAACCCAAATTCGCTTTGCCCTCGGCAATTCCCTCAATATTCCAGCTGTTAAAGTCCTCGCTCTCAATGGGGTCGAAAACTTTATTAGCTTCGCTCAAAAAATGGGAATTACTAGTTGGACCAACCCCGAAAATTATGGTCTCTCCTTAACTCTGGGGGGTGGTGAGGTCACCATGCTCGACATGGCTACAGCCTTTGGGGTTTTTGCTAACCAGGGAGTCAAAGTTTCTCTCCATCCTATTCTCAAAGTCACGGACATTTCCGGTAACATTCTCGAAGAATACTCTCCCGCCGACGGCATTCGCCAAGGTGACAACGTCCTCTCTGAAGAAACTAGTTTTCTTATCTCTCACATCCTCTCCGATAACAACGCCCGCTCAGGGGCCTTTGGCTCTAACTCAATTCTCAACATCCCCGGCAAAACTGTCTCTGTCAAAACCGGAACCACCAATAATTTAAGGGACAACTGGACCATCGGCTACACCCCAACCCTTCTCGTCGCCGCCTGGGTCGGGAACAATGACAACTCCCCCATGAGCTATGTTGCCTCTGGTATTACTGGCGCTTCTCCGATCTGGCAAAAAATTATGAAGTATGGTCTCCGTGACATTAATACTCCCGGTCTAACCAAGCCAGATACCATCGAAGGTACTAGTGTTTGTTCTGATTCTGGAGTTCTGCCTGGCGATGGTAACGCTTGCCCCACTCGCTACGAATATTTTCTTCCAAACACCATCCCCTCCGTCAGCACCATCTCTCAAAGAGAATTATTTGTTAACAAAACTACCCATCATCCCCCCCAAAACGAAATCGAATTTGCCGATTTAGAGACCAAACTCCAAACTGTGGCCTCGGACCCCTTTGTCACCGACTACTGTATTGACTGTGGTCCCTATCCAGAGGGTTATTCCGAACCCCTTACCACCGTTCCCTATTCCTCATTTGGCAACTTTCTCGATGAAAATTAAACTCTTTCTCCCCTTGTTAGTCGTCTTTATCCTAGTCCTCGTTTATCTACTTTGGCCACCCCAAGTTCCCATCTCTCCCCTCTGCACTTCAAGCGCAAATGCGCCTGAGAAATGCCTCCAGATACAAAGTAATCTGGGAGACACCCATGCACAATCGTTCACCATCCTGGGCTTTGCCCCCTACTGGAACTTAAAAAAACTTACATCCGACTCTCTCTCCCATATCACTCATTTTGCCTATTTTGCCCTCCATCTAACTTCTTCAGGTCAACTACAGACTCACGTCAACCGTCGTGAACTAGAACCCGGGTATCTCAATTACACTCGTCTCCTCAACTCCAACCCTTCCGACAAACCCCTTCTGCTTACCTTCCTTCCTCAGGATCAATCAGCCCTTACCTCTATTTTATCCTCTTCTTCCACCCGTTTAGCCGCTATTCAAACCATGCTTACTGCTCTTCAACAAAGCCGTGCCCAGGGTGTTAATATCGACTTTGAGCCAACCGGAGATACCCCGCCCTCCCTTCGCGCTGATTTTACCCTTTTTATTCAAGCTCTCCATTCCCAACTTGTTTCCAACAACTACCACTTATCGATTTCCATCTATCCCTCCGCAGGCTCTCGCCCCCGGCTGTGGGATCTATCCGCCCTGGCTCCCCTAACTGACCACTTTGTGATCATGACCTACGACTACACCATGCCACTTTCCCCTCGCGCCGGCCCCAACTCGCCTCTTCGTGATATGGGGGGTAGTTTTGAACACAACATCGTCAAAAATATTGCCGAAATTTCTCAAGTAATTGACTCTCGCCAAATCCTCTTGGGTATTCCTTTCTATGGTTACGAGTGGGACACCGAAAATGATGCCAAATATGCTCCTACCCTCTCTCGGGGTTCTGTTGCTTCCTTCGAACGTATTCAACAAATGCTCAACGATCAAACTCTCTCTCTTCTGTGGGATCGCAACTCTCTAACCGCCTATGGTACTTCTACCAGTTCTGGTGTTACTTCTCAAATTTACTTCGACAACGAACAATCTCTTCGTCTCAAACTGGATTTTGTTCGCTCCGCCAATTTGGGCGGCATCGCGATTTGGGCGCTTGGCTACGACAATTCCGTTCCTTGGCTCTGGCCCACTATCAACTCTCTCAATGATCCGGTAAAATAGATCTTGATGCGTCGAATCGTTCGTCAACCTTCACTTTCTTTTGCTAAAGTCCTTATTTATCTTGGTAAACCCGCCTTTTTTCTGTTCACAATTTTATCTATCTTGGTTCTCGCCTACTTCCAATTGCTCACAAATTTTGTTCGACAAATCAGAAGGTTCCACCTTCCCTCCCTCACTTTTCCTTCCATTTCCCTTCTTCTTTTTATTGGTCTGATCCTTATTTTCTATCAGCTTATTCTCAAAGATCTTCCCTCTCCCCGCCTCCTCACCGACTCTCCTCCCTCCCTTTCCACCAACATCTACGATCGGCAAGGGAACCTCCTTTATCAAATCTACAAGAACGAAAATCGCAGCCTCATTCGCTTATCTGATCTACCTCAACATCTTATTGATGCCACACTGGCCGCCGAAGATAAAAATTTTTACCATCATCCTGGTCTGGATTTTTCTGGGATTCTCCGTGCGCTCTACCACAATCTTCTTAACTGTCGGATTAAAATCGGTACCTGCTCCCCTCAAGGTGGTTCAACTCTTACCCAACAGCTTGTCAAAAATACTCTCCTCACACCCGAAAAAACTCTAGTGCGCAAACTCAAAGAAGCCATTCTCGCTCTCTGGACGGAACGTCTTTACTCCAAAGATCAGATTCTTGAAATGTATTTGAATCAAATTCCCTATGGTGGAACTGCCTACGGCATCCAAGAAGCCTCCCGCCAATACTTTGGCAAAAACGCTGGAGATCTTTCTCTACCCGAAAGTGCTCTTTTGGCCGGCCTCCCCATTTCCCCCACCACTCTCTCACCCTTCGGTACTACTCCTTATCTCTCCAAAGTTCGCCAAACCCAAGTTCTCGAAAATATGGTCAAAATGAATACCATTACCGAAAATGACAAAGTTGCAGCTAGTGGTTCTCCGCTCAATTTCAAACCCAGCGGCATTTCTATCCGCGCACCTCATTTTGTCATGTATGTCCGCGATCTCCTTGTCAAACAGTTTGGCGAATCCGTCGTCTCACGAGGAGGTCTAAAAGTTACAACTACTCTTGATTCTTCTATCCAGGATCTTCTCCAAACCGAAATTAATCACGAACTTACCCAACTCTCGAATCTTCACGTCGGTAACGGTGCCGGTCTGATTGTTGAACCACAAACCGGTCACATCCTCGCTATGGTTGGTTCTCGCGATTTTTTTGATACCGAAAGTGACGGTCAAGTTAATCTCACTCTCGCCCTTCGTCAACCTGGTAGCGCCATCAAGCCCTTAACCTACTCCCTGGCCTTTTTACATGGTGCCACCCCGAATACCACAATCGACGACTCTCCCGTCTGCTTTCGCTTTAGTGGTCAATCCGATTACTGCCCCAAAAATTATGATGGACGCTTCCACGGCTCAATCACTCTCCGAACTGCTTTAGCCAGTTCCTACAACATTCCCGCCACCAAACTCCTCAACTCCCTCGGAGTGAACCGTCTCGTTGAACTCGCTCGCAATTTGGGTATCACCACCTGGAATGATCCCTCCCGATTTGGGCTCTCCTTAACCCTTGGCGGCGGCGACGTCACCATGTTTGATCTCACTCAAGTATATTCTGTCTTCGCTAATAGTGGTAATTTCGTCCCCTTAACTCCCTTCTTATCTATCACTGACTCTAACAATCAACCATTACCACTAAATCAAAAACCCATTGTGGAGCAAGTTATTCCTGCCTCAGTTGCTTTTCAAATTTCTCATATCCTTGCCGATCCTGCTGCTCGTGCCCCTGCCTTTGGTTATAACTCTCTTCTGAATATCAAAAATTATTCCGTTGCCGTCAAAACCGGCACCACCAATAATCTCCGGGATAACTGGACCTTTGGTTACACCCCCAACCTTCTCATCGCGACCTGGGTCGGCAATAACGATAACTCTCCAATGAGTAGTGTTGCTTCTGGTATTACTGGGGCTTCTCCTATTTGGGCCCGTACCATGACCCAGCTTCTCCAAGGTAGTGACAATATCCCTTTCCTCCAACCCCCGGCCGTTGTCAAAGTCAACGTCTCCTGTCAAACTCCCCGCTACGAATATTTTGTCAAAGGAACCGAACCCAAACTTGACTGCTCCGAATCAGGCAAAATCCTCTAAGCTAAAACTTCATTTCTCCTGCTACCCACAGCAAAAACCCAATTAATAATATCATTCCAAGTAAAATCATCCCGCTCCACCGCTCTACCTTATCCATCTTCTTGGCGTGTTTCCGTTTTTCAACTGATTCCCGCTTGCGTTTTTTCGGATCCACCCCCTCTTGGAGTTCTTCCTGATTCTGCTCGTCAACTTCCTCTTTTTTTCGCTTCATACTGTCTTAACCTTTGCGACAATCGCTTCCGCTACTTGATCAATTGTCATCCCCGTTGTGTCTAATCTCCAGGCTTTAGCCACCTTCGTTAAAGGCGCAATTGCTCGCCCACTATCTCTTTTATCGCGTTCCATCAAATCTTTGTAAACTTGCTCTAAACTTATATCTTCTCCTCTCATCAATAATTCTCGGTGCCTCCGCTTGGCTCGTTCTCTTGGGTCAGCATCCATGTAAATCAACAAATCGGCGTCAGGTAATACCACACTGGTAATATCTCTTCCTTCCATAACCACATCTTGTTTTTCGGCAATCTGTCGTGCCAAAGGAGTGATTAAATCTCTTACCCCTGCATACTGGGTAATCACCGACACTCCTCGGCTTACCTCTTCTGTTCTTACCTTCCAACTCACATCTTCTCCATTTAATAACACCGTACACAATCTACCATCCTTCTCCTCCTCGCTCGGCACCCGCAAACCGACTTTTGGCTTCTCCTCTAGTAGTACTCTAACCACCTCCCTCTCATCCTCCCAACTCACTCCTTTTCTTTGCACATACAAAGTTAATGCTCGATACAGTGCTCCTGTGTCTACATAAAGAAATCCCAATCGCTGGGCCACCAGCTTTGCTGTCGTTCCCTTCCCCGCCGCTACCGGCCCATCAATCGCAATTTGGAAAGTCTTTTTTGCCATAACGTAAATTATCGTACCACAGATCATTAAGTGGGCACCATCTCCGCGTCTACTCTACTAAGGTAATGCTTTAATACTATTAAACAATCTCTTTCACTTAGATTGTATGCCTTACCTACTTCTACAGCTTTTGCTACACAGTGACTACCCCAAACTAACTCCAACTGTTCGGGATTCAAACTATGGGGCACAACAAGAGACCATATCATTATTTGAGCCGTAAAGATAATATCGAGTATAAATCCTCTTGGCACTCCACCCTCAACCCCTGGGATCTCTGCATATGAAGCATCCGGAATCAAATAATCTTCTCCGTTAACGTACAAGTTTCTACCCAATTCTGTAATTTTTCTCACCAATGGCAGTACATCTGACCCAGTTATCACTTGTGTTAATTGTTCTAATCTTCCGTCATTAAAGACTTCTTGCCAACTTTGTCTCACAATAATATTGTATTCCTAGCGTCAAAACTACCTCTATACTACTCCTCCGACTTGCTGATTTGCCAATTCGCTGACATACTGGTTAGTAATGCTCAAATCTGAAACTTTCAAAGTCGCTATTGTTGGACTAGGCCGAGTCGGGATGACCACCGCCTATGCTCTTTTGCTCAAAGGTCTCTGCACTGAGCTGGTACTTTTTTCCCGTGAACTAGCCAAAGCCGAGGGAGAAAAAGATGATTTAACTCATGGTGCTCCTTTTTATCCCCATGCTACAGTGACAGCGACTGATAAATTTGAAGATTTGAACGGCACTGATCTGGTTATCTTTACCGCTGGCTGTGCCCAGCAGCCTGGCCAAACTCGTCTCGACTTAACCAAACAAAATTGTGAAATTGTCGCTAAACTCATTCCCAAAATTGTTCGCGAAGCTCCCCAAACTCTTATTCTGATGGTCGCCAACCCCCTTGACCTCATGACTTTAAGAGCCACTGAACTAGCTCATTTAGCTCCCGGCAGGGTTTTTGGCAGTGGGACTCTCCTTGATACCGCTCGCTTCCGTCTTCACCTCAGTAAAGCCATTAGTCTTAATCCTCAAAGTATTCACGCCTACGTGCTCGGCGAACATGGAGATTCCTCTTTCGCAACCGTCACTACCGCCACCATCGGTGGCAAGCCCCTCCTCTCCTTCCCCGAGATGTCCCCCGACCACATCGCTTGGTCTCTCGCTGAAACCAGGAAAGATGCTGGCAAAATTATTTCTAGTAAGGGTGCCACTTATTACGGGATTGCCACGGCTGTCAGCCATATTGTCGAAACTATTATGCGCAATAGCCGCAAAGTCCTCCCTCTCTCCACTGTCTTAACTGGCCAATATGGGCTCACCAATATTGCTCTCTCCCTCCCCTGCATCCTCGGACGCAGTGGGGTCGAAAGAGTGGTCGACCTTCCTCTCTCCCTCGAAGAAACCGCTTCCCTTCACGCCAGTGCTCAAATTCTCAAAACCCACCTAGACGAACTATAATTTATCTATCTGCTTACCTCTCCGAGTGTCAATAGTCCCTGTTTCGCTCCCACATGCTGTAAAACCGCCGTCGCATTCCTAACTCCCCATTTTACCGCTTGCTCGTAAGTCTTGCCGTACAATACCCCCGCTATCATGCCACTGGCAAAGGCATCTCCTGCTCCTGTTGTATCCACCACTTTTTTTACCTTTTCACCGGTATAAAAATACACCTTCCCGTTTTCTGCTACCTTCCCACCTCTTCCTCCATCCGTAATGACGGTAACGTACGCGCCTGGCAAAGCTTGAGTACTTTTCCAAAGAGTTTCCTCACTATAATCTATTCCCCACAATAATTTTGCTTCATCTCGGTTTACAAATAATATTTCTGCCATTGGTAACAAAGAAATAAACTTGTCTCGCTGTTCAATTTCCTTACTCCCCGGATTAAGCGATACCCTAATCTTGTTATTTTTCGCCCAAGTCAAAATGGTATTTAGTAACTCCCAATTCCCCCCCAAACTCGAAATGTGTATCCACCTTGTTTTCAAATCATCCAGAGGAACATCGTGCTTCGTTAACATGGCCGAAGCCCCTCTGTGAACCATAATGCTCCTCCCCCCATCTTCCGCAATCAAAATCACCGACACCGCCGTCGTTTCTCCTGGTTCTTGTACCAAAAACCGGGTATCCACCCCCACCTCTTCTAAGTCCCGATGAATTATCAAAGACTGAGGGTCATTCCCCATCTCCACCACCACTGCCGTTTTCAATTCTTTCTTAGCGAAGGATACTGCACAATTAGTTGCTCCCCCACCCGAACCAATCGTCACTTCTTCTACTTCCATTTTCCCCCCGTAAACTTCACACATCGCAATGCCCCCCGGAATCTCTTTCGAAGATACCACCCGGAATTTGTCACTTTTCATGAAAATATCGAGAGTCGCTGCCCCCACCGTCACCACATCATAATTACTCATGAAGATAGTCTACCACAGCTTTTTTTAGGCTCACTCTATCCAATCCAAACCATTTATATACTTCTTCCCACTCCCCTGACAAACCAAATTTATCCGTAATTCCCATCCTTTTTATGGGGACAGGATATTCTTCTCCCAAAAGTTCCGCAATCGCGCTTCCCATCCCTCCCGCAATCTGATGATCTTCTATTGTGATTACCTTGTTCGTTTTTCTGGCACTTTCAATAATCGTCTCACGATCGAGCGGTTTAATCGTACTAATATTCAAAACTTCACACTCCACCCCCTCTTTGGCTAGCTCCTCCGCCACCATCAAAGATTCCCACACGGGTATCCCGCTTGCACAAATCGTTACATCCCTACCCTCTCGATACTTTTCAATTTTCCCAATCTCAAAATCATATTTCTTGGTAAAGTTGGGTGTTTCTGGACGAGCTGTCCTAATATACACTGGCCCCACCAGCTTGTACGCCGCTTCAATCATAGTCTGGCACTGTGTTGCGTCCGCTGGCGTAAGCACTGTCATGTTCGGTAATACTCGTGTAAGAGCAATGTCTTCCGTCCCCTGATGACTCGGCCCATTCTTCCCTGTCGCCACCCCTCCGTGTGATCCGATTATTTTCACATTGGCCTTCGACAAAGCGATTGAGATTCGGATCTGTTCCCAATTTCTCCCCGGCGAAAATGCCGCATAACTAGCCATAAACGGGATTAATCCGGTAAATGCCACCCCTGCCGCCACTCCTGCCATGTTCTGTTCCGCCACTCCCAGTTCGAAAAATCGATCTGGGAATGTTTCCGCGAACTTATCTACCCTGGTTGATCCTGCCAAGTCCGCCGACAAAACCACCACCCGCTCGTCTTCTCCGATTTTAACCAACGCTTCCCCCACTCCGTCGCGGATTGCTCGCTTAGGAGCCGTCCTCCACTCTGAAATTAAATACTTATCGCTATACTTGCTCATTCTTTTCTCCCAACTCCTTTAACGCCTTGGTTAATTCATCCTGGCTCGGCACTTTATCGTGCCAAGAAGGGTCATTTTCCATAAATGACACTCCCTTTCCCCCTACCGTATTCGCCACAATCATTACCGGCCCCCCCATCACTTCTTTTGCCTGCGTTATAGCTTCCATTATTTTATCCGTTCTATTCCCCTCAATTTCCAAAACATGTAGTCCAAAGGCTTCGAGCCTGCCCGCAACCTCGCCATAAGTAGCCACTTGTGCCACATAATTTTCAATTTGGATCCGATTACGATCCAAAATAAATATTAAGTTGTCCAGTTGCCTACGCACGGCCGTGTTAAATGCTTCCCATACCTGTCCCTCCTGAATTTCCCCATCCGACAACACACAGTACACCCGCGGCGTAGTCTTCTGCGACCTTTGCCCATATTGTATTTTCAAAGCCAGTGCCATTCCGACAGCCACCGATACTCCCTGTCCCAATGGTCCCGCCGAAACCTCCACTTCTGGCAAACTTCCTCGTTCTGGATGACCCGGTAATCTACTCCCAGCCTGCATAAAAGTCTTTAATTCCGACCTAGGAAAATTCCCATTCCGTGCAAGGGCCGCATACATAATTGGACAATAATGTCCGCAGGACAACACAATTTTGTCTTGAGCCAAATCAACTACGCCCCCAAAATAGAGAACGGAATATATCTCTCCCGCCGACAGTGGTCCCGCCACATGCCCTGCTTGAGCCGTATGTACCATCCGCAAAACATCCCCCCGCAACTGATTCGCCACTCTCTGTAAATCTAAGGCAGGACCCATATTTCCAGTATAACCTAACTCATAAATGCCCGTTCCGTACAATGTCGGCAATGAGTATGGTCAATTTTATTCAAAGCCTCTTCCAATTTTTTCATCGTCGGCAAGATATCATCAATCCCATCCACAATTCTAAACACATCCATCTCCTTCGCATCGATTAATAAGTTGTCATGAATAGCTCCAATGATTCCTCGCCAAAATGACCCCACCAAAATAAAGGGTTTATGGTGACCATAATATAGTTTGGCCAACACCCAGGCAGTCCCCAACTCCGAAACTGTCCCTGTACCTCCTTTGAAAAACAAAAAAATATCGCTCTCTTCCATTAACCGATACATTCGCTCAATATAGTTGTCTGTCCTAATCTCTTTATCCGTCACATTTGAAAGATATCGTCCTTCAAACCCCGACGCATGCTCTGGGTAAAACGTCACCGATTCCGTTTTCCCCCCCACACTCTCCGCTCCTCGTGTAGCCGCATCCATCACTCCCGGACCCCCTCCATTTACCACAACATACCCTCTCTGTGCCAGTTTTTTCGCCGCCTGATACGCAGTTTGGTAGATCTGATTACTCGGCAAAACTGCCGCGTCTCCAAAGATCGCTACCTTCTTAAACTTTATTTTCTTGTCCATTCTCCCCTCCACCAGGCACTATTCGCTCCCGCTTCACTGGCTCCTGCCTCAACCGCCAGTTTGTATGTCTCTTTGTTTATTCCCCCGTCTACCAAAACCGCTCCAGCATATCTTCTTCGTAACTCCCTAATCTTCGGTAGTACTCGCTCGTCAAACTTATTCCCACTAGTCCCAACCGGTACTGCCATTAGCAATATCACCTTACATTTATCCAAAACTTCCCTCTCCAATTCTGTAACTGGTGTCCCTATCCCCAAAGCGAGTCCTCCGGTAATTCCCCAATTCTCAATTTCTGCCAAAAATCCCATTTGTTCTCCCATTCGCTCGATTTGTCCAATTATTCTCTTTGGCTTAACTGTCGCGCACTCCCGAATCCACTCCATTGGATCGTCCACCAGCAAATGAAAATCTATCTGCATTTTCCCCAAATCAGCTCCCCCTAAATCAGCTGGTGTAATTGACAATAATTCACTAAACAACCCATCCCCAATATCAAAATGAACTTGCTCGATCTGTTGCTCCCTCAGTAGCTCCAGCTTGGCTTTAACCTCCCCCAGTTCCGACTCCATGATAATCGGCGTAATCATCACTGTCTTATTGCAAGATTTGCCAGTCTTGCTCTCCTTCGCACGTGTCTACTAGCCTCACTCTTTTCAGTCTGTAAGAACAACTCAACTCTGGTAATTGTCTCGTCTTTACTCACCCAGTCCGCTGGTAAAACTAGCACATTTGCGTCTTCATCCTCTCTACCTTGAATTGTCACCTGATCATTAAACCCGACAATCGCCCGCACGTGGGAGAAACGGTTTGCCACCATGTCAACTCCGTGACCACTCCCACAAAGGATAATTCCACGACTAGTTGTCCCATTCCCCTGAATCGACTCGGCAACTTTTAAAGCAAAGTCCACATAATCATCTTCCGGATCAAGCACATAGTTCCCCACATCCTCCACTTCATGCTCATTCTCTTGAAGCCAATTCTTTATCTCTTCCTTTAGCTCAAATCCCCGATGATCCGCCCCTATATATATCATGCTTTAATCATACCATTCCGGACTCACAAATCGGATTAATGCTGACAACACTATCTGCACATAAGCTTGCTTTCGATCCAATTGCCCTTTACTTAGCTTCCCAATTGCTCCCATTTTTTGTTTCACGTTACTCTCTCCCGTTAATTCATCCATAATCGGCCCCAACTCTCCTCCCTCTCTAATCTTCTCGGCCACTTTTCCCGGCAGTTCAAAATACAACCCTCCCCCAAATCCCTCTTCGCCCCGCTTATCTACCACACATGCCCACGCACACTCAAACATTTTCCCGTCAATTTCAGTTACCCCTCCCTCGAGTCCCACCCCATATTCTCCCTGACCCAAAGCTGCCAAGGCCCGATTTCTTGCTCCCCTCTTCGTTTCTTCTTCACTTCTTGGCTGTTCCGCTACCCCACTGACTACCTCTTTCCCTTCAACTTCACATTCCGGCCAATATTTTTGGAAGGCCTCCATAACGGCCCCCACCTTAACTGGATTTGTACTTCCCACGGTTATTTTCATCTTGTTATCGCATCCCCAATTTTAGTTTTCCTTCTTCACTCATTCTATCAACTGTCCAAACTGGTTCCCACACTAACTCAACCTCTATTTTCTTCGCTCCCAGCTTTGCCAAGGCTTTCTTAATTGTATCTTCAATCACTGGTGCTAGTGGGCATCCCGGCGTCGTCAGTGTCATTATCACCTTTATCTCGTTTTGAACTACCTTAACCTCATAGATTAACCCCAAGTCCACAATACTAATTCCTAACTCTGGATCCATCACTTTTGTTAGTTGAATTAGTACTGTCTCTTTTCTAATCATGCGTTGTGATTATACAATCTATCTATGTCTCTCCCCAACCAAGCTCAAAAAATTACTCTTAACTCACTGAGGAAATGTTATCGCGACTACGGGATCATTGCTGGCCCTCACCACTTCACCGATTATTGGGCTCGTGATGGTTTTTTTGCGGCTTTCGGCGCCCTCTCGGTCGGTGATGACCAAATTGTTCGACAAATGCTTAAGCTTTTCTTCACTCACCAACGTCGAGACGGGTTGATTCCCTATCGTCTCATGCGTGGACCAGTCACACTTGGCAAATATCTCGGCTTTCCCAAATATTATTCTCAACCTCGTCCCACCTATCGATTGCGCGGACTAGGACCCGAGGTCCTCGATGGCACTACCCTCACTCTTCTTTTTACCGCACTGCTTCAGGAAAAATCTTTTCTCCCTCAAATTAAACTTGCTCTCCAATATCTCATAACCCGTGAAAAACACGGACTCCTTTGGGACGGACCTATGGCGGAATGGAACGATATTATTTGGAAATGGGGTAATCTTCTCTATTCCAATATAATTTACTGGTACATGTACGATCGTTTGGCCAGCTGGACCAATAGTTTTGATCCCACCTGGAGTCGAACTCTTATTCGTAAGCGTGATTCCCTTGCTCACTCGCTCCGTTCTCGTCTCTGGAACGGCCATTACTTTGCCGATTGGCACGATCACTGCCGACAGGATTATTTTTATCCTTTCGGCAACTGCCTAGCCATCGCTTGGGGACTAACTGCCCCCGCCGAATCAGATTCCATTCTTGCCCATTGTCAAAAATCCTCTACTCAATTTACTCTTCCCACCAATACTCCCAACTACCCATGGTGGAGAGTTGATTTTCTTCAAAGACTAACCATGATGGGTGACTATCAAAACAACCATGTTCTCTGGTGGCAACCAATAGCTACCTATCTAGCCGCCCTCAAACATCAAAACAAAACTCGCCAAGTAAAATCCGTTACCACCCAAATTACCACAAAAATCCTTTATGATCAGACTATTTACGAATGTTTTGAACCCAATGGAAAACCACTTAAACGTTTTTTCTATCAAGCCGAACAACCCTTCGCCTGGGCTTCCGGTCTTATTCTTTGGTCGTTAGCATATAATACTCAGCATGATAAGATCTAAACCCTTTTTCTCCATCATTATTCCAGCTCTGAACGAGGTCAAATATCTCCCCCACCTATTGGAAGACCTCACCTCTCAAACTTTTCGCGACTTCGAAGTCCTTGTCGTTGATGGACACTCTCGGGATCAAACAGTTGCCAAAGCCAAGCTCTTTGCTCGACGCCTCCCCCACTTAACTATTCTTCAAAGTCCCCAACCCCACGTCTGTGTTCAACGTAACCTTGGTGCCAAAAAAGCTCACTCCGAGATCCTAGTCTTTCTGGATGCCGACAATTCTCTTCCCTCCTATTTTCTCCAAGGCCTCAAATACCGCTGGGAAAGTAGTCACGTCGACATCCTCGCCTGTTGGTTCAAGCCTGATATTATGAAGCCCAGTAATGAAACTATCGCGACAGCCGTCAATCTCTTCCTCGAGCTCCAACACACTCTCAAACCCACCTATTTACTTGAGTCCATGTTTGCGATCACCAAATCTTGTTTTCAAACTATCGGCGGTTTTGATGAAAGTGTTAACTACGCCGAAGGTAAATCTCTTATTCAATCAGCCATCTCTCACGGTTATACCTCCAAAGTAGTCCGTGATCCCGTCTACACCTACTCCTTCCGTCGCCTGCGCAAGTTTGGCGTTCTTAGCATGGCCAACCGGATTGCCAAAATGGAACTCTCAGCTCTTCTTAACCAAGACCTCTCCAAAACCAAATTCACCGACCTCTACCCCATGCAAGGAGGTTCTTTCTTTCACCAATCCGCCCGTGCCCGCTCGCGCTTCCTCACCAACATCACCAAGCTTCTCAAAAATCTCTAATTCTCCCAAAAAACCAGCCCCTTCCCTACCATTAGTAGAGTCAGATGCTGGTCTTTCGTGCTTGGTTAAGCTTTTTTCAAAACCGGCATGCCGGTACGTTTCGTCTCAATTACCATGTAACCACCAGGAACATCATTCAATGCTTCTGGACGTACATCACGAGCGAAATAATAGATCTGTTGGGTGCGGCCATTTTTCAGAGTCACTTTCTTGCCGTGGAGGTAGTAGGTATCACCCTTGCTGTTTGTGTATGAATATGCCATTGTTGCTTCACCCCCTTCCTCAAGTAACCAGATATCTACCTCTGGTTATACCCTGGTCACCTAAGCTTGTCAATAGACCTCTAATCTGGAAAACTGCCGCTCACTGCTACAAACAATGTCACTCTTTAGTTAGTTCCGCTATTCTAGCCTCCAACTGGGTAAACTCCGTCTTTATCCCATTCACAAAGAAAGTAGGCGTTCCGGTCAACCGATATCGTGTTGCCGCCAACAAGTCGTTCGCTACCACCTGTTTGGTCTGATCACTCTCCAAGTCGCTCACAAATTTTTCCTTCTCCATCCCGATCTTTCCTGCATATTCGCTTAGTTTCTCTCTTGGATCAGTCAGTTCCGCCCATTCAGTTTGTTTCTCAAACAATAAGTCATGCATTTCCCAAAATTTACCCTGTTGGTAAGCTGCTTCCGTTGCTCGCGCAGCAATTTGGGCATTTTTGTGAATGTTGCTTAGGGGGAAATGGCGGTAAACCATGGTAATTTTATCTTGATATTTTAGTAGTATTGCCGTCAATGGTTCCTGCACTGCCCGACAAGCCGGGCACTGGAAATCACTAAACTCAACCAGGATTATATTTCCGCTTCCTTCCTTGTACCTCATTTCTCCGGCAATCTCCGCAATCGGCTTTTCTTCCTGCTGTCCAAAGTTCCATAGTAGTCCCCCCACTCCCAACATTACCCCAACAGTTATCACTAAGAACGTAATTATGGTTCTAGTATTCATAGTGGTGGCCAAAGTCTTTTATCCCCTTCCCAGATCTCTATTGCTCCCGTTGGACAGCTTTGAGCCGCCAACATGATATTGTCTGGTTCATCCTTCCCTTTTTCGATTATCTCGACCAAATTCTCTTCATTTAGTTTAAATATATTGGGGGCAATCGCCACACACGATGCTGCCGCAATACACTTGGATTGGATTGCCTTCACGCTATATTTTCCTATTTGTCTCACAATTTTTACGTCATCGCTCATACTTGTTCCTTGCATGGTCCCGCTCACGAGCTTCTATAATACCACGACAAATCGGGCAATACCGCGGGCTCGGTAACCCTCTACTTTTGTACAATTTTTGCTCTTCTTTGGACCACACAAACCCCTGGGTACAATTCTGACATTTTATAATCTCTTCCATTCCTTCCTTTCTAACTAAACTTTTCATGGTAAATATCTTCCCTCTTCATTCCGAGCTCTTCCAGTTTAGCCGCAATCTCTATAACTACCGCTTGTCTCCCGCACACATACGCTTCCCATTGGGTTAGTCCCTGAGGAAAATCACGCATTAAACAATCCTGAACATGCCCACTACACAATTCCCATTTTTCGCTTGGCTTCGACAAGACTATGTCAAACACAAAATTTGGGTACGTTTCTGCCAATCTTTCCAAGTTATCGACCCAAAACAAATCTTCTTCGCTGCGCATCCCCCAATGCAACCTCATTTGTCTTCTTTCGTGCTTGTTAATTAATAGATCGTTGATCATACTCCACAAAGGCACAATTCCCGACCCCGTTGCTACAAACAACAGGTTGTTGTTTCGCAACTCCGTCTTCTGAATTACAAATTGTCCCAACGGAGCCAAAATTTCCACTTCTTCACCCAACTTTATCTTCTGTAAATATGTACTTCCCACTCCCCCTGGTACCATCTCCGCCACCAAGTTAATTCCGTGTTCATTGTCTGGAGTCGATGCAATGGAGTAACTCCGCCTCATCCCTCGCTCATCTACTCTCAAAGACGCATACTGCCCCGCGGTAAAGCTGATTCTATCCGGCTTAGTTAATTCCAATTTAATCAGCCAAAAATGCTGATTCTCGGTCAAATATATTTTTTCACTCACCCGCGCGATATATTTCATGTTGCTATTGTACCTCAAACCTTCTTCCCCCCTGATACAATACGCTCATGCAAATTCTCTCGCAAAATGACCCGCTCGCAATTTCCTTAGCTTGTCAGGCCCTCTCCCGTGGGGAGCTTATCATCTATCCGACCGAAACCTGTTATGGTCTTGGTGCCGATCCTACTAACCCCCAAGCTATCACCCAACTCCTTGCCTACAAAGGTGATCGCCATCGCCAAGTCGCCATCGCCGTCGCGAGTCGCGCCATGGCCGAACAATTTGTTGAGCTTAACCCAATTGCCGATAATCTCTACACTCACTTCCTTCCCGGCCCGATCACCGTCATTTCCCAATCCCGTCACCGCTTAGACAAGCGGCTAGAATCAGCCACCGGAACTCTCGGCGTTCGCCTCCCCAACTTCCCCCTCACCTTGGCTTTGCTTCAACAATTTGGTCGCCCCCTTACCGCTACCAGCGCCAATACCAGCGGCAAAAAAGAACCTTACTCCCGTTCTGATTGGCAGAAATACACTACTTCGTCCAAACAGTCACACGTTTCCCTCTTCCTCGACGCTGGCTCCCTTGCTAATCGTCCGACCAGTACCGTGGTCGACACCACTCTCAACGAACCCCAAATTCTTCGTCAGGGTCAGCTCATCATTCCCGCTCTTTCTCCCTCCCTTATTTCCCACTCAGCCAAACAAACTCAGCAATTTGCCCAAACTATTCTATCAACTCACCTTGCTCTAACTCGCCGTCTCCCGCTCATTCTCGCACTCCAGGGAGAACTCGGTGTTGGTAAAACTCAGTTTTGTAAAGGACTCGCCCACGAACTAGGTATTCACTCCGTCCTCTCTTCCCCAACCTATACTCTCCTCAAAGAATATCCCTACCACACTTCTAAATATCAAGGTGTTCTCTATCACATCGATACTTGGCGGCTCCCCGACGTTACCGAACTAGAATCCTCTCTCCATCTTTCTCAACTCTTAAAACCCGGCAGTATTCTCGCCATCGAATGGGCCGGCAAAGCCAAAAAAATCCTTCATTCATACGAAAAAGAAATTCCAATTCTAGTGATCAATATTAAAGAATTAGACGAGAATACCCGCCAAATTACTTACGCCTTTTCCTCTCCTGAATGGAACTAGAGCTTATACTTTTCTAGAGTTTGTTGGAGTTTTTGCGGATCCCCTTTTGTTGGATTTGGATTGCTAATTTTCCCTACCTTTAAGTGAATATGGGCGTGGGGAACTTGCCAGCCATCAATATTTGATCGGACAATATCCCTTGATACCTCACGGAAATGTCGTGCAATTTTCCCGACCACCTCAAAATACTCTCCCAATTCCTCCACCTCCCACACCCACTCTACATGCTTCTTCGGGATTACCAATGTGTGCCCTTCTGCGGATGGGTATATATCCAAAAAAGCCAAGTATTTTTCGTCCTCATAAATTTTATAACTTGGGATCTCCCCCGCCACAATTTTACAAAACACACATTCGGTCATACGTATAGTATAGCGACAAGCAGAACAATTTTCAGCGCGGAACCATCCATCTGGGTAGCCAGATGACGATGTGAGCACTGCAAAATGTGATGTTTGGCGCTAAAATACCTCAACATGACTAAAGAACCTACCATCCTCTCTATCGAAACCAGTCTCGACGACACTTGTGCCGCCGTCACCTGTGGCCGGCGCGTCCTTAGTAATGTCGTTTCCTCTCAAAGTAGTTATCACGCCGATTGGGGCGGGACCGTCCCCGATTTGGCCAAACGTCTCCACCAAAAGTGGCTCCCCCAAGTCGTTAATCTCGCTCTCAAACAAGCTGGAACCCCTCAGCTGGATGCTCTTGCCGTCACCATCGGTCCCGGCCTCGCCCCTGCCCTTGAACAAGGAATTGCTTACTGTCAACACTTAGCCCTAAACCATAAGCTACCCATTATCGCCGTCAATCATCTGGAGGGACACCTTTTGTCCAGTTTTGCCGAAACCCGATCCGGTTCCCGTGGGTTAACCAAACCCATCTACCCCACTTTGGGTTTCCTGATCTCGGGCGGCCACACCGAACTAGTCCTAATGCACCAAATCGGCCGCTACGAACTCTTGGGTGAAACCTTAGACGATGCTGCCGGCGAGGCCTACGACAAAGTGGCTCGTTTACTCATGCTAGGCTATCCTGGTGGTCCCCTCCTCAGTAGCCTCGCTCAATCGGGCACTCCTCGCTACCCTCTCCCCGAACCCATGACCGCTCGGAAAGATCTCAATTTTAGTTTTTCTGGTCTCAAAGCCGCCGCTCGCCGATACCTAGAACACGAACAACCCGCTCTAACCCTCCAATTTACTCAGGATTTTGCCGCCAGTTTCCAACAGGCTGTTTTTAAACATCTCTTAACCCGCTTCCGCCGTGCCATCGACTTATATTCTCCCCGAATGATTCTCTTGGGAGGTGGGGTCGTCAGTAACGTGGCTCTTCGCGCGCTCACTCGCTCGGTAGCCAACGAATCCGGCCTCCCCGTCTACTTTCCCTCCAACAAGAAATTGATCACTGATAATGCGGCCATGATCGGCATCGTGGCCTCCTATAAATTTGCTCGCCAAGAATTTACCGATCCAAAACTTTCCTAACAACCGCTACCGGCAGCATCAAACACTTCATCCTCCCTGGGTTAACCGTAAATCCAATCCCTTTCGAAAGTAAATCTTCCTCACTCATTTTCCGTATCTCCTGCAAGGTCCGACCTCGTAGATACTCGCTCAGCTTGCTAGCCGCCGCGGTCGTAATCGCACACCCTATCCCCTTCCATTTCACCTCCTCGATTCTCCCTTTCTTAATTTTCAAATAGAATTGGACCATATCTCCACAACTGGCATTACTATCTCGCGCACTCTCTACTCCCTCTCCCGTCAGCTCTCCCTGATTTCTTGGGTGTTCGTAATGATCTAACACGTCCTCTCGATATAAATCCATACCTATTTCCCAAAAACTGTTTTTACTTTTTGTAAAGCCTCTACCAACTTCTTGATGTCTTCCTTCGTCGTATACACATTAAAACTTGCCCGAACCGATGCGGTAATCCCCATCGATTTATGTAGTGGCATAGTACAGTGATGTCCGCTCCGTACCGCCACTCCCTCCGAATCCAAAATCGTCGCCACATCATGCGCATGTACCCCCTGGTATTCAAAACTCACACTGCCAGATCTGTAGTTAGCATCTTTCGGCCCCAAAATTACAAGGTTCCGTACCTTGTAAAATTCCTGCAGTGCATATTCAACAATTTGCTTATCGTGTCCTCTCACTTCTTCCATCCCCAATCGTTCTAGGTAATCAATCGCACTTGCTAGTCCCACCGCTCCGGCTACATTGGGTGTTCCCGCCTCAAATTTATCTGGTAAATCGGCCCAAGTTGAGTTCTCCCTAGTTACCTCATTAATCATCCCTCCGCCCGTCAAAAATGGTGACATTGGGTCTAATATTTCCCTTCGTCCTACCAAAACTCCTATTCCCATTGGTCCCAACATTTTGTGACCACTAAAAGCATAAAAATCACACCCAATTTGATTCACCTTTACTCCCATGTGTGGGACCGCTTGCGCTCCGTCAACTACTACCACCGCCCCTGCCTTATGTGCCATTTTGGTCATTTTTTTGACCGGATTAATGGTTCCCAAAGCGTTAGATACATGTCCAAATGCCACCAGTTTGGGTGCCAGAGTTAATTTTTGCTGGTATTCCGCGAGGTCAAGTAATCCTTCGCTCGTTACCCCCACCACTTCCACTTTTGCTCCAGTTCTTCTGGCCACTTCTTGCCAGGGCACCAAATTAGAGTGGTGTTCCATTACTGTCGTCACCATCGTGTCACCCTGTTTCAAATTATCGAGTCCCCACGTATACGCCACCAAATTGAGTGCTTCCGTAGTATTTCTAACAAAAATTACTTCCCCTTCTCTTACTCCCACAAACCTTGCCACTGTCTGCCTAGCTTTCGCTAATAATTGTGTTGCCTCATCTCCCAGCGTATGGGCTCCCCGGTGAACATTGGCGTTATGTTGTTCGTAATACTCCTTTTCTGCCAGCAACACTTCCCTGGGTTTCTGGCTGGTCGCCGCACTATCCAAATAAACCAGGGGCTTACCCTTAACTTCCCGCGTTAGTATTGGAAAATCTCTCCGTAGTACCTTTGGGTCAAACATAGGCAAATTATACTCCCAACCATCCCAAAACTATCTTGTCGATTGCTTCCGCCTCGCTTAATCCCCGGCTTCGCAAATACCCAATTTGTTCTGAATCCACTGGTCCTACACTGGCCGCGTGGCTAGCCTTGACATTATTTGCTTCGATCTCCAACTCTGGCTCTGCCATCACTTGGGACGTTGAAGAAAGCATTAACCCTCGCATCTCCAGAAAATTCTCTGTCTCTTGCGCCTTCTTTGCGATTTTAATTACCCCTCTGATTTTTACTCTCGCATTTCTTCCCACCACCGTTTTTACCGTCACCCTTCCTCTTGTCTCTCCCACTCGGTGGTCAGCCACCACCAAAAGCTCATACTCCCCCTCTCCTCTGGCATCAATAATCCCCTCCCACTCCTTCTCCTCCCCCCTTTTCTCAAACAGAATCACTACCTTCCACTTCCCTGGTTTACTATATTTTTTAACTATTTTTCGCATACAAAGTCCTCAAAAATGCAGGGTGCAGACGTGTTTCACAACTGAAAAAGTTTACGCAGCGCGACTGGCGCGAGTTCGAGGCGGCTCCGCACCAGCGGAGAACGCCGTCTTTTTCAAGTGAAATACGTCGAACCCCAGCAGGTATGTTCTTCATCCTACACTTCCAATCATTTCCAATTTAACTAATCTGTTTAGCTCCACCGCATACTCCAAAGGCAACTCCGCCACAATCGGCTCCAAAAATCCCCTAATTATCAAAGTCTGCGCTTCTTCCTCGGTCAACCCACGGCTCATTAAATATTTTATCTGTTCCTCCCCCACTCGAGAGACATAAGCCTCATGCTCAATTTGAGAGCTCCCTGTCAAAATCTGATTATTGGGATACGTATCACTCCGACTTAAGGGGTCCATAATCAAAGCGTCACACGTAACCTTACTCCGAGATCCTAGAGCGGCCGGACCCATCTTTACTTGTCCCCGATAACTAGCTCTTCCCCCCTTTTGACTAATCGATTTACTAATTATTCGCGAAGTTGTTCGGGGAGCCAGGTGTATCATCTTCGCTCCCGTGTCTTGGTCTTGACCATTGCCTGCGACCGCCATCGACAACATCTCTCCATGTGCTCCTTCTCCCTGCAAAATACAACTCGGATATTTCATTGTTACCCTCGATCCCAAATTACAGTCCACCCACTCCATCGTGGCGTCTTTTGCGACCGTTGCCCGCTTAGTCACCAAGTTGTAAACCGTCTTATACCAATTTTGCACCGTCGTATACCGAACTTTTGCTCGCTCCTTCACAATCACTTCCACTACCGCCGCATGTAAACTAGCACTGCTATACGCTGGTGCACTACATCCTTCCACATAATGGACCCTCGCCCCCTCCTCAACCACAATCAATGTTCTCTCAAACTGTCCGGCTTTCTCCGCATTAATCCGAAAATACGCTTGGAGCGGCAAATCGACTTGGATTCCTGCTGGTACATATACAAAACTCCCGCCGCTCCACACCGCTGTATTTAACGCCGCCAGCTTATTGTCTCCGTATGGCACAATTTTGCCAAAATATTTCTTGACTATTTCTGGGTATTGCGTAAGTCCTTCGTCCATCGACAAAAACACTACTCCTTGTTTCGCCAAACTTGCTTTAAGACTTCCATAAATTTTTTCGCTATCAAACTGAGCGGTTACTCCTGCTAAAAAGGCCTTTTCTGCTTCTGGTACTCCGATTGCCGTAAACACTCGGCGCACCGAATCTGGTACTTCCTTCCAACTTTTGTATGGCAAGTCCACTGGCCGCAAATAATAATAGATTTCCCCCCACTTAATTTGTGACAAATCCGCTCCCCAGGATGGTATCGGCATGGCCTCAAACTGTTCTAGTGCCACAAGCCTCATTTTAAGCATCCATGCCGGCTCTCCCTTTTTCCGTGAAATCTCTCTCACCAGGTTCTCACTTAATCCTCTTTGGCTCTTATAGCGATAGCTCCCCGTACCACTGTTCTCATTCAATATCTGTTTCATACTCTCTATTTCATCTCCACAATTTCATCCACTTCAATTTCTTCCAACATTTTCTTGTTATGCGTAATTAGTAAAAAGCTGGTACCAGTCTTTTTCATCTCATTTATCACCTCCGCCACCATCTCCACTCCTTTAGCATCGATTCCCGAATCTACTTCGTCCAATATCGCGAGGCTCGGCTGTAACAGTAATAATTGCAATAATTCCAATCTCTTCTTCTCTCCCCCACTAAACCCCTCATTCATATTTCTCCCCACATGTTTCTTCGTTAAACCGACCCGAATTGCCAAACTTTCTAATTCTTTTTTAAATTCCGTTAGTTTTTCGATCTTGCCTCTTCCTATTTCGTAACTGGTTTTACACACACTAAACACACTCACTCCGGGTATCGTCACTGGATTTTGCCACGCTACCAACATTCCCAGCCTTGCTCTTTCTGTAATGTCTAATTTTAGTAAGTCTTTTCCTCTATATAACACCTTGCTATGTTCCGAAATTTGATACCTCCTATCTCCCATTAACACTTGTGCTAAGGTAGTTTTCCCACTCCCATTTTTTCCCATCAACGCCACAACTTCGTTTTTCCCCACCCTCAAATTAAAATCTGCTATTACCCTCTTCCCCTCCACCTCTACACTCAAGTTAACTATCTGTAGCAATTCTTCCATTATTACTTCCTACCCATTTCATCCAAACTATACTCATCCAAAATCTTCTCTATTTTCTCCGTTATTGCACCCATCATTCTTCGGTGAGGACATGTTTTAGCCAGAGGGCACGGCCTAGCTCCGTGTACCAAACACCCAGTTGTTGCCAATTTTCCCTCAATCGCCTCGACCACTTTTCGCAAACTAATTTTTTGCGGGTTCCCCAAGAGTCGATATCCTCCGCCTCTTCCCTCTTTCGCCGCAATCAACCCTGCTTTGATCAAATCTCGTGCAATCTTAACCAAAAAAGATCTGGGCAACCCCGACTTCTGCATCTTGGCTACCGATACGGTTGTCCCTCTCCCTGCCGCAACCAGCATGGTCATCATCATCAATCCATACTCTGTTTTTTTGCGAAACCGAAATGAACTCATAAACTATCCCCATCATAATCCAAGTTTGCCAAAAATCAACTAAAACAATGTCGTTTGCACTTGTACTTTCGTTTTTCTTTGTTTTTCAAAATCCACTGGCACTTCGATCAAATTGTTCCACTTATTCTTAAACCGCAAAATTTTATTTTTGACTCCGTAATCATATAATTCCTTTGTCACTTTTACGTCCTGCAAACAATATTTTTCTAGTTTTTCCCACTCTCCCTCGTGGTAATAGGTAATTGCATCTAGTCCATGCCCGCTTTTTTGCATCCCCAAAGTCTCCTTGGCTACCGCATCAAGGCCTACCCTGTGCCCCAAGTGTTTTTCTAATTCCACCATAATATCCAAACTGGGAAACTGGGAAAAATCTCCCCCATAGTAAGGCTTTAAGGTTGGATAATCAAAGGCAATTGTGTTAAACCCAACTACCAAATCAGCTTGTTCCAGTCTTCGCCAAAACGGAGAAAAATTGTCTTCTCGATATCCTACATACTCTTCTTTATTTCCCTCTTCATCCCGAAAGTAGCTCCCGATGATCGACACTCCCAATTTTTCTGGGAAATATCCTCCCACCTCGTCAAACGCCTTCTTGGTCTCTACATCAAATACCAACAATTTCATCAGTTATGATTTTAGCACCTCAACCCCAGGTAAGCTTCCCTTTTCTAGCAGTGCCAGCATGGCTCCCCCCCCTGTTGAGACATGATCTATTCTGGCCAAGTGTTCCTCTTTGCCGATCATCGCCAGAGTGTCCCCCCCACCCACCAATGTATAAGCTCCTACATTTGCCGCAATCGCCTCAAAAATAGCTTCTGTTCCCTCTCGGTATATCGGTTCTTCCACCATCCCCATTGGCCCATTCCACACAACCGTTTTTGCTTTCACAATCTCCTCTGTATAAATTTTTTGGGTGGCCCTCCCTATATCCAACAAGTTGGATCCTTCAACTGGCACTAGTACTTTTGCCTTCCCCGTGACAGTTTTCTTCCCCAAAACCCACTCATTGGCCAGTTTTCCTCCCAACAATATAATATCTGCCTGGTGAGAGAGTACTTCGATTAACTTTATTTTGTCCTCCACTTTCGCTCCCCCCATTACTACCACATATGGTCGCTCCGGCTTCTCTCGAACCCCGATAATTGTGGCAACTTCATCTGCTAACCATAATCCCGCATAACTCGGCAAATATTTTGGAATCCCGACGATACTGGCTACCATTCGGTGACTTTCTCCAAACGCCTCATTCACATAAATATCCCCCATTGTGGCTAGTTCCTTGGCAAAATCATCGCTATTGGCTATTTCTCCCTGAAACCACCTTACATTCTCGAGCATCACGACCCTCTCCTCAGGTACCCTGGTCAAATGATCAAACAAAACTATCTCGCTCCCCACTAACCCGCTCGCATACTCTCCTATTTGTTTTAAAGACCGCTTCTCTTCCGCCTTACCCAAATGACTAACCAATATAACTTGTGCCGCTTTCTGAGCTAACAACCATTTAATGGTCGGTAAAGTCCGCGCGATCCGAGTATCATCCACAATCTGGAGTGCCTTACCTATCGTCACATTCCAATCCACCCGGACAATTACCCGCTTACCCGCAACCCTCGCTTGTTTAACCGTTCGTAATTGGCTTGCCATATTTTTCGACTATTCCTACTAACTCATCCATCCTGGGTCCCGCCACTTCGCGGAAAAACTTCTCGCGATCCTTTCCTTCGTACCGGCCAAATTCCTGCCACACCGCTCTCCCCACTGCCATTCCCGCCGCTCCACTTTCACAGGCAATTATTAACTGCTCTTGATACTGTTCATAATTTACTCCTGCCGAAAGTAACACCCAGGGAACTTCTAATTTCTGGCTGATTCGAACACACTTATCCTGATTTCCCGGGTATTCCAGTTTAAAAATATCCACCGGTAAATCTATTAGCTCATCTACAATCCGTTCCACCACATATGGATCCTGACTTTTTTTGTAGGTCAAAGGCTCTAGTAGAAATATCATCCCTTCTCGCTCACACTCCTCCCCCACTTGCTTCGCGATGTCTTTTTGCTTTTTCGCTAGTTCCTTATTTTCCGGGTCATAATATAGTAATAATTTAACCCCACTCGCTCCCAACTTCTTAGCGTCGGTAACACTCCAGCCTGGCAAAATCTCGGTTTCCCTCGCTTCTTGTTTACCTCGATACCCCGTTTTCTCCATCGAGAGGACCCATCCACATTGCGCCCTTGGATCAACCAATTCCCTCCCATAACTCGGATCAATTAATAATCCCGACACCTTATCCCGATATAGCTCGACCATTTGCTTCTTCCACTCTCGGATTTCTTGCTCTGTCGTCACCTCCGGATCTTCCGGATGTAACATTGTTTTTAATAATCCTCGATGGTCCACCGCCGCAATCGTTATTTTGTTCTCATCTGTTAATAACTTCTGTAATCGATCTGTCTTGCTCATACCTCCACTATAACATCCAATTATCTCTCTTCCTTTACCAATTTCTTCTGCAATATTTTTGGTATTACCCACATCGAAAATCCACTCACCATCATAATTGCCAATACCACCGTAAACTCGATACTTATTTTGCCATGTAACCAGGCCACGTTCCTTCCCCAACCCAAGCTACTTGCCCATTTCCCCAAGGCTCGATTCTCCATTATTACTCCTGTAAATGACAGTGGTATCCCCAATCCAATCACCAACCACATTGCAAACCGATGGATCTTTTTACTCCACCCGTAAATCACTCTACCATCTATCTTTTCCATTTTGTTTTCTCCTTTCCCATTTTCTTTTTTAATCCTTGCTGCAATTTATTTATTACCTGATCCACCGCCGTCAACAAGTTTTCATCTCTACCCTCCGCTACCACATCCTTCCCAGGAATTTTTAAATCCACCTTTACTTTATATCCCCACCGCTCTCCCTTCGAAAGTTTGACCCATCCCTCCCTCAAATCACTCGATACATGTTTTAGATACTTATCTAGTCCCGCCAATTTTTTCGCAATCTTCCTTTTAATATCTCCCTCCGTACTCACTCGATCAAACCAAAATGCTAACTTCATAGCTACTACCTCCTTAATACTTTTATACTCTCCGCGCCACAATTAGTGATAGTCCCTTGCCCCACCGACTGCTATCCTCCTTTCTTTCAATCTCAAACCCAGCTTTTTGTAACTTTTTCTCAATCTTCGCTACTTGTTTCCCCTTGCGCGGATGCACCTCAACCATGATCGTTTTTACTTCGTTTAGCTCCGCCCGCTCTAATACTTCATACTCCATCCCCTCGATATCCATCTTGATTAAATCAACTCCAGGTAATATCTGATTTATCCCCACCGCCAACACCAAAAATCCTCTGGTATGCAAAACCCCTCTCCACCCCCCACAGACAATCCCCACTCCACTCCGCCATTCGTTCGTAAATATCGGCTCCTGCAAAGTGATCTCGCCGCTTTTGGGGGCAATCGCCGCATTAATACAGCTCACCTGTGTTAGTTGATTTTCCTGGATATTCTTGGTTAATAATGCAAAGTTTTGTCTATCCGGCTCGTAGGCCAAGATTCTGGCCTTGGGATAAATCTGCGCAAAGTACAAGCTCACCAACCCAATATGTGCTCCCGCATCTACAATTAACTTGGGTTCAATCCCATCTGTATAATAAGCATGTTTGGTCCAGACTTCTTTCCTGATCTCGTTAAATTCTTCCGCATTTTCATAACTTACCAGGTACTTCCCGATTCTCGCGCTCTGCATAACCCTATTATCTCACGTGTTAAAATATCCCCGCGAGGAGGGGTCACATAGTGGTCTAGTGTAGCGGTTTACTAAACCGCCGTAGCGCAAGTTACCGAGGGTTCGAATCCCTCCCCCTCCGCTTCCCTGATATAATCTTCTCCACAGGAGGTGTCGCCTAGTGGTATGGCACGAGTTCGCTAAACTCGCACCCGCAAGGGTGTCGTGGGTTCGATTCCCACCGCCTCCGCAGTTTATAAAAAAATTATAAAATCCACCAGACGAAATTATAATGATTCTATAAAATAAGACTGTGAGAAAAAGAACCTAATATTGTTATAATATTTTTATATTTGAATAACCACTGATATGACAGGTAACTTTGATATTCAGCCCTACAGTCTAGATGGATTAAAAAATGTGCTGGGAGTAAGGGGCGAAGCTACCCACAATGAAGTATTTTCGACATTTGAGCAAGCTGTGTATAAAACAGAAAATGATTTGCCTCAAGGTTTTACGGTCTGGGTCAATGAAAATGACCTAGGATCAACCGCTGTCTATAATGCGGGTCACAAAAACTCCTGGTTTTTAGCAAAAAGAATGATAATAAATGGACAAAAGGTACGAGAAGAGGTCGCCGGGAATTACCCTCAAGGTAAAACCAATGTGTCAATCTCAGTAGATAGAGAAACAGGTTCTCCATTTGTATCATGTCGAGTTTTTGTTGATGGCTCACTAGTCGCTAGTCGTACTAGCCCAGCCGACTGGGCAGGTCAACAAGCAGACGCATTCACGAGACAAGTGGCAGAAGCTCAGGGTGACGACCCATCGAGGTTGGATAAAACGCTCGGTGACGACAGATCTCCATATCCATTTGCTATGAAAATGTTAAACGATTTTGCAAACTCGAAACCGGATCAAAGAAGAATTGAGCAAATGTTTAACAAGATGAAGCAAAGCCATACAACAGTAAAGAATTCTGATTATCTAATGGGTTAGTCGAATTCTTGAGGTAGGTTATAACATCGGATATAGTTCCCCGCCATCCCTACTTGTGTATAATCCGCGCTATGATCATCACTATCTGCGGTAGCATGCAGTTTCACCGGGAAATGCAAACCACCAAGCAAGAGCTTGAATCTCGTGGTTTTACCGTCTTCGCCCCCGACGAACTCGACAACGTAAAAAGCAACGAGTCCTACATGAAGAACGACGAAGACAAAATCAATGCCAAAATCGAATACGACTTCATCCGTGAACACTTCAAAAAAGTCGAGGCCGCCGATGCTATTTTGATCCTCAACTACCCCAAACATGGTATCGATGGCTATATTGGCGGTAACACCTTCCTCGAAATGGGGTACGCCTTTGGTCAAGGTAAAAAAATCTATCTTCTCCATCCCATTCCCAAAATGGACTACTACACCGAAATGGTTGCCATCCAGCCCGTTATTCTCAATGGAGATCTCGGTCGTATATAATAGGAATATGTTCATTAAGCTTCTCCTCGAATCCTTGTTTGCTTTTCTTGTCATTGATCTGGTTTGGATTTCTCAAGTTGCCTCCCCCTGGATGAAAAAAGCTGTTCCTCATTTGCTGTCCGCTTCCCCCAATCTTTTGGCTGCCCTCGCTTTCTACCTCCTTTATCTTTCTATCTTCCTCATTCTTATCCTCATCCCTGCCCTTACTCATAAATCCGGCTACTCCACTCTTGCCTTTCAATCCTTTATCTTTGGTCTAGCCGCCTACGCTACTTACGATTTGACCAATCTTGCTGTTATGAAAGGCTATCCTCTTAGTATGGCTCTCGCCGATATGCTTTGGGGTGGTCTTGTTACCATGCTCACCGCTTTGATTATTTACAAACTAAACATCTAAGAAAGGTCACTCATGAAAAAATTTCTTCCCCTGATTCTACTTATCATTCTCTTGGGCGGCATCGGCTACTACCTCAAAACCAAATCCCCTTCTGTTTCTCCTAATACTCAAACTGTTAGCCAAAGCATGAGTGAAGCCGAAGAATTCGCCAAGGCCATCGAATCCGGTCGGCCCACTTTGTGTACTATGGCTAGGAATACCGACAAAATGGAATACTTTCTCAAAGGCAAAAAAATGTATGTCAACATGACCAATATTATCGAAAACAAAACTGTCATCTCCCATATGATCAATGATGAAAAATACCTCTATCTTTGGACTGACGGCCAAAAGCAGGGAAGTAAAATGAATCTTCTCACTTCTCCTCTCCCCAACGCCTCTCCCACCTCCACTCCCTCTTCCCCCAAATTCGAAAGCCAATCCGATTACGAGGGTTTGAAAGCCGAAGGCTACACCATCAACTGCCAGGCTAGTAATATCGATGATACCGCCTTTGTTCCACCCCAAGATGTGAATTTTATCGATCCTTCTAGTCTCCTCCAACAATTTGATCTCAGCAAACTTCAGGAGCTTCAATCTCAATATGGCGAAGAGGAGATGGAAACCGACAACCCCTAATAACTAGCGCGCTATCGCAAGTCCCCACACTTCTTTAGCCCCTTGATCTTTCAAGATTTTGGCACACTCTCGCATTGTCGCTCCCGTCGTCCACACATCATCCACCAAAATTACTCTCTTATTTACTCTCTCAACTTTCCTCCGAAAGGCTTCTGCCACGTTTTTTTCCCTCTCCTCTCTCTTTAATCCATACATTGGCTTAGTCACCCTCACTCTCTCCAACATTCTCACATATTCAAGGTTGTACTGTTTGGCCACCAGCTTAGCCAATACTTCTGCTTGATTAAATCCTCTTTCTTTTTCTTTTTCCTTCCACATTGGTACGCTGGTTACCACCAAATCCTTGCTTCCCTCTCTCAACATTTGCTCATCAAATTTCTCTTTCCCAAGCCTAAATAAAAATTCAATTCGATCCCATTGGCTTTTGTACTTTACCTTCTTCAAACCTTGCTGCACTATTCCTCGGTATGGTAATCCCACTCCAAGTCGGTCCATTCCTCGTTTTTTTCTGCATCTAGGGTGTGTCCATCCCCCCAAACTAGGGCGGCAGCACATGGGGCAAATACCCTCTGGGTAGACTAATTTTTTCTGGCATTTTGAGCAAATATACTCCCCTCGCTCGCCGCATCCCTCGCAAGCTTTAGGAAAAATTAGTTCAATCCATTCCATCCATCTAAATTGTAGCTCAGAAAGTTGAAATTTGCGCGATACTATGATATATTATGAGCCATTGGGGACGTCTTGCTTTGACGTATACCAGCTCTTTAACATCTGCATACCGACTTTGACTAAGGAAGTCGTAAAACAGAGTCAAAAAACAACTGTCAACACTTTGAAGACAGCAGCTAAGAACGTTGTCGCCTTTCTCTTCGGAGATGGCGTCGGCACTTACGCTCCTAGTTTCGCTTTAGCTTAACTGGCATTCACGTCCTACTCGCTTATGGGGAAGATGTGGGTGGAAACACACATAAGCCGTAAGTTGGATCCGGTCAATCCAACCCATATCAACGACCACCCTCGTGTTACTCTTGGTCTGATAATTACCTAAGTAGCTAGAGGTAAAAACCAAAATTTATCTATGTATGTAGATGGTGTTACAGGCGGCATGCGGACGAGGGCTCACTGCCCTCCGTCTCCACTCTTAATTCTTCATGGCCTTGGCCATTTCTCGATCAACATCTCTTTTCTTGATATCTTCTCGTTTCTCCCATTCTTTCTTCCCCTTCCCAATCCCTATCTCACACTTCACCCACCTCCCCTGGAAAAACAAGCGGAGTGGAACCAGGGTCAGTGGTTTGCCTTCAATCTGTTGCTGAATTTTCAAAATCTCTTTAGCTTTCATTAGGAGTTTGCGCGATCGTTTGGCATCATATTCTTTGCCCGAATAATGACTATATTGGGGTAAATCCGCCCCCACCAAATATAATTCCCCATTGATTAGTTTCACGTATCCATCCCGCAAACTTCCTCTCCCCCCCCGCAAACTCTTGACTTCCGCCCCCGTCAACACCACCCCCGCCACGTACGTGTCAGTGATCGCATACTCCCTCTTAGCCAGTTTATTAATAATCATACTGATATTCTACCCCAGGTCGACAAAATATTACCTTCCAGCTTCTACAATCCAAATTCCTTCACCTCATTCTCGATCAACACGTACGCCTTATTCTTGTACACCACCAAATCGGTCGCTTTCGTCAATTCTTCATTCAAGTACTGTGCCTGGTACTTCCCATCCAGTCCCAACACGATCATTCTCGCCTTCCCCTTTTCTACGATGTATACCGCCGTCTCCCCCACCCACAATGCGGTTGGATCATCCAATATTTCTCCTCCCGGCACTCCCTCCAACGTAAACTTCACCGGCACTCCCCGCGAATATCGCTCCAACTTCCCGCTTTTGGTTATAATCCACACATCTCCAGTCACCCTCATCTGCACCACCTTGGATAAATCGAGGGCAATCCCCGGCCCCAACCATCTTTTTCGGGTTCCGAACCCATCTGTAATTACGGGATACTTCCAAATCTCACTCGTTCCCAAATCCAGTAAATACAAATTTCCCGCATAACTTTCAACCTGCACTACATTCCCCCAAAGTTCGTCCGGCTCAATCACAATCTTATTTTTTGTTTCATCTTGATTAAGTTCCGCCACTCCCGAATCCACCAATCCATATATTTTCTTGTCAAACACTGCCAAACTTTTTACTTTTCCAATCTCTCCAGTTTCTATTACAATTCTCGACTTGTCATCAATATTCATTGCTACCACTCGATTATTGTTTGTATCAGGGAACATTGCTGTCCCTACCGAATCAACCATCATCGTTTTACTACTTAACCCGCTCGCCAGGACCGACAACTCAATTGTTTTGGTTAAAGCGGTCTTATTTACTTTAAAAATACTTTCCTTGGCCTCGTTCACCGTTCTAACCAACTCTGCTCCCTTTGTCTTTTCCTGTTCACGTCGCTGGCTTTCTGTGTATCCCTGGGCGGCCTCCCCAGCTTGGTTCAATAAATCTTCCGCCCTTCCTGGATTGAGATCAGCCACACTCCTCGCCTCCCCAATCTGCTGTTCCACCTGCTCCTTGACTGCTGAATATGCCTCTTGTCTCACCTTTACTTGCCGCTTCCATAATCCCAAACCCACCATAATTATCAAAAATATCAAAGCAAAAACAGCCAATCCCACATTCAATTTTTGTGGTCCCTCACTCCATCCTCTTACCCTAATTGGACGCTCTGTAAGCCGCGCCATTATCACTCCAATCCCACTCTTTTCCTCTCGTTCGTAACTAATCATTAATCCCGCTGCTCGGCTTGAATCTTCTTTCCCGTGTAGTTGTGGCGCAATTGCTTCCGCCGCCTCCTCTCCCCCTCGGCACAACTCTTGTAGTTTCTCCTCTCCCACCAACTCTTTAACCCCCATTGTCATTACTATCAAAGTATCTCCCTCTATTAATTTGCCCACTATTCCCCGCTCTAGTTCAGTCGCTTCTCCCAATTTCGCCAACTTCCCTCCTCGGACCAAATATGTTTCTATTTCACCATTCCCCGTTATTTTTACTCTTTCATCCTCAATTTTTATCATTGCCAATGAAGCTTTAATCCCTTCTCCCATCCCCGAAATCACTCCCTCTTCCGTCACCATCTCTTCTTTCGCTCCCTCTACAATCGAAGATCCTATCGAGACTAAGTCTATTAGTTCCCCCCCCTCTTTCCTTTCCACTTGTACCACTATTCCCACTCCCCCTCTTTCACTCGAAAAAAACTGTGCTTGTGACCAGCAATCCAAAGTCGGTGTCCCAACTACTGTGCTTGTCTTTATTTTGTTCATCTCTTCGTCTTTACAAAAATATTACCGCCATCACCAATACCACAATCGCAAATCCAAAATGGAAAACTCCCATCATCCGAATTACCAAATCATCTTTCATCGCCACTGCCCTAGTCATGGCCGCAATTTGACGCATCATTAACAAAGCGAAAATGGCATACACTAGTAGCAATATCCCCATCATTACCTTTACTACTCCTAGCAAGGTAATTGATTGTAATATTCCAATCGGATCCATTTATTTTACCCTTCCCTCTAATTTTTCCTGTTCTTCCATATCAATCATTTGATTAATAATCTTGCCTACCTTGTCTGGCTTAGGAATCGCCAAAAACTCGAACTCTGGCACTTCCGCTGCTGTCTGAATAAATACACTTCCATATCCAAAAAATGTTTCCAAGGCTCCCGATGACTGGATACTTAAATCTTGAATCTCCTCGATCTTGGCTGTCGAAATTCGACGGAAAAAAATGTTTTTAAAATCCACATCCACTATCCGCTCATCCGTCACCATATAAATATTAAAAAACCATCCCATAAATTTGGCGAGAGCAAAGCCGCTCACAAACAAATACCATCCCAAAGAAACCACAAACTGATAACCCATGGGTAGTAATGCATACGGCGGGAAAAATCCAAACACCGACGGCAACGTCAGCATAACTATTGCTAGTAACACCCAACCCACATTCACAATCGGGTGTTGTCGGATAAACAGTACTACCGTCTCCCCATCATCCTGAGTTTCAAAACCAACCTGCGCTGGGAATGAACTAAGACTAGTAAACAAAGAATCCGATCCCAACCTCCCGACTGCCTCTCTAATCTTCTTGACCGATAGCCGTTCCCCCATAACTATATGGTACCATAAGCCTCAATCTTATTTCTTCTCAATATTGAATAATCCAGATTTTAAGGAAATTCTTCCTGGCGACCGTAAGTTAAAGGCTTTCTTAAAATCCGCCCCACTGATGGGTACTTCACCCTTATTAGTCTGGAAGGTTACCGTGGCTGTCACCCCATTACCCGCATAAGTTACGCTCACCCCGCTGACGCTGACAAACCCACCAATCCCCCGTAACTCTTCTTTACTGTAAGGGTTCCCTCCCCAACAACTTGATTCTGGTGTGACTCTCCCGCTATCACCTCCCCCGTTAAACAACACTTTCCACGCATTCAAAATGTCTGCCATCTCCTCACTGTTTAACCATGGGTGGCTTCTTCCACACGCATCCCCCGACCTAGTTCGGTACCATGCCTTATAAAACCACGGACTTCCCGCTGTTTTTTCGTACGCTTGGGCGGTCCATCCTCCTTGCCCGCTCGGAGTATCCCAAAATCCAGGGGTACTATATCCGTTGGCACTATATGACTCTTGATATCCTCCCGAAGTCGACGCATACCAGGATGAAAACGGATTTCCATTGGCATAGATTACCTTACCTCGGGTCGCATTCACTGCTTCCTCCCACTTACCTCCCTTAGGACTCGGTTTAAACACTTGACATGCCTCGGTAGCGCAAATTTCTCCCCCGCGGGCGAGCGCATAACTTCTCGCCGCCACAGCCTGTGCTTTCAAAGCCTCCATTCCTCCCTCATCTCCCCATGAACCCGGCATTTCGTAAATCCGTTTGGCGTATTCTTCCAAGGAATAGGTCCCGTAGCCTGTGACTGTAATTTGAGCATCAGGATTATGATCTCTAATTTCAATTCCACCCCCATAGTAGGCCTTTAAGATTTGTTCATATCCCTGTCCCTGCTTGGCTCTCCCCAAAGCTCCATACTGACTCATTCCCTTAAAGTGAGGTGCACCAAAACTAAAGGCTGCAAAAGCCGGCGAAAAGCCAGGATTATAGTCTGGTCGACTGGCCGGATCATCTGCCAAAGGGACCTCTCCCACCGTTGTTTGAAATGTTCCTGATTTTTCTGTCAAAATAGCCTGCTGTTTGGCCGTTAATGTGGCAATTTTCCCTGACAATTCAGCTTGCCATTTTTTTGCTCCCGCAATTTCCTTTTCAAAAAAAGCTTTCTGTGTATCCAGTTTCGCCTGCAAACCGGCGAGTTTAGCTTTGTCCGCCTCAATCTGTTTTTTGTCCTCTTCAAGTTGCATGATCTCAGTCGTAATTCTCACAATCAAGTTCTTATCCTCATCCGCACTCGCTTGCTTATAAGTGAGCCCCCTTGTTAGTTCCCCCGCCGATCGAGACGACACCATCCATAGCAAGGGGGAGTAAAATCTTGATTTTTTATAATAGTCCCGCACTTTTGCCGCCAGCACTGCGTATTGATTCTTGATCGTCTTTTCTCTCTCGGTGATACTCCCCGCCAACTCTTGCATCCGTATCTCTGACTGTTTGATCTGCGACCCAATTCCATCCAATTGCTTCTTTAATTTCGCCACTTCCGATTCTAGTGGAGTAGTTGCCGCTACCGATAATTGCATCTGGTGCTGCAACTCGGTAATTTGGGCTTCAATTTCTTCCAGTGATTCAGCTCTTACTCCCATTCGCTGTGCTAAAATAATTCCCAGCACCAATCCTAAACTGACTATGAATAAACTTTTCCACCATTTCCTCATTTTCTCCATCGTTTCTATCTTAACATGGGTCGCGTTACCCACTCCTTCAGCCAAGGCTGTTGGCAACTCTTGTTATTCTCTTGGCTGGGCAACCATATGTAGACCCGACTATCCCACTCAATGTAATTTTAACAAAAGTGACGGGACAGCGGTAAAATCTTGCTGTGGAACCGCAGATCTTTGTGCTGCTTACAAAGCTAGCTTAGCTGAATCTGGAGAAACATTTTCCGCCACCGGTACTTGTGGTTTAGGCGCCATCGACACCGCCCTTGGCTGTATTCCCTACACCTTTGAAGCCTTTACCCCCGCCCTTTTTGGCTTTTTGGCTGGCTTGGCCGGCGGGATTGCCCTCATTATCATGCTGATTGCCACCGTTCAAATCATGGTTAGTGGCGACAACGCCGAAGCCGTTAAAAAGGGCAAAGAGCTTTTTACCGGCGCCGTCACTGGCCTCCTTTTCATTATTTTCTCGGTCACTCTCTTACGTCTCGTTGCCGGTGATATCATCAAACTACCCGGGTTTTAGGATCTACTATGAACAATCAAGCTGTCGATTACCCCAAATTAAATCAGGCTCTCGGTAACAATCTGGGTGACAAAAACTTGGGCGGAATTATTAGCGCCGTTCTCCCCACCCTCCTTTCTCTCGCCGGCCTCATCCTTTTTGGGATGTTAATCTTTGGTGGTTTTACCATGCTCGCCGGTGCCGCCAACAAAGAATCTCAGGAAAAAGGTAAAAAAATGGTTACCTCAGCTCTCATCGGCTTCTTTGTCATCTTCCTCGCCTACTGGCTCGCCCAAATTCTCCAGGTCATTTTTAAAATTAATATTGTTGGGTGAAAAATCTAACCCGAATCGGGTGCAGACGTATTTCACAACTGAAAAAGTTTACACAGCGCCGCCCCGTCGGCGCGAGTTAGAGGCGGCTCACCAGCAGGTGAGAACGCCGTCTTTTTCAAGTGAAATACGTCGAACCCAAAAGAAGTATCCCTTACTTCCCAAACCGTCTTTGTCTAGTTTGGTATTCCTCAATCGCCTTCTCTAACTCATTAGGTGTAAACTCCGGAAACAACTTCTCCGTAAAATACAGTTCACTATATGCCGCGCTCCACATCAAAAACCCCGATAGTCTCATTTCCCCCCCTGTCCGAATAATCAAATCTGGATCCGGCATCCCCGCCGTATCTAAATATTTCTCAAATGTGTCCTTCCTAATTCCTAATTCCTGATTCCTGTTTTCCTCGCACCATTTATCCACCGCCCTTTTAATCTCGTCGCGCCCCCCATAATTTAGTGCAAATGTTACCGTAATCTTGTCATTCTTCTCCGATTTTTTCATTGCCTCCTTCATTCCCGCCTGAATATCCGGAGCAAACCGACTCATGTCTCCGATCATTTTGAGTTTTGCTCCCTTTGCGATAAATCTCTCGACTTTGGTCATCAAGGCCTTGCGGAACAAATTCATTAATCCCACAACCTCTTCTTCCGCCCTGCCCCAATTCTCAGTGCTAAATGCCCACAAAGTCAGGTATTCGACTCCCAGCTCACCCGCTCGCTCAATCAGCTGTTCGACAATTTTGTCGACTGCATAGGCGTGCCCGGCAATTATTGACAGCCCTTTCCCCTTCGCCCATCTCCGATTCCCATCCATCATAATGGCGACGTGACGAGGAATATTTGTTTTATCAATCATATTCAAAATAAATGAGTCTTTAATTCGCTGGGTTTTTCTCCCACCTTTGCCGAAATCGTCTTAACCACCAAGCTTAATTTATCCAATCTTTCTTTTACGATACTTTCAAATTCCGGGGTGGTTAGTACATGCACATTAAATCCGGTATTAATCGTAAAATACGCTTTAATTCCCTCTCTTCTCATTTCCCAAACTGCCAGCATTACCTCAATAGTACCCGGGTACCAAGCTATCATCGGTGGCTCACTGGTTAGTAAAATACTATGAAATTCCAACGCCTCCCCTTCTACCAACTTCCCCAACTTATCAAAGTCTTTAATCTTGATCGCTTGCCTTACTTGTTCTAGTTTTGTTTTGATATTCGCCAATCTCTCTTTGTAAAACAGACTTGTCTTGGCCAACGCGTGACCCGAAGTTGAAGAAACCAGTTTTTTCCCTTCATCTACTACCGCCACGACATCTCTCACTTCCCAATAACCAGCCGGGAATATTGACTCTGAATATGATGTTTCCGATGTCTCTCCGTCCTTCCATTCGACTATCCCTCCACACACACAGCGGCAAGCCGTCCCCGACCCCTGCCTTGCCAAAATTGATAACTCTCGCTCTGAAAGAGCTAAGCCGATCGCCTTTGTTGCGGCAATCGTCAAAGCCGCAAATCCCGATCCCGAACTGGATAATCCTGTCCCCTTGGGAAAAGTATTTTGTGAAACCACTTTGGCAAATACCTGTTTGCCCGCTAAATCTCTAAT
Organism: Microgenomates group bacterium GW2011_GWF2_46_18; assembly: GCA_001002415.1. GTDB lineage: Bacteria > Patescibacteriota > Microgenomatia > UBA1400 > UBA12108 > LCMB01. The sequence continues at coordinate 42,830 of LCMB01000005.1, forward strand.
CCGCTGCAGATGTTTAATCACCCGCTCTGTTTCTCCTTCTTCGCTTTCCCCCTGGATAATTACCTCATCTTTGGTCAACTTTAGATCAAACTCAACTGTCGTAACCGTATCTAGTCCTGACAGAATCAGTGAAATACTCCCATTCTCCGGTAGTCGGAGAATCTCGTCTTTTTTCCCCCAATATTTAACCAAAGCAACGTCCGACGATGCTCTAATTGTTGTCTTGTTCATTTCTCCCATCTTACTCCCTCTGCTCCGGTTTTTACCTGCATCCACACTCCTCCTGCCTGGTTAATCGCCTCACCCACTTGGGCTCGCCCCTCATCCTTGACCAACGCAATCATACAATCTCCTCCCCCCGCTCCCGACAGCTTTGCTCCCTCTGCTCCGGACTTTCTCGCCACTTTAATTAGCAGGTCCAATTCCTTTGAACTCACATTTAAAGTTGATAGTAGTTCTTGATTCCGATCCATCAATTTCCCGAGTTGTACAAAATCTTTTGTCGAAAAATATTTTTTTGCTTCATTCACCAAGGAAGCGATATCCCCAAAAACCGATTCTACCCACTTCTCGTTTCGCTTTAGTTCTGCCACCTGTCTCACTAACGTTGGGGTATCCGCTTTCACTCCTGTATAGCCTATCACCATCGGCAAATCTCCGGTATAAATTCGCTCAATCACTTTTCCTGGGGTCACATAATATATTGTCCCCCCATACACCGACGCCGCCACATCAAATCCGCTTCCGACTCCCTGTACATCCAGTACCGCTTGGTATGCCAACTCAAACATTTCTTTCTTGGACATTGTTATCTCCCAATATCCACTCAGTGCTTTGCTAAGTGCACTAACTACGGCCGCACTCGACCCAAACCCAAACTGGGTAGAAAAATCTGACTCTGTTGAAATCCTGATTCCCTCTTTGATCTGGTATTTTTCGTAAAAACGCTTGACCAACATTTCTACAAACGCCATTGATTTGGGTAGATCATCTTTCCCCAAACTTCCAATTTTCTTGTGATACTCGTCTAACCCGACGTTTGGCGAACAAACATGGATTTCCCCTTCTCCATTCGGTTCTACCGACACTCTCACTCTTTGATCAACCGCTGTCACAATACAGGGAGATCCGTACACTACTGCGTGTTCCCCAAATAACATCAATTTTCCTGGAGCTGATGCAACTATTTTTCTCATGTTGCCCCTATTGTGATTGGCCAATAATCAATCTTCTCATCGCGTAATACAGATCCAATTTTTTCTAAGTTGGGATGGATGACCATCATCATTCCCGATCCAGTTTTCACTCCCCCTGCTCCCGTTATTTTAACTGCCGCCCCCATCTCTCTCAGTTTATTTGCCAAGGTGATTGCCTTTTTTCCTACAACTCCCAATTTTTCTAAAAGATAGCCATTTTTATTAATCAATTGTCCAATCTCTTCCCCTTTTGCTAGTTTGTCTCGAATCTCCCTCGCAATCTTCCCAATTTCTCGAATATTTTTTTCCTTCCCTCTCTGTTGTGCCACCAACTCAACCATCTCCCTGGTGGTTTCACCAGGTTTCCCTGAATTTACGAGCAACAACTTTAATTTATTTTTAATTTTGAGTTTTTCTATTGGCTTCCCCTTCACAAAAGTAATTAATCCTCCGTACACCACACTAGCCGAATCGATTCCCGATGGGTTCCCATGTGCTATTCGCTCACATTCCATTGTGTATTCGAATAGCTCGTCTTCCCCAATTGGCTTCCTAAAATAATTGCGAACTTGTTTGATAATGGCAGCCGCTACCGCTGCAGATGATCCCAATCCAGATCCAATCGGAATTTCACTTGTTATTTTAACTCCTACCTTATCTTTTCCTCCCGCTAGTTCAACTGCTTTCCGAATAAGTAAATCCGTTTCCTTTTTCCCCACCACTACTTCTACCTTTACCCCCAAGGAAATCTGTGCAACTAAGGCCATCTCTCCATAAACCACCGCGTGCTCACCAGCCAAAATCACCTTGCCAAAAGTTTTCATACTTCATCTGCGCCCAACTCGCCAGTGGTGTCGTTATCGTTATCTTTACCTTCTTCTGTACTAGGGTAAGGCCAATTAGGGCCTGGTTCTCCCTCTATTGTCGGACTGCAATTCACTACCATACTATTTCTCCTTCTTGGAATTAATTATTAATCGATTATCTTTGACGATCATCCTTAACCATGGTGCATATTCTTCTGGTTTATTTTTCACATCTCTCTGTAGTTCCCCCCACTCCATCCACTTCGCTTCTTCCACCTCTTCTGGATTTAGCTTCATCCCCCCCAACCACTGCCCCACCACCACCGTATCTAGCTCATTCTCCCCCCAACCTGGATTAGTCCAATCATTTGCCTCATAGCTAAATCGGTATAGTGTCCGTAAATCTTCCACTCTCATCTTGATTCCCATCTCTTCTTCTAGCCTCGTTACCGCTCGCATCATGTATTCGTCCCCCGGACGCATATTGGTACACATCGTGTTTGCCCATAACCCCTTAAACACCGGTTTTGTTTCCGCTCGCTTCTGTAACAAGAGCTCAGTTTTCCCCTGCTTCTTCCGATAGAGTACTACCGATAATGCTCGATGTTTTTGCCCTTTACCTAGGTGGGCCTGATCAATATCCGTCGTCCCCACCTCCCTATCATTTTCATCTACCAACACTACCTGTCTTTGCATAACTAATTATGTCGTAATCCCAGCCAAAATCATTCTCTCCCCCACTTGATCCATTTCGCAATTTCTCCTCGGATTTCTGCAACTTGCTGCTCGGTCGCCGGCACTATTGGCGGTCTAAACGTATATTGATAATTAATTATTCCGCGCTCATCTCTCCCTCCACCTTTTCTTATTACCATTTCAACCTGGTCACCAATTTGGGGTAACTCAAGCTCTCCTGTTTGTTGATCTATCTCTAAATCGGTCAGTCTACCGAGTATCCGCAAACCCTCAGGTAGTTCCACAATTGCTAATCCGTACGGTGCCAAATCAACAAACCCGCTCGGGGCCTGTTCCCTCCCCACCTGAGTAACCGAGTAAACTTCCCCATCCCCGCCGATATAAAGAATCCGTAATTTTCTCTCAACAAATCTGGTCTCGCCTCTCTCATCGCCATTTCCCCATTCTCCATCTTCTTCCATTCAATAAAAGGCGGTAATTCCATTCTCTCGCCGCACCCCCGACAAACTGGCCTCGCCGGGAAATGTGGACGACGACAGTTCGGACACTGTCCCCCCTCCATTCTCAATCTTCGTGGTTTATTTCTCCAAATCTCTGCACCAACCGTCATACTCTCATCAGTCGCAAAAAATCATTTTTTCATTCTCCTCGTTTGGCGCGATACACCGTACTTGTTCTACATCCGGCCAGTCGAGCTATTTGCTCTACCTTTGCCTCCGGATGCTTTTGGTATATTACTCTCGCTCGCTCTCGCTTCAACCCCCCATTCCCCACTCCTCGCTTTTGGGCTGCTGTAATTACTCCTCTGTTAACCGCCTCATTTATAATTCTCTGTATCGAAGCAAACGAGGCTGGTACTTCCGACTGGGCAATTCTTTCGTAACTTTGGCCAGCCGCATACTTAATTAAAACCTTAGAAACCAATTCTTTTGGAAAAGTTTTGTAATCGAATCCTTCTATCACACCTCTCTAGTCGCCAAATCCAGCTAAATCATCCGCAACCGTCGGAATCGATACACCAAAGCCAAAAGTAACCCCTGCCATAACAGTAATCCGATCAGGGTACTCCCCAAGACCAAGGCTACTAGTTCCCTCCCCACTGGTCCTAGTGTAAAAAAATATGATCCCACTCTCCCCACGAAAAAAAGTCCCAACAATCCCAAGATAGGCGACGCCGCCACCGGTAATAGAACTGGCTTATTTAATACCATCCTTCTTACCGATTGATAGGGGTGAATCGCTAGCCCAGCCAAAGTTGTCACCCACACATAACTCATCCACACGACTAGTGCCTTCATGGGAACCCCCCAAACAATCCCAATATGAGTTCTCTTCCCGTAACTCCATCAATCCCCCGCCACAAACCGTAAATTATTACGCTGAGTGGTACTAACACCCGCCAGGGGTTTACTACCAGCCAATCCCCCAACCCCTTTGCCCATTGGGGCATCATTTCCGTCTGCAGCAACCGCTTTCCTTCTTGAGCCCTCCCCTCAAGTTCCCGTAAAAATTCTCTTTCAGTTTTCTTTGGCATAGGCTACCGCAAACGCTTTCCGTGCTCGATATAACAACGACTCTGTCGCCTTAAACGGCAATTTCATTCTCTCAGCAATTTCCCGAACACTCATCCCCATCTCAAATCGCCAAGACAAAATCTCCTGATACTGACTTGATATCGCTCGATATGCTCGCAAAAATCTTCGCCGCATCTTCTTCTTTTGCCACACCAATTCCGGGGTCTCACTTTTTTCTAACAAATCCTCCCACAGTGGACTTGTCTTCTCAACTGCCGCTCTAACGTAACGTTTGCGGTAGTAATCCGCCACCTCATGCCTAGCTATCGCCATTAGCCACGTCGATACCTTAGCCTCACCTCGATATAGCGGCAAATTATCAAACGCTGACAAAAATACGTCTTGCAATATCTCTTCCGCTGCCTCTTCACTCGGTAGTTTGATCGCCAAATAATTTCGTAGTTTGTCTGCGTACAGTCGGTAAAATCGGCTCGCCGCCCCCTTCTTCCCCGCCAACACTTCTTCGACCACTTTGTCCATACTTTATACATTATACAAGGTGCGCTATACTCGTCCCATGGCATGTACTACTGTTAATGGCCAATTAGATCTTGGTTCTTGTCTCATTTTCCAAGACTCTACCGCCGCTCAAGAATACACTGGCGCCGGCTCCCTCATTAATACTCTCCTTCCCAATATTTATCTTGCCGCCGGCCTCATTATCTTTTTTATGATCATCATGGGTGGTTTTATGATCATTAGTAGCGCTAGTGATCCTCACAAAACCGAAGACGGCAAAAAAATTATCACCTCTGCTATAATGGGTCTTGCGATAGTCATCTGTTCCTACTGGATCATCCAATTGATTCAGGTTGTTACCGGACTATCCATTCTAAATTAACCCTATGAACAACTCGCTTCTTGGCGAACCCATCAACAACCCCCTCACCAACTATGGTAATGTTGACGTTGGTCTCCCCAAATTTATTAGTAATATTTTGACCATTGTCTTTGTCGGAGCCGGGCTTTATGCCTTTTTTAACCTCATGTTTGCCGGGTTTACCTATATCACCGCCGCCGGTGATCAGAAGAAAATTGAAGCTGCCGTCTATTCCATCAACATGTCCCTTATTGGTCTCATTGTTATGGTCGCTGCTGCTGCCGTAACCGGCATTGTTTCATACATTCTTTTTGGGAGTGCCACTGCCATCCTTTCTCCCAAAATTATTGGACCAGGGAGCTTATAATATGACCGATCTTAACTTTGGCCCCATAGTTGCTCCCGGCGGCTACCAACCCGGGTCTGACCTGGCTAGCTCTACCGGCGCAGTCGAAAGACTCATCAGTAATACTCTGATTGTTCTAACCGCCGTATCAGGCATTGCTTTTATTCTCTACTTTGTCCTGGGTGGTTTGAGCTGGATCACCGCTGGTGGTGACAAAGGCAAGGTCGATAAAGCCAAAAGCATGATGACCAATGGTGCTATTGGCCTCATTATCATTGTTGTTTCCTATGCCATTGTCTGGATTGTCGGCACTGCTCTTGGCGTCGATATCCTCGAACCAGGCAAGCTTATTCAAGAAACTATTACTTTTTAACCAACTATGTCTAAACTAACTCCTCTCCTCATTCCTATTTCCTATTTCCTATTTCCTCTTGCCGCCAAGGCTGCAATCACCAATCCCGCTGTTCCCGGTGGTGACAGCCCCACTAGCGCCCCCACCCAATTTGCCACTACTATGGGCGTTCTCTGGCAAACCCTGATTATTGTTGGTGGGCTCGCCTTCCTGCTTTACTTCCTCATGGGCGGACTCAAGTGGATCATGGCTGGAGGTGACAAAGGCAAGCTCGAAGAAGCCAAGGGTGCTATTACCAATGGCCTAATCGGCCTCGCTGTCTTGGCCGCCAGCTACGTCATTATCAAATTCCTTCAAGCCGCTCTCGGCCTTGATTTACTCAATATTCTCTGGCCCACCGCCGGATAAATCCTATGTCATTAACCCTTATCCAAACTGTTCAAGCCGCCGAAAGTTTCCGCATCAACATCGATGACCAAGTCAAGTCCCGCGTCGCCATTAACGACACTTTGGGAGTCTTTGTCCAAAAATCTTTCTCCGCCGTTATTCTGGTCGCTGGCTTGGCCACCTTTATGTATCTCGTTTTGGGTGGGGTGCAATGGATCATGGCTGGCGGTGACAAAGGCAAACTCGAAGAAGCCAGAAATCGTATCACCAATGGTTTAATTGGTCTTGCCATCGTGGCCTCGGCTTGGGCCATTTACCAGCTCGTTGATTACTTCTTCGGTATTGGCATAACAAATTAATTAAATAATTGATATACTTAAACCAAGTACTATCAACTAAGTACTGTAACAGGAGGAAAACCTATGTTCGATCTCATTACCAAAGTTAGCGCCGCCGCTCCCGGAGCCCCCGAGCTCTCCATTGGCAAACCCGAAGGTGTCGCTATTACCAATATCGGAACTCTCATTAAAGGTGCTACCCAAGGTGCCCTCCTCATCTCCGCCCTCCTCGTTTTTGCTTTCCTCATTATGGGTGGCATTCAGTGGATTGCTAGTGGTGGAGACAAAGGCAAAACTCAAGAAGCTCGTGACCGCATTACCGCCGCTTTGGTCGGTCTAGCTGTCGTTGCTTCCGCTTGGGCGATCATGTTGATCATCCAGTACTTCTTTGGAATCAGCATCTTGAACGAAAACATCACTCCTCCCAAAGCCTACTAAGCCGGTTCGATCCATAGGGTTCGTTTTGAATGCTATAATTTCCCTATGAACGAAACTGCCGCCGAGCTCTCCTCTCTCCCCGACTACTTTGGCAATATCCTAACCGCCATTATTCCCTTGATTGGTCTCGTGGCTTTCATTATGATCTTGTCCGGCGGTTTCAAAATCCTCACCAGTGCCGGTGATCCCAAGGGGATCCAATCCGGCAGTAAAACCATTACCATGGCCGTGGCCGGTATCGCGCTTGCTATCCTTTCTTGGTTAATCTTGGTCCTCATCAAAAACTTAACCGGGGTCAACGTCACCGAATTCAAATTTGGCTTCTAACTATGAAGCTCTTGCGTGCTCTTTTCCTTCTATTGCCCCTCTTTGCTCTTGTCCTATCTACTCCCCCAACCCTCCTCGCTCTCGAACCCACCCTCCCCTTTTCGATAGAAGGTAATCCCAGCGACGACTATCAACTTCAATCATTTTTCCCCCTCCTCCGTTTTATCAAACCCTCCAAACTGATTGTTTTCGAAAATCAAGATGCCGATCGCTCCTACAAAAGTAAGTGCGGCGAAACCCGCCAACCTACTTGTACTCAAACCAATCCTACCTGTACCCTTACCACCAATTTCTGCGAAGGCGGGTCCTCTACTACCCAGGGGGAGTGTCTTGGACTCGATCCCCAAGATCCCGCTTCCGTTGGCACCTGCTCCTATCCCCAAAAAAATCCCGTCATCTCTGTCGACCCTAAAGGTACCGACTTCTCCCGCGACTCTTCTGTCCTTACCGACACTCCCACAGCTGACACCCTCCTCACCTACCCCAAATATCAAAACGAGGCCTTGCGCTATCAAAATCCGGGTACTAATAACCTTTTAACTCACGGTTCTCACAATCTCACTCTTACTCGCTGTGACCGCGCCGCCCGCCAACTGATGGTAGCCTACCAAGCCGCCGAAACCAAAGCTACGGTTCAAAAAGGTGACTGGCCGTTGGGTTGGGTCGATTGGGGCTACACTACTCGCGTCAAAGGTAAAACCCTCCTTGAAGTCTGGAATACTGTTAACGGAGCTGGTATGGGTGGCATCGCCCAAGGCCTCGTGGCCGCTCAAGACGCCTTTTTCTTTTCTCTTGGCACCGACCAAACTGTTACATTACCAGATACCGGAGCCCTCAAAGCCCAACTCTGCAGCCGGCTTAACGTCGAATCAAACTCCGACTGGGCCACCGAGCTTGAAGCCCTTCCTCTTTATCCCCCCTCTTTCCGCCAGGGATATGCCCGCACCTCCATCTGTGTTTATTCTATCTGCCTCCCCAGTGAAAACAGTAATGATGGTCAGGGTCTCTACGCCGATACTAGTATTCATGCCGCTTACGCCGCCGCCATCTATGATCTTTTGCAAAACTTCCCGCTCAATAGTGCTCTCGACCACCTCAATACTCTTGCCAAAGATAACCCGCTCATACGTTTTAGTTTAAATAGCAAAGTTGCCGCCACCCCTCCCCAAATTGCCAAAGTTTTGACCCCCCAATCCAAACTCAAAAACTTCTCTCTTAGTACCCTGGGTCATGTTTACGATTATCAAGACCTCATGGCTGAATATGGCTATACTCTCCAGCCCGAGCTGAGTCAGGAAGAGGGCGGAGCCATGAATGCCAGTTTAACCTCTCAAATTATTAACTTTGCTTATGGGATTGTTGACGCCGCCGCCCCGGTCACCAATCACATATTAACTATTCCCGAACCTCTTGGCCAAGCCATCTTTCAATTGCAGCAGCCGGTTTATCAATCCCGTGACCCCGCTTATGCTATCGCAGATAACTACGAAGAAACTCTCTCCAATGTGGTGGATGGGGGAAGCACTCTCCTCTACGCTAGCAAGGGTTTAGGAGCGGGTGATGCCCGCCGCCGCCTCGCCCACTTCACCTGCCAAGAACCCGAGTATTCTTCTCCCCAAGAAATCGAGAGTATCAAAGCCTACGCCCTCGGCACCCGTGCCGGCTGTTTCGCCGACGAAACCCCTATTAATGGTCAATGTGATCCCACTCTGTTTGCCCAGATTCTTCAAGCTGGTGGTTATTCTGTCCCTTCCGCTCCGCTTGCCAAAGCTGAATCTGTCTACGCCATGTATGAATCCAAGCTTACCCCCGAACTTATGGAAGTTTACGGCGTCGCTTCCGCCGAAACCGGCGTTCCTTGTGAAGTTTTGGCTGGTATTCACTACGTTGAAGCTCTCCTCGATCCCCAGAAATCCCTTGTATCCGGTCGACCCCTTGGTACTGCCGAACCTGACGCTGGCGGCCAGGTTTTTAAAACCCTCGAAGAAACCGCTATTTGGGCCGGCAACCATCTTACCGGCAAGGTTGGCGGCAAAATTGGGAACGTTGAACAATTAATTACCGCCCTCTCTCGCTACAATGGCGGTGGGAACAGCAACTGCCAACCCGGCTATCCCTATCCAATCCCCTATTCCGGTGGTTGTCCTCCCCTCTTTGAGGGCGAAGATGATATTTACCCCATGAGTTGGCTCGACGACAAACACAGTAGTATGTACTTGCTCTATTGTGATGATCATTTAGCTTGCGCTCCCACTCCCTACGATAGTCCCGGGGCCTTTACTTTTGCTCTCTCTGTTTATAATCATCTTACCAATTCTCAATCTGGAGCCACCCCATGAATCTCTCACTTCTACAAAACAAACACATTCGATTAGCCCTTGGTATCAGTGTTGGTTTTCTTATTCTTATTCTTTTACTCTCTCCCCACGCCTCCAATCCTCAAATTGTTCCCCCCCCTCTGCCATCTCCCTTCCGTCCCGAACTTCAATCCCTTTCCTCCACCCAGCGTTCAACTGTCGCCGCCTACCGCGCCACCATTACCGATAAATTACCAATTTATCAGGACAATATCTCAACCAGTGTCAAACTCAAAACTACGCTTAATCTCTATATTCTCCCCTCAGACCCAGCCGAAACTGTTCGCTTTGAGATATATGGAGTTTCCTACCTCAATCGTGACAGTACCGAGTTTACCAATCCCAATCTTACTGCCTTCAAAGAAACTTTTCAGAAAGGTCTCGCCCTCCTTCGTGAGCAGGGTATTGATCCTACCCAACTGATCTTTATCTACGGTGACAAAGCTTACGTGCGAGAAACTGCCGAATTTTGGATCAAAAACTATCAACTCCTTCCCTAACTATATGCTAAAATTCCTTTGCTTATGAAAAAGTTGTTTGCTCTGATCTTACTGGCATCTAGCATCTGGTATCTAGCATCTTACCCTCCCGTCGTTCATGCCCAAGAAACCCCCGCTTCCGGTCAAGCTGGTTTTATCGAATACTTAAGTGGCGCCATCGCCATTCAAATTACCGGTGCCAAAACTGATGCTGGGACCAGTAATCAATTCCAGGAAATCTCCTCTTCCTCCCCCATGAGTTTGGCTCCCTACCTAGCCGGCCGTCTCGGCGCTGACGGCCAAAAAACTGGTTTTCTCCCCCTGGGTGGGAAAGTAATCGCCAATCTCTTCGAACTCCCCTCCAGCCGCGAATATATGGCCGACATTCTCGACAATATGGGTCTCCCGACCGTCAACCGTGCCTACGCCCAAGGTACTGGCTACACCGCCATGTCTCCCTTCCTCCCCTTCTGGAAAGTTTTTCGTAATCTAGCTTATTCGCTTTACATCATCATGTTTGTCGTAGTCGGCATCATGATCATGCTCAGAACCAAAGTTAATGCCCAAACCATCATCACTATCCAATCCGCGCTCCCCAATCTCCTAATTACTCTCATCCTGATTACCTTTAGCTACGCCATTGTTGGTTTTATGATCGACCTCATGTATTTCATCATCTATTTCTTGGTCTACTTGATGGGCACCGTCGGGATCATCGGCACGCCCCTAAAGGCCATTGACCGCCTTATGTCCTACTCTGCCTGGGGAGTTATTTTCGAAGGGAGAAATAGTATTATTTCCGCTGTTTCCCTGGCTATTGGCGATGTTTTATCAGGCCTCGGTACTGGCGGATTCGAAGTTCTCGGAACTCTCATTTCTTGGATTACCCCCATGTACTTGGTGGTTGCCCTCACCTTTGCCATAGCCATGGTTAAACTTCTGGTTGTCCTCCTCAAATCCTATGTCATGATCATCGTCCAGCTCGTCACTTCCCCTCTCCAACTGTTACTAAACGCTCTCCCCGGAAGCAAAGCCTTCTCCGGCTGGCTCAAGAAAACCGCCAGTTACTTGATCCCCTTCCCGGTTGCCGCCGCCATGTTTATCTTTTCCGCCATTTTAGTTGGCGATCCCACCCAAGCCACTATTTTCAAAGACGTCTTCAACAATGGTAGTGCCAACCCCTTTGGTATCAACCAATCTCACGAGTTTTACTCAACCAGTGGTGAAAAACTTTGGATGCCGCCTTTTACTTTAACCGGCAGTGTTGATATGAACACTCAGGACATCATGGTCCTATTGGGCTTCATCGTCTTCCTCATGACCCCTGCTGCCGTCAAGATGGCCCAAGACTGGCTCCAGGTCAAAGAGTCTCCCTACACCTCCGAAGCATTTGGTACCCTAGGAGTTGGTGTTCAAGTTGGTAGTTGGCCTCTCAAAACCGCCATCGGCTCATACGAACGCCAAGCTCAATATCGTCAACAAGCCAAGATTTTTGGTAATGCTCAATATAATCAACCCGGGACAACACCATCTGCACAACCTATAGGGAGTAAAGAACCAAAAACAAACTAAGAAAATATTTGTTTAAATATCGCACTAATCACCTTTTTTCCTTCTTCCCATCCTACCTCTAGTAATATCCACGGGTCATCCAAATATACCCATCTCTTCAACCACCTATAAGCCAATGCTGCATTCCTATTCTTCTTAAAAATACCCCCGTATTTACTATTTAAAAATTCTTCTGCTGAGTCTCGATCTAAAGTTCCTGTTCCAACCATGGAATATACCGCATATTCTATGTCCCTTTCTCTTCTAGATCTCCTCATTCTGGACTTCCCCAATAAACTATCCCCACGCAACTTAATGGTATCTTTCTTCCCAACCCAATATCCATTTTCATCCGTCATTATTTCCTTGTTGGGCAACATCTCTCCATCCATATTCCCATCCACCATTTTCCCATTAGGTCCCATCTTTTCTTTCATTTTTGGCACTTCTACCGACCATTTCCTATCGTCCCAGCTATACATCACTTCCATTTCCTTAATCATGAATCGCCTAAGTCCGCTTGTATCGTAGGGCAAATATCCCTCCATTGTCCCAAAAATCTTTGCGATAGCTTCTGTGGCTCCTCCACCAAAACCAGATTTAAAGATATCTACCACTTGACCACTCTTCAAAAAGTACCCGCCGTAATCCATTAAATCAGTTCCTCTAAGTTTTTCCGTCGCCGACAATCTTCCAAAAGAAAAGTGCTCAATAAAAGCTTCAAACGTATCTCCTATACTTTCAACCCCCAGCTCTTTCGCATACTCCGCATTTACACTTTTCCAATCTACTTGGTCAATCATTGCTCGCTCGCTCGCAGTAAATAAATTACTTGACCATTTCCTATGTAGTATCTTAATCTGTTCTTTGTACTGTGGATTATTAATATCCACTTCATTCCCCAACAGTTTCTGTCTTCGAACATATTCCGCTTCAGCCTCGCCAAGCGATAAACTGGTTTTCGATAGCAATCGCACGTCCTCAATTGGCAAGTAATTTGTCCTAAACTCTTCTCCTCTCAAAGTTCTCCGCCTTTTAATATGATCATTAATCAGCTGTGCAACTGCCTCCCCGTCTCCCCCCTTATTCTCAAACAATGTCTTCATCCCAGACCCAACCATATCTTTATAGTTCTCAATCTCATAAATCATGTTATCCATGCTTAACGCCTCAAACATCCAAGTCGGTATAAACCCATACTCTTCTGCATATCTCCTAATTTTCCAGGTTGTTAGCAAGGCTTTATTCAAACCTACTGCGCCAGAAATTGAAACATCATCTAACACATTTGCACATCTACCATCCAACCTCCAGATATCATGGGCAATCCCCGCCATATACCTTCCATTCATAACTAAACTTTCCAAGCTCATTTCATCTCCATCAACAATTAATCTGTCGTCCAAGCCAGCTACTCTTTTCCCAGTTACTATATTAATTACATCCTTCCCTCTAATCTGGCAGGTCTCACTTTCACTCCCATACAGTAAGGTCACCAACATATCGTCATAAACTTTTTCTTCATCAAAATGATTAGTGCTTCCCTTCTTATCTCCATAAATTAATCGATGTGACCAAACAGATGATTGAAGTAGATCATCATACTTAATTACCCCCAATTCATTTAGTTGAGTACCATCCTCCCTGGCTACTCTGACATTCAGCTTGTTTGCCCATTTATTTTTAAATACTTGTAATGGCTCAACTCCCCAGGAATTAAGGATTTTTGCATATCCCTCTCTGTCTAATTGATAATAGGCTTCATGAAATATTGCGGTTTTTTCAAAAGCTTTATAAATATCCAGTAAATCACTTCTTCCCACATCAGCCAACTGAGTTCTCGCCTCACGCATTAAAATTTGTAACTGGAAATCTTGTTGTCCTTCTCTTAACCCCACTTTATATAAATATGACATTAGATATTTTAAATATCCCTCATAATCACCGCGCCCTAGTTTTTCTTCCAAAATCGTATAGTGTTCATTCCCAAACATTTCTACAGCGCCAGCGTACAAATACCTATAATCGTTCTCTGTTAGATCAGGATAGATGTGCTTCAATTCATTTATAAATTCTTCGCCAAATTGTTCCCGATGTGCCTCGCCAACTATTTTACGCTTACTAAAATCTCGTTTTTTCTCACTGAATATCCTACTTACCCTTCCCATATCCACGTCCTTCTTCTCTAATTCTTCTATTGGGTTGGGTCCTCTCGAAGCGAGCTTTCGTCGGCGACGATGTCCTGTCAATGTTCCCTCTGGACTCAAAAAATCGTCTTCCACAAATTCATAGCCATCCCCATCTTGTTCAACTCTCACTTCTCTCGACCTTTCTTCTCTTACTCCGCGAATACTATTTAGCCCCATTTGTACTTCATTCTCAATCAGTCCCACTACTTCATCCGGAGTCAAATCTTTCCTCTTACTAGTCCACACCCTAATAACCCCTAACGTTGCTTGTCCACGCAATTGTAATTCGAGCAAGTCTTTTTGTGTTCCTTCGGCAACTTGTTTTATGGCTCTTTGAACAATTTTTTCAGTTAGTTCATCTGCATAAATAAGTCCCGCCCTAATAGTAAACTCATCGGCAGCCTCTATTCCGCTTATCCCATGCCCAAACCGCAATCTTTGCCGATTCATATTTTTTGCTTCTAACAATCCTTTTGCTAAATGAACCTCATTTGATTGTTCCAATTGATCACCGGTAAAATCTCGTTTCAACTCCTCAATAAATTTATCAGCAGAGTCTTGGTGTTCTTCTGTTCCCCTTGTTACTTTCAATACCCTTTTATCATCTTCTCTCTTTTGCTTAAAATCTTCCTTTTCTAATAATGTTGCTTTTGCCTTTTCTTTTTCCTTTCTACTCTTGGTCTTGGCAATCCCCTCAATTTCCTCTCGTTGCTTGCTAATTTGAATTCTATCTCTTAATTCATGTAGTCTCCCCACTTCTTGACCAACCGTTCGGTCAATTTTGTCTCTCTCAACTCCTAGCTCAACACCAACTTCTTGAGCAATTGTCCTCAAATCAACCAAGCACTCGTCAATCTCTTCTTCCTTAATTGATTTAGACCCTCTCTCCCGTAAACCACCAATGCGACCATCTATTTGCTTGCCTCTATCAAGAATTCTACTGCTATTTATCCCTGCTTTATGTAATGTTTCTTCCAATGTAACTTCTTTGTGAAAGGTTGCTTGGTCAACCTCAATAATATCTCTGTATAATTTATTAATCTCAGTTTCTGCCTTTATCTTTTCTTCTCCCTTACCAGACAACCTAGCCTCTAACTCACTCAGGTTTTTTTGATCAACCTGATCCACTCCCAGCTTCGATTTAAGCAGTCGTAATTTAAATAAAGTAGCAAACTGTTCTAAAAATCCTAACGGTGAGTCTTTTGATTCCTTTGCCTGTCTATCAACTTCCTTTGTTCCTCCTTTTTCAGGTCTCGCAGAAGAATGAGCTTCTTTTTTTGTCATACCCTCAATTTTACCACACCAGGGTCGATTCAACTGGTAGAATAACCTCATGGCCATCGCTCCCGCAGTCACCCAGCAAATCCTCTCCCACCTCGAACAGGACCGCGCCAGTAACTACTATCGCCTCCAGTATTACCTCAAATCCATTTTGAACCGTCGCGCTGTTGATATTGTTCTCGATAATCAAACCACCATCTCTCTTTCCCCCCAGGAAGCCTGGGACATTATCGCTCCTTGGGCAGCTTCCGCCGAAGTCGGTCTCCCTGTTGAAAAACGAGGAAGTCTCAAAACCATGGCAGGCAGGCTCCTTAGCTATATCGAAATCAATATTGTCGAAGCCAGTGCCGCAGCCGCCGCCTCCTACTACTCCCATCTCGAGCAAGCTCAAAACCCTCTCCCAATTATCAGTCCCACCACCCCCGAACTAGATAGCTACACCAAAGCCGCCGCTCTTCGTCAACAATTGTTCTCGGCTGTAAACACCAAATTCCTGGGTGGACTAACTACCAAGCTCGAGCAAACCCGTTATCTCCAGCGGATCCCCGATGTCCGCACCCGCTCTCTAGTTGCGGCCTTCCTAGCCGGTAACTCCGCCTCCCTCCGCTCTTATACCCTCGACAAAACAGACACTTCTGACCTGCCTACCCGTCTTAATCAGCTCTTGCTTGCCCGGGCTGGCGACCAGCACGTCAACGAGGCCATCCATCTCGCCTACTCCGCCGAAGTTGAGCCCGAACTAAAAGAAATTTCCGAAACCATAAACACTCACATTACCCAAGTCTATGGTACCGACAACACTACCTTCCTTGCCGACCAAGCCTCTCTCCGTACACTCTCCGCTCTCTCTCCCACTCTCGACGATATTGGGGTTCTCGTTCAACATCTCTCTCCTCATGCCACTCCCGCCGAGCAATCTGCCCTAACCCAAGCTCTTCGCTCCCAAATCGTCTCTTCCGCACGCGCTCAGCACCAGTCAGGCCAAACCCTGCTGACCCGAGCCTTCCGCCAGGCCGGTCTCGCTGGCGACCCCACCGCTCTTTCTTCTCTCTCTCCCATCCTCGAAGAATTGGTTGTTTCCACTCGTCAGGGACTCTTGGACACTCAGGTATTTGACCGCGATCCCCGCCTCCTTGCTACCTATTCGCTTGCCGCCCAAACTGGCGTCAGCCCCACCATCCCCTGGCTTAAACCCAAAGATTTGCAGGCGGTTCAAACCAAGCTTCTTTCTGGCACCAACTTTACCGATCCCCAAGCCGCTCTGACTGCCGAACTAGGGAGTGCTACACCCAATTTAACTCGGGTTAGCGAACTCAAGAATTTTCTCAGCCTCAAAAATCAACACCGTGATTATCAAGCTCGTCTTTCCGATAGTCCGCTTCTTGCCACCCAGGATTTGCTGGCCCGAACTTCTGGCAACTGGACTGCCTTCCGTCAACCCGCCGACCGAATCATGCGCAAAGTCTGGCGCGGTATCGACAAGGTTGATGATGTGCTCAACTGGCCTACCCGCAAACTCTCCGAGGAAATTGACAAGCTGGTCGACAAAACAACTATTACCGTCAAACTTAGAAATGGCAAAAAACTCGCTATCCCCCTTCTTAGCCCCGTCAATTTTGTTTACAACCAATGGACCAATCTTCAAAAAGGTCTGGCTCTCCGGGTCTTCCGCTGGTCTCACAAACTTGCTTTGAGTGGCAAGTGGTACTCGGCCCCCCTTCGCCAAGTAGCCGACTTTTCCCGGGCTTTCTTCAAGGCTGATGCCAACTGGGGCCATGCCAGCTTCCTTTTCGTCGAGCGCAAATGGGGCAATCTTTTAAACTGGACAGCTAAAAAGGTCTTCAAACAAGAAGCTTTTACCGCCCTCAAAGCCAGTATCGGTGCTTCGATCAAAACTTTTGCCATGAAAATTGCTCCAGCCTTAACCTCCAAGGTCCTAGCCATCGTCGCAGACCTGGGTCTTTCGGCAACTGGGGTTGGTCTCATTCTGGTAGGCGCGCAAATCCTCTGGGAAGCGGGCAAATTCCTCTTCCACAAACTTCGCGATTTTATTACCAATGCCGGCGGCTTCCGCGACAAGGTTCTCAACTGGCTGCCTATCGCCGTTGGTGCCGCCGCTTCTTGGCTAATCGCCCTTCCCGCCATTGTTTTAGGCGCCGCCGCCGCCTTCTTAAGCGGAGCTTTAGCTGCCCTCGCCGCTCTTTTTACTTCCCTCGCCCCCCTTTTTATCCTGGCTCTTGCCCTTGCCGGCGGACTCCTGGCTGGCACTGCCCTCCTCTACCAAATTTCCATCAAAACTATCCCAGATTTGGATTCCAAAGCTGCTCAAATCTTTTCTTCTCTCGTGTGTGATCAAAGTGGACAGTCTGGTTCTTCCCCCATAGCCAATTGTGCTTCTTGTCTTGTAGAGTACCTTACAGATTGTTATAGTCAAGAAGTCACTGATTCCGATTTTGCTACCACTGGCATTGGTTGTCTCATCGCCAAAAGTATTGCTCCCGATGTTGCTTCCATCATTGAACAGTCAGCTACCAAATATACCTATCTTCAATGTGTTGGTTTTGCCCAAGCTTCCGTCGCCTGTGGCGGTGGTTCGTTAGCCGGGAACAATGCTTGCGGATACATCAATAATGCCCCCTCTGGTTGGACCTATGTCAAAGGTACCGCCGGGGCCAAATCTGGGAATCTGTGTATGATCGCCAGTAGTGGCACTTGTAGTGACGGAGCTCCTGGCCACATTTTTGTAGTTGGCCAAGAAGATTGTGGAGCTCTCATTTGTGCTATCGATGCTAATAAGGTTTGTGCCGGCTGTGTTAGTGCCGAAACTAGAATCCCTGCCGGAGAAGTTGCGGGTTGTCTTACACCCAACTAAAATGAATCTATGTTAAAACAATTCTCTCCCCGACAAAAAGTCCTCCTCCTGATTTTGGGAGGCTTATTTGCTCTTCTCCTTATATTTTTCTCTCAATTAACTCCTCCCTCTCCCATCATTACTAAAACCAAGCCTCTCGACAAAGCAGTTGATGTTCCGCTTCTTCCCACCATCGAACTTCACTTTGATCGTGATATTACCCTCTCAGATATCACCCTTTCCGTCGCCCCCTTCATTGATCTCCGTTCTACTTTAACCTCCCCTACTACTATCGCTTTTGTCCCCACTTCCCCGCTAACTCCCACAACCACTTATGTTTTCTCTGTCTCAATTCTTGACTCATCCCCGCACCAATTCAGTTTTACTACTCAGTCTACTCAAACCGATCAAGTTCTTCTTGACCGCCTCAATTCCGAGCTTGATCGCGATTATCCGCTAGCTGCTAAAACTCCTTATGAAACCTCCCAATTCCGCGTCGTCTATAGTGCTCCGCTTACTCTCAAAATTACCCTCAAGTCATCTGCCCTCACTCCAGATTCCGCCACCAATCAAGTCCAAGACTGGGTTAAAGCTCGAGGTATTAACCCCACCACTCATCAATACGTCGTCGAGTAGTTTTTCCTCATGCGCTATACTTAGTATTAATATCTATTACTGATCACTAGTCATGCAGCAACACCCCGTCCCCCAAAATGTCACCCAATACCAATTCCGCCTCGTTGGTGACATGACTCTCAAGCAATTTCTCGAACTTGCAGGGGGGATGCTTCTGGCATATCTTATCTACGCTAGCAATCTTTTTATCGTTTTCAAGCTCCCCCTCGCCCTGCTTGGTCTTTTTTTAGGGATTGCTCTCGCCTTCTTCCCCATCGAAGATCGACCCCTGGACGTTTGGTTCATCAATTTTGTTAAAAGTATTTATGCTCCCACTCGTTTCATCTGGAAGAAAACCGAGAGAATCCCCTCTCTTTTTCTTTTTTCTCCCCACCCGATTACCAATACCGTCACCGCCGTCAAAACTATCAAAGCTCCTCCTATTGCCCTTCCGGCTGCTCCCGCTTCTGATCTCTCCGATCTAGAAACTTCACACCTCACCACTCTTAACTCGCTCTTTTCCGCGCTCCCCGCCCCGGCTCCCACATCTCATACCACCCCCATCTTTGAAAAACCTTCCGTTACTGTCCGCAAACTCACTCTCCCCTCGCCCGCCGTAGCCACTGACGTAGATGTGGCCTCGCCCGTCCCTGTCGTTGCCCCCATTGTGTCTCCCCCCATTATCACTCCTCCCCCCGTCGTTACCCCTCCTCCAACCACCATATTTGTTCGCCCCACCCCCACTCCCGCCGCCAACCTGGTCACTACTCCTCCCAAACCCATCTCTCTTCCTTTAAGCCCCCAGAGGCCCAATCTCGTTGTTGGCGTTACTACCGATCCAGCCGGCAAACTCGTCGAAGGAGCTATCGTTCAGATTGTTGATGCTACCGGCCTCCCCGCGCGTGCCATGAAAACCAACGCGCTCGGCCAATTCGCAACCGCCACCCCCCTTTCTCCCGGCACTTATACCGTCGAAGTCGATTCTGGTAGTCATACTTTCTCCCCCCAACAACTTGTTATTTCTGACCAAATTATTCCCCCCTTCGAACTTCGTGCCACGGCTTAATGCGTTATACTAACAACTAACTATGTCCGATTCTGTCATTGTCGCCACTACCCAAGATCACCTTGACATCGAGACCATCCAAAATGATCTTGTCATCCTCAAAACAGGTATTTGCAGCATGCTCATCGAAACCTCCGCCATCAACTTTGGCCTCCTCTCCGAAGAAGAACAAGACGCTATTATTTACGCCTATGCTGGCCTTCTTAACTCCCTTAGTTTCCCCATTCAAATTGTCATTAAATCCGAGAAAAAGGATATTTCCGGCTATCTCGAACTTTTGTCCGCCCAAGAAAAGCAGCTTAAAACCGAACTCCTCAAAACTCGCATGCAACAATATCGTGAATTTATCGAAACCACGATCACCGAACAAAACGTCCTCGACAAAAAATTCTATTTAGTTGTCAGTTACCAATTAGTGACTTTATCTGGTAAGGTTGAAATCACTGAAGAGCTTCTCCAAAAAGCCAAAATTGATCTCGAACCCAAACGGGACCACATTATCAAACAACTTTCTCGTATTGGTTTGACCGCTCACCAACTCAACTCCCAAAGTCTTATGAAGCTTTTCCATAGTTTTTACAACTCCACTATCAAAGGTCAAAAGTTTACCACCACCCCCGACTACGAAACCCCGGTTGTCGCTCCCAACATCGCCAAATAATACGCTATACTAACCTCATATGAACTTGCCCTTCCCTTTTGTTGGCAAAAAACACAGTCACGCCAAGGACGCCGACCCTACCGGGACCAGCTCTCCCGTCTCTGCTCCTGTCCGCATCCTCTCCCAGGCTACTAGCCATGTCAAAGACATTATTGCCCCCGAAGCCATTGAAGTGGACTGGAGTGATATCAAAATTAACGATACCTACTACCGCACCCTCTTTGTCGCTGGTTATCCTCGCTTTGTCAATGCCAACTGGCTCTCCCCCCTTATCAATTTTAATCACAGCTTGACCGTTTCCATGTTCATTTATCCCGTCGATGGCAAAGGTGTGATCGAAGACCTCCGTCGCAAAATCGCTGAAATGGAAGCCGAGCTCCAAGGCGATATCCAGCGCGGTCGCATCGTCAATATCGATACTCAAGTCAAATTAGAAGACGCCCGCAGTCTCCAGGAACAGCTCGCCAAAGGGGCCGAACGTTTTTTCCAGTTTGGTCTGTATATTACCATTCGCGACGATAAAAAAGAGGTACTTAATCAAGTCACCAATCATGTTAAATCAACTTTAGGGGCTCTCTTAATTGTCGCCAAAACTGCCACCCTCCAAATCGAAGATGGTTTCAAAACTACTCTCCCGACAGGTCTCGACAAACTCAAAATTAACCGCAACATGGATACCACCAGCTTAGCTACCACCTTCCCCTTCACTTCCTCCGAATTAACCGCCAACGAAGGTTTGATGTATGGGATCAACGAACACAATGATAGTCTCGTTGTCTTCGATCGCTTCTCCCTCGAAAACGCCAACATGGTTGTCTTTGCCAAATCCGGCTCCGGCAAAAGTTACATGGTCAAGCTCGAGATCCTTCGCTCACTTCTTTTCGAAACCGAAGTGATTGTCATCGACCCCGAAGACGAATACCGGAAACTTACCACCGCTCTTGAGGGCACCTACATCGACTTTAGTTTTAACTCTCCCGCCCGTCTCAACCCCTTTGATCTCCCCCAAACCAAAGAACCCGACGAAAACGAGCTCGCCATGAAAATTATTTCTCTTCACTCCCTTTTCAAAATTATGTTGGGAGACGTTAGTGCCAGCGAAGAAGCCCTCCTTGACCGCGCTCTTGTTATGACTTACCAGATGAAAGGAATCACCCGCGATCCCGCCACCCACAGCCAGGAACCCCCTCTTATGGAAGATCTCTACAAAGCCCTGATTGGGATGGAAGAAGCCGTGGCCCGTGGCCTGGCCGACCGCCTCGAAAAATATGTTAAAGGAAGTTTCCAGGGTATCTTCTCTCAAAAAAGTAACGTCAACCTTGGTAGTCAACTAACCGTTTTTGGGATCAAAAATCTCCAAGACGAGATGCGCCCCACCGCCATTTTTATCATTCTTGATTATATCTGGACCAAAATTAAGCGCGATCTCAAAAAGCGTCTCCTGGTAGTAGATGAGGCCTGGTACCTTATGAAATCCGAAGACTCCGCCACCTTCCTTTATGGAATTGCCAAACGCGCCCGTAAATATTTCTTAGGGTTAACCACTATTACTCAGGATGTCGAAGATTTCCTGGGGAGCGATCACGGCAAAGCTATTGTCAACAATGCTAGTCTCCAGGTTTTAATGAAACAAAGTACCAGCGCTATCGACAAACTGGCCCAAGTCTTTTTCCTTTCTCAAGGAGAGCGCCATTTTCTCTTAACCGCCGAAATTGGGGAAGCCCTCTTTTTTGCCGGTCAAAACCACGTGGCTATGCGCGTTGTTGCCTCTCCCGAGGAACACCAGTTGATTACCACCGACCCCCAAGAACTAACCAAAGTTCAGGCGGCAACTCCCCCGCCCCCCGTTAAACATTGATTGGCATCACCACATACAATCCGTTTTTGTCCCCCTCTTCCCGAAACATTCCTGGGGAGAGTTTGTCTCCCAATCCAATCCAGATATTCTCTCCCGCTATTCCTGCCAGGTAATCCATCACGTACTTGGCATTAAACACTACTCCCACTTCCCCTCCTTCAATTTTGGCCGGAACCTCTACTCGGCACTCCCCCTTCTCCGGTGAACTCGAAGTTATCACAATTTTTGCCGCCCCCACTTCCCAACGCATCATGTTGG
Organism: Microgenomates group bacterium GW2011_GWF2_46_18; assembly: GCA_001002415.1. Classification (GTDB taxonomy): domain Bacteria; phylum Patescibacteriota; class Microgenomatia; order UBA1400; family UBA12108; genus LCMB01. Next base: position 65,276 of record LCMB01000005.1, read on the forward strand.
AATTCTCTCTGGCAAAAATATGAGTCATCCGTACCGCTGATAACAATTCTTCTTTCCCTACTTTGACTTCGGTTGTAAACTCCTTGGGCAAAATCTTTTGGTAATCCGGGAAATTCCCTTCCAGTAATTGTGAGATTAACAAAGTACTCCCCCCTCGAAACATTATTTGGTGAGTTTCGGGTAGTAGCCCAATCTCGATTTCTTCCTCCTTCATCATTCGGGGTAACTCCGCCAGAACTCTTGAAGGAACTAGTGCGATTTCACTCTCTCCTCCTTCCCCCATCTCTATATTTTCCACTGCCAAACGGAATCCGTCTGTTGCGACTAATTTAAGTTTCTTTCCCAGTTCCATTAGTACTCCCGTCAAAACCGGCCTGAGTGAATCCTTGGCACTCGCAAATACCACTCCGTTAATTGCCTCTTCTATTGCTTGATTGTTAATTTTTCCCTTCCTCCCCCCAAACTCTGGGAGTTTAGGGAACTCGGTTGGATCCATAGTCTGGAAGCTTGCTTCATACCCACCGGCCGTAATTATTAAACTTTTTTCTTTTAGCTCAACCGTTACTTTACCAGGGGGTAGCGTTCCCAAAAACTCCGCTAGCATCTTTCCTGGGACCGCTGTGGTAAACCCCTCTTCCACCTTCCCCATTACTTTTACCCTAATCCCAATCTCCAGATCTGTCCCCGACAAGCCGATCCCGCTCTTATCGGCTTCCATCAAGACATATGACAACACCGGCAACTGGACTCTCGCCGAAACCGCCCTAAGAACCGTCGTCAATCCTCCCAATAACTCTTCTTGCAAAATCTCGAGCTTCATAATTTCCCTTTCTTCTTTACTTTCTATTATGTACTATCGCTAACACTTAATAAATATAAGTAGTGTTATTAGTAGGGGCGGTGGATTTCTGGAAAACTCTCTGGTCACCCCCGTTGATAACTTTGTGTATAACCCTGGGGAAAACTTTTGTTTTCGGTGGATAACTTCTTTTTCTCCACTTTTCCCCCTATCTCTTCGCTTTTTTCCCTCCCTTTTCCCCTGAGTTTTCCACTTTTCTCGTGGATAACTAAAGGATGTGTTTAATATCCGCGATCGTCTTGGCCATCGCGGGGTCAGTTTTTAATTGATTGGCGATTTTTTCTACCGCGTGCATCACCGTTGTGTGATCTCTCCCCCCAAATAGTCTCCCCACCTGCTCATATGGGACCCCCAAATCCACGTATAGTAGATACATCGCCGCATGTCTGGCGGCTGCCAGGGGGGCTTTTCTACTCTCCCCCGTTAGCTCTCCCACCCTAAAATCAAAGTACTGGGCTGTCTTAGCGATGACCCCGTTGGGCTTAATCCGTTGGTTTCGTCGCTCATTCTCCGCCCCGAAAAACTCTCTTACCAAATCTCCCGAAATCTCCTCTCCCTGTTGGCTCGCCCTTGCCAAAATCCCCTGTAATGCCCCCTCCAGCTCTCGGATGTTACTGGCCGCCTTCTCTGCCATCAAGGCAATTGTTTCCGGCGGCACACTGATCCCCAATAACTCACATTTTTTTGTCAAAATTGCCACTCTCGTTTCAAAATCCGGCGCCTGTACATCGACCATTAATCCTCCCATAAAGCGTGAAGACAATCGCTCTTCCAATTTGGCAATTTCCTGAGGCGGCCGGTCAGACGTCAAAATGACTTGTCGTTGAGACATATACAGCTCGTTAAAGGTATGGAAAAACTCTTCCTGAATATATTCCTTCCCCGCAATAAACTGAATATCATCTACCAAAAGCACGTTTGGAGCTCGGTATTTTTTCTTAAACTGGGCCGTCTTTTTGTTTTGCAAACTGGCAATCAAATCACTCCCAAACGTTTCTGCCGAGAGATACATAATGTCCCAATCGGGGTGGTCTAAATAGATTGCATGCCCAACCGCGTGCATCAAATGAGTTTTCCCCAGCCCTACCCCTCCGTAGATAAACAGTGGGTTATACCGTAGCCCTGGCGATTTTGCTGCTCCTTGGGCCGCCGCATATGCAAAATTATTCGACGTCCCAACCACATAAGTTTCGAATGTTAACCTGGGGTTTAAATTATGTTTTCCGCTCCCCTTTGGCATTTCTCTTTCTGTTCTAAATAACGGGAGAACTTGCTCCGGCTCAGCTTTAGCATCTTTCCCAATCACATAGGCCAACTCCGTTTCTCCCCCGGTCACCCTCTTTATCGCTCTACCAATCATTCCTCCGTAACGCTGGACCATCATCTGCTCATGGTATGTCGAGGGACAAAGGATACTTGCCCGCTGTTTATTCTCCCCAGTTTTCTCGATTGATAATAAAATCAACGGCTTGATTAATGTTGAAAAATACGTTCCCGATACCGACAGCTGTAGCTCGGCCAAGACTGCTTTCCAAATCGTGTTTATTTCCATATCTAATACGATTATCCCCATTTTATCCACATTCAACAATATATCGTTTCTATCTCCCACCGTGACAAATCCCCTCTCCTCGTGCTAAAATCTCCTTCTATGAAGCGCACCTATCAACCCAAAAAGAAAAAACGCGTCCGCGTTCATGGTTTTCGCTCACGGATGAGCACCCACAAGGGGCGCCTCGTTCTCAAACGCCGCCGCGAAAGTGGCCGCGCCAAACTTACCGTCTAAATGATTCCTCAATTCTCTAAATTTCCCCTCCGCACCGACTTTGTTCGTTTTCGTACAGTTGCCAAGAAAATTCTCACTCCCCACACTATCGTCTATTATCTAAAATCTGGGATCTCCACGCGCTTGAGCGTGGTTGTCCCCAAAAAACTTAGTCCCAAGGCGGTAACTCGTAACTGGCTCAAGCGCTTGACCTATGACACTCTCTGGCCCCTGATCCAAGATAAAAATTTTGACTGTGTCATTGTCTATAAACCCCTGCCGCTGTCAAAAACTCCCGCCACGCAAAAGGAATTAATCAATGAACTCACCCAAGCTATTAGCAATCTCTAAAATTATCGCTCTTAATTTGGGGCTTTCCGCTGGCCGCTGTCGCTACACCCCCACTTGTTCTCGCTACGCTCGCGAAGCCTTAAGTCGTTATGGTTTACTCAAGGGAGCTTGGTTATCTGGGAAAAGACTGCTAAAATGTCACCCATGGAGCCAGGGTGGTTACGACCCACTACAATAAATTGATTATTGCTTATTGATTATTGGTTATTATTTTGTATGTATCAACAATTTATCTACCAACCCATTCTCCAAACCCTCTTGTGGTTCTACCAAGTGACCGGTCACAACCTGGGGATTGCCATCATTTTGTTGACCCTTTTAGTCCGCGGCGTGCTTATCCCCTTTACTCTCCCCCAGCTCAAATCCGCCAAAAAAATGGCTTCTTTAAAACCCGAACTTGACGCCCTTAAGAAAAAACATGGATCAGACCCCAAGCTTTTTCAACAAAAACAACTCGAATTTTATAAAGCTCATGGCGTCAACCCCGCTGCCGGCTGTCTCCCTTTTATTGCTCAATTTGTGGTTTTGATTGCTCTTTATCAAGTTTTTATGCATACCCTGGGCGGTAACGGGATGGGAGATATCAACTCTACCTTCCTCCTTTGGGATCTCAAAAACAAAGACACGACCTACATTCTTCCGATTTTGGCCGGCCTCCTCCAGTTGGTTACTTCCATGGCCCTCCTTCCCGCCATTGAAAACCAACCCGAAAAAAGGCCCGGCACCAAAGAACAGAAACAAGATGTTGCCGAGATGGCAACCTCCATGCAACAACAAATGGTTTTTATGATGCCCATCATGACCGTCATCTTCTCCCTTCAATTCCCCTCCGGATTGGCTCTTTATTGGGTTATCACCACTGCTTTTTCACTCACCCAGCAACTCGTTGTCTCCGGGCCTGGTGGCTTACTCGTCTATCTTAAAAAGATTCGTAAATTAATTAATAAATAAGGACTCTCATGGACAGTCATCAAGATCTTATTCACCAATTCTTTTATCATTTTGGCCTCACCCCCGATCAAATTCAGATCGACGCGGAGTCCGACTCTCTGACCATCACTCTTCTGGTCGACCAAACCGAGACCGGTCGCTATATTGGCCGCTTTGCCACCACCCTCGACTCTCTCCAACTTCTAATTTCCCTGATGATTAATCACGATCAACCGACCCATCTTAACGTGACCGTCGATGTCGGCGGTTATCGTCAGGAAAGACTTGCCGTTCTTCAAGATATGGCTTCCCGTATCGAAGCCGAAGTTACCGCGAGCACTTCTCCCCGCGCCTTCCCTCCCCTCTCCGCCTCTGATCGTCGCGCCATCCACTTGCTTTATCAAGATCATGCCACGCTCACCACATACTCAGAAGGAGAAGGTCAATCTCGCCGCCTCATCTTGGCTCCCAAGTCTTAGTCGTTGGCTTCTCTACCTGATTTTTTTCTTTGCTCCCACCCAGCTGGGTTTGCATTTTTGGCCGGACTCAGCCTTGATCTATGGCATCCGTGTTGATTATCTCTCCCCCACCCTCTACTTCCTCGACCTCCTCATTGTTTTTTATCTGTTAGTTCAAAAAATTTCTCATCTCCCTCTCAAATCTAGTGGCTGGTATCTAAAGTCTCTCCTCCCCTTCCTTCTCGTCAATCTGCTTTTTTCCACCAATCCTCTTTCCACCCTCTCCTGGTCTCTCCACTTTTCCCTCTATTTTCTTTTTCTCTTTTCTCTTTCCTTCCCCCTGATTCGCCGTCTCGCCCCTATTCTTCTTCTCTCTCTCATTACCCAACTGGCTCTCGCGCTCATCCAAGTCGCCCTCGGTCACTCGCTCCAAGGACTGCTGTACTACCTTGGCGAACGAATGGTCTCTGTAGGTTCTCCTAACATCGCTCAAGCCGTGTTTATGGATCGTGTCGTCCTTCGCGCCTACGGCACCTTTTCTCACCCAAATATCCTCGCTGGCTGGCTCGTCATCTCTTTACTGATTCTTCGCCGGTTAAACCCTCGTCGTTTTGTCCTCGCTATCTCCGGCGCCCTCACAATTCTGGGAGTGTTCTTAACCCAAAGTCGCTCTTCCGCTCTCGCCCTCTTTGGCATCATCATCCCTTTTTATTTTCTTCGTTCTCTTCGCTCCCGCCTCTTGTATTTTGCTTTTTTCCTAGTTCTTAGTTCCTATTTCCTATTTCCTATTTTCATTTCTCGTTCCGATCTCTCCCTTACAGAGCGCCTAGATCTCCAGGATGTCTCCCTCCAGGTCATCCGGCAATTCCCGCTCTTTGGAACCGGCGCCCAGGCTAGTATCTCGACTTACCCCGTTGTCTCTCCCTCCCTTCGTCTTCTTCAGCCCGACCACAACAGCTTTACTCTCTTCCTGAGTTGGTTCGGCCTAGTTGGTGTTTTTTCTCTTTTATCGTTTCTAACGTCTAACATCTATCATCTATTTCCTATTTTACCTCTTCTTCTTCTTGACCACTATCTTCTTACTTCTCCCCAGGGCCTCTTTATTCTTTTATTCTATCTTGCGCTACACTACTTCTATGTTCAGAACCATCGCCAGTAATACTACTGCCCAACTTCTCACCAAATTTTTTGGTGCCGGTCTCACTCTGCTCACCACCTATTTTACGATTCGCCTAGCCGGGCTCGAACTCTACGGCGACCTCACCAAAATTCTCGTTCTCGTTGCCGTTGGTTTTACCATTATCGATTTTGGCCTCAACGCCGAAGCCGTTCGCTCCTCTTTGACCCCAACCGAGCTTCTCTCTCATCTCCAGACCGTCTTTCTTTCCCGCCTTTTCCTTTCTTTCTTGGCAATTATCTCCCTCAATCTCGTTATTGCCTTTCTCCCCGGCGGTTACTCTCCGGCCGTAAAATCGGTTTTTTGGCTAGGGAGCCTTGCCATTATTTTTCAAGGCGTCTATACCTCCGGCAATGCCTATTTTCAAGCCAGGCTTTTGCTCTGGCGCTCAGCTCTTTCGGTGATTGTGGGTTCTCTTTTTGGTGCCCTTCTCACTTTTTATTACTTAAAATACTCTCCCACTCTCCCTCATTTGGTTCTCGCCAATACTCTTGGTTATCTTGTCATGGCAATCTGTTCTATTCTCCTTCTCCCCTCACTAACATCTAAAGGCTGGCGTCTAACTTCTATATTTCCTTTCCTTCGCCGCTCTCTCACTCTCGGCTTGATTCTAATTGCCAGTGTCCTCGCCAGCAAAATTGACACAATTATCCTCGGAGTTTTTCGCTCTTCTTATGAGGTCGGCGAATACGGACTGTCTTATCGAATCTTTGATGTTTTCCTGGTCCTTCCCGTCTTCGTAATGAATGCTGTCTATCCTTTCTTAGTCAAAGCCAAAACCAAGGGATCATCCTCGGCTTTGATTAGCCAAACTACCAAAAGCATGGTTGTTCTGGGTGTCGGCGCTGCTATTTTTCTCTATCTTGCCGCCCCCTTTGTCGGCTATCTAAAGCCTGGGCTTATTCTTGCCCCTCACGTTTTACGCCTCTTATCCCTTTCTCTCCCACTTTTCTATGTGACTGCTCCCTTGATGTGGGGGCTCATCGCTCTTCGTCGCGACAAACAGGTCCTCCAAATCTACCTTGCCGCTGCCATTCTCAATGGTTTTCTAAATCTTATCTTTATTCCCCTCTTTGGCCCTTTGGCCGCCGCCATAATTACCGGCCTCACAGAGTTATTTATTCTCCTGTCTCTGTTATACTTCTCTCGATGACTCAACTACTTCTCCAGACAGATGGTGGTTCCCGTGGCAACCCAGGGCCCGCCGCCTATGGTTTTGTCGTCAAAGACTCTGCGGGGAATCTTCTGGAAAAATGCGGTAATTATCTTGGGTTAGCAACTAACAACCAGGCTGAATATGCTGGCCTGCTCGCTGGTCTCCACTGGGTGATCGATCATTATCCCACCTCCGCTCTCACCATCCAAATGGATTCTCTTTTAATTGTTAACCAACTTAAGGGCCTTTTCAAAGTCAAACATCCCGATCTTATCCCCAAATATCAAGAGGCGAGGGGACTTCTTAGCCAATTATCCTCTTGGTCTATTCACCACATCCCTCGTAGCCAAAATGCCCTCGCCGATTCTCTGCTTAACACCGTGCTCGATTCTCAGTCGTAACAATTTTCCTTCAAAGTTATAGGTCCAAAATATTCTTGATATTGATGATGCGTGAAATTGATAGTGCCAGAACCAAAAAACGTGGAAAAAACGTATACACATAAAATAGGGGAGAATTAACCACCAAAACCCAAGAACAAAAGCGACTAAAAAAGAGTAAATACGCAAACTATTATTCTCACTGGTTTAGTATAGGATAGAAAAGTCAGTGGGTGTACCGTGCTCTTCGTACCATGTACAATTACCGTATGCCCAATCCTGTTTACTCTGTCGAAACTCGTTCCTCTGGTTGTCTGCTGGTTGCCCATCCTTCCCCCCTCGTTGACGCCGTCGCCAAAATTCTTACCCAGCACTCTCTTTCTCCTCTAGTTATCTCCCCTCATCCTGGTCATAATTCTGCCGAACTCAAAACCTATCTTTCCACCTACGATTTAGATTATTTGTTAATTTTTTCCCCTCCTTCTGCCTCCTTCTTTGCCCAGCTACCAGGGGAGGGGAGTTATACAACACTTTCGCTAAATCACGCTGTTTCCTCAGCTCCCCGTCAATTAGTCTTGGGTGAATATCTCTCACCTGGTAATTGCCCAACCCTCGATGATTTTCTTCAAGAAGCACTTGAGCAGGGGAGTATTACCCTTCCCGAAGGAGGACTGCTTGATTATGGTTTGTTGACGATAACCTCACTCGCCCAAGCTATTTGTCAATCTTTGCTCGCTCCTCGCTTTCCCTCCTCCGAATTAATCTTGACCAACCCTTCTCCCACCTCTCTTCTCTCACTTGCCCAATCACTCTTACCTCTTCTCCCTCGTCCCGCCAAGATAATTTTTGCCGAAAAAAATCTCTCTCTTCCGACCCATGATTATCCTAGCCTTATCAAAACCTATTCCACTTTAAACTTAGCTCTGGAGCCAGATATTTCTTCTGCTCTATCCTCTTACGTCAAACAATTTACTCACGCTAAACCCGCTTCCTCTCCCTCCATTCCCCCTCAACCATCCGCCTCGCTCCCCCCTTCGCCGGTTCTCCCCAAACCAATAACCCCTCGTCCCACTCTCTCCAATCTGGAATTTGTTCCAGTTGCCGCTTCTCTGATTCCTCGCGCCCGCCGCCTTTCCCTCCCTTCTCATCGCAAAATTATTCTCCGCGGTATTATTATCGCTTTAGCTCTATATCTTGGTACGTTTGCTTTTACCCTGACTATGGTAGGCCTTCATCTCCGCACCATCTCCTCGTCTTTTGCTTCCGGCTCTTTGCCTTCCTTGACTGTTTCCCCCCTGGTTTCTGCTTCTGCGACTTATCTCGAAGCCAACTTAGTAACCCTCGGCCTTTTGCCTCCTTTTAGCCAGATCTCCTCCTACCAAGATCTCCTTACCCTAACTTCTGCCTACACCCATTCCTTAACGGTTCTCAAATCTGCCTCAACTCTAACCGACTCCGCCACCTCTCTCGCCAATTATATTTTAGGTTCAGACAATGGTGACCCAGTTGCTCTTATTAGTTCCACTCGTCTCCAATCCGAAACCCTCTATCAACAACTCGCTCTTCTTGATGGAATGTTGCCTCCAGATCCACCCCCCCTCTTAACTTCTCGTCAAGAGTCCTACCAATCTCTCAAATCCGGCCTTTTTACGGCCAAAAAAGCCCTTCTAACTACCAAGGCAGCTCTAGCCTCCCTCCCCGAACTGATTGCCCTCGGCAAACGCGCCAAGTACCTGGTTTTATTCCAAAACAACATGGAACTTCGTGCGACCGGTGGTTTCATCGGCAGTTTTGCCATCCTCTCTTTCGAAAACGGACGCCTCTACGATTTTCCCATCTACGATGTTTACCAGGCCGATGGTCAACTTAAAGGTCACGTTGAACCTCCTCTTCCCATCAAAAATATTCTCGGCGAAGCCAACTGGTATTTACGTGACAGCAACTTTGATCCCGACTTCCCAACTAGTGCCAGGCGCGCTGAGTGGTTTTTGAATAAAACCCTCAACCAAGAAGTTGCCGGGACTATTGGCTTAACTCTTGATGCCATGCGCTCTCTCCTTCAATTAACCGGGCCACTCAAACTTGCTGATTATCAAGAAACAATCGGGGAGGGGAATGTCTACGAACGCGCCCAATATCATGCCGAAGTCAATTTTTTCCCCGGTAGCACCGCCAAAAAAGAATTTTTAAGCAGTGTCGGGGATGCCATTTTTACCGCTCTTCGTGAACCCGCTCGCGTTAACTCTCTGCAACTTCTAAGTACTCTCTCTATCCTCCTCGAATCCAAAAATCTTCAGCTTTCCCTCTCTTTGCCCGAGCTCGACCGAGTCTGGCAAACTCTCAATTGGAATGGCGCTATCCAACCTGCTTCCTGCCCATCAGATGTTTCCTGTGTCAGTGATTACGCTTTTTTGGTAGATAGTAACTTTGGAGTCAACAAAAGCAATTATTACCTCTCACGGCAGCTCTTCCTCGATATTGAAATCACCAAGGAGCAAACGATCAACCACACTTTCCGTGCCGTTTATCAAAATACCGCCACTTCCACCGCTTGGCCGGCCGGCATCTACAAAAACTATCTTCGGCTCTATTTGCCGAAAGGTGCCCAGATTTATACTGTCACCCTGGGTGACAAAACCTACACCAGCAAAGATTATACTGTTACCCAAGAACACGGCAAGCTCGTCCTAGGTCTTTTGGCCGCAATTCCCGTTAATTCTAGTCTCACCTTCACTGCTACCTATACTACTCCCGGCCACCCCGAGTCAAACTCTCTTTATACGTGGTACTGGCAAAAGCAGGCGGGTACTCCCGTTACCGAACCCCTTGCTGTTACCCTCAACTATCCTCTCTATCTCAAGCCAACAACCCTCTCTCCCGCTCCCGCCAGTAACGAGGCCCAACAACTTCAATTTAATCTTTTCAATGACTCCGATCATCGGCTCAGCATCAAATTTTAACCAGATCTGTTATAATTCACTCGTTATAGTCATATAGTTACTTAGGGAGATTTATGTCCAACTACGCTCTTACCGCTCAAAAACGTACTGCCACTGGTCGCAAAGTCAAAGCCCTTCGCCGTGATGGGATTATTCCCGCCAATATTTTCGGCAAGAAAATCACCTCTCAGAGCATTCAAGTCGCCGCCAAACCCCTAGTTGAAACTCTCAAAAAAGCCGGTGAAACCGCACTAATCAATCTTACCGTCGAAGGCGACAAAGCCGCTCACCCCGTGCTTATTTCTGGCTACTCTCAAAATCCCGTGACCAACGCGCTTTTACACGTGGATTTCCACGAAGTTGACTTGACTGTCAAGACTACCGCCATGGTTCCCCTTAAGGCCATCGGCGAAGCTCCCGCCATCGCCGCTGGTAACATTCTGGTTATGCTCAAAAATGAGGTTGAAGTCGAAGCACTCCCGGCCGATCTCCCCGATATCATTGAAGTGGACGTTACCTCTCTAGCCGAGGTCGGTGCCCACATCCTAGCCAAAGATCTCAAATTTGATCGAACCAAAGTTAAATTAGACCTTGAGGATGAGGAACAAATCGTTGTCATTCAAGAACCCGCCAAAGAACCAGAACCCGTGGTAGTCGCCGAAGAAGCTCCCGCCGAAGGTGAAGCTGCTCCCGCCGAAGGTGAGGGAACCAAACCCGCCGAAGGTGAAGCCGCTAAGCCAGAAGATAAAAAAGAAGAACCTAAGGCTGAAAAATAAGGTTATTGGGGTCTAGTATTCTTGCCTGCTCCCAGTATTCTTGCGCCGCCTCCTCGTTGCCAATTGCTCGATACAACCTAGCTATTTCCAGCAATATATCTGGATATTCTGGGTAATCTTGCAGTTTTTCCTTTAGTTCCTGAATTCTTTTTTCCACTTTTCTCTCTGGGTATGCTTGATCCTCTAACTCTGTCTCCACCCCCAACACTTCTTGAGTTTGATTATTGATTATTGGTGTTTGGTTATTCCACAATTCTCTGGCCGTGGCATAATCACCAACACTTGCTGCTTTTTCAATCATTTCCCAGTTGTTTTTTGCCCCTGCCGTACTGTCTTTCCCGCCAACTCTCGACAAAACCAAAACCAGGGCAACCAAGCCCAATCCTAAATATGGCCAGGGTAGGGGATTTTTCCCCGCTACCCTCCCCCCGTATTTTTCCAAACTCCGCCAAAAACCCATCTGTTTCTTCACCTCTTGAGTATATCAGCTAATGTCGGTGTATCATTCAACTATGCTTTCTAAGCGCTTGTTAGCCATTCTTACTCTTTTATTCCTTGGTTTGGGATTTGCCAGTATGGGGGTAGCATCACGATGGATGAATGAGGGTTTTGGAAATTTTACTCAAGTTTTTCTTCGAGTTTTGGGCGCCTTCATTCTCATTACCATCATTTTTTGGCGCGACATCTCGTGGCGTAAAATCTTTCGCCTGGGTCTTCGCGACTGGCTAATTCTCCTGGCGATCGGTACCCTGGGATACGCCGTGATGGTTTATACGATTACCAAAGCCGCTCTCCTTACTAATCTAGTTAGCGTTTCTGTTCTTTATTCAACGGTTCCTTTTTGGGTTTATTTCTATGGACTTGCTCTTTCTCGTCAAAAATTTTCGTGGTTTATCGCTGGTCTGCTCATTATTTCCTCTTGGGCCATCGGGATGATTGCATCTGGTAATTTAGTTCCTCACTTCGGTCAATTTGGCCTTGGAGAAATTTTAGCTCTCGCCGCCGCTGCGTTCGATGCCGTCTGGTATATGGGGATTAAACTCATGGAAGGAAAACTTAATTCGCGAGAAATTACCGTGGTTGCCCTAGCTATAGCCTCCATTTCTACTTTTTTTATGCGCCAAATCCTAGGAGAACCTTTTAGTTTTTCCGCCTTTACCAACTGGCATGTAGTCGCCGCCCTCATTTTTGGCATCCTGCAAAATGGTTGGGTGACACCCCTTATGGCGTTTTCTCTAAAACACATCGATGAAGTTGTCGCCACTCAAATTCTGTTAGTTGAAAATATCTATGCTCTTTGCTGGGGATACTTCCTCTATGGCGAAACTATTGGTGTCATCCAAGCGCTTGGGGTAGCAATTATCATCACCAGTGTTTATCTCATGAACAAAATTCAAACATCTTAACTATTTTTTCTTGTCGGGTAATTTCGTAAATGAATATTCCTTAAATCCTACCAAGCTAGGACATCCCTGAGCATACCTCACTAATTTGTTCTTCGTATCAAATATAAAAGCCGAGTAAGTATAAACTTTATCTTCTTCGGGGGTTGTACAAATCGCCATTTTTTTCTCTGAATTTTCTCTATCAGACAAAAGTCGCTGACAATCATCCAAGCAGGTAATGTCACCTGCCAACTCACTCGCTCTTTGATAGTGTGTTTCTGACCATTCCTTAAATTCTGGATCACTTGCAAAATTTAAGTTTACATCTGGGAGTTTTATAAAATGATTCGCTTTTACTCCCCAATCTCTGATTTCCTCTACAAAATATTCTCTTGCCGTAGCCTCTAACCCAAAACATTTATCTGGATCAGCCACAAACATATTCCCCCCAATTTTGGGGTTAAATGACTGAATTATTTTTATCGCCTCTTCTACATTTTCCGCATCGAGAACCAATCTGATATATGGTTTCCGGATATATGAGACCTGATCCTCGCTTGTTCGCACGAATGTTGAAATGAACGCAACCCCCTGATCGTTAATCCCACCATAATAACCATCCTCATATGGAACCGGGTTTTGAATAATCAATTTGCGATATTTGTCCTGTGGCTTATCAAACAAAGCAATCTCATCCTCATAGCGCATCCACGATACCGGGTCACGCGTTTTCATCAGATACCAGGTGTCATTAACTCGTTTTACTGCTTGAGTACACATATTTTCTCCTTATAACTACCTTATTATCTTACCTCTGGCCATTTGGCTACTATCAGCATCCCCTCACCAGGATTAATCTCTTGCCAAATTGCCTCGGTCACAAACGGCATAAAGGGATGAAGTAGCTTAAGACTATCCAAAAGTACCTGGCGTAGTCCATTGAGCGCCACCCCCTTATCTTCTCGCTTTTTTACCTGCTCAATATATTCGTCCGCCACCGTATGCCACAAGAAATGGTAAATCGTATCCGCCGCTTCGGCAAACCGGTATTTCTCCAAGAGTGACGTCATCTTCTTTTCAACTTCACCCAACTCTTTCAGGATCTTTTTATCTTCAATATTTTCACTGACCCCTTGTTTCTCTCTTTTTATTCCTTCCTGCATCAAGAGATAAAAGCGTGCCATATTCCAGATTTTATTCGCAAAGTTCCTCATCGCTCTCACTTTGTCCTCGACCAGTGGGACCTTCCCGCCTTCTCCATTCCCAAACAGTAGGGCCATTCGGAAGGCATCCGCCCCATACTTATCGACCAAATCAATCGGATTGATCACGTTTCCCTTACTTTTACTCATTTTTTGTCCCTTGGCATCAGTGACCGTGCTCCACAAATATACATTTTTAAACGGCACTTCTCCCCGGACGTATAGCCCAAACATCATCATTCGGGAGACCCACATCCGCAAGATGTCTGCCATCGTCGCCATCACATCCGTCGGGTAACGCGTGGCATATTCGTCTTCCTTCAAAGTCACTAGTGGCCACTGACCAGAGGAAAACCAAGTATCAAAGGTGTCTGTTTCTTGTAAATAATCTCCCGCCGGCTTCGATTCAGAAACTACGTATTTGGCCATGGTGGGGGCCGACAGGGTCTGTAACCCCGCTTCTATTTCCGTCAAAGTAGATGTTTTCAGCAACTCCCCAATTTTCCCGCTCACTGGCTTTCCTTCTTTGTTTAGGAACGTCACCCCCAAATCCAGATTTTCCGTGGTTGAATACCAGGCTGGGATTCTAATTCCCCATACTACTTGTCGGCTGATCGGCCAGTCATGCATTATCTTCATCCACTCAAGTATCTGCTTCTCAAATTTCTGGGGGTAAAACCGAGTTTTCTTCTTTTTAATGGCAGTTACGACCGGTGATTTCAACCCTTCCACCCTGATATACCAGTTCGGTACCGTCATGGGCTCCATATCTCGGCCGCATTTGTAACAAACGGTGACCGCATGGAGATAATGCTCATCAATTTTCTCGACTGCTCCAATTTTCTGTAGTTCTTCCACTGTTTTTTCTCTGGCCGCTTTTACTTTCATTCCGTTAATTTCACTTATCATTACATCCTTTGGCAAAGTCATTCTTCCCAATTGATCAATCACTCGGATGGTGGGGAGTTTGTGCCGTTTCCCCGCCTCAAAATCATTCGGGTCATGCGCCGGCGTAATCTTGACTACTCCGGTCCCAAACTTCATGTCTACCATCGAGTCTGCAATCACTGGAATTTTCCGCGTAGTTAAGGGAAGTAAAACTTCGCTTCCCACGTAACTTGTATATCTTTTGTCCTTGGGGTGTACCGAAAGAGCACTGTCACCAAACATTGTCTCCGGTCGTACGGTCGCTACCGTTAGAGGTCCATACTTGATGTAATACAACTTATCAGTTCGCTCGACATGGTTAATCTCCAGCTCAGCCAAACTGGTCCCGCAATGTGGACAGTAATTAACCAAATAATCACTTCGGTATACCAACTCCTCATTTACCATTCGCCGAAAAGTCTGATACACCATATCTACTACTTGTGGATCCAAGGTAAACACCGCTCTCTCCCAGTCTGCCGAAAAGCCCAGACGGCGGAACTGTTCAAATATCAACCCCGAGTTATCTTCCACAAACTTTGCGATATTCTGGTAGAGTGTTTGCCGATCATATTCCAAGCGTGATTTTCCCTCTTTGGCCAAATTTTTTTCGTAGACAAACTGGGTCTCAAATCCCGCGTGATCACGTCCGGGGATCCATCTGACCGCATATCCTTGCATCCGCCTAAAGCGCGCCAGAATATCGTCAATAGTGTACATTCCATGTCCTGCATGTAAACTCGCGTTTGCGTTCGGTGGCGGCATCAAAATCGTATAGGGATTTTGTCCTCGGGGTTCAAATGCCCCGCTCTTTTCCCACTCTGAATAAATCTTGGCTTCTACTTTATTGTGTTCAAATTTAGACTCCATGGCCATATGTACCGTATTCTACCAGACCTATTGTCCCATCGTCCCCTTTAGGTATACATTCGCCCAAGGTTTAAAGTTCGAGTTAAATGTTTTTTCATACAATAGTTCTCCATTCCGCATAACCTTATACTCAAAACTGGTTTTCGCTCCCCAGGCCGCCCAATCCACCTGTTGCATTGTCCCGGCCGGTAGAGTTGGATCATCTTGGATAACATCTGGTGGGGGAGGGGACACTCCCCACACTTTCGGTTCCGTCATTGTGGCAACTCTTCCGTCACTCGTTCCGTATATTTCTACCACCAAGTGTAATTTCTTGGGATCATTGGTTAGCTGTACCAGGATATGTCCAGGGGTATCATTGCGGAAGCGCAAATCTTTTGATGGCGAGTACACTGTCGCGTCAATTCCCGGCTTACTATTTTGTTCATAATACCCCACTCGATATGCGTGTGCCCACCGTTCAATAATCGGCAAACCCGAATTTAAAGCCGCTCTAAATATGGTCGTCGATACTTGGCACACTCCCCCCCCATCGTCCAGTACCGTCCGTCCTCCCGAAATTACGTATGCCTGTCGATACCCACTCGCTCCCGTGATTTCGCCGACTGCTCGGTTAAAACTAAACTCCTCACCTGGAGGGATTAACGTCGAATTAGCCCGCGAGCTCGCCAAACCCACGTTATAAATCCGGTTAGCAATCGAGTGAGCGTAATAGCTTTCTCCGCGACCGATTCGTTCGCGGATCCCCAGTTCATTTACCTTATCAGTTGTTATTTTTGGTGGTGTCCTAACTACTGCAATTTCAACGATCTCTTCTTTACTTTCCTCTAGTAACAATTTTCTGACAGCTATTGTGACGCTTGTGCTCGTCTCTTGGGTTTTAACCTCCACCCCCTCCTTTCCTGGTGCAAACTCCTTTACTTTTCCTTCCACAAACTCAAACTTGGCGTCTTGTGGGACTCGATTCAAACTATCCCCCAATCCCAAGACATACTCCCCAATGACCTTTCGGTCGATCTCCTCGCCGCTTCCGGTAGTGTCCAAAAAATGGATCAACTCCGCCCCCTCTAGTTGAATTCTTTCATCATCCAAGGTTAACTGTAATTTCTTTTTTACCAATATCTCAGCTCGTGCTTTCAATTGATCCAATTTTTCCGTTGAAAGTTGTCTTTCGGCTATTTTGGTCGGTATCTCTATTACCTCCGTCCCTAATTGGGAATATCTTTCTCGAATTCTTCTCTCCAACTCGACTTCATCCAAGACTATTCCGTCACTTCCATTAATTACTCTGATCTTATTCTCCACCATTTCAATTGTTGGTTCAATCGGGGGAATTTCGATCGCTTCCGCTATCTGAAAAACATATTTTTCCCTACTCTCTGTCTTTCCCTCGGCCATAACCAGCGGGAAATTTGTTTTCTTGTTAATCAAAAGTAACAAATAATCCCCGATTTGGAATCTTCTCCCATAACGATAAGCCTCATTCAAACTGGCTTCAATCTCGAATTTCACGGCTTCTTTTGGTGTTTCCCAACTACTCCCATTAAACGTTAACTTCGTTTGATAATTTTGTGTTATTTCTGTCAACTTAAGTTTGGCCAGTTCTCTATTCATGCCTGCAATCTCTACCCCTGCTACCGTTACCCCTGGATAAAACTTGGAATGCCAAGTTAGCCGCGCCACACATATAAGTCCCATCACCCCCGAAACCACCCCGAGCACAAAAAAACTTCCCACCCGAACAACCCCCAGCTTTTCTGGTTTTCGCTTCTTCTTCATTCTGATATCATATTACTTGCAATTACTTCACTATAAACTATCCATCATTCTTATGCCCAAGTTTCCTGATCCCGCCAAAGTCTACTCCGCCCAACCGGTTGCTCCTGCCCCTTCCTCTTCTCCCGCCAATCCTCCCCCTGTCCCAGTCTATCAGGCTCCTCCTTCGCCCGCTGTAACTCCACCCCCTCCTCCTTCCCCGAGTCTTCCCATCCAGGGTAGTCCTTTTCGCAATTTAGTCCCCCTAGTACTTCTTGGCGGGGCCATTTTGCTTTTAGTCTTATTATTCTTCGTCGTTCTTCCCAAATTCAAAAAAAGTTCTGGTCCTATCACCCTTACCTACTGGGGACTTTGGGAACCAGCCTCTGTCATGCAGGAAGTTATCGCCAGCTACGAAGCAACTCATCCCAACATCAAAATCAACTACACCATGCAAAGCCCCAAAAACTACCGTTCCCGCCTTACTTCTGCCATCACTCGCCGTAGTACCGATGGTGCCGCTATCGATACAGCGCCTGATATTGCCCGTATTCACAATACTTGGTTGCCCATGTTACGCTCTTCCCTCACTCCCGCACCTTCAACCCTTCCCCTGAGTACTCTCGATGATTATTATCCCGTTGTCACCCAAAACGCTGTTGTTGGGGGGAAAATTTATGCTCTCCCGCTCGGTATTGATGGTTTGGCCTTACTCTATAACCAACAAATGTTAACTGAACTTGGTGCTACTCCTCCGACCGATTGGGACGCCTTTCGCAAATTGGCTGTCAGCTTGACCGTGACCAATCCCGAAACCAAAATCATCGAACGCGCGGGTGCCGCCATGGGCACTACCGGTAATGTCGAACACTGGTCCGACATCTTGGGGCTCTTGACTCTGCAAAGCGCCGGAACTCCTGCCGCGCCAGCCAGCAAAGCTGTCCAAGACGCCCTTACTTTTTATACTTTCTTTAGTACCATCGACAAATCTTGGGATGCCAGCCAACCCAACTCAGTTTATGCCTTTGCGACCGGCACCGTAGCCATGATTTTGGCTCCCTCTTGGCAGGTTGCTGAGATCAAAGCCATCAACCCCGATCTCAAATTTGGGGTAGCTCCCGCTCCCTCTCTCCCCGCCACTCAAGTCACCTGGGGTTCCTACTGGATGGAAGCTGTCCCGGCCAGTAGTGCCAATAGTGCCGCTGCCTGGGAATTTATCCAATATTTAAGTACTCCCGAAGTCCTTCAAAAAATGTACGCCGCCGCAAGTCTGATCCACACTATCGGCGAGCCCTATCCCTTGATTAGCATGGCCACTCTTTTGATGGATGACCCTCTCGTTAGCCCCTACATTAGTCAAGCTCCCAACTATCAATCGTGGTATTTGACTAGTCGCACCCAAGACGAGGGGATTAACGACCAACTTATCAAATATTATGAAGATGCCGTTAATGCCATTAACAATGGTTCTTCCATTAATTCGATCACCAAAACTCTCGAAGCCGGCGTCTCCCAAGTGCTAGCCAAATTCCCCGAGGCCAAATGACCCCCCAGTCAGCCATTTTGGCTACTCTTACCTATTCCGACCACTTCGGCTTTCCTCTCACTTTTGCCGAACTTCACTCTCGTCTTCTGGGTATTTCTCTCTCACCTCAAGCTCTCACTCGCACTCTCCACTCGTTGCTTGAACAAAAATTGATTGGTCAAATCGGTGATTACTATTTTCTCCCTCATCGGTCTAGCCTTGTTTCTCGCCGCCTCCGTCGTACCCGTCTCTCTCTCCCTTTGTATGCTCGCGCTGACAAGCTCAGCCGACTCCTCTCTTTTATTCCTGGAGTTTTAGCTATTTATTTAACTGGTTCGCTGGCCCTTGGTAACACCAATGGTGATTCCGACATTGATTTTTTGATCGTTACCGCTCCTGGTCGGCTCTGGACCACTCGTCTCTTTCTTACTCTCTTTACCTCTTTCCTGGGTCTTCGCCGCACGCCTCATTCTCGATCTAATTCTGGCAAACTTTGCCTCAATCTTTACTTGACCCCCACGAGTTATCTCTTGCCCCCCGTTAAACAAAATCTCTACACCGCCTACGAACTCATTCAAGCCCTTCCTCTTTATGATCCCTACGACACTCATTCAAGTCTCCTCGCCGCCAATTCTTGGATCAAGCAATATCTCCCCAACTATTCTCTTCCTCCTCTCACTTCGCTCACTAATCATCCATCACCCACTATTAATTTAATTGAATCCCTGGCTTATCACCTCCAGCTTGCCTATATGCGCGGGAAAATTACCCGTGAATTGATTACCCCCGATTCTGCCTTTTTCCATCCCCGCGATCCCGGCCGCTTCATCCTACACAAACTTTCCCTGCTAAAATAGCTTCATGATTTATACTATTACCACCATTGCTCCTGTTTGTGCAAAGCTTCACGCCCAAGGAAAAAAGATCGTTCTGGCTACAGGTTTTTTTGATCTTCTTCATCAGGAACACATTAATTTTCTTACCAAAGCCAAAGTTGTTGGCGATATCTTAATCGTTGCCGTTGAAAGTGATGAACGAGCCCGCGCTCTAAAAGGGGAGGGTCGTCCTGTCAAATCCCAATTAGTTCGCTGTCAGAAAGTTTCTCCCCACGTTGACTATGTGCTCGCCCTCGATGCCAACTTTAATAACTTTGCCGCCTTCGACTCGCTGATGTCTGCCATCCGCCCTGATCTCTATGCCATTAGCTCCCACTCTCTTCATCTCAAAAGTAAAACTTTCCTTGCCGAAAAATATGGCGGACATTTAGTCGTCGTTCACGACTTCAACCCCGCCATCTCTACCACCCAAATTATCCAACAAACAACAACCTAATTTCTATCGTCTATAATCCATATTATGTTCGAAACCTACATCTACGCTCCCTTTTTTAATGTCCTGGTCGGTCTCTACTCCCTTCTCTCCGGCCTTTCCCCCGAACTAGCCGACATGGGTATCGCGGTCATTATTTTTTCCCTCGTGATTCGTGTTCTTACCTTCCCACTTACGCTCGCCGGAGAACGCAGCGAAGACGAAAAAACCAAAATTGTTAATCATGTCGCCGAACTCAAGCGCATTTATGCTCATGAACCCATCCGCCTTCGTGCCGAGATCAAACAAACCATGCGCGGCAACGCTAGAACCGTTATCGCCACTACCGTTAACATGATTATTCAAGTTTCGATCATCCTCATGCTTTATCGCATTTTTACTACCGGTTTAGAAGGTGCCGATTACTATCTTCTCTATGATTTTATGCCCCGCCCCGAGCACATTAATCTGATGTTTCTCAATAAATATGATCTCAGTCACACCAATAGCACGCTTAACCTCGTCCAATCCCTTATGATTTTTCTCGTCGAGGTTCTCTCCGCTCTTCGCTCTCCTTTACCTGTTTCCCGCAAAAACAAAGCCCTTCTCCAGCTTGTTCTTCCTCTTGGCTCTTATCTCATTTTTATCTTTCTCCCCGCCGGCAAAAAACTCTTTATTATTGCCAGCCTAGCCTTCTCTGCCATCTACCTGACCTTCCGGATTATTCAAGACTGGGGCAAAAAGCTTTTTGATCGTTTTACCCCTCGCCCGTCCGTAGCCGAAGGCGAAGGAGGGCCAATCCCTCCCCCCGCCTCGAACCAGCCGCCTTTAGCCTCTTGATTCATCCAAAAAGTGTTAGAATAACAACTGTATGTTCGACAACCTGGTTGTTTCTTTCTTGGCTGACGAAGTAGTGGGGGGATTTTTCATCTCCGTTCCTCCTGGTCATGTCGCCTGTGTCTACGATCGCGGTCGCGGCGTTCTCAAACACGTCTATGGTCCCGGCCTTCATCTCAAAATTCCTTTTTGGCAGATCGCCAAACTCTTTAATGCCCAAGTTCTCGAATACACTATCCACAAGGGCTTTGATCTCGGGAATAGAGAAATGCTGGGGGATGAGCCCATCAAAACCAGTACCAAAGACGGCAAAGAAGTCCAGGTTGAAGGCAGTATTCTTTTCAAAATTGACAAAGCCAACTCTCCCGAGCTCTGGGAGAATATTGGCGAACATTTTGTCAGCAAAGTCGTCCGCCCCTTTAGCCGGAGTAAAATTTCCGCCATCTTTACTCAAGTGAATTCTCTCGATGTCAAAAACTCTCGTGCCGTCCTCGAATCTCAGCTCAAAGAAGAACTAAACGCCGAATTCAAAAACCGCGGCCTAATCTGCGAAGGAATTTTTTTCCGACCGCAGTAAACGCAGCAATTCCCGTATCCAAATCTTCTTTACTGTGGGCCGCCGACGGCATTACTCGAATCCTGGCTTTTCCTAAAGCCACCATCGGGAATTTGATGGGAGTCGCAAATACGTTTTCCGCAAAAAGTTCTCGCGAAAACTCGATGGCTTTCGTTTCTTCTCCGATCATGACCGGAGTAATCGGTGTTTCTGACACTCCCGTATCA
>LCMB01000006.1 GCA_001002415.1 Microgenomates group bacterium GW2011_GWF2_46_18
CCTACAGAATGGGTTACCTATCTGGCAAACTGAAGGCATACGAAACAACGGATGATTTGATGAAAATGGTCAAGCAGGGTAAAAATCTAGATGAAACTAATGAAAATAGTTAAAAATTGGGGTTTTTTGACCCGTGATGTTAGAATATAAATATATGAATAGTGATTCCATGGATTTGAAAGAGAAAAAAGAATTCGGAGATAAAGCTCGTGTTGCTAGAGAGAAACTATCTTTAACTCAAGCCGATGTAGCCAAAAAAGCCAACATGACCGTCAACTACTACGCCATGATTGAACGAGGTGAAGCTAATTTGTCCTTTGAAAAAATGAAGAGTATCGTCAAAGTCCTTAAGCTCAAGATCACTATTTCGTAGCTTGTTGGTTCTCCAATGCCAATTTCGCAAACCTAATCATCATGTCCGCCAGTTGCTCTGCCCTGTATTGTGAAGCGTTCTCTGGCTCAGTCTTTTTCAAACTTTTGAAAGCTGCCTTTATCAACATATCCCTATTTGCCTCATCAAGTACGAATTTATAGGTTTCCTCAGAAACATTTTCATATTTTCCCTTGGAAAATGCATCCAGTTCATCCCATGGCAAAGCATCTACCACATTTGCTAAATCATCATTCGCGCCGTTTTGCATGGCCTTATTATAATCCAATAAACCTAGTAGAGGAAATTACCTATATTTTCGCTACATGTATTTTTCGTACCCAATAAAGTTAAATAAATCTACGGCGAAGCCGCCGTCCTCAAGACGGCGCATAAATTCTCTGCTTTTTGCCTGAGAAAGTATATTAAGACTTCCTTCCCATACAATATTGCGGTCGATAATAGCTAGTTTTCGGTGGTGATTGCCTGTGCAAAGCAGTACTTGGATGCCAACAGCCTCAAATTCTTGGATTTCCACCTCAGACTGCTCATCATAGCCATCTAGGTGCTCTCGTGGGTCACGGGTCACTATGTAGATTTTGACACCGCGCCCAACCAAACGTCGAAACACTGGCCAAAAAGTCTTCATTCTAGCTATGGTGATGAATGGACTTTCGATAATTACCTCATTCTGACTATTCTCTAAATCTCTCAGGAATTTGGAGAAGAAGGTTTTTTCGTCGTGCAAAGAGGTTTTAATCATGTAAATCCTCCTCCGACTTCGATTGATACACTTCCATTAACCTGGTAAAATGCACTAGGTAGTTATGGGAGAGCGGTTCAAAATAAGAATCGTCCTCCGCACAATCCTGACCAACCTAATGCTATAATCCATATCCGTTATGCCAAAAAAACCCGCACTAACTCAAAAACCAGACGGAACCGTCAAATTTAGTTTGACTATTCCCCAAAAGGCAGTCGCCCAGGAATACCAACACGTCTTGGTCGAATTCAGTAAAACCGCCGAGATCAAAGGCTTCCGCAAGGGGAAGGCTCCGATCGCGATGGTCGAGCAAACTACCGATCAATCCAAGATCATTAGTCACGTTCTCGAGCATGTGCTTCCATCCGCTTATTCTCAGGTCATCCAGGTTCATCAACTCAAACCGCTTGTAGAGCCCCAGGTGACCCCCACCGCCATGAAAACCGGGGAAGACTGGCAATTCACTGTCGTTACCGCCATCGCCCCCACCTTCGTTCTGGGTGACTACCGTGCCAAGCTGACTAAAGCTCTGGCCAAACACAAGGAAAGCAAAAAGGACGAACGCCTCAAAGTCATTTTTGACACTCTTCTCTCGCTCGGCAAATTCTCCGTCGCACCGCTTCTAGTGGACATGGAAACCAAAGCCGCTCTCTCCCGTCTGATCAATCAGCTCGGTAACCTCAAACTCACGGTTGCTGACTATGCCAAGTCTCTCAAAAAAACTCCCGAAGAGTTAGTTGCCGAATATCAAACCACCGCTACCACCAATCTACAACTTCACTTTATTCTTCAGGCTATTCAAACTGACCAAAAGCTCGCCGATTCTGCTGCTACTCTTGACTTCCTTCAAGCATTATAGGATAATAAGTCGTTACTATGTCCTTCGATCCATTCAAAAATTTTAAACCACTCAATTCTAAACCAGCGACCAAAACAAATCCGCCTGTTACTCGCTCCGATAACTTCGTGGAATCTGTCAAAGACATTGGCAGTAATACCCTCCAATCCTTAAAGAATGACGTTGTCAAAGGGACTGCTCAAAATATTTTTGATCAACTCCTGGGTAGCACCAAAACCGGTCAAGTTCCCTCGGAAAACCAGACAATCACTCCCGATCTCGAAGAGTATATTGCCGAGCGCGAACAAAATGCCGCCGAACAAGCTCGTTCCCAAGAACGGCTCTTCCACCAGCAAAAACAAAAAGAAACTCAAGTCCTCTTCTCTTTTGCCGACGAAAAGGTGAAAAAGGAAATCGAGGGTGTCCGTCAGGAATTGGCCATGCTGGTCAATACCATGGGTCAGGTCGAGGCCCAAATCGAAAACGCCATTATGGACAACGTGACCGATGCCGGTGTCTACCACTTGAACTACTTCCGCAAACTCAAAACCTGGATTGTTTTTATGCGCAAATCTCTCGAAGACGCTTCTCTTTGGTTAAGTGTCGCCAAGGGCCGCAAAACTCAAGGTTATTTCTGGAGTCAAGTAGCCAAATCCGGTACCAAATACAGTATGTCTCATGAGCGCGCCGTCCAAATGGGCGCGGGGTAATTTTTCTGTTAAAATATCTCCATCTTGGGTTCGTAGCTCAGTTGGTTAGAGCGCCACATTGACATTGTGGAGGTCAGAGGTTCGACTCCTCTCGGACCCACTTTTCTTTCTCTCCCCATTATCTAGCTTCATATGTAGTAATATATCCATATGAACAAAATTAACGAACAAGTAAAAAGTAAACCTGGTGAACCTGAGCCCAAAAATGCCAGGGTTACCGGCAGAGAAATAGCCAAAATTTCTGAATTGATCCCCGACCCAAAAGATCAAGAACTAGTTCCCATTAATCGGATTAAGGAAGCTCTGGAAAAGCTCAAGAAAGCTTAATACACCCTAGCCAAAACGATCGGTAATCCTGGTATACTATTCACCATATGTCAGATTCAGCCCGTTCATCGCTCGAAGCCTTGCGTCACTCCGCCGCGCATCTTTTAGCCGCGGCAATCGCGGAGCTTTATCCCAACGCCCTCCCAACCCTTGGTCCCGCCATTGAAACCGGCTTTTACTACGATTTTGACCATCTCAAGATTGGTGCCGAAGATTTTCCCCTCGTCGAAGCGAAAATGCGTGAGCTCGTCAAGACCTGGTCTAGTTTTAAGAAATTCAAACTTTCTGCCAGCGAAGCCAAAGCCGAATTCAAGGCTAATCCTTATAAACTTGAACTCATCGACGAAATTATCGCCAAAGGGGAGGAGATTACGGTCTATCAGTCCGGCACTTTCCGCGATCTCTGTCGCGGCGGCCATACCGACAAACCGGGCGAGATCAAAGCCTTCAAACTTTTGTCCGTAGCCGGCGCCTACTGGCACGGTGACGAAAAGAACAAAATGCTCACCCGGATCTACGGCACAGCTTTTTCTTCCCAAGAAGACCTCGATAAATACCTCTGGCAAATAGAAGAAGCGAAAAAGCGGGACCACCGCAAACTTGGGAAAGAGTTGGATCTCTTTACTTTCTCCGAGCTCGTTGGGTCGGGTCTACCTCTCTATACCGCCCGCGGTTCCTTTATTCGGCGCACCGTCACCAACTTTGTTGAGTCCGTCCAAAGTAAACTCGCCTATACTCAGGTCTGGACTCCTCAAATTGCCAAAGCCGAGTTGTTCAAAAAAAGCGGTCACTACGACAAGTACAAAGACGATATGTTTCGGGTTGTGAGTAACTACAGCGATGAAGAATTCTTCCTCAAACCCATGAACTGTCCTCAGCACGCCGAAATTTATGCCAGTCGGCCACGTAGTTACCGCGATCTTCCCCTCCGCTTGACCGATTTTGCTATGCTCTACCGCGACGAAAAACCGGGGGAACTTAGCGGCCTAGCTCGCGTTCGTGCCTTCAGCCAAGACGATTGTCATGTCTATTGCCGCGAGGATCAGGTCGATTTTGAGGTTGATCAGATGCTCGACATGATCAAGCAGATTATGAACACCTTTGGCTTCACCTACCGCTACCGGCTTTCGACTCGCGACCCCGCTCACCCCGAAAAATATTTAGGTGACCCGAAAGTCTGGGACAAACTCGAAGCCTGGGCCGTCAAGATTATGGAGCGTAATCACATCGAGTATTACGATGGACCTGGGGAAGCCGCCTTCTACGGTCCCAAAATGGATCTGATGGCTACCGACGCTTTGGGACGGGAATGGCAACTCTCGACGGTTCAGATCGACTACGTTCAGCCTGAGCGCTTTAACCTCGAATACACGGCTCTCGACGGCTCGCGTCAGCGACCGGTTACGTTACATCGCGCCATCCTGGGCTCTCCCGAGCGCTTACTGGGGATCTTGATCGAACATTACGCTGGTGCCTTCCCCCTCTGGCTCTCACCCACCCAACTCACTCTCCTCCCCATCTCCGAGCACGAACTTACCTTTACCCAAAAACTGGCCAAGGAGTTAACAAAAGCCGGTCTGCGGGTTGAGATTGACGAGAGTAGTAACACCCTCGGCAAAAAAATTCTTCGCGGCCGCAATTACAAGGTTCCGTACCTTGCAATCATCGGCAAAAAAGAAGTCGAAACCAATACTCTGACTCTCAAAAATCGCGCTGGGGACCAGTTGACTCTCTCCCTCGATGAAGTTATCGCCAAATTAACCCAAGAGACCGAGAGTAAGTTATAATATCCTCATGAAATTTCATCCGATCAACCAGTTTATCAAATCCACCGAGCTTAGGGTTATCGACGACACCGGTAAGCAAATTGGGGTCATGTCCCGCGAAGAAGCCCTCAAAACCGCCCAGGAGAGGGGACTGGATCTCGTCGAAATCGCCTCACAAGCTACTCCTCCGGTCGCCAAAGTCATTGACTTCAAGAAATTCAAATACCTTGAAGCCAAAAAAGAACGTGACAGCAAAGCCAGTAGCGGCAAAGTCGATCTCAAAGAAATTCGTTTCACTCCCTTTATCGCCCAAGGTGATCTCGCTTCTAGACTGGAACGCATTCGCGAAATCCTGGGGGATGGAGACAGAGTTAAAGTTGTGGTAAAATTCACCGGTCGTCAAATTACCCGGGTCGAGTTCGGTCATGAACTGATCAAAAGGATCATGACTCAACTGGAAGGAGTGGCCACCGCTGACGGAGTTCCCAAACTCCAAGGCAAGACACTCTTTTTGATTCTCAACCCCAGCAAGAAGAAAGTTGAAAAATGAAACGTAAATCAAAAAAATCGCTTACTCGTCGAGTCAAGATCACCAAAACCGGCAAAATTATGCGTCGCACCCAAAATATGCGTCACATTCGCCGGCACAAGTCCAAAGCGCAAATCCGCCGAATGAAAGCCCCCAAATTTTTAACCGGCCAAATTGCCAAAAACATTAAACACATCCTAGGAATCTAACATGACTCGCGTCAAAAACTCTCCTGTCAAACGGGCTCGTCACAAAAAGGTTTTAGCCAGAACCAGCGGCTTCCGCATGACCAAAAACCGCTTGTGGAAAGTGGCCCATGAAGCTTACTTGCACGCCCTTGATTACAGTTTTCAAGGCAGAAAAGACCGCAAAAGTGATTTTCGTGCTCTCTGGATTTTGCGCCTTAACGCAGCTTTGCGCGCTATCGATCCCGCTCTTACCTACAGTCGCTTTATCCCGCTTCTTAAAACCAAGCAAATTACCCTGAACCGCAAAGTCCTAGCCGACATTGCTACTTCCGACCCCGAAACGTTTGCCAAAATCGTTGAAAAAGTGCGTTAAATCAAACTCTTGACAGTTCCCCATCTTATAGTGTAGTATGCATATCTTGCGAGAAGCAACCATCCGCACGTTCCCACTCATAAAGGGTTCGCTGGCAGGAAGGTTGCTTTTGGCGTATCTAGAGGGTTTGTTATAGAATAATCCCATGCAAACCCAAATTACCCAAATACAATCACGTTTTACCTCAGATCTGGACCAAGTTCACACCCCAACCGAACTCGACGCACTCTACCTCAAATACCTCGGGAAAAAGGGTAGTACTACCCAGCTTCTTGGCCAACTCAAAGAACTTTCTCTTTCGGACAAGAAAATTTATGGGCCTCTCCTCAACCAACTCAAACAATCCCAGGAATCGCAAATTAAAGACAAGTCAAAATTACTATCGTCTGACGTCTCGCATCTATTGTCTATGGATTTGACCATTCCTGGTCAAATCAAGCCCATCGGTCATCTCCACCCAACTACCATTCTAATCCGGGAGATGAACGATTTCTTCCGTCAGCAAGGCTACTCCATCGGCGAAGGTCCCGAAATCGAAAATGTCGAGTACAACTTCCGCCGGCTCAATCTTCCAGAAGGCCACCCCGCCACTGATCTGCAGGACACTCTCTTTATTCGCGAAGGTGATCTTTTGCTCCGGACTCACACCAGCTCCGTCGAAACCAGAATTCTCTCAAGCCAGAAGCCCCCCTTGCGGGTTGTTGTTCCCGGCAAATGTTATCGCAACGAAACCAATAGTACGACCAACACCAACTTTTTCTATCAATATCAGGGCTTTGTCGTCGACCAAGGAATCAACATTCAACACCTCAAATCCATTCTTACCGAGTTTCACCAATTTCTCTTTGGGAAAGATATCAAACTGCGTTTTCGTTACAAATACTACCCCGAAGTCACTCCCGGCATGGGGGTGGATATCGAGTGCAACTTTTGCCATGGCAAGGGCTGCCAAATCTGCAAATACCGTGGCTTTATCGAAGTTTTGGGTAGTGGGATGATCCATCCCAATACCCTCAAAGCCTGCGGCATTGATCCCAGCATTTACACCGGCTTTGCCTTTGGGATGGGGCTTGACCGCTTAGTCATGACGAAATTTGGTATTACTGATATCCGCAAACTCTATGGCGGAGAATTAATTTACCTATGAAAATACCTCTTATTTGGCTCAAAGATTATCTCAAAATTGACAAAACTCCCCGCGAAATTGCCGCCAGTTTTACCCAGCTTGGGCTTATGCTCGACAAACCCCTCGATCAAACTGGCGTGCTTGATCTCGAACACCGGATGGATCGCTCCGATTGGCTAAGCATTATCGGCTGTGCCCGCGACCTCGCTGCCTTCGAAAATTTACCTCTCAAACTTCCCAAGCCAACTTCCAAACTTAAACAAAAAACTCTCTCTCAACCCGAAATTGCTATTCGAGTCCAAACTCCCCATGTCCGCCGCTTTGCGACCAAAGTTTTTCACCAGGTTAAAGTCGGCCCTTCCCCGCGCTGGCTCACTGAACGTCTTTTGGCCTACGGCATCAAATCAGTCAACAATATTGTCGATGTCACCAACTTTGTCATGGTCGAATACGGTCAACCCCTGCACGCTCAGGATCTCGCCAAACTACCGGGGCAAGATATTACCATCAGAGCAGCCTGTGCCGGGGAGAAACTAACCACTATTCTAGGTACAGACATAAAACTAGATTCTAACGTCTTCATTCTAACGTCTGGCGGATTGCCCACCGTCATCGGCGGGATCGTTGGCGGTGTTGGTACCAGTGTAACTCAAAAAACTACGGACATTATCTTGGATGCTGGTAACTACGATCAACGGATTATCCGCCAAACCAGTCGTCGCTTAAAAATCATTAACGAAACTGTCAGTCACTACGACAAATACCTCGATCCTCGCTTGATTGATCCAGCTCTTTCTCGCGCCACCTCCCTTATTCTCGAACTAGCTGGTGGCACTGTGACAGATAACGACGACTACTATCCCCATCCCCCCAAGCCCCAAACCCTGACCCTCCATTGGTCTCGTCTCCAACTTCTCTCCGGCCTCACACTTCCCAAACCCACGGTCAAACGCATTCTCCGTGCTCTCGACTACTCCATTGTCGAAGAAGACCCTTCCTCCCTCGTCGTCGAAATTCCCTACTTTAGGACCGATGTCGAAGTCGAAGACGATTTGATTGCCGATATTCTCCGGATTAATAATTACGACAATCTTCCGGCTCTGGCTCTCTCAACTCCGATTCCCCCAGACATTACCCCCGAGCTTTATCGCTTCGAAGACCGCTTGCGCGATCTGCTGGTAGCGAAAGGTGCCCACGAACACATTACTAGTTCCCTAACTACTGCTTCCCCCGATAATCACGCTATTACTCTACTTAGTGCTACCTCCTCTGACCAAAATACGCTTCGTTCCTCCCTAGTTCCTTCCCTCCAAAATGTCCTTGGCTATTACGCTAAACATGGGCTCAAAAACATTGCCCTTTTCGAAATCGGCAAAGTCTTTTCCCAACAAGGTGACAAGTATTTGGAACATCGTCATCTCTCGGTTGTCTCTACTCAAAAAATTGCCGACTCACTTTCCACTCTTATGCATGTGCTTGGCATCAACTATCACATTTCTTTAACCTATCAGATTGTGGTCAAACAAAAAACGGTGGGGGCGATTGGTCCTCATTTCTACACCTTATATCCTGATTTACTTCTCCCGCTCTCTCAAGCCTACTCTCCAGTCGTGAGTGAGTTTTTGCACTCGCAATCCCGCGATTTGTCTCTTCTTGTCCCGCCCCGCTATGTCTACGCTGATATTCTAGCCGCCCTTAATCCTCTTACTCTTACCTATCAAACTATCAACTGTAAATCCGCTACTCCCTTAGGTAAAGTTAACAATTATCTGCTCACTTTCACTTGGCCAGCCAAAAGCAACACATCCGCCGAAATCAAACAAATCCTCAAGACACTCAAAACCGCTCTCTCCATCGATTCCAAATCCTAAGGCGTCGCCGAAGCCGAAGCGGTCGGTGAAGGCACAAAATTCCACTCCATCTTCACCCCGATTCTTATCTTAGTTTCTGTCTCACTCCCATCCTTTGTGCGTACCTTCCCCATAAGCTCATATGTTCCATCCGGTAAAGTTATATTTGTCACTACCAATTTCTCATTTCCAAAACTCTCGATCTCACTCCCATTTTTGTATAACTTAACCCACTCAATTTCTTTGCTAGTGGTTATTCTCAGTCTTACCTCAAAAGTATTATTGTCAATTTTGCTTTCATTTGTTGGTTTCTCAAACCCGATTACTGTCTCCGTGTTGGCAGTGCAATATTCCCGTGGCACCTTAAACTTAGCGTCTCCCTGTGAGTCAATCCAAGCCCAAATATCGTCCTGCCAAGCCGAACTTTCATTAGCCAAAACATAATATTCCTTTTCGTTATACTCTCCTCGTGCTACGTCCACCTCAGTCGCCAGTCTATTTTCATCCGCGCGACAAACCTTCACTTTTGTATGAATCGGATCCGGCTCAGTCGGGATCGTTCCTCGGATAAAATAATCCGCTCGGGCTAAATATCCATCGTGTTCTGGATAACCAGACACCGTATCGACCTGTCTGGCTTCCACCCCAGTTGGGACACTAAACTCGCTTCCCTTATATTTTTCCCAAGTCTTAAGCATAATCTTTCGCCAAATTGGCGATGCTCCGGTCACTCCCGAGGCCACCTCCTTCATTGCTGAGTTATCGTTATTTCCCACCCACACCCCAACCACTGCCCCCGTACTCCATCCAATCGTCCAGTTATCCCGCTTGTCATTGGTTGTCCCGGTCTTAACTGCAATTGGTCGCCCGCTCATATTCAAATAACTATTTGGTCCAAAGGTGAGTAAGCGCGCATTGTTGTCATACAGCACGTGATTGATCAAAAATGCCACTTCTTCTGTCAAAACTCGCTTTTTCTGAGGTTCTCTTGTCTCAAAAATTGTCTTCCCATTCTTCTCCACTTTCAAAATCGAAATCGGCGTCACCCGCTCACCTCCGTTCGCAAACACCGCATAACTTCTCACCAAATCAAACAGTCTAACTTCTCCGCCTCCCAAGGTTACCGACAACCCAAAGCGTTTCATATTTTCGGTAGTCGGTGCCAAAGTCTCCAGTCCCATATCGTAGGCAGTTTGTAGCATATCGCGCAGTCCGATCAACGACAGTAATTTAACCGCCGGGATATTCAAAGACGAGCCTAATGCAAAGCGAAGCTGTACCGGTCCATGAAACTTGCCATCATAATTCCTTGGTTCATAAAATTCCTCGGCCGTTGCTCCCGGAAACTTGGTCGGCACATCGAGTAGCATACTCGAAGGTGAGTAGCCTTTGGTAAAGGCAGTCGCATAGGTTACTGGCTTGATCGCACTTCCTGGTTGGCGCAGGGACATGACTACATTGACCTTCCCATCATAATCCTCGGCAAAATAATTTTTAGATCCCACCATGGCCAAGACTTCTCCATTTTGCGGATTTATGACCATTGCCGCCCCATTCCCGATCTTCATACTCGCCAGCTTGTCGATTTCTTCGGTCACCGTCGTTTGGGCAAAATCCTGCAATTCAGAATCGAGAGTAGTTGTCACTGTATATCCACCTTCTTCTACTACCGCTTCTCCCAAAAGTTCAACCAGCTGTTCTTTCACGTAAAACACAAAGTGAGGAGCTGTAATCGCCACCGATTGATCACGAAACTCGGCTTTGGGTAACTCGGATACACTCAATTCTTCCGCTTGCTTATCAATGTATCCATCCTCCCGCATCCGTCGTAGAACCGCGGTCGCTCGAGCCACATAAGCTTGGTTATCCGTTCCGTATGGCGAATAGCGTGACGGAGCTTGCGGCATTCCTGCCAAAATCGCAGCTTGAGTCAGGGTCAAATCTCTCGGCTCCTTGCCAAAATAGCGCTCACTTGCCGCTGCTATCCCCACCGCCGTCCCTCCATATGGCGCTTCGTTTAAGTACATCGTCAGAATTTCGTCTTTACTAAATTTCTTCTCAATTTGCAGTGCCAATACCAACTCCTTAAACTTGCGGACCAGTGATCTGTCCGACGTTAACAGTACATTTTTAACTAGCTGTTGAGTCAAAGTACTGCCGCCCTGAGCTCGACCTCTCGTCACCCCCCGTGATAGTCCTCTAATCATTCCCCACATACTAAAACCTTCGTGGGAATAAAATTCCTTATCTTCAATCGCGATCGTGGCTTGTTGCATCACCTGAGGAATTTCCGTCAAAGCCACTGGAAGTCGATTGTAATCCGTGTACAAGTCATACAGAGTCTTACCCTCCCGGTCGACTATCTTAGTGCTAAATCCTTCTCTTCTGACCACTTTATTAGGATTAGGCAGCGAGGCTGCCGTCCAAGCAAACAAAATAATGACTAAAATAATTCCGGCTAAAACTCCAAACAACGCCAGAATTCCCAAATTTTTTAATATTGTCTGTCTATCCCACCTCCGCCTCCGATTCCCCATCCGCCGCTGATTCCACACTTGCTTCCACTCCTGCATAGCTTAGAGTATAACCCGAACCAGTTACCAGAGCAAATTTGACACAGCAAAAAATAGTGTTATATTTATAGGACAAGTTAATAGGAAAGCGTTGATGGAGCCAATAGTAGGCTTGAGCGGGTAATCAGAAAGATGTCGGTTGCTGCAAGACATCCAAGAACTCAAGTCCGAATTTACTCTCCGAAGCAGGTCTGACAAAATCAGACACGGTAGTCCCCGTAATCAGACTAAGATGTGTCACACAAGAAACAGAGCATCTGGAAATGAGGTTACTCTCAGTTATTTCAGATCCCGTGTTTAGCGGGATTTTTTATAGCTAAAAGTAACGAAGCAGGGTTGGTATCGCCGCACTTGCAGGCCCCTGTCTACTCCCAATTATGGTTGGTGGTAGGCAGGGGCTTATTTGTTATTAAAAGGATATCTATGAACAAGACACACCCGGAAATCGAAGTGATGCCTCCTGGCACTCTTCCTCCGGCAGATACGGCCACACATATGATTTCTCTACTTAGGGCTGTCTACGTCAATCATGGCATTGCTAACCGGGTTAGAGATATTACTCGCGATATCGAATCGGGGAATCTGCAAACTTGGCTAGCCAAAAGAGAAGGTCAATTAGTGGCTACGGCCTCTCTCGTCCATCAACCAAACGGCGATGTAGAGATAGGACGAGCTGTCTCGCTAGAAAAAGGTAATGGCAAATTGCTTATGCTCCTAGCCAGTCTTGCCCACCTTAAAAATAATTCAGACGCACCTATCGTAGCAGAAGTTCGGGCTGCAGAACAATTCGGTGGTATTCCCTCTGGAGAAGCAACTCAACATATTTGCTTCGAACTTTTAGATCTAGTGCCTCATGCGCTGGCGCCGTTCTTTAACCATGGAGGGCCCGTCCGCAATGAAAGTTTTATTCTGGCCCGAAGCGATCGGCAACCAGGGCGAACAGCCACCGAAATGGTGCTGTCCACGCTGACCAATCGAGATCTACGGGGGAGAGTCCAGAGAGTCAAACTAGTTCAGGATGAACCTTTTCAAATCATAGTTCCCGACACCAACGGGTCAACATTGTCCGAAATCTGGACTGCCAAAGATATACAGTTTAAAGAAGGGTTCACTCTCTTCCCCATAGAAGTAACCGATGCCAATCTCGCATTAGTGGGTACTTTACTCACCAACCCGCGTATTGTCATGTGTGGGATCGACCACCGTCAGGGAGAAAACGGCAAACCCATTATCTTATTCGGGACCGTTGGCAAAGACACGAAAGTTGCTCCTTCCAAAATTACCGACGCACTTGCGCCTGCTGTCCGTCGCGACCTCCAAATATTGCCGATCAGTTTACCCAGCTTGGCAATCAAGATCTCAACACGACCGGCCATGGTCTGAGTGGGTTTTGGACAGATAAGGACGGCAAAATTTGGGGGAACTGGTCATGAATAATCATTCCGTCTCATCCATTCTCCAAAAGCTTATCCACATCCCCTCGGTCACGGGGGATACGAAAGCATGCAAACAAATCATCCACGAAGCTCACCATGTCTTAAATCTGCAGAAAGTTAAATCAAAGGTAATATCGCTACACAAAAAACCCATCCTTATCTGGGGAGAGCTCGATTTAGGGAAAACCACTTGGCTCATCAATTCTCATCTTGATGTCGTGCCAGGTAAGCCCTCTCAATTTATTCCCAAAGTCAGCAAGGGAAAAATTTGGGGTAGAGGCTCTGCAGACACCAAAAGTAGCTGCGCCATCATCCTCGCCAATTCTAAGCACTGGGTTTCACTGGCAAACGACAAACATATAACTTTTATGTTAGTTGTTGATGAGGAAGTTGGAGGTGATACCACCAAACTTGTTTTACAAAAAATGCCCAAGTTAAAAGGGGGCATATTTTTCGAACCCACTAATGAACAAATGATCGTTCATGCGAAGGGAATTATTCAATTAAAAATTATTGCAGAAGGAAAAGCATGTCATGGCTCTCGGCCCTGGGGAGGGGATAATGCTCTCGAAAAATTGACCCATTCTCTAACTAAGTTCCGCCTCAAGCATCCTACTCCTACTCACGAAACTAGATCAACTACCTTCAACTTCTCTTTGCTGTCCGGTGGCACTGCTATTAATCAAGTCCCAGAGTCTGCTACTCTCTGGTGCGACATCAGGTGGAATCCACAGGATGATCCGCAAACAATTATTTCTGATCTAAAGAAAATATTCCAAGACTGTAAAGTTAAAATTCTCAAACTTGAATCCCCGATCAATTGTTCACATAGAAGTAAGTTGTGTGAATCATTCGTCCTTTCACTCAAAACCAATTCGATCAATCCAATTTTTGGTTTCGAACACGGTAGTTCAGACGCACGACACGCTACAGCGCGAAATATCCCAGCCATAGTCTTTGGCCCAGTAGGAAAAAATCTTCATGGTCCAAACGAGTGGGTGAGTGAAAAAAGTTTAAGTAAAGTGCAAATGGTATTAGATCACTGGATTAAAAATATTTGATACAATACTAGGAGTCCTATGAAAACCAATAAAGATCTTTTAACTCGTCGCGTCGCCAAGATTCTCCCTTCTAAAGAGGGGTTGGAAAAATTAATCACCGGCAAAAAAATCCGTCTCTATCAAGGAGTAGACCCTACCTTCAAAAATCTCCATCTCGGTCATACCATCGGTTTCCGCAAACTTATGGACTTTGCCAATGCCGGCCACGAAGTTATTCTCCTCTTTGGCACCGGGACCGTCCTCGTCGGTGATCCCAGCTTGCGAGACACCGGCCGCAAGCTCATCACTCCCGAAGAGGTCGAAGCCAATATTCAGGAATGGAAAAATCAGGTTTCGCCCATTATCGACTTTGACAAGGTCGAGGTTCGCCAGAACGGTGACTGGCTTACCAAGATGACTCTCAAAGACATTATTCATGTCGCCAGTAACATCAGTGCCGTTCAACTTTTTAAACGAGACTCTTTCACCCGTCGGATCGCTAAAAACGATCCTGTCTGGTATCACGAAACCATGTACCCCTTACTCCAAGGTTACGATTCCGTTGTTATGGATGTGGATCTTGAAATTGGCGGCACCGATCAAGAATTTAACATGCTCGTAGGGCGTGAACTCCAACGGAAAATGAACAACCGCGAAAAATACGTGCTTACCGTCCCCATGATTCTCGGTACCGATGGCAAAACTATGAGCAAATCCTCCGGCAATTGTATTTGGCTAACCGACACGGCCGAAGAGATGTACCGCAAAATTATGGCCGTCCAGGATGATCTCATCACCACCTACTTTGAGCTTTTGACCAATGTTTCCCTAGAGGAAGTTGATGCTCTAGACCCCACCCAACCGGTAGAGAACAAGAAAAAGCTAGCCTTTGATATTACTAAGCAATTTCATGGGGAAGATGGCGCCCAAACAGCGGCCCGTCATTTCGAAACCGTGGTTCAACCTAAAGGGATTGATCCCTCCCAATCACCGATTACTCTGAAAGCCAACCTCTTCGAAACGTTAAAAACCGCTGATCTTGGAGTGAGCAATAGCGACATCAAGCGCACCATCGAACAGGGAGGTGTAGAAATTGATGGCCAGAAAATTACCGATCCTTTATCAGTCGTTTCGGGTAGTGAACTCAAATTTGGCAAGTCTATTCGCCGTCGCCTCGTAACTGGAGATTAAAATATGACTCTAACCAAAAAACAGCGCAAAATCTGGACTATCATCACCGCGATCTCCACTCTGGCCCTCATTTCCATGTCTTTCGCCCCCTTTTTCTTTGGCTAAGCTATACTTGAATACATGGAATTAATCGATCTTCCTGGGGTAGGGGAGAAGACTCTTCACCTTCTTAATCTTCACGGGATTACTACCATCCCCCAACTCTTAATCTACTATCCTCGCACCTATCGCACGTACTACGCTAAAACTGCCAAGACCGTACTACAGGGTGAGTGGGTCAGCCTCCAAGGCCAATTATCTCGTCCCGTAAGCCATCACACCGGCCGCGTGAGTACTCAGCTGAGCACTTTCCGTGACGAAACTGGCACTCTCACCATCCGTTGGTTTAATTCACCCTTTGTGACCCGTTCAGTCTCACCCGCTACCACCTACTTAGTTCGCGGTCAGCTCGATTCCTTCTCCGGCCGACTCCAAATAGTAAATCCCCAGCTGACCAAACTTAGGTTGGAGAATCCCTCCTTGCCGATCGACGAAATCCAGCCTATTTACACCCCGCTCGGCACTCTCAAATCTGGTCACCTCCGTAATTTAATTAAATCTGCCCTGGACCATCTTTCTCCTGACCCGCTTCCTCTAGCCATTCAAAACCGCTATTCTCTTCTCGATTTTGCCACAACCATTCGCTCAATCCACTTTCCCTCATCAAAGTCCGATCTCGAAAATGCCATTCACCGTTTAGCCTTTGATGAACTTTTTGCTCTTCAAAAAGAGGCACTCAAAAATCGCGAATTGGCTCAAGTTCCAACTCTTCCTCTCTCCCTCAACCAACCCGAGCTAGCCGATTTTATCGCTTCGCTTCCCTTTACCCCAACCGCCGCCCAATCCCGGGTGATTCAGGAAATTACCGCCGACCTCTCCCAACCTCTCGCCATGCATCGCCTACTATCTGGCGAAGTGGGGAGTGGCAAAACCTTAGTTGCCGCCTACTCAGCACTTCTCACCCACTACTCTTCTCGCCGCACCCTACTCATGGCTCCTACCCAAATTCTTGCCGAGCAACTCTTTGCCAACTTCTCTTCTCTTCTTGGCTCCCGCTGTACTCTTTCCCTCCTCACCAGTGTAAGCAAGGGGGATGTGGATGCCGACATCGTGATCGGCACTCACGCTTTGCTCAAACAAATCTCCAACTTCCACAATATCGGTCTTGTTATTATTGACGAACAGCATCGCTTTGGGGTCGATCAGCGCTTACTCCTAACCAAACTTAATCCCGCCCCCCATTTTTTGATGATGACCGCGACCCCCATCCCTCGCACTCTCGCTATGACTGTCTTTAGTCATCTTTCGCTTTCCCGCTTGGACGAACTCCCCCAAAACCGTCTTCCCGTCAAAACCTACCATGTTACCGAAGACAAACGAGTTGCCGCCTACGACTGGATCCGCCAGGAAGTTCTTACTCATCAAAACCAGGCTTTTGTCGTCGTCCCCTTGATTGATCAAGCCGAAGACGACGAGACCTCCGCCACCCAATCACTCAAAAAACTAGAAAAAGATCTCTCCGCTCGCTTCCCCGATCTCGTTGTTGATATTATGCACGGGAGAATGAAAGGTAGTGAAAAAACTGCTCATCTGCAAGCTTTCCGAGACGGCCACACCCAAATCCTCGTTGCCACCAGCATGATTGAAGTTGGTCTTGATATCCCCGAAGCCAATATTATGGTTATCGAAAATGCCGATCGCTTTGGTTTAGCTACCCTGCATCAGCTTCGAGGTCGAGTCGGTCGCGGTGGCAAACAAGGCCACTGTCTCCTCTTTGCGCATCAGCCTAGCGAGAAAGCGCTGGCGCGTCTTGCCTATTTTGTCCGGGAAAAGGACGGTGCCAAACTGGCCGAATTTGATCTTGCTTCCCGTGGCCCTGGTGAACTCTACGGTACTACTCAGCATGGTTTCTTCTCCCTCCGTTTTGCCTCTATCTATGATCAAGCTTTATTGCGCCAAACTGCCGAAGCTGTTAAAATGCTCTCTATATGACACCGCTACCCAAACGTCGCTGGTCTACTCGTCGCCAAGGCAAGCGCCGCGCCAGTATCAAACTCCAGCTTCCCCAACTCACCACCTGCAAAAACTGTGGTCAATCCAAACGTTCCCATTCCCTCTGCGCTAACTGCAACCAATAACTCATGAAAACCTCCTCCGACCCTCGTCACAAAAAGAGAATTCTCCAAGTTCAAGCTCAATTTTCCCAGAGTTTTCACCCTGGTTTTACTACTCCCGTCGATCCCACGATCAGCCTCGCCGCTCCCGAGTGGCCGCTGTCCAAAATTAACAAAATTGATCTGGCTATTCTGCGAGTTGCTACCGACGAACTTCTCCATTCCGACACTCCTCCCAAAGTAGTGATCGACGAAGCTGTCGAGATCGCCAAAACCTACGGTACCGAAAGCAGTGCTAGTTTTGTGAATGGTGTCCTTGGCACTATTCTGAAAGGACTTCATGCCGAAAAATAATCTCGTCCCGCTTTTATCTCAACTTAACTTAACTCCTAAAAATGAACACTTGATCCACAACGCTTTCGTTCACCGCTCATATCTCAACGAATCCAAAGATTTTGAAGAAAGTAATGAACGCCTGGAATACTTAGGAGATGCAGTTCTTGAACTGATTGTTTCTCAATATCTTTTTGAGTCCTATCCCGATTTCCAGGAGGGTATGCTCACTAATCTGCGCGCCGCCCTCGTTCGCACCGAAAGTCTCGCACTCGTGGCTACCGAGCTAGGCTTTCCCCCCCTCCTCTTAATGAGTAAAGGCGAAGAAGCTACCGGCGGCCGCCAAAATATTTCTATCCTCGCCGACACCTTCGAAGCCTTTTTAGGGGCTCTTTATCTCGATCAAGGACTCGTTCCTTGTCAACAAATTCTCGAAGTTCATCTTCTCCCTCAAACCAAAACCATTCTCAAAACCCAAGCCTACAAGGACAACAAATCACTTCTGCAGGAAATCGCTCAAGCCAGATATAAAGCAACTCCTCTCTATTCTCTCTTGACCGAATCTGGTCCTGATCATGACAAAAATTTTGTCATGCAAGTGACCATCGATGGCAAGAATTATGCCGAAGGGCAGGGG
The DNA here is from genome assembly GCA_001002415.1 of Microgenomates group bacterium GW2011_GWF2_46_18. Taxonomy (GTDB): domain Bacteria; phylum Patescibacteriota; class Microgenomatia; order UBA1400; family UBA12108; genus LCMB01. The sequence continues at coordinate 18,204 of LCMB01000006.1, forward strand.
AAGAGCAAACAAGCCGCCCAAGAGGACGCCGCTTATCACACCCTTGAGCAGATCACCAAATCTTGATACAATACCACCTATGCTCAAAATCAAACTCTCACGCGTCGGCAAAAAGGGACAACCCCAATACCGTATCGTCGTCCAAGAAGAACACAGTAAACTGACCGGAACCAACAAAGCACAGCTCGGATTCTACAATCCCAGTACCAACCCCTCCCAAATCAAACTTGATCACACCGCCTATCTTCACTGGCTTAGTCTCGGCGCCCAGCCCACTAGCACCGTCCGTAATCTCGCCAGTAAAAACGCTCCTGCTGCCAAAAAACCCAAATCAACCAAGAAAATCTAACATCTATTATCTATATTAATCAAGGAGCCCCATGCAAGAAGTCCTCGAATTTGTTCTCAAAAATATCGTAACTCACCCAGACGATGTCAAAATCGATACGGCTGACGAAGCCGGTACTACCAACTATCTTATTACCGTTCACAGTGACGATGTTGGCCGAATTATTGGCAAAGAAGGCAAAGTTATCAAAGCTATCCGCACCATTATGCGGGTGATCGCCATCCAAAAGGGTGTTCACGTCCGCGTCTCAGTCCTTTCCGAAAACTCCGCTCCCACCGAACCTACCGAACCCACTCCTGCTCCCGAAGAAGCTCCTGCTCCCGAAGAGGTTCCTCCTACTGATGGTCTTACGGTTGAGGTGTAAAAAGACTAGCTCTCCCAACTACCTCTCCTGCTGTCTCTGCAAGTTCTGGCGCTACATATCGGCGATACCCAGATAATCGGGTAAAATATTCCTCTTCTTTTTGATCAAATAGGGTAATCTGTCCTTTTACCCCCACAGAGTCCGCTCCCGCCCACAACATCCCCAACCCCAGGGACAGGGTGTATTCTCCCTCCTCGCTGGCGCTTACTTTTACATCCCCAATCTGCATGAGTGGTAAGGTAGTTTCAACCGTTCGCAAAAACGCATAAATACTCTCCTGTGAGCCGGTAATCTTGATTTCTGTATCCAAACTATCCAGCTTCAAATCTGGCGTTCTGGCTGTTTTCCCTTTGGTAGTAGCACTTGTGCTGGCCGCTTTGATCTCTCCTCCCTCCAAACTAATTCCGCCAAAGCTGACCCCCAATTCCTGCGACAACCCACTAATTGCCGTCAAATACAGCATCACATCCCGCTTAGGTGGCAAAGCCGCATCCAACACGGTTACCCTCTCTTTTAAGACACTCTGATCAATTCCTGCCAAAATACTAACTTTCTTCGCCAAGTCTTCCAGTTCTTCAGTTTTAGTCCGTAGCTGTTTGGTCGTTTTGTTAATGGATCCTATTAGTGGCAAAGCCACCAGCAAAATCATCAATCCCGCGACTCCCGCAATAATTATAGCCAAGACCAAACTGCGGTGACGTGTAATCAATCCTGTCAAAACGTTTTCCTTCATCTAACTACCTTTCGCTATACTTAAATCAAGTGTCAACTGATAATTTTGTTCAGAATCCTGGCTAACTCCGCGCGAAACTACCTGGCTAAAAAACGAGTTCTCCTGTTTAAAGTAATCAATCGCCGCATTAAACGCGGATACATCCAAGGCTGTGAGCTGGATTCGAACCGTATAACCATCCAAAAACTCCATACTACTGATATTTACTCCCGGGATCACAATCGCGAACAGTTCCTGCAATGCCTGCCGTGCCAATGACTGATCATCCAAAAACTCTGTAATCAATCCCAATCGGCTTTTCAAATAAAGCTGCTCTGCGTTAGCCTGGGTGAATGCCTGCAACTCGGCAGCTGCCTGGGCAATTTCCCCCTGAACGTTTGTTAGCTTCTGCTTCATAAAAAAGTTCCAAAGAGTAAGCGCCACTACCACTACTCCGACACTAATTCCCGCTACCAAACTGAGCCGCAAGTAGTTTCGTTCCCGCTGATAATCCTTCTCCGTTAGGGTGCGCTTATTCTTTAGCAAATTAACTTGTAAATTGGCCATAATAACTCCTAAAACACCCGCATAGCTAACCCGATCGAGACCGCATAACTAGCTCGGTCCTTGGGGATCACCACTCCCTTTACCGGCTTCGCCCACGCCATAGGGTCAGCCATCACCACTTCAATCCCCCCAAACACTCCCGACAAATATGCCGGTAGTCCTGGTAGATAAGCCCCACCTCCCGATAACACCACTCGGTCAACCTTGGTTTTTTGCACGGTTAAATAGTTCTCCATCGCTTTTCTCATCTCTCCGACCAATGATTCCAGAGCCAAAAGTAACCCCGTTCGGACTTTTCCTTCCATCATCGTTTCATCTAATCCATAGGTCCGTTTGTACTCTTCAGCCTGGGGTAGGGGAAGTGCCAGCGATTGGGCTAAGGCTCTGGTTAAGGCTACTCCGCCGATTTGGGCCACATACGAAAATACCAATTCTCCATGGTCAACTATCGCCAGTACACTCGATAACGATCCCAAATTGACCAACATACTAGTAACGTCCGGCGTTCCAAACGTAAGCGATCGGGTTAGGGCCACCATCTCACTTTCAATCGCAATCGGCTCTAGCCCACACCCAATCACCAAATCCGTCACTTCGGTCAAATATTTCTTCGTAGCCGCAACCAAATACACACTCATCTTCCCTTCTTTACCTGCCGCTGCCTGTTTAACTACCGTGTAATCAATCTCTACTTCCGAAACTGGTACCGGGATAAACTGCTCCGCCTCCCATTTGATTGCACTGGCTAGCTCCGCATCCGACATTTTAGGCATTTCGACTATCCGGCTAAATACCTTGGCCTCCGGTACTGCCACTACCACTCTTCTTTCTCTAATCCCGCTCTCTTTAAGTGCCTGTTTCACCGCCCCAGTTGCACTCAATACCACCTGCTGATCGGCAAAATCCAGTGACCCCGCCGGGTTACTCACTCCCCCTATGGCATTTAACACAAACCCCTTGGTTCCGGTCAAAGTCAGCTGACACACCTTAATTGCGGTTGCCCCCAAATCCAAAGCAAAAAATGATCCCATGGGCAGATTACTCCTCTAAATGTTATCTATGCTATCTTCTACTATATACTAGCCTCTCTATTTCACAATAGTCCCAGCCGCAAATACCGCGTAATCAAATACGCTTCCCGAGGCATCGAGCCCCCTCTTAACTTCGATTTCCTGTTTAGCGTCCCCGCCGCCCGCCACCGATTTAACCAAATACAACTGAGTCGTTAGCGGACTTCCCGCCGCCCCCACAACCTGCAGGGTTGCTCCATGATAAATCATTTTTACTCTCAATACCCCCTCACTTCCCACCTCAATCGGATGATTTTTGGCACTTAAATAAGTCGCATTGACCCCCGAACTCACCGCAAAACTATTGCTGGTAGTTAAAGCAGCATGGCAACTCGATGGGTTGTAATATGCCCGCTTTGTTGCTCCTGTCGTTGGAATCTGAGTTACCTCGATAGCTGCCGGTACCGTCCCACTACCTTCTACTCCACACCCAGGATCTTCCGCCGTATTCTTTTTAGTCCATCTCAAAGTAATGGTAGCTCCAGTATAATCCGTCAAATCTATCTGGGCAGTATCGCCCTCAGCCAAATACAGGGAGTGAGATTGTAGTTCCTGAACTTTATAAAAACCAGTGACATTCCCCGTACTGTCTCCAATAGTTACATTACCCGTATTCACCGTCCCTTGTCTAAGTTCATTGAGAGCATTCTCGATTCCTCCCTCAGCCAAACTAAAAGCCGCTCCACTCTCTCTTTCCTGCCTGGACAAAGTCGTATCGGCCAAACTCCGTAGAGCTACCGATAATACTAAGGAAATCAATAACCCCATGACTACCAACAAGACCAATCCCACCTGCCCACTCTGCAATTCTTTTTGTTTCACCCCTCTATCAAAGCAAACTTGACCCCATCCGTCAATTACGCCATACTCAAAGAGTGAAAGGTTTTACTTTAATCGAGCTTCTTGTAGTAATGGCCATCCTTGGTATTCTCTCGGTCATCGGCTTTGGCAGTTTCCAATCCGCTAGAATCAAAGCTCAAGACGCCAAAACCAAATCCGATCTTGCTCAGGTTGCTAAAAGCCTCGAAGCGTACCAAAACGATCATCGCACTTATCCAACCACTGATCTTACTTGGGGAGCAGCCTTTACCGATGGTACTACCATATATTTTGCCAAACTTCCCGAAGCTCCCACCGGTAACTATTACTATGCTTCCGACGGTACCGGTTTTACTCTCTATGGTCGCCTTCAAAACAGCGATGATCCCGCTATCGAAGTCTTTGATCCCCCAATAGATTGTGGTACCGTCGTGTGCAATTACAAAATTACCAGTAGTAACCTCCCATGATAAAAAAACTTGGTTTTACCCTAATCGAACTCCTAGTTGTCATCGCCATTATCGGGATTTTGGCTGCCCTAGTCTTATCCAACCTCCAAGGTGCCCGGGAACGCGCCCGTGATGCCCGCCGCAAAAACGATCTTCACGCTGTCTCTCAATCCCTCCGCCTTTACTACAACGATAATCAGGGTTTCCCCCCCTCAAGCACCAGCACCTACAAGATCCAAGGTTGTGGGGTCTCAGTCTGTGAGTGGGGAAGTACCTTTACCGACGGCGGGACCGTCTACATGAACCGGCTCCCTCTCGACCCTTCCAGTAGTGCTAGCAACCCTATTACATACTATTACTATTCTGCTGATACCGATCAGTTCGCCCTGATCGCTACTCTCGAAAACCAATCAGACTCCGAGATCGCCGATTCTCAAGCAAGGTGCGAAACTGCTCTTGACGGTTACACAGTCACTGAATCAACTGATTACGTTGTTTGTGCCGAATAATCTATAAGGAGGTTTTTTATGCGCCGCCAAGGTTTCACCCTCATCGAACTTCTAGTTGTGATCTCGATCATTGGTGTCTTAATTACTAGTGCCATGACCAGCTACATCAACGCCCAAAAGAAAAGCCGCGACGCCCGACGTCGTAACGATATGAAAACCATCCAGCTTACTCTCGAACAGTACTATGCCACCACCGGCGCCGGCAGCTATGCTGCGGTTGCCACCGCCTTTAGTCCCCAGCCAGTTCCCAGTGACCCCAAACCTTCTCCTCACACCCAATACCAAACCAGCACAATCGATACCGACAGCTATTGTATCTGCGCTACCCTCGAAGAAACCACCAAAGGCAATGCTACTGCCGGAGCCGCTTCTGGTTGTACCTGGAATTCTGCCGGTACACTTTATTGTGTCCAAAATCAACAATAGGAGGGATATGAAAAAAGGCTTTACACTAATCGAACTCTTAGTCGTCTCGACCATTATCATCACCCTGATCGGGATCGGGAGTGTCAGTTACGTCCGTGCGCTCCAAACATCTCGTGACAGTCGCCGCAAAACTGATCTCGAACAAATTCGTCAAGCCCTCGAAACCTACCGTTCCGAAAATGGTAGCTATCCAACTACCGCCACCTGGAAAAACTCCGGTGTCCTTTACCCGACTTACTTAACCACCATCCCCTCCGATCCCAAAGCCGGCTATCTCTATGGTTATATTCGCACTACCGCCACCACCTATGTTCTTTGTGCCGCTCTTGAAGTTACTACTACACCTATCTCCTGTGGAACCGGAACTTGTGGAACAGGGACATGCTCATATGCCGCCACCAATCCCTAAATATCTTCCGGGATTTACCCTGGTAGAACTCCTTATTATCAGCGCCATTACCGCTATTTTGGTGGTAGCCGGCCTCTCAGCCTACCGCCAAGCCGCTGATCGCCAAACCGTCAATAACTCCGCCGAATTGATAATGAGCACCTTCCAATCCGCCCAAAAACGGGCGCAAATCAGTGACAAACAATGTGATGGCATTTATTTAGGTGAAAGAGTTGTTGTCAGTACGAATACTCTAGTCACCAGTTCTCTTTGCGATGGCGACACAGTAACGTTGGAGACAATTACTATCCCCAATGTCACTTCTATTACTTCCGCCACGATTATTTTCCGCCCTCTTTCAGGCGGAGTCGACTTAGGGGGTGGTACCTCTTTGACGCTTGTAGTTACTTCCAGTACTGGCGCCACCGCCAGTTTTTTACTAACCCAAAGCGGCACCATCGAATATTTAGGGATTGATTAAATATGCGCAAACTGCTGGGCCAATCTATCGTCGAAACTACCATTGCCGCCGGCCTCATCATGGTCTGTTTTGTCGCTGCTTTGTCACTCCTCAACTACACCATCAAACAAAACACCTATGCCCGGCAGCTCTCCGTTGCCAACAAATATGCCTACCAAGCAGCCGACTGGCTCCGGGCCGAGAAAAGCCTCCTTGGCTGGACCGACTTTACCGCCAAACTAGTTACCGATGCCGCTGGAAGTAATACTGTCAGCTACTGCCTGATCACTTTGCCAGCTCCCACCATCGCTGCTTTTACCACTTTAGCTAAAGGCGCTTGTAGCTCCACTAACTACATCACGGGTACCACCATTACTCGTGAACTCACTCTCAACCTCGCCAGTCGCGCCAGCGGCATCATCTCCGGCGTAATCACCACCTCTTGGCAAGCCAATACTACTCGTACTACCAGTCTCGAATTGGAGCTTTCCCAATGGAATTAACTAAAACAAAGTCCGGTTTCTCGCTGATCGAACTCTTGGTCGTGGTCGGCCTGACCAGTATTTTGGGACTTGCCATCTCAGCAGTTCTTTTAACTAGTCTTACTAACAGTGCCAGGATCCGTGCCCAAAGCAAAATCAAAGCTGCCGGAGACTACACCATCACCCAAATCCAAAGTTTAATCAGAAACTCCCGCGAAGTAACTAGTTGCAACTCCACCACCAACACTATCGTTTTGGTCAACCAAGACCGAGAAACTACTACTCTGGCCCTAAGCGGGACCGCTATTGCCAGTAACTCCGCCGCCTTAACGCCTGCCAACCAGACAGTTTCCAACTTTGACCTCAACTGTGAACCAAGCAACACTAATCCTCGACTAATTAATTTAGCTTTTGATTTATCCCTTACTTCCGCCAATCTCCGCTTAGGGGAGAGTCCCAGCCTTCACTTTGCCACTTCTATCCTAGTAAGAAACGAATAATAGCTTCTCCCCACCACAAAGCCAGGGTGGCTCCCAACACCATAAACGGCCCAAAGGGGATGGTCGAACCCATTTTTTTCTTCCCCAGTCCAATCAAAATTATTCCCACGATTGCCCCGACCACAAAAGCCAAAAGTGCCGCAACCAGTGTTCTTGGCCAGCCTACCAATACTCCAAGTAAAAAGGCCAAATACGGGTCTCCCTCTCCCATCCCGCGTCCTTTGGTCAAGTACCGCAGTCCCGCCAAAAATCCTGCATACCCGAGTCCCGCCAACAAAGCAAGCCCTCCATCCACCAGTTGGTACTGTCCAAACAACCACAGAATTATCCGATACCCTACTACACTCACTACTCCGATTTTGACTAATGGCATCAAAATCACTCCGCCGTACGCATCCGCTACCGCCACAATCAGTAGAACTACTCCCGTTATCAGCCAAAACAACGGTTGAATGACCAATAGGGGAGTGACAGCCAAGCGAAAGAACATAAACCCAACCAAAAGCCACCACACAAACAAAGTGCCAAACAAGAGTTCAACCAGCGGGTGACGCCAGGACAAACGTTTGTGGCAGCAGCGTGATTTCCCTTGGTAGAACAAGTAAGAGAGGAGGGGAATCATGTCATACCAAGCGAGGGTTTTACCGCAGTGATCACACTTGCTTCTACCTTTAATCCAATCCTTCCCCGCAATCGACCGCTCAACCAAGACATTGACAAAGCTTCCAACCGCCGCCCCAAAAAAAAATGTGAGAATGAGTAACCCCATCCTCACATTTTATCAGTTTCTTTACTAGTTATGGCAGACAAATAAAACACGCAGTCGCAAGATCTGAAGTAGCAGCCGTTGCACAAGTTCCACCTGCCGGACAGGCGAGTGGAGGGAAATCCCCTGGCAACGCTCTTGCTACACCATCATCAGAACACCTCTTCCACGCTTCTTCCCTGAACGATGCTGATTTCGGAGTAAAACAAATATAAGTCGAGTCAGAACTCAAACTTCCCTCATTGAAAATTCTCAAAGGTGTAGTTTGCTCAGCATTAATAATTCTCGTTATAAATGACTCTTTTACTTCAGAAGTCCCTCCGCTCGACAAATTTGCCAACATATCCTCACCGTCCGCACCCACAGCAATAGTCGTTGTAGCGGTCCCTTGTAACTCTACCCACGCTGCCGCAAGATTCTCCGACTCATTATCAGCCATCCATGGATAATAACCTCTACCAGCATAATATCTATCAACTGCGGATAATAATTGCTCCGCATCCGATCTAGTTCCCGTATCCTTACCCCGGTTGATCTGCTCAATCGGGTTGATAGCCGCCAAGACAGCAACCGCCAAGATACCCAAAACGGCAATCACGATTAACAGCTCGATCATGGTGAAACCTAATTTTCTTAAAAACATATATTACCTCCTATATCTAATCATTATGCGCACATTAGAATGCACTCGTCAAGTTGTAGATGGGGACCACGATCGCAATCACCAAAAATCCGACTCCCAGTCCTAATATGACCATAATAATCGGCTCCATCGCACTCGACAGATTCTTGATCGCATGTTCACTCTCCACCTCAAAATACCCAGCAACCCGGGTCAAGATTTCATCCAATTTCCCTGTTTGCTCGCCAACCGACACCATCTGCGGCACAATCATCGGGAATACTTCTTGCCTAGCAAGAGATACCGCCAATGCATTTCCTTTCTCCACTTCGCCAGCCACCACTTCCAAAGCATTATGCATCACAGTATTCCCCACCACATCTTTCACAATTCGGATAGCTTCAACCAACGCGACTCCCGCCGAAACCAATAGAGCCAGCGTGCGGGTAAACTCGGCCATCGTTGTCATCATCTTGATCTTGCCAAAAATCGGCAGCTTAAACAAAAACTTATCAATTGCGAGCGCTCCCAGTTTAGTTTTACGCCACGCTTGAAGGGCATAACCAGCCCCCATAATTCCTGCAATCACCAAATACCACGCCCGGCTCACCAAATTAGAAGCTCCAATCAAAATCTTCGTAACTGCCGGCAGTTCCACATTAAAATCCTGATACATCAAAGTCATCTTTGGCAAGACAAAAATCATCATCACTCCCGCAACCAACATCATCCCGATTAATACCACCACAGGGTAAATCAACGCTCCCTTAGTTTTCGCCCGAAACTCCCGCTGTTTCTCCAAGTTATCTGCTAGTCGTGCCAAAACCGTATCCAATACTCCCGCCGCCTCACCTGCCGCAACCAAGGCCACATACACCGGACTAAACGTATCTTTATGGGCCCGAAGCGCATTTGCCAAGGTCGAACCACCCTCAATCGACTTTAAGACTTCGGCAATCTGCACCTGCATGACAGGCGAGACCTGTACCTGCAAAATCGACAAGGCATCTGTTAGAGGCAGCCCCGCTCCGATCATGGTGGAGAGTTGGCGGGTGAAATTGACCACGTCATCAAACTTAACTTTATTCCCAAAATTAAACAGTCCACCCCCAGCTTTAAGTTCATGTAATTCAACTATCACCAAATTCTGTCCCCGCAACACCTCCGCCGCCGTTGCTACACTTTGAGCTTCAACTATTCCCTTACGCAGTAATCCCTCTTTTGATCTTGCCCTAAATCTAAATCGTTGCATAGCTTACGTAACTTTCCCAACAACTCGGTTAACTTCTTCGACGTTGCTGGCATACTCCCTAGCTACCGGCAAAGTAATCTTCCCAGCTTTGTAAGCCTCAACCAACGCCATATCCATTGTCTTCATCCCCACCTCGCTCGAAGTCTGCATCACATTCGTCAGCATGTGAGTTTTCCCTTCCCGGATTAATGACCGTACCGCCGAGTTGGCGAGCATAGTTTCGACCACCACCATTCTCCCTCCGCTTGCCGCTGGGATCAACCGCTGGGAAACTACTGCCTCAAGGGACATCGATAGCTGGGCCCGCACCTGTTGTTGCTGTTCCTCCGGGAACACGTCCACAATCCGGTCGATCGTCTGGGCCGCACTACTGGTATGCAAAGTGGCGAGAACCAAATGTCCCGTCTCCGCGATGAGTAAAGCACTCTCGATCGTCTCGTAGTCCCGCATCTCCCCAATTAAAACGACATTGGGATCCTCCCGAAGAACACTCTTCAAAGCCACTGACCAGCCATGGGTATCCGAATGGAGTTCTCGCTGTGAAATCAAACTTTTTTGCGGCGTATAAATAAACTCGATGGGGTCCTCAATCGTCACAATATGCTCCCCCCGCTCATTATTAATCCGCTCAATCATCGCCGCCAAAGTCGTTGATTTCCCGTGGCCGGTTGGACCCGTGACCAAAATTAAGCCCTGTTTTAATGAAGTAAGTCTTCCCAATAATTGGGGTAAACCCAACTCTTCCAGTGACTTAATCTGGTTAGGAATATAGCGAAGCGCCGCCGCCAAATTGCCCTTTTCGTAATATACATTCGTCCTAAACCGAGCTCCGTTATTTAACGAATAAGAAAAATCTAGCTCCCGATCCACCTGCACCAGCTCTCGCTGGGACTGGCTCATTAAAGGGCTAATTAACTCGCTCGCTATCGCCGGTGTTACTACTTGCGAGTCCGGCACCACCACCAACTGTCCGTTTAATCGTAGTGACGGTGGGGTTCCGACCAGGATATGCACATCGCTAGCTCGGTACTGTACACACATCTCTAAGATTTTCTTGATTTCCATATTGTTTCCTTTCCCGTTTATGTTTTGGCTACCCTCATCACTTCTTCGAGAGTAGTCACTCCCTCCAAAGCTTTTAAGTAGCCGTCTTGTTGCATGAGTACCATCCCGTCCATTACCGCCGCCTGCTCAATCTGCACGGCTGGGGCGCGCTCCAGTATCAGCTTACCAATCTTTTCCGTCACTTTCAAAACTTCAAATATCGCCAGTCTTCCCATATATCCCGTCTCCCCGCAAGCCTCACACTTTCTTCCTCGCTTTAATGTGATTGGTTTGCCATTGAGCTGTGATACGTACGAATCAAACAATGGCCCCAAGACCTGTTTCATCTCCGCCAATACCTCGGCAGGGGGAGTATAGGCTTCTTGACACTTTTCACACACTTTCCGTACCACCCGTTGTGCCACCACACAAGTCATCGATGAGGCGAGCAAAAATGGCTCCGCCCGCATATCCAGTAACCGGGGCAGTGCTCCCGAAGAAGAATTGGTATGCAAAGTCGAAAACACCAAGTGGCCAGTCAAAGATGCCTGAATTGCCAACTCCGCGGTCTCGTTATCCCGAATCTCTCCCACCATAATAATATTCGGGTCTTGTCGCAAAAATGACCTAAGTCCCGTAGCAAAGGTGAGTCCTGCCTTAGGATTAATCTGAACCTGGTTCACTCCGTCTATCTGGTACTCAACCGGATCCTCCAAGGTCACAATATTCACCTTAGGAGTATTTAAAACATGCAGAACTGAGTATAGGGTAGTGGTTTTCCCGCTTCCGGTTGGACCGGTAATCAACACAATCCCGTGCGGCACATGGATCGAATCTTCCACATTTTTAAGTGCCATCCCCCGTAGTCCCAACTCGGCCAAACTTGGGACATTACTGCTTTTCCGAAGTAAACGCATCACGATCTTTTCCCCATCTACTGTTGGGAGTGACGATACCCGCAAATCCACCTCTTGCTCACCGATCCTAAAAGTAAACCGTCCATCCTGTGGCACCCTTCGCTCATCGATCTTCATCTCTCCCAAAATCTTCACCCGCGAGATAACCCCATCATGAACTTTTTTGGGCAATACCAACTTTTCCTGCAAAATTCCATCAATCCGATAACGTACCCGGGTATGATCTTCCAACGGCTCAATATGAATATCCGAAGCTCGGGCTTTGATCGCAAACTCCAAAACTGTAGCTACGATCTTGGCAATCGGTGCCTCTCGAATGACGTCGCCCAATCGCTCCACATCCACCACTCTTTTGGTCAACTCTCCCTCACCGCTTTCTTTAAGTACTTGGGTAACTTCCGCACTCAAACTCTGGGCATACCGTTTGGGAATTTCTTCAAGTAGCTCCTCCGCAACTGCCAAATGTGGAGTAATTTTGGCCTTCGACTTAGCTTCCAAAAACGCCACCGTCTGCAAATCCAAGGGGTTTTCCATGGCGACTGACAAAAGATTTTCCTTAGTGTCATACGCAAAGGGGAGAGCCCGATAATACTCCGCCACCGATTCTGGTATTTTTGCCAAAGCTTCTGGCGAAGAAGCCAGTGACGACAAATTCACAAACGGCACATTATGAACTTTGGCCTTGGCTTTCATCAACGCGTCTGGCGGGATCAACCCCGACTTCTCCACCAATTCATCCAGTGGTGTCCCACTGGCAAAACTCTGCTGTTGTAAGCGTGTGAAATCTGCTTCCGGCAGAAGACCGTCCGTTTTGAGGACGAGGGCAAGATCCTGCATAACTCCATGCTAACATATCCTTATGCTTCCTACCATTATCGACCATGGATCTCTCTCTTCCCGTGCCGCCCATATTCTCTCTCTGGTTGAGCCCACCACAACTGAGCTTATTCATCTCACTGCTTCTTTAACAAGTATCGGTATCCCTCAAATCCACGCCCTGCTTAAAACTCTCTCCCTCTCTCCCGTTCTCTCTAGAATAGTTTGGCTCGAAGAAGCCAACCTCCTAACTATTCCCGCTAGTAATGCACTTTTAAAACTGCTCGAAGAACCACCCTCTCGTACGCATTTTTACCTAACTTGCCCCACTTCCGCTAGTCTTTTACCGACCATCCGCTCTCGCTGTCAAATTATTACCCTTCCTTCCATCACTCCGCCTGCCACCTCCCAACTCTCTGTGATTAAATCGGCCCTCTCCGCCTCGGCTGGTGATCGGCTCCTCTTAGCTCAAACTCTCCCTTCCGACAAAACCCAAGCCCTGGCCTGGCTTGCTTCCTTACTTGTGGAAATTCACGCCCTGCTATCCCAAACCATCGCTCCCAATAGCCGCCTTCTCCTGGTCAAAATTGCCCGCTTAGCCCATCAAACTCATACTCAGCTTGTGAGTAATGTCAACGTCAATTTGGCTCTCGGCAACCTCTTTCTTCACCTCCCCAAATCCAAATAATATAGGTCCTGGACGCCCCCCTCTTACCCTGGTACAATCAATTGTGTTATAGTTTTCTTTTGCTTACTTAACGCTTTACGCCTTAATGCTTTTATGACTAAATCTAGCTACACTGCGTCTGATATCAAAGTTCTCGAGGGACTCGAACCTGTCCGCAAACGTCCCGGTATGTACATCGGCAGTACCGACGAACGCGGCATCCAAGAACTCCTCAAAGAAATCATTGATAACAGTGTCGACGAAGCGATTGCCGGCTCGGCTCACCATGTTTACACCACTTTAACCAAAGACGGTTACGCTGCCATTTCCGACGACGGCCGTGGGATCCCCACTGATCTCCATGTGTCGGGTGTCTCGGCCCTCGAAATCGCCATGACCAAACTTCACGCCGGCGGCAAGTTCGAAGAAACTGCCTACCAAGCTTCCGGTGGCCTCCATGGCGTTGGCGCTTCTGCTGTTAACGCGCTTAGCAAGCACTTCCGCGTGATTGTGAAGCGGGGAGGGGAGTACCATACCCAGGAGTACAAAATTGGGGCACCGCTCTACCCAGTGAAAAAAATTACCGAAGCCGAAGTCAAAAAAATCCTTAATCCCGCCCACACCCATCTTTTAACTGATGTATCCGGCACTTATACTATTTTTACTCCCGATCCCACCATCTTCAAAAAGACCGTTGAGTTTGACTACAAGAAAATCAAGGGCCGCGTCCGCGAACGCGCCTACCTTATCCCCAAGCTCTTCATGCACCTAAACGACGAGAGAACCAGCGAACAAGCTAATTTTTACTTTGAATCTGGAATTAAATCCTTGGTTGATCACCTCAACACTCACAAGAAGCCTCTCCACGACGTGGTCTATATGAATGGGAGTTACACTGAGAATGATTTAACCATCCACGCCGAAGTTGCCTTCCAATATAACGATTCTTTTAACGAAAACATTCTTACCTTTGCCAACGTCATCCACACCTACGACGGTGGCACTCACCTAACCGGTTTTCGAACCGCCCTGATCAAAGTGATCAAAGATTATCTAGTCAAAAAAGGCGGAAAAATTGAGCTCACCGGCGAAGACCTGAAAGAAGGCTTAACCGCCGTGGTCTTTGTCAAAATGCCCAGCAGTGAAATCCAATTCGAGAGTCAAACCAAAGCCAAACTCAACAACATCGAAGCCCAGTCGGCAGTTTACGCCATCGTCAAAGAAAAACTGGAAATTTACCTCGAAGAACACCCCGGCGAAGCCAAGCGTATGCTCGAAAAAGCCGAGCTCGCCGCCAAAGCCCGGATGGCCGCTCGCGCCGCCCGTGATGCGGTCGTTCGTAAAGGTGTCCTCGAAGGCACTACCTTACCCGGCAAACTCGCTGACTGTCAGGAAAAAGATCCTGCTCAATGTGAAATCTACATCGTCGAAGGTGATTCCGCCGGCGGCAGTGCCAAACAGGGTCGGGATCGTCGCTTCCAAGCCATCTTCCCTTTAAGGGGTAAAATCCTCAATACCGAACGAGCCAGACTCGACAAAATTATTGCCTTCGAAGAACTCAAAAACCTAATCATCGCTCTAGGAACCGGGGTGGGGGATACCTATAATGCCGGAAAACTCCGCTATCACCGGATTATCCTCATGAACGATGCCGATGTGGATGGAGAGCACATTACCACTCTTGCCTTAACTTTCTTTTTCCGTCACATGCCCGACATTATTCAGGGCGGCTACCTCTATATCGCCATGCCCCCCTTATACCGCATCGAAGCCGACAAAAAAGAGTACTACGTCTATACCGATACTGAAAGGGACGCCAAACTAGCTGAACTCAAGGACCGCAAAACTACTCTCCAACGCTACAAAGGCTTGGGAGAAATGAATCCCGAACAGCTCTGGATGACCACCATGAATCCCGCCAAACGCATGCTTAAGCAAGTCCATATCGAAGAAGCCGAAGCCGCCGACGAAATCTTTAGTATCTTGATGGGGGATGATGTAGCTCCCCGCAAGAAATTTATTCAAATCAATGCTCATCAAGCCTCTCTCGACGTATAATTAGTAACATTAATATAGGAGACCATATGACCGACTCAACCAAAAATATTACCGTCTTTATCGAAATCCCCGAGGGTAGTCACGTCAAATATGAGCGGGACGAAAAAACTGGGATGCTGATGGCCGACCGGATCCTTCACACCCCCATGAGCTTCCCCTTTAACTATGGCTGTGTCTTGGGTACCCAAGGCGAAGATGGGGACCCCACTGATATCGTTCTCTTAGCTTCCGAACGCCTAGTTCCCGGAGTCGGCATCAAAGCCCAACTAATTGGCATGCTCGAAATGGAAGATGAAGAGGGGGTAGATACCAAGCTCATTGCTGTCCCAATTAAAAAAGTCGATCCACTCTTCGGTGACTGGACCGACGTCTCGGATATTCCGGCTCATACTCAGAACAAAATCAAACATTTTTTTGATCACTACAAAGATCTCGAACCCGGCAAATTTGTCAAAACTGGCCGATTTCTGGGAGCCGAGGAAGCCATAAAAGTATTAACCGCTGATCTTCAAAGGAAATAAATGTCCGACGACAATCTCTTGCGCCCCCTTGATTTGGATGATGATTCCTCAACTGTCGAGGATACTCCTCCTTCAACTCCAGCTTTAACCGCTCAAGAAGGCGGCATGCTCGTGGGCGCCCAAAAAGCTTGGGATATCAAAGATACCGAGTTTGGCAAAATTGCCAGCGTTCAAGTCGTCGACGAGATGAAAAAGAGCTATCTCGATTACGCCATGAGCGTGATCGTCAGCCGTGCCTTACCTGACGCCAGAGATGGTCTCAAACCAGTCCATCGCCGTATTCTCTATGGCATGAAGGAGCTCGCGCTCACTCACCCCGCCAAATATAAAAAATGTGCCCGTATCGTCGGAGAAGTGTTGGGTAAATACCACCCACACGGCGATAGTGCGGTTTATGAGGCTTTAGCTCGCCTAGCCCAAGACTTTTCTATGCGCTACCTCCTGGTCGATGGCCAAGGTAACTTTGGAAGTGTCGATGGGGATTCTCCCGCCGCCATGCGTTATACCGAAGCCAGGCTTGCCAAGATTACTAGCGAACTCTTGTCCGATTTAGACAAAAAGACCGTGGACTGGATCGACAACTTTGATGGTACTTTCCAAGAACCAACTGTCCTTCCAGCCCTTCTACCTAACCTACTTCTAATGGGTAGCGACGGCATTGCCGTTGGGATGGCCACCAAAATCCCCACTCATAATCTAAGTGAAGTCGTTGATGCACTTACTACTCTGATTCACCAAGTTGACTCAGCCAGTTTGCCTGATCTTACTAATTTCACTGACGAAACTATTGTTTCCGCACCCCACTCTGACCTAACCGGCGAATTTAACTCAACTGCCACCGTTGACGACTTGCTGACAAGTATCCAAGGACCCGACTTCCCAACCGGCGGGATTATCTACGACGCCTCCGCCATTCGCGAAGTTTACGCGACAGGCAAAGGCAAAGTAATAACCCGTGCCGTCGCCGACATCGAAGAAACCAAAACTGGCAAATTCCAGATCATCGTTACCGAAATTCCTTATCAAGTCAACAAAGCCAAGTTAATCCAAAAGATCGCTGATTTGGTCCGTGACAAAAAAATTGATGGGATCAGTGACTTAAGAGACGAATCTGACCGGGAAGGCTTACGTATCGTCATCGAACTCAAAAAAGCCAGTAAACCCAAAAGTGTTTTAAACAATCTATTTAAACACACCGAACTCCAAAGTAGTTTCCCCGCCAATATGGTTGCTCTCGATGGCAAAGGCACTCCTCACCTCATGAATCTCAAAACTATTTTGACCCACTATGTGCAACATCGCCAAATGGTGATCGTCAGGCGCAGCCAATTTGAACTGCAAGAAGCCAAAGCTAGGATTCACATTCTCGAAGGTTTTATCAAAGCCCTCGATAATTTGGACGCCGTCATCGAAACCATCAAAAAAAGCAAAGATACCGATGATGCCAAAAAGAACTTGATCCAGAAATTTGGTTTCAGTGATATCCAAGCCACCGCCATCCTCGATCTTCAGCTCCGCCGTCTCTCCGCCCTCGAACGTCAGAAAATCGAAGACGAATACAACGCCATTCTCCAAACTATCAAGGCTTTATTGGCCCTCCTCCATAACCCCCAGGCAGTCCTCGATACTATTATCACAGAACTTTCGGCTCTCAAAAAAGAATACGGCGATCCTAGACGGACCAAAGTAGTCAAAGGCAAGCTCGGCGAATTTAGCGAA
This sequence comes from Microgenomates group bacterium GW2011_GWF2_46_18, assembly GCA_001002415.1. Lineage (GTDB taxonomy): Bacteria > Patescibacteriota > Microgenomatia > UBA1400 > UBA12108 > LCMB01. The sequence continues at coordinate 35,681 of LCMB01000006.1, forward strand.
GAAGATTTAGTTGCCTCGGTTGATAACCTGGTTGTGATTACCCGCGAAGGCTACATCAAACGCATGCCTCTCAACTCCTACCGTACCCAGAGGCGCGGCGGCAAAGGTGTGGTCGGCATGACTACCAAAGACGAAGATGAGGTTCTCCACATGACTGTCGCCAACACTCATGACTACTGTCTCTTCTTTACCGACCTTGGCAAAGTTTACGCCATTCGTGCCTTCGAGCTTCCCGAAGGCTCCCGTCAAGCCAAAGGCCAAGCCATCATTAATTTACTCAGTATTGAACAAGACGAAAAAGTTCAGGCTCTCCTTACCCTAACCAAAGCCAACTTTGCCGACCAATCCCACTTTGTCACCATGGCCACCCAAAAAGGCATGGTCAAAAAGACCCCGCTTGCGGAATATGAAAGTATTAGAACTAGCGGCAAGATCGGTATCTCCTTAAGAGATAACGATAAGCTCGTCAAAGTGGTTCTAAGTAACGGCCAAAACTACATTGTCCTGATTACCGCTCTGGGCAAATCCATCAAATTCAAAGAAACCGACGTGACCGCGACAGGCCGGGACACCATGGGAGTCAAGGGGATGACCCTCAAACCCGAAGATAAAGTCCTAACTATGGAAACCGTTGAGATCAAACCCCCCAAACCTGATGATAAACGGCGCAAATTCTTCCGGGAAATCCTGGTTGTTACTGAGCATGGGCTCGGCAAACGCACGAACGTTGAGGAGTATCCCGAGCAAAAACGGGGAGGGCAGGGGGTCAAAGTGGCCGAACTCTCCGACAAAACTGGTCAAGTTGCCGCGATCCGCCTAGTCACCGAAGATGACGAGCAGGTCGTCATTACTACCAAAGCTGCCCAGGTCATTAAGCTTCCGCTCAAAAACATCAAAGTCTTGGGTCGCTCAACCCAGGGAGTTATCTTGATGCGCCCCCACCCGGGCGATGTTGTGACCAGTGTCACCACCCTCCAAGAAAAAGACGATACCATTTGGACTGTCCCCGACTCAGAACGGCAACTCGAAAAAACTTGGATTCTTGGAGAAATCACCCGCCTTGGGGAAGATAGTTTACTCAAATTGTGCCAGTCAGCCGCTCAGCAACGTCAACATGCCTATGTTCCCTACTCCCATTATCAAGTTGGTGTTGCCATTCTGGCAAAATCAGGCCAAGTGTATTTGGGCAACAATGTCGAAAGGGTAAGCTACAGCGAAACCGACCACGGTGAAGAAGCCGCCATCACCAACGCAGTTATTCAAGGAGAAGTCGAACAAAGTGGCCGGAAATTTTTAGTTGCTCTTGCCTGCGCCCATTCCGGTGATAGCGCTCCGTGTGGTCGCTGCCGTCAGATTATGGCCGAGCACGCGGATAATTGTCTTGTTCTAGTCGCAGATCCTAAGGGGAATGTTAAACGTGTGACTAGTCTCAAAACTTTGCTTCCCTATGCCTTTACTCCTACCCACCTAGGAATCAGCTAACTACGAGGGTTGATCCCTTGTAGTTGTGGTTAATAACCATATATTTAGCCTACAAGTTTGACTTTATAACTAAAAGATATATAGTGGAGATATGCCACAGTATCGGGTCCTTAACGAAATAACTGTCAAAAAGTCCGCTCTCCTCCATAACTATAATTATTTTAAAAAGCTTAACCCTCAAGCCCAACTCGCCCCTGTTCTTAAAAGTAACGCCTACGGTCACGGCCTAATTCCTACCGCTCAATTTATCGATCAAAATCTTTCTCAAGTTCCCTTCCTCTGTGTCGACTCTCTCTATGAAGCCTATGAATTGTATAAAGCTGGGATCAAAACCCCGATCTTTATCATGGGCTACACCGACCCTGCTAATTATCAGGTCTGGAAAAACATTCCCTTTATCTTTGGTGTCTCAGACTGTGAGACTCTCCTGGCGCTTAACAAGTATCAGCCAGGGTCCCGCGTCCATCTCAAGTTAGATACCGGGATGCACCGCCTAGGTTTCACCCTCGCCGACTTACCCCAACTGCTTTCCACTCTCAAACACTGTCCTCATCTCCGCCTAGAGGGAGTTTTTTCTCATTTGGCTTCGGCCGATGATCCTCGGCAAGTTACCGCTACCCGCCGCCAGATCGCGTTATTCAAACAAATGACTACTCTTCTCGAAGCCAAAGGTTACCATTTTTCCCTCCGCCACCTTGCCGCCACTGCTGGATCAGAAATTATTCATGATCCCTATTTTAATTTGATCCGTCTAGGGCTCGGTTTCTATGGGCTCTCTCCCTTTGGCCCTCATACCAAAGAGGGTAGGCGCGAGCGCCAAACTCTCAAACCTGCTCTAACTCTGACAACCCACGTTGCGGCCGTGAAAAACCTGGCTAAAGGTGATGCCGTGGGCTACGGTGCCGCTTACGTCGCTAAACAGCAGGAAGCAATTGCAATTCTCCCCTTGGGGTATAACGAAGGCATCTCGCGCGAACTTAGTAACCTAGGTTACTTTATTCTGCCCTCGAAGGAAATTTGCCCGATCATCGGCCGCGTCAGTATGAACATGACCGCCATCAAACTCCCACGGAGGACTAATCTCAAACCCGGCGCTTCCCTAACCCTTGCCCCCATCCAAGCCCAGGCCCAACTTCTCCACACAATCCCATATACTATCCTTACTAGCCTTCATCCCTCAATCAGGAGGACCTTTATCTGAAAACTCGTCTCGTTATTATCCAAGGTGGAACCAATACCGAACACGAAATCAGTCTGATCTCGGCCAAGGGTATCCTGGCCAATCTTAATCGCCGTAAATATCAAGTTAAAGTTTTGACGATTACCCAAGACAATCGTTGGGTCGACGAGCAGGGTAGGGGAGTCGACCCTTTTTCTCTCCCTACTTTTGCTGATCTAGTCTTCCCCATACTTCATGGCCCCTACGGCGAGGATGGCACCATCCAAGGCCTTCTCGAACTTTTACGCCTCCCCTATGTCGGCTGCGGAGTCACGGCATCTGCTGTTTGTATGGACAAAGTATTGCAAAAAAATGTCTGTCAAAGTTATTCAATTCCACTCGTTCCCTACTTCTGGTTTACCCGCAGAGAGTGGGATCATGACCAAGAACAAGTCCTCAAATCTCTTTCCCAAAAATTTCCGTCCACTAATTTTCCTCTTTTTGTGAAACCGGCTAACCAGGGTAGTAGCGTCGGGATCACCAAAGCCCACCACCAAACCGAGCTAATTTCAGGTATTGAAACTGCGCTCATCCGTGATACCAAAGTCGTAGTCGAAATAGCCGTGTCAGACGTGCGCGAGATCGAATGCGCCGTTCTCGATCCCAACGATTCTCCTCAAGCATCGGTCTTGGGAGAAATCATTCCTGACCGCGAGTTCTACGATTACTCTGCCAAATATGCAGATAGTCAAAGCCAGGCTATTATCCCTGCCCAACTTTCCAAAAAGCTTACCGAGCAAATCCAAAGTGTTGCCATCAAAGCCTTCCGCGTACTAGACTGTTACGGTCTCGCTCGCCTGGATTTTCTAGTTAACGGGGCAACTAGCGAATTCTATCTTAACGAAGTTAATACGATGCCCGGCTTTACCCCCATCAGTATGTATCCTAAACTCTGGGAGGCTACTGGTCTCGCTTACTCCGATCTACTCGACCGACTGATTGAGCTCGCCTTCGCTCGCTTCCGCGAGAAATCCGCCCTCAACCTCATCCACTAATTCACCCACATCTGCTAACATTTGACAATATCTGCCAATATCTGCTAATAATGGAGTATGTTACTAAACCAGGTTTTTACTCTTAATCCAAAAATCCAATCGCTTCTCAACACCCTAGAAGGTCAAAAGACGGCCTTCCATCTGATCCCCGTCAAGCCAGCCATAACCATTAATCTCCGTCGTCACTCGCTCCTAGGTAGCGCTCGTTTTTCTGCTCGCATTGAAGGTATTGTTCACGACTCAGACACCAACAAACTAGCTATTCAAAATTTAGAAAATACTTACACCTGGCTCTACACCCAGCCTACGACAATTCCACTTGACCTAAACTTTCTTAAAACTCTTCATGCCAAATCTCTTCACAATCTTCGCAGTGACGCCGGGCAATTCCGAACCGAGCAATCTGCCATCTTTAACTCTGCAGGGATCGCCGTTTACCTCACACCTCCTCCCCAAGATATTATCCCTCTCCTATCTTCCTGGCAATTACAAGGTTCCGTCCTTTGTAAAACTATTATCTCCCACTATCAGTTTGAGAAAATCCATCCATTCCTCGATGGTAACGGTAGGGTGGGTCGTCTTATCCTAACCCAACAACTCCGCAGAATAAACTTCGATTTCTCCGGCCTTCTTTCCCTCGAAGAGAAAATTGATCAAACTCGAGACGATTACTACTACCACCTCCAAAATGAAAGCCGTGACGTAACTGCCTTTATCGAATACTTTCTTTCCTTAATGGTGGACTCCGCCTCCCAAGTTTTAACCAAAATCTCTCAGCCTCACGATCTTTCCACTGCTTCTACTCTCCTTCCCCGCCGCCAGGAGCTACTCAATATTATAGCCGATCACTCTCCCTGCAGTTTTGACTTCCTCCATCGGCGTTTTATGGCTATCCCCGCCAGTACTCTCAGGTACGATCTCCTCAATCTCCAAAGAAAAAACCTCATCACCAAACTCGGTGTTACTCGCGGAGCTCTCTACTCTACTCGAATCCAGAGCTCCCCGTCGCTACCGGAATCGGACTCATCATGATCGTCATCAGTTCCGATGTACTCTTGGTGGTAATTGCTTGTGGTGCCATAATTGCCACCCAGTTATATACATAGTCCCGCAAAGCCAATCGATCCAAGAGAATTGTAAATCCTCCTGGGGTAACCTCGGTAATGGTTGCTTCCCACCAACGAGATGTTTACCATCGGAGCAACTTGGTAGGGAGTGGTAAAGTTCACCCGTACTTGATCGGTATAGGTTTTAACTGTTGCGATCCCTGCCATATCCTTGTCGCCAAAACTCACCCTCCCGACCAAACTGGTATTCCCTTCAAACTGCAAAGCCTCCGGAGTATTTAACAGTTGGTTAATATCCAGTTTGCGATACAGTCCGTGGACAGCTCCGTCACTCATAAAAGTCTCCACGTAAGGAATCAGGGTATCTCCGATCGAAAGACCAGCTACTTCCTCCTTGGGGATCTGAAAGCCGGCTGTTCTAGCCGCATAGTGCCACTCTCCTCCCTCTCTAAAGTAAATTCTATGATTGGTAGTATCAATTCCTAGGAGTCCATCGGTGGCTCCTCCTGAGAAGTCAGAGTCAGAGATCGTCCCTGCCTTAGTATAGGTAGCTACTCCATTTAAGGTGCCATTGATTAGTCCCTGGACGTTAAGACCTGTTACTCCCGTATTAGAGTCTAAGACATACATGGTCTGGGTACTGCCTACTCCTACTTGAACCTTGACTTCATCTACATATACGGTCTTCCCAGCTTTCACTCTGACTCCATAGTTCTTGCTAGATGCTACGCCGGTAAAGCTACCTGTCAGCTTGTACCAGCCTGTTCCTCCCATGGGAGTGTAGGTGGTGGTGAGAGTGGTCGTGTCGTAGTAAAGGGAGAGGTCTGCGGAGGTGACGACACTCCCATCGGTGTAGGCGTAGGCAATGAGGTTATATGTTTCTGTGTCTCCTACGTTGGCGGATTGAAGGTAATCTCCATAAGTAGTTCCCCCGACCAGTTTGACCGAGGCGGTACTATTGTTGTATTTAATCGTTGTTTCTCTTGTCGCTGTTAGAGTTGTTGGTGTAATCTCTTCATACTCTCCTCCCGTCCCCCGAGGGAACAAACTAAAGTTATCAAAGCTGTTGCCACTATATGTACTAAATAGCCCGTGTTTAATGTTGGTATTTGCTGTCATGGTTAGTTCTGCGCCTACTAAAGCGTTGTTGTAGTAGACACGAAGTTTGGTCCCCTCACGGATTACCCGCAGGGTAGCACCTGCAGAATAGGTAACAGTCGTAGTTTGTTTATTGGTATAAACCCCTGCTACGGCTTCATCTACTTTTACACTGGTGCCGTCATGGTAGATAATAATAAAGTTGGCAGGGCTTGAAGTACTATCCAGATTCAAAACTAATCCTGCCTGTGTCCCGGCAGTTAAAGTAACATTAGCGTCTGCTATCACATCACTATCACTGGTTGAGACAGTGGAGAAGAGGGAGGAGAGGGTGAGGGGCTTAACTAAGAAATTATCTATAGTAATATCTTCTGTGGCACCTCTATTTATTTGTATAAGTGTTGAAGCTGCTCTACCAGTATATAATTTTGTTCCAACTCCTGTTATTCCACCAATAGCCATACCACTGACACCACCAATGTATGCGTTTAAGGTTCCTAAAGTAGAGTCTGTTAAATCAACATTAAATTGATACCATGTTCCTGTTGTGGCAGTGTTCTGATTTATACCAGTTCCTTTAGTATTGTCGCTAACCAATCGTGCTTTTCCAGAAACCTCAGTCACATAGTTATTTGCATCTTCTGTATCAACAAGTGTCCAACCTGTGGGATTGTCGCCAGACCATGAAGCAAAATCGCCGTTTGTAACTACACTATCTCCAACTGTTGGTGTAATCACATTGGTATTTCCTGATATTGCCCCACCTGTCCACTCTAGGGCAGGGGTAGTTTGCTCGTCTGGCCCAGTTGTCTCACTTGAGCCAATCGCCCCGTCCGCTCTGGTAAAAGTATCGTAGGCAAGAGGAGTAGGAAGCCATGTAGCGGTGGGGATGCGGATGTTGTCGGCGGTAAAGACCGAGGCGCCATAAGCCTGACCTACAAATGGGTACATGGGAGTTGTAGTTGTTACTTTTGTTGTATAAAGAAGTGTCCAATTTGTATATGCCCCGCCTTTTATAAACATATAGTGTCCAGTACCACGCAACACATCAGCAAGTAAATAATCCGTCCCAGTAGAAAATGAGTTTGCAACGGCAATTCCAGTATCATAAATAGAGCCATTAAAATTAAATCCTTCTGTTCCAATCCCAGAACCAGATGCAATTGTCCACCCAAATCTTACAATACCACTTGCACTATTTACTTTTATAATGGCTGTTTTCCCAGCAGTTCTGGCTTGGGAAGCATACCATAGTCCAGGGTCAGGAACACCAGTACCAACCCCCCCCGTTGCAAAACTCAACTGACTACCAGTAATACTCAATTTTGAATTAGTATCCACCACCGTCCTTGTTCCCCCAGTCGGTTCAGCAGATGTGCCATTGACTGCTCCGGCAGCACGGTCGGTAGTAAATTCATCATTCAGGGTGTAGCTAGGTTCCTCACTCCAACTAGTTAGGTCAGCGTCAAAGGTGCCGTTGGTGAGTTTGTTGGTGGGGTCAGTAGAGGTTGCATCCCAGGTCGTGGAGTTAGTGCCATAGGAAAGGCCGAGGACTTTAGTGCCAGAGTTAGTTAGCCTTAGTCCATCAACTCCACTGGTAGCTCCGATATCTAGTAGGGAGGTAGGAGCGGTGGTATTGATCCCGATATAGCCGGAGGAGGTGTCCGCTACTAGATCATTGGTATTGACGATAAAGTCACCGGTAGTAGCGAGTGTGACGTTCAGGTTCTGTCCAGCGGTGGGGGAGAGAGTGAGGGCTCCTCCCGTGCCCACTCCTTGCATAGTGAGGGCTCCGGTTATCCCAACGGTACTGGTCCAGTAGTTAGAGGTGTCATAGCCTAGTCGCTCTTGTTCAGTCAGGGCGATGACATGGAGCTTGGCTGATGGGGTAGTAGTTCCTATTCCCACTCTCCCTTCCGAAGTATCCACCACTAAATCATTGGTATTAACTTTAAAATCTCCGGTTGTAGCTAGAGATAGATTCAGTCCTGATCCCGAAGCGGGGGTAATGGTCAAGGCTCCGGTTGAGGTTAGAGAGTTGCCGGATAGATTAAGTGACCCAGCGATATCGTTACTGGTTCCGTTAATATCTAGGTTACCTGTAAGAGAGAGTCCTCCACTCGGTGTTAGACTCCCTAGTACTGCTCCGGTTGAATCTTGCCACTCTTGGAGGTCCTCGGTTTGACCAGAGAAACCTTTGACAATTAAGGCTTGGAGACTAGCTAGGCCAGAATTGAGGGTAGTAGTTGATTCCACACTCATGCCCCCTAGTCCGGTGGTTGAGTTAGTGATCCCCAGGATGGTTCCGGCTCCGCTGGTATTAAAGAGAGCTAGGTTATCGACATACACAGTTTTGCCTCCCTTGACCTTCACTCCATAGTTCTTGGCACTGGCTACTCCGGTTAAGGTACCTGATAGTTTGTACCACCCGTCCCCGACCGAGGTATAGGTGGTAGAGAGGACGGCGGTGTCGTAGTAGAGCTCGAGGTCAGCGGAGGTAACTGCCGCTCCAGTGGTGTAGGCGTAGGCGGTGAGGTTATATGTTGAGGTATCGGGGAGGGTAACGGATTGAAGGTAGGTAGCATCTACTCCACCTGCTACCAGTTGAACTGATGCTTCTCCGGAGTACATAATACTGGTATTTCTAGTTGGAGTTATCTCTTCAAATGGTGCACTGGAATATTCTCCTCCTGTCCCCCTGGCAAACAAACTAAAGTTATCGAATGAGTTACCACTGTAGGTAGAGAATAGCCCATGTTTGGTGTTACTGATGATTGAGGCGTCAGTCACTGTTTGTTCTGTTCCTACCAAAGCGTTGTTGTAGTAGACACGAACCTTAAGAGTATTAGCATCACTGTGATAGGTAACAACTTGCAGTGGTGCGCTATGTACATAAGTGGTCGTAGCACTAATTAAATTTGTCCATGTAGTAGCCGTTGTAAATTTATATAACTTAACATAAGTGCCATCGGTATAAGCCACCAATCCTGCAGTCGGGGTGGTTGCATCATTTAAATTGGTTACAATTCCGGCCGGTGATATCGAATGTACGTCTGCCGCCGATAAAACATTTACGGTTGCTACCACATCAGTATCGCTCGTCGAAACCGTTGAAAAAAGTGACGAAAGAGTCATCGGTTTGACAGATATTTCATCAAATAAATTTGTTGCCCCTAGTGTCGGATAATTCCACAATTTTTGGTATAGAGACGTTCCGCCACTTAAAAACATAGCTGTTTTCTCCGTCCAAGTTGAATTCTCAATTGCCTTCCCCCAATATTGTCTACCCCCATCTGTATAACCTCCCTCTATATACGCATTTATGGTACCCTTTTTATAGTAAAGGGACGATTTATACCATACTCCGGTACTCATAGAAGATTGTTGTGATACGGTTCCGTAATCCGTAGTGGTATTAGTTATTTGCAAAGCATTACCCGATTGTCCACCGGCCACACTTTCAAGAGTCGCTTTCACCGGGGTCCAGCCAGAGGCATCACTTTCAAATGTTCCATTGGTAATTACTTCATCTCCCAATACCGGTGTGATGACATTTTTGTTAGAAGCAATTGCTCCCCCTGTCCACGCCAAACTCGGTGTAGTTTGCGAATCCGGTCCAGTTGTCTCACTACTGCCGATTGTCCCATCTGCTCGGGTAAAGGTATCGTAAGCTAAGGGAGTCGGTAACCACAAATCAGAGATTACTTTTATCTCATCGGCCGTGAACACAGATGTAGTCGAGCCGGCACTAATCGATGGCGTTTCTCCCGGCACCGAGAATCTAAAGGGCATGTAATTGGTATATGTGCCCTGAACTAAACCTTTTCCGTAATCTCCATAGTCTGCAATCCGCCATTTATACTCTTCTCCAGGTGTCAGATTAAGTGTTTGTGTCGGTGATATCGAACAAACCAATCCACTACAAGCTTGGGCGACTGTGTACCACAGTACGTGTACAGCCGTTCCATCATTCTTATATGCTTCAAAACGGTAATATGTCGCCCCGGTAACTCCCGTCCAACTAAAAGTATTATTCCAAGAAGCTTGGTTATTAATCGGAGAGTTTAAAACCACGTATGATCCTGACCACCACGGAGTAGTCCAAAGTAAAGTCCAATTTGTGTATGATCCACCTTTTATGTACCAATAAAATCCGTTTGTCTGCATTACTCCGGCAACGTAATACGTTCCTGCTGTGTAGGTGCCAACAGCAGTCGCCGCAATATTATTTGAAGCAATCTGCAAGACACCGGACGCTGCAAAAACCAATCTATCGGTAATTGCACCACCGGCAACCGTATCCCAACCTACGTTGATTACTCCATTGGTATCTGATGCTATCACTTTCGCGACCAATATCTTACCCGCCCCCGTCGTAATTGACGGATATCTGACTCCATCATTGGCTACCCCCCCAGTCGAAAAATTTAATATTCCCGATCCCACACTGATTTTTGAATTTGTATCCACTGCTGTTCTGGTATTCACTCCATCGGTCGCCAGTGTGTTATTGACGGAACCCGCCGAAACAGTATCGGAAAACTCATCTTCAAGACCATAAGTCAGTCCTACCCACCCAGTCAAATCCGTCTCAAACGTTCCGTTACTTAGTTTGTTCACGGATGAGAGGGCAGGGGAGTCAAGGTTAACTCCGGTTGAGTTCCACTTGATCGCCAACTTCGTGACATCACTGGTATCCGTTAGTTTCAGCCCCTCCACCCCAGTTGCCACCGATGAGGCGGTATCTCCCAGGACGGTGAGGGTATTAGCTGGGGTAGTCGTGCCGATCCCTACGTTCCCTCCAGCCATCAACAGTAAATTTTCACTCCCCGTGGTCGTAATCTGATTCGTTGCCCCTCCATCAATCGTGATTGTTCCTCCCGTCACCGTCCCCGTGGTGGTAATCCCATCGGCTCCCGTATCAATCGCACCGAAGCCGCTGGTTATACTGCCCGAATTTAAAGCTCCCACGGTGGTCAATGAGGAAGTAACGATATTCACCCCCAAAGTACTCCCGCTCAAAGCGGAGGTTCCTCCTATCAACAAAGCTCCCGTCAAATTAGCGTTCCCACTCTCATCAATGTAAGCCACATTCGTCGCATTATGCCCATATATCGTCAAAGGGTAGGCCGTGACCGGTACCGAAGCCACTCCCGAATATCCCAAAATAATGTCTCCATCCTCATCCACCACTGCTTTCTCATAACCATTGATCGCCAGTCCCAACAGTTGTCCGTTGGCTACCGCCGTCGTCGGATTAATAATCACCGAAGCCTGGGCAAAGGTGGAGGCGGTTGGAGCATAACTAAAAGTAGTTTGACCCGAAAATGTCAGAGAGTCATTGGAATAAATGTTCGCTACCATTAGATTATCAAACCGCAAAGCCGCTGATCCCAAATCACTCCCCAAGTCTGTATCCGGTAGCAAATTTGTTCCATCTGCTATTCGGCCGGTAAAGGTAACCGTATCGGTCACTGCATTGCCCAAAGTTATATTCCCATTCAAGGCTAGGGTTCCATCTAAGGTGGTAGTTCCGGTTACTCCCAGGGTAGAGTCTAGGGTGAGGGCTCCCGTATAGTGGCCGGTACCTGCAACATCTAGTTTGTAGGTGGGGGTGAGGGTACCGACTCCCAGGTTATCGGTAGTAGTTGTTAAGTAGACACTAGTCCCTGAGTCAGTAAAGCCGGAGAGGGTGTAATCAACTGCCGCACTAGTAATGGTGATCTTGTCACTGTCGGGGTCAGTTGTGAGGGTAATCCCTCCACTCCCAGCCAGGGTTAAGGTATCGGCATTGGTATCGGTACTTAAGCTGGTCTGGCCTGAAACCGCAATCGTTTTAAAGATATTCTGTCCGCTCCCCGTATCGGAGTTAGTGAGAGTAAGGCCGGAGAGGGTCATCCCACTCCCCGCGGTTAAGGTTAAAGCTCCGGTTTGTCCTTGGAGGGAGAGTACTCCCGTATTAGTGAGGGTAGGGGACTGACCCTCGGAGACTCTGATCCCACTTCCCCCGGTTAACGAATAGATTACGTTGGGAGCTGTGAGGGGTTGGGTAAAGCGGGCCGGGACATTGACGGTAAAGTAGAGCTGTTCCTGGGTGGTTCCAAGCACACTCTGCTCGATTTGTTCCTGTGGCTCAGCTGGAGCCGGCTGTTTCTTCCCCACTAGCCAGATCCCCCCAATTCCCAGGAGTCCCAATCCGATTATGACCAAACCTCGTTTCATATTCATATTATTCAATTCCTCCCGTAGGAACTGAGATCGCAAACCAATAGTAAGAATAATCGCGGGGAGCCAGTGAATCTAACTGTAAAGTGAACCCGGCGGAAGAAGCATTGGTCAAAGATACTCTTCTCCCCTCCGCTAGGAATGCCGAATCACTCGCTGTCGGCGTTGTGAGTGTATAGGTAATAATCGGCGTACTTGCAAACGGTGTCTGGAAGGCTACATCCACTTTATCGGTATACATACTAATCGTCGCCACTCCCGCCATATCGGAATCAGCGAAGGTCACTCGGTTGTTAAAGGTCACATCGTTGGTGAGGGTGATGGCGGAACTCGTACTGAGTAATTGGTTAATATCCAGTTTGCGGTAGAGTCCGTGA
>LCMB01000007.1 GCA_001002415.1 Microgenomates group bacterium GW2011_GWF2_46_18
TGGGGATCCGGGCCACCCGGGCGAGATTTTCGACGATATTAAAGTAGGAGGGGTAAGTCTTGTGGGTAACTTGTTTGGCTCCGGCGAGAGAGAGGGCAATGGAGTCCGAGTTGTAGTAGCTAACAAAGCTGCCGATGCCAGAGATCAAAAGAGCAAAAACTAGAAAAGTCCAGTCGTAGTTGTAGAGGTAGGTGAAGAAATACCCAAAGGCGGTGACAAAGGCGATAAAGAGCGTAATGACCCAAAAACTACGGCGTTTGTTGGCATCAATCTGCTCGTAAATATTGTGCATACTACAAACTAATCTTGGGAGACTTGGTTTCGCTTGCGGAGACGCTGGTTGCTCCCTCCATATCAGCTACAGTTAAACCCGGCTGAACTTTAAAGCCAAACAAATTGGCCACAATCTGGCTGGGGAAGGTCACAACTTTGATGTTGTAGTCGGCCGAGAGATCGATCAAGGTCCTTCTCGCATACATGACTTTGTCGGCGGTATCGCGCAATTCTTCCATGAGTCCTTGAACGGTAGTATTCCCTTTGAGCTCGGGGTTGCTTTCGACCACAACAGCCAGCCGAGGCAAGAGATCTCCCAGCATGCCGGCGGCCTTACTTCGTTTGCCTAGATCAGAGGAGTTGGCAGCACCAGAGACGGCGCGCCTGGCATCCGCCAACATAGTTAGAATATCTTTTTCGTGTTTGAGGTAGCCTTTGACACTGGCTTCGAGATTGGGGATCAAATCAGCCTGGCGTTTGAGCTGGTTACCGATTTCCTGAATACTAGCTTTGATGCGGGTGAGAGTGGTTTGGAAGAAGTTGTAGAGGGAAACCAGATAGAGGCCGAGGCCAACAACTAAAAGAATAACAATGGTGGTAGTGTTCATAACCCTCCCTTTATTAAATTATTAAAACTGGGCGAGGCTGAGGGGATTCGAACCCCTGGCCTCTTCCGTGACAGGGAAGCGCTCTAACCAGCTGAGCTACAGCCCCAGTAAGTATGATTATTATAGCGGATGATTGAGTATGTGTCATTGACACGCCCCATAGGTATTTGCTATGGTGAGCATAGAGTATCAAGTTACTGCCCGTAACGAAAGGGTCATATGGAAGACAAATTAAAGCAGTTATTAAAAACTATTAAGCTGAATGAAAATGTTCTTTCGATGCTGTTTGGCATCGTTACGGTATTGTTGATTGGAGTCTTGGTTTTCCGGATGTATCGGGCCAACAAGCCAGCGATTACTACCGAGGCCGAGAAGATCGAGGTGGCAAACCAGAAGTTGGGTGAAGTAAAGGTCGAGACCAAGGAAGATGGGAAAAAGTACCCGGCTACTCTGCCTGAGAAAGTCACGGTGGAGGCGGGGCAGCATTTGTGGGGGATTGCCGAGAAGTATTATGGCTCTGGGTACAACTGGGTAGATATTGCGAAAGCAAATAATCTAAAGAATTCCGGATACCTAATCGTGGGACAGGAGCTGAAACTGCCGCAGGTAGCAATCAAGGAGGTTGCGGAGACCAAAAAGATTGAGGTAGCTCAGACAGGGACCAAGATTGATGGTAATAGCTACACTGTAGCGAAGGGAGACCACCTGTGGGGGATTGCGGTTCGAGCATATGGGGATGGATATAAATGGACCGAAATTGCTAACTTTAACGCCATCAAGAACCCTAATTATATCGAGGTTGGACAGGTGATAAAACTACCCCGCTAGATGTTACAATAGTAACGTCCGCGGGTATAGTTCACCGGTAGAATGCCACCTTCCCAAGGTGGAGAAGAGGGTTCGATTCCCTTTACCCGCTCCATAGATGAAACGAATGAGTTGTAGGATCTGTGGGTACAAACAGGAGTTGTTTCGGCAACACAAGGTAATCACGGATGAATTGGCCAGAATTTGGCAGTTGAAACCTCGGGAGAGAGCGGGATTTGACCGACGAGAGTCGAGTGAGTGTGAAAAGTGTGGATGTTCGCTACGAAGCCGGGCGATAGCCGAAGCAATCATAATGTCCTACCCTGACTCCCAGAGTAAGTTGTTTACCGACTGGGTTGAATGGGCCGGTAAGAAAGGCCTAACGATCGCGGAAATTAACTATTGCGGGCAGCTGCATGAATATCTGGCCCAAAACCCAAAAACGGTCACCAGCCAATACCGAGAAAGAACGATTAGGGCACGCATCGCGAATCGGCTAAAGGGAATTAAATCAGAAGACATTACAAAGCTTAGTTACCCATCAAAGAGTTTTGATTTGGTATTGCATAGCGAGGTACTGGAGCATGTTGAGGATACCGCCAAAGCATTAGCTGAGTGCCGACGGATACTAAAACCGGGTGGAATCTGCCTATTTACTGTGCCTTTGATCACAAATCGAAAGACAAAAGGGAAAGCAAACAGCGAGCCGTCTTATCATGGGAGTGGCGAAGCAGATAATTTGGTTTATTGGGAATTTGGGGGAGACTTGCTCAAGAAATATCGGTTAAAAGTGGCTTGGGCAGACCCGGCTAATTATCTGTGGGTACTAAAACTAGTGAAGTGAACTAATATTTTTGACCATATAATACCCTAACCTCTCGTAGCCGAGCTGACGGTAGTAATCACGGGTGCCGATACTGCTGATGACGGCGATCTTTGCGTAGCCTGCCTGCCGAGCAATTTGCTCGGCCTGGGCCATGAGTTTTTTGCCTAGTCCCCGGTGCTGGGTTTTGCTGGAAGTTTTAGCGGTGTGTGCCACAGTTTTGCCATAGGTGTGGAGTTCGCGGATGATTGCGCATCCTTTTAGCTCGGAAAAAAGAGCAGAGGAAACGGTCGGAAGCCGAAGACGTAGGAGAGAAAAGAGCCTGTCAGCTTTTTCGAAAGTCAGTAGGTGTTCGGTTGCGCCCAAGGTTTCGATCACCTCATCGTTTAGATCGGGATCGAGGGTAAAATCGGCGGCTTTGACTTCGCGACAGCGAATACACTGGCAGACTTTCCCCTGGACTTTTAGTTCGGCTTGGAGATATTGGCGCATGTTGGTAGCTTTAGTCCCGGCGGCGACCCATTTTTTGCTGATATCGCGAACCAAACGATCGATCCGGCAGTATCGGGGGGTGATGAGCTTGATTGAGAGCAAGGTGTCGCGCAAAAGCTCCTCGGAATACGGGACATACTCCCCTTTCTCCCACTCGCGGTATAAAGCTGTGCCGGGGATAACCTGGACGGGATAGATTTTGAGAAAATCGGGCTTGAAACGAGGGTCCTCGTACATCAGGCGGGCCATGGCCAGATCTTTCCCAGGGTTACTGCCGGGGAGATTGGGCATGAAGTGATAACAGATTTTGATACCGGCATCCTTGAGGAGACGGGTGGCCTTGGCGACGGATTCGAGAGAGTGACCGCGGTTAATTCTTTTCAAAATGGTTTCGTCCAGAGCTTGGACTCCTAGCTGGACTTTGGTCACGCCGAGCTTTCGCAAAAGTTTGACTTCGGTTTCGTCGACCCAGTCTGGCCTAGTTTCGATGGAGATCCCGACGATCCGCCTTTCTGCCGTCTCGTTGGCGAGCTGGGCCGCTTCGAGATTGGGAGAAACTGATCCATTGATCGTGTTAATCATATCGAGGAAGAATTGTCGTTTGTAGCTAGCGGGGTAGTTACTAAAGGTTCCGCCGATCACGATGAGCTCGATTTTATCGGTATTGTGGCCAGTCTCAACGAGTTGAGTTAGACGAGATTCGATTTGCTTGGCTGGATCAAAGTTGAGGCTTTTGGCCCGGGCAGCAGCTGGTTCATCGGAAAGATAGCTTTTGGGCATGCCTAGCTCAAGCGGGCAAAAAGTACATTGCCCAGGACAAACAAAGGGTTTGGTCATCACCGCAAAGGGAGTGACGCCAGAGAGTGTGCGGACTGCACGGGTAGTCAAATCTTTCTCTATCTGCGGGGAGCGCGATTGGGTGCCGGACTTGACTGCTTGGCGGTAGGCCGCTAAACGAGCCGATTTTTTGATATTATGGTCTGAAAGGAGTTGTGTGAGAGAAGACATAGTCAGAAGTGTTCAACAAATTTATGATGAGATCGGGGTTAATTTTAGCAGAACCAGACAGAAAACGTATGGGAATGGGAAGAGCTCTAATTGGCCGGTCACTGACATATATTTAATAAGATTAAAGTCAGGAGAGAAAGTACTGGATTTGGGATGTGGAAACGGGAAACTAATCACAGGGTTACCTGAAGGAGTGGGGTATGTGGGAACTGACTTTTCTACTGTCTTATTAGGGGAAGCAAGGCGTTTGCACCCCAAGTATGATTTCCGCGAAGGGAACGTAATAACTCCGGAGCATTGGCAAGGATTGGGGATGTTCCAGGCTATTTTTGCGGTGGCGGTCCTGCACCATATTCCCGAAACTAAACAGCAGATTTGGGTACTAAGGGAAGCCAAGAAACATCTTTTACCTGGTGGGTTCTTGTATTTAACGGTGTGGAATCTGTGGCAAGCCAAGTTTGCCCAGGCTCATTTGGATTCATTGGAACTAAAAAAAACGAATAAACAATGGGTAGAAATACCATTTCAGGCGAAATGGAAGCGATTTTGTGTGGCGTTTGATGTAGCTAGCCTGACAGAGGTGGTTACCCAGGCTGGATGGAAGATTGAGGAGCTGTTTTACGCCGATAGAGAGGGTAAGCGAGCGGATGTGCTCACGGGAGAGAATTTGGTGTGTGTGGCGAAGTAAGGAGAACGTTATTCTGTAATTTTTGAAAGACAAAACTCCACTATATTTTTACTACCTGCTAATATTGGATATGTGGTATCAGGATTAAAATCCACTTCTCCCAGATCTTTCCCTTCATGATCTAAGACTAGGCCTTTTGCTCCTTTTATCAATGAATAAACAGCACCAATTTCTTCCGCTCGCATACAGACTCCACCCATTCCTGCTGCAACATTTGATAAAACATAAGAAAGGTTGCCAATTGTTGATCCAGTATTTCTCACAAAAATTTGTTGAGCAAGTGGAGCATAAAAATTGTAACCGTCTTTATAATAGAGGTCTAAATAAACTGGTGTAGACTGTTGGATCGGCCAATTAGAATTTAATATCACTGCTTTACCATTTTGATCCATTGTTCTTTCTCCGTCGAAGAACCAGGCCAAGTCTCTCGTATATTCAATAGCACCAGAAGCTATCACATTTTTAAGTTTTGGGTTTACTCCTTCATAAAAAGCTACCAGTAGTCCAAAAGGTAATAATCCCTTGCCAATTTTATAATTAGTACTTCCATCAAGAGGGTCAAAGGCTACCATAAATTCTGGGTTGGAATGGAAATTAATGAGTCCTTGTTCCTCAGAAAAAATAGTAACTGGCAGATTGTTTCGCTTGATATATCCAATAAGAAGCTCTTCTATCCGGACATCCATACCGATCGAACGATCACCCTTAACATTCACCTCGCCAGTTTCCTCGACCAATGCAGGGCCTTTTATTGCTTCTTGAGCTATTTCAAACATTCTTTTTAGGTGGGGAACAAATTGCACTTTCATATCTGTCTATTATAACTTTACGTACATTTCTGTCACTTTTGGAGCCTACGGTCAGACTCGAACTGACTACCTGCGGTTTACGATACCGCTGCTCTACCAGGTGAGCTACGTAGGCCTACTAGAGTGATTTTATCATGGTATACTTGGGGTTGTTATGACTAGATCGAGACTGGAACGGGTACGGAGTCGGAAGGCAGGCAAACAAGGCGTAGTATATCTATTGTTAGCGGTTGGGCTGGTGTTGGGAATGATTGTCTGGGGATTGCCGGGAATTGCGAGGCTAGCAAGTCTATTTGTGAGTAGTGAAGGAGAGACTGGCAATGAGCTTGAGTTGAAACCAACTCCCCCCATTTTTGCCGATATCCCGGAAGCCACTTATAGTGCCAAGGTGCGAATTACCGGATATGCCCAGCCAGGAATTGAAGTGGCCTTGTATATGAACGGGGCGGAGTTCGGCCGGAAGCTGACAAATGATTCGGGTAGATTTGAATTTGATCAGGTGCCAATTACAGATGGGAACAACCAGATTTACGGCTATTCCCTGACCAAGGGAGATTTACAAAGTGAAAAATCAAAAGAATATACGGTCAGGCTGGATACGGATGAGCCAACGGTAGTGATTGAGAGCCCCAAGGACGGTGAGATTTTCCGGGGGCAAACTCAGCGGATTGCTAACTTTAGCGGGACAGTGAGTGAGGAAGGAAGCAAAATTTATATCGGTGAACGGATGGCGATAGTCCAAGCCGACGGCAAATTTAGTGTGGCTTATCAATTGGTCGAGGGAGATCAAGAGATTCAGATTAGAGCGATTGATAAAGCCGGAAATGAGAATGTTAGCTTGATTAAGCTTCGCTGGGAGCCGTAGCTGAGACGAGTAAGACCCAAAGTAAGGCAAAGGGATAAAACATCACGTTATTAAAGAGCGAAGCTACAAAGAAGAAGAGCCACATCGGTTTAAGTGAGGAAGTGCGGTAGAGAGAGAACATAAACTTCCCCCACCCTAGTAGTCCCAAGATTCCAGTAGTTAGAAGTAAGTATAGGTAGCTGTTGTTGGGACCAGAGGGGTGAAGAGGATAGGAAGAAGGAGAGGTAATCGGGGTGAGGGTATTTAGGCCTTGGCCAAGGAGTAAAGTCCACCCAGCCTTTTGAGCGTAGGCCAGATCGGTTTGCCAACGAGAAGTAAGTGAGTAGATACGGAGGAGATTGGTGCCTTCGCCGAATTTTTTTGGTAACAAAAAAATAGATGATAGTAATAAGATGCCAGATACCAGTAAAATCTTTTTATTCCTAATAAAAGCAGCTGCAGTCAAGGCGAGAGATAACCAGACCGAACGAGAGTAAGTCAAAAGAATACCGATAATATAGACGACAGATGTTAGACGAAAGATGTTTGTAGAATACAGGGAATTGGAGGATAAGATGGCCAAAACCAGCATAACGCCGGTAAAGGTAGGATCAAAGTGGGGAAGAGTGAGACGGAAAAGGTGATCGTCCCACCCTAAGTATTGGAAGATCCGCATGTCTGGCAGAAGAAAATATTGACTTAGACCGATAGTTAAGCAAGTAATCCCAGAAAGAAGGAAGTAGTAATGAGGAATGAGGAAAGAGCTAGATTTACAAAGAAAATAGAGCATAAGATAGGCTATGAGGCGGAGAGTGTAAAGACTAGGAATTAGTAAAGAGGAAAGGGGAAAGAGAACGAGAGCCACAAGCCAGCCAATGGCCAGACCAAGTAAAAAAAGCGAGAGAGAAGATGCGAGGGTGCGAACCGGGCGAGCGAGAGCAGGAAAATTGAGTAGAAGAATTAGGGCTACTAGACAGTCATGTAGGTAAAGAGGAAGTCCCAAATACTCGAAGCGGAGGAGTTGACCAAAGCCGAGCGAAAGAACAAGGGTAAGGAGAAGGAAGCGGGTTAGGGTTTTTTGCATAGAAGATATAGTTTGGACCAAGTCAAGTAACTATGCCAGGACATCATAAGGGCGTGGATGAGGCCGGGGATGCCATCCAAAAAACCAAGACGGAAAAAATAATTAAGCTTAAATTTGGCAATGGGGTATAGCCAAATACGAAAGAGCGAACTTTTGCGGCCTTGCCTAAAACGATAATCAGCGTCCAGGGTGGAGTAACGGTCGATCTTGGAGACAAAAGAGGATAGATCTAAGTGGGGAGAATGGAGAAGCGGATGTTTAAGCTCCCCTACCCTACCCTGACCAACCCAGGTTTCATGGATGGGACGAACCCAGTGACCAAAATTTCGGCGAGCCAGGCGGATAAATTTGGCGTGGCCGGTTTCACCGTGACGGAGAGTTTTTCCCAAAAAAGTATCACGGCGCGGGAGGTAATAAGCCGTAAAGCGAGATGATTGAATGGCGAAGTCAATTTCTTTTTTGAGGGCGGGAGTTACTACTTCGTCGGAATCGACAAAAAGCACCCAATCCGTTTTGGCTTGAGCGAGGGCCGTATTTCTCTCTTTAGCAAAATCGGTAAGTTGGGGGGAATTTAGGGTAATAATAGTTAATGACATATTATTTAAGAATGAGAGTTTTGAGATAAATTAGGGGATAAAAAAATAGGTTATAGAAATAGGCGGTGGGATAGGTTTGAATTAAAAGGTGTTTGGTCACAAATTGAAAGTGAGAACGCCATTGATAAAGAGTCCGGCGGGAACGAGAGGTCCCAGCCGAGACGACATGCTCGGCGACAACGGCGGGATTAATGTGTACAAAATAGCCGGCTTTAATGGCACGTAAACAGTAATCGAGGTCTTCGTAGTAGAGGAAAAAACGTTCGTCAAAAAGGCCGATATGCTCAATCAGGGAACGGGAGATCAGCATGGCCGCACCCGCGACATGAGAGACTGAGAGAGTGGTTTTGGGTTTGTTATTCCAATTTTTGTGTTTGACCGTGCCGGTCCAGCGATTGTATTTGCCTCCCCAGTCGTAGCCCCCAGAATGGTGAAGGATGGGACTGACAATGCCGGAGGAAGTGTATTTGGTAAAGGTAAGTGCGAGATCGCGGAGAGTCCCCGAGGAAATATAGAGATCGTTATTGAGCAGGAGAACTGAATCGATTTGGGGGTCGGTAAGAGCGAGCTTAATACCCTGGTTCACGCCGCGGGCAAAACCGAAATTGGCTTGATTGTTAATAATTTTGGTCCCGGGAATAATTTGGGTAAGTGAAGTGAGATTATCGGAAGTATTGTTCACTAAAATAACCGAGTGATTCTCAATTTTTTTGGCGAGCTCTTTTAAGCAATGCTCGGTGGTTGCTAGTTTACCAAAGTGAAGAATGATAACGGCAATTTTCATGAGTTAGAGGCCTCAAGTTCGAGCGTATCAATTTTGGGAAGGGCCTTGCCCATGAGCCCCTCCAAGTCGGAGTGAAGTCCGATGGTATTGTGGACGACTTGATCAATTTGTTTGTCACGCTTGGCCCAGATTCTGGTGTAGGCGAGTTTCTCTTTTTCAAGATCCAGTTTCATGGCCGTAAAGGATTCAACGATGGCTTCGATCCGTTGCTTGAACTCCACACCGGAGAGATAGTTGTACAGGACTTCCATTTTTTCATTTTTGCCAACCGAGGATTGTTTGACCACCGCAACTTGTAAGAGGGAGGTGCGAAGGGCCATGGCCAAACCGATGACCGAGGTCATGTCGCTGACCCAGATGCCTTGATAGACACCAAAGGTACGGACTGCTTTGGGAAGAACGGTAGAGACGAGGACGGCAATCTCGGCCTTCTCGGTGCGCTGATCATTTTTGAGTTTTTGAACCCAACTTTCGGTCCAGTTTTTGGTCCGCTTGGTTTCCCAAATAATGGTACCTGCCAAAGCACCGCTACGGCCCCTAACAAGCTGGCGAATATCGGCGCCGTTAACTCCTTTGGCGATGGCAATAATTTCATCGGTGGGGAAGGTACGACGGAGAAGATCCTCGATTTCTAGTTCGAGGACTTCACCCTGGGTTTGTTGAGAGCCTTGGTTGGCTTTGCGCTGGGCTTCGTCTAGGGACTTTTTGAGATCGGAGATCATCTTTTCTTTTTCTTCGAGCTTGAACTTTTCCTGTTCCTGCACTAATTGGAAAGCTTCGGCTTTTATTTTGGAACGCTCGAGATCCAGCTGACGGGTTTTTTCTAGTTCAAATTTTTCTTTGGCTTCTTCGATGGCACGTTTTTCGGCTCTTAATTTGAGTTCAAATTCGGCAGATTCGCGGGCTTTGTCTTTGAGTTCTTTGATTTGAGCGTCGCGGTCGGCGAGTTCTTGGCGAGTTTTTTCCTGGACTTTGGTTGACAATTCCTGTTCAAGTTTGGTGCGAAGTTCGAGTTCGATCGAGTGGGTTAAAAGCGCGTCGGGAGAGAATTGGGTCCCGCAGTTGGGGCAAGTAACGGTATTATTCATACCGCAAGTATACAGCATGAGCTAATACGATATCTTGTAGGGGCGAATATCCTAGAATATGATTAGATAATGCAATCAATCAATGAACTACCAAAGCATCACCTTGTACCAAGGATTTCAGCAAGGGAGTTACAAGCAGATATTACGCGAATGGCAGGAGTGGTGGGAGAAAAATACGCTGGAGAGGAGATCGCTTTGCTTGCGATTTTTTTGGGAGCGAAGTGGTTTCGTGGTGAATTGATCAATGAATTACGTTCTTGTCCAAAGAAACCTCTACTAATCCGCCAAGATTCGATGCGAGTGTCTAGTTACGCAAACAGTGGTGGGATGGAATCAAATAGAAATCCACAAATTGTTGACCATCCGAAAAATCCAGAAGCTAGCATTTTTGACAAACATGTATTGTTAATCGAAGATATTATAGATACAGGACAAACTATACGGGATACGGTTTTACCATATGTTTGGAGTTTTAGCCCTAAATCGATAGAAGTTGTCTCCATGTTAACAAAATTTGAGCGGCTGGAAGTCAACAGAAATGATTTACACTTATTAGCTAGTGGACCAGATATTAGATTTTTTGCGGTGGGGTCAGGTTTGGACTGGTTACAATATTATCGGAATTTGCCGGGTATACAGGAAGTAATTTTAGAGAATTAGGGTTTTTTCTTTATGATTGAAGTTTTTAGTTCAGTCGATGTGGGGGTGGTGCTACCATTAATTTTGATTACACTTAACCAGGTTACGGCGATTTTGGAAAGAGATGAGTTCCAATGTCAGTTCCAGGATGAGCACGCACATAGTGGGAAATTGTCAATCCATCATATAAGGGGGAAAGCCGACGTCCCCGAAAATTTAATTTCTGTATGTAATGGTGGAGCTCATTGGGGAAAATTGCATAATGGGGCGACTAATGAACAAAAAGAAGAGTGGGCCAGAGAATTGGCGGAAATTGCAACTGAGAGGACTATAGTGGCAAAGGCGTGGGGGTGGAAATTTGAGTGAAAGAAGTTATTTGGATGGACAGAGTTCTCCCCCCTCTTGGATGACCTCACAAAATTCTGGCAAGTGAATGGGGGAATGACGTTTACAGCGTCCGGTTGCCTGATTAAAGCCGGCACACCAGCCATTTAATTGGATATAGACGACACCAGCGATGTAGTAGTGAACTCCTGGTTTGGTAGCTTGATTTAGTTCTTGAAAACTATCGTGAGGAAAAGATTGATTTCCCATTCGCTCAAGTCGATGCAAATCTCTTATGGTAGTCCTGGTCTTAATATCCCGACAACAGGGGTGGGTGGGACAAGTGGCGCAGGTATGTTTTTCTATATTTGAGGTCATGACCCGGGATTATACTACTTGTAGAGCTCGAGTAGATGACGAGCGATTTGGTGAGAGTCATAGAGATGGTGGGCACGGGCTAGACTGCGATGGGAGAACTGGGCGCGGAGAGCGGGATCAGCTATGAGTTTGGTGAGATTGGCACGCAAGTCCTGATAATCGTTGGGGGCAGAGATGAGGGCAACGGGTCCCACAACTTCGGGAATGGCCCCACTAGTGGTGGTCACGATGGGGAGGCCAGAAGCCATGGCCTCAACCAGACTCATCCCGTATTGTTCCTCCCAGGTAGGAGTAGTTTGGCTGGGCAGGAAAAAGATGTCAGCTTGGCGGTAGATCGCCGGCATATCCTGGTAGGAAGCAGAGGAGACAAGGCGGAAGTCGGCGATTGAGACTAGTTCATGGGCCAGCTGGCGAAATATTTTGATCCCCTTCTCCGTGACTGGACGGGCGACCATGAGAATAATGGGCTTAACATGTTTTGATTTGGTTTTGGCTGGATGAAAGCGAGTGAGATCAATTCCGTAGGGAATTACAACGATTTTTCCTGGATCTACCCCCTCTTGAATAAGAGCTTGTTTGGCACGGAGAGTGGGGGTGTGGAAGAGATCGACATAACGATAGGCTTGCTTTTTCCAGGAACGAAAGCTCGCCAATTTCTCGTTGGTATGGGGGATGGTTTCCCAACAGGTACAAATTAATTTTTTGATAATTCCCCTTTGGCGAAGCAGGACGGCCTGATGAGTGTAGGGAGTGTAGGTTTCGGCAGTGTGGACAATTGAGCCAGGTTTTATGACTGATTTAAGACCAATAAGCCATTGCTCTCCGCCGATAGTCCGATTGAGAATTTGTTTACGAAGGGGGAAGCGGGGAAGGTCGGTGGGTGACCAAAGGGGAACTGTAAGGAGGGAGACTGGTGTGAGAGGATGATGGCTGGTAATGACACAAAGATCGAGTTTTTTGGCTAGGGAATAGTAGTTTTGGAGTTCGAAAGCGTTGGCGTGTGATGCACGAAGGAGGTAGGTGGTCATTGTAAATGATGAATTATATTGTCTAACTGTTGTAAGACACGATTATATGAAAATCGCTTGGCTACTTGTTTTACGTGTTTTGCGTAAGTATTGTAGAGTGATTTATTTCCAAGAATAGTCTTAATCGCAACGGAAATTAGTTTGGGATCTCTAGCTTCTACTAAAATCCCTGTTTTTTTATCAAGAATTTCAGTGTAGCCACCCGTGTTGCTTGCGACTATTGGTAGACCATAAGACATCGCTTCTAATACTACCATTCCAAATGGTTCTTCAATTGGTGTGTATACAAATAATTGTGATTCTGAATAGTGTTGATTAAGTTGTTTGTTACTAATATTAACTTTGATAGATAAATCAACACTAAGTTCCATTGCTAGTTTAATTAAATATTTTTCGTATGAAATATTACTACCGTTCCCAACAATTAGTAGTTTTGGTCTACGATTCTTTGGTATCATCCCAGTCGATTTAACAATAACTTCAAAGCCCTTTAGTCGATTGATAGCACCAACGGATATAATTTGGTTTTTCTTTCTTATACTTCTACTTCTATATATTGGAATATTTACACCAGGATAGATAATTTTTGATGTCACTCCATATGCTTTACTAATATTAATATTTGTTTTCTTTGAATCTGAAATAATGATATCTGAACTTCGTGTGTTTATATAATTAAAATACTTCAGTGGTAATCGAATAAAATTAATGATTTTTTCTTTTGGAGTTTGAATTTTTTTGTGTGAATATTCATAAAACTCTCTCATTGTTTCATTACAAAAATAGATTTTGGGAATTCTAATTCCTCTCATATAAATTGGTGATTTAGTAATCCATGAATGAAATCCAATAAATATATCAGAGGAATTTATTTCATCAATAATTCTTTTCTTTGGAAAAAAGAAGTTCTTAAAACTATATATTAATATATTAATTAACGAGACATCGTTGTTTGAAATATTGTCTGAGAACACCTGAACTTTGTATTTACTGTCCAAATATCTTTTTATTTCTTCATAGATAGTATTACCTCCGCCGGTTGGTAGATTTTGAAATATAGCTATTTTTTTCGTTGACATACGGTCTGATATATGTATCATATTATTAATGCCTTATTGGTTCCCGAAACAGGTTATCGTCGGCTTTTCGAGGTTGATTGTTTCGTGTGTGATCTCGTTATATTTTACATTATTCATTAGGGTCTCGATTGTTTTTGCTTCGGACTATTATCAAGATTTTAATGACTATAGTTACTCATCGGAGTTTGATATTGCTGCAAATGGTGGAACTGTAGCCACTAATTCAGGTTCGCTTGTTATGTCCGCGGGATATGGGAACAAATTTCCTGTAGTTCATTTAAAAGAAGATGATTTTACAAATGTGGAACAGATTGAGGTGCGATACAGATATTCGAATTTTGGAAATTTTGGTGTTGGATTAGTTTTTGATGATATTGTCCCTCCGATAAATGCTAATTATTCTTACGATGTCGGTGGTACTTCAATTTTTTATTCGTGGGGTGATGTGTCTGGTCTACGAATTGGTTATGGTGGTTATATTCCTTTACCATCTCCCGGTGATACGAGTTATCACACATATAAGATAGCTTATAATCCTAGTGGACATGTTTACTATGGGTACGATAACGGTGTTTTAAGGTATACCATCAGTGATGCCAGACGAATTAATAGTATATGGTTCGGGAATCCTGAGCGAACCAATACTTCTTCTGGTTGGTCTACCTTAGAAATTGATTATATAAAAATAGATGATTTTTCTGTATCTTCGTCTTTCCCCTACTTCTCTCAAAAGGACGAGAGATGGAAGGATGTGGAATATGACACGGCTAGTGTGTGGGCAGGTGAGAGTCAAGCAAGTATTGAACGGTGGGGATGTGTGATCAGTTCAATCGCGATGGTACTGCAAAAGTATGGAATTGATATGCCAGACGGGACCAAAATCACTCCGAGTGTACTCAATACCTGGCTCAAGTTGCAACCAGATGGGTATGTGGGAAAGGGACTAGTCAATTGGCTTTCTATTAGCCGTTTGGTTAGAGAAGCTAGAACAGCGAATGAGGCAGAAACGGATCTGGAATTTGTCAAAAATACCGGGAGTCCAGAAGAGGAATTGGCGGCAGGACAGTATCCGATCGTAAACGAAGGTGGACATTTTGTGGTGACAACCAAAGATGATGGGAGTGTCTATAAAATTAATGACTCCAATGATGAAACTCGAGCAGAATTACCCAAAACAACCACTCTGTCGAGTATTAACACCTATATTCCGAGTGATACCAACCTAGGTTACTTATTCTTTGTAAGTGAGCCGACTACGACGATAACGCTTAGAGATGAAGGTGGGAGCATTTTGCCAATCGAGACTTTCAACGAATACCTAAAAGATGACATGGGCGGTACTTTGGGCCCAGCCAGTAGATTAGATTACTGGCCGAAACCTGCGGAAGGAGACTATCAGCTTCAAGTAACTAATCCGAGTGATAAAACAGTAAAAACAGAAGTATATATGTATGACCAGGAGGGAGGAGTAAGTATTGAGGAACTAACCATTCCCGCTGGGATGACGGCACAATTTTTGTTGGACTACAATTCGACTCCCGGTACTAACAACGACTTGACTTTGGATTATGCCCCAATCTGGGAATACTTAAGAACATGGCGAATCCCGAAGACGAGCAGGAACGGAATCTGGCAGGCAGTGTATGCCCGTTTTCATGATTTGATTGATTATTTGGATGACCAAGCCATGGCAGAGCAATATGCGAGTGATTTTTCCCGATTTGTAACTAAACAGAGATTTATTCCGGAAACAGAGAAAGTGAAAATCCAGAATTATATCGGGTTAGTGTCCATGAACTAGTTGCTGATTATTTGCGGGCAAAGATGGAGAGTAGGGAAACTCCCCGGACACGAACATCATAAACGGGATGATATGATTCAGAGATTTCTGCCGCAAGTAAAGGGTATTGGTCCCGACTAACCACTAGATAATCGGCTTCTTGGATACCAGAATCAAAGGGGAAGATCTTAAATTGACGTCCAAAGTAGACAGGGAACACGTACTTGGGAGTAACGTAGAGAGCGAGAGAACTATCTGGTGGAGCATTAGTTTTTAACCAAAGGGCGGCTTCCCGCTGACCTTCCCCCCACCAGGAAACATCATAGCCAGATTGTGCTGCCCCACTTATCCCGCCGACTAACTCATTGTAATAGTCGAGGTAATAGGGATAATAACTAAAGAGGGAAAAGGCAAGCCAGCCAAGGATAGCCGCTGCTCCGAAAATCTGTATCAAGGGATAACGCAGTAAACCCCAGACATATTTCCAGCCGGCGGCAGCCATGAGAGCAAGCGCTGGGTAAATGACAAAGATATATCGAGTACCACCACCTGTGACGCTAAATATGGTGAAAAAGACCAAACTGCTTATAAACCACCAGCGGATATACTTGGGAACAGAAAAGAAACCCAACCCCGCAAGTAGGAGGATGGGAATGGGAGTGGTTACAAAAAGAGAGCGGATAAAGTAAAACGAAAAGCCGATTTGGCGCGATGAATGTTCTTGGAATGAGGAAATAAGATTAGAAGGAAAGTGATGCCAAAGGTACGGCCAAGTGAGTAAGCCGATAGCGAGAGTGAGAACAGGTAAGTATAGAATCCGACGCCAGTCTCGGTGGACAAACCATAAGTATCCGGCCCAAAAGATGAGCAGGTAGACGTTGTTATAGCGAATCCAAAAGGACGCGGCAATTAAGAGTGTGGCCCAGTTTAGATGGCGGCGCAGGCCTAAGTACAGAGCGGCGGTAAAAAGGGCAACGGAGAGAGATTCGTAGGTCATTAGCTGTCCCATGACTAGAAAGCGGGGGGTAAAGAGAAGAATGAATGGGATAGCGAGGGAGAAGGTGCTACTAAGGAAACTAGCAGCCAAGAGATAAGTGAAGGCGATAGTCAGAGAATTAGCAACAGCGGAAATTAATCGGGGAGCAAGAAAATCATATCTCACCAAATATCTGCTGCCGTTGAGGATGGTAGGAGTCCAAATATTATTTTCAAAGGTTGTTCGGAAGGTGTCCGGGAGGACACCCGAAGGCGGAACAAAAATTTGGTTGAGCGGAGCAGCCATGCCGTAAATATATTTGGCGAGCATGGGATGTTCGGTCCCAAACGCCCAATACTCTTCGGCAAAGCGACCGTGAAAGATATTGTCCCAGCCGACAAAACCAAGATCGTATTTAAATTGTTCATCCCAGGTACGACCGATTTTCCCTAGACCGATGAGGTGGAAAAGAAAACTAATAACAAAAATAATGAGAGCGAGCTGTAATTGACGCGAGATTTTTCTCACTATTACATCTTACGCCGAAAGATTTTCCATGTCCAAAGTAAGTAAGTAGATGGATAAAAGTAGATTGTGTGGAGGATGGGGAGTAGGTTACCGGGGAAACGATACCACTTACGAATGAAAATAAAACTGCTGCGGAAGCTATATTTGATTTTGGCACGGGGATCGGCAAAAGAACTGCTGGTTCGGTGGGTTACCACAACCTGTGGATCTAATAGAAGATTAAAACCCGCTCTCTTGGCCGTCACACAGTAGTCCACGTCTTCGAGGTAGAGAAAATAGCGTTCATCCATAGACCCGGCGCGCAAAAAGACCTCCTTTTTGATAAGGACACAGGCAAATGTAAGTAGATCGTAGGACTTGGGGTGGGTGGGGAGATTGGTCACGTTGTCGTGAGGGAACGCGCAATAGCGCCAATTAATATGGCCCCCTAGACCATAACTCCCCTGCCCCCCGCCTGCAACGCTATGCGTAGCATTGCGGGCAGGTTCGGTATGAGCAGGGGCAACTAATCCGGCACGGGGATGAGCACGTAGAGTTTGTAAAAGCGGGTAAAGAAAATGAGGTGGGACAGTCACATCTGGATTGATGATCAAGATATGAGTGGCTCCTTTGGTGAGCGCAAGCTGAATCCCCTGATTGTTACCAGCGGCAAAACCAATATTGCCTGGAGACTTGAGGTATTGGCACTTGG
This sequence comes from Microgenomates group bacterium GW2011_GWF2_46_18, assembly GCA_001002415.1. Classification (GTDB taxonomy): domain Bacteria; phylum Patescibacteriota; class Microgenomatia; order UBA1400; family UBA12108; genus LCMB01. The sequence continues at coordinate 17,328 of LCMB01000007.1, forward strand.
GTAGGTGCTGAGCAAAAAATGATTTGAGCGAGCGAGGACCATTGTCGATAAGGATAATTTCGGTTGAGGGCGGCAGGCGGGAAGCCAAGATACTTTTGGCACAGTGGAGAGTATCCCGGGGTTGGTTGTAGTTGAGAATGAGACAAAAGATTTTTGTTGCCATACTCTGCTATTATATCCGCATGACCAAAGAACTGCGCAGAGTAATCGAGATTGTAATAGCTCAAATGAAATGCCCTAAGCGAGTTTTGGAAATCGGATCGCGCACGACCAAAAATCAGGAAGAATTGGGAAATTTGCGGGGACTCTTCCCTCAAAGTGAATTTGTGGGACTAGATATGCAAAAAGGTTCAGGGGTAGATGTGGTAGCTGATGCTAGCGCTTTACCGTTTGAAAGCAAGTCCTTTGATTTGGTTTTGTGTTTGGAGACTTTGGAACACTGTGAGCGGCCGTGGGAGATTACCGCCGAAATAGAGCGAGTCTCGAAAGGAAATGGGGGGATCATCTTGTCATCACAACAAAACTTTCCCCTTCACATGCACCCCTCTGATTATTTTCGTTATACCCCGTATGGATTATCGGCATTGATTAAGACCAGGAACAACCGGGTAATGATGGGGATCTCCCCGCCATTTGACCGTGAGGTGGAACTAAATCCCCGCCACGTGGTGGTGATAGCGTGGAATGGCAAGGTGTGGGAAGAACAAAAGTTGAAGCGAACATTAAAAGCGGCGGAGCCGATAATCAGCGGACATAAGCCCTACAGACACCGAGTGAGTGATTGGTACAAGATTATGCGTCGGGCGTGGAACGAGATAAATTTCCGATTTGCCGTAAAATTCTTTCCGTATAAATAAGGAGAACCGGAACAATAAGGATTAGGCTGAGCAAGGCACCGTAGGCGGGAGACAAAAGTCCGAGTTGGGGTAGATAGACCCAGGTGAAAGTAACTTCGATCACCAACGTAGCTAAACCCAAAAATGAGGTCATGAGTGGTTTTCCTAAGCTATCGATTACGGTACTGGCGAGCGGGGTTAAAAGTAGGAGGAGAGCGTAGAAGCGATAAATTAGGAGGAAGGAGTGGACTGAGGCAGCCAAGGAATAATCTCCCAGCCACCAGCTCAAAAAGGGAAGGCCAAAAGCTTGGTAGAGCAAAGTGGCAAGAACCCCCAAGAGAACTAGAGAGAGTTGGAGACGAAGGTAAAGATGACGAAAACGACTATTCCCACGAGCGCTCACACTATACGGGAAAAGGGCCGTACTGACTTGAGTTACCCCTCCCACGAGCCGAGAGATCAAACTAGAACCCAAGGTGTAACTGGCAAGAGCTAGGGGGGATGAAGCTAGGAGAAATTTGGCGTATTGCCCCTGGACGCTGCCAACCAGTTTACCAAGCCAGGATTTGACTCCATAGACAAAAAAGGCTTTGAGAGTTTGGCGAGACGAGAAGGGATGGGCAGGGACATAAACTAGAATAATAGTCAAAAGAGTACTAAAGGAGAGAAGATACAAAATCCCCGTGACCCCAAAGCCGGCCAGAGCCACCAGCATAGCTCCAACCGTATTAGCAGTTCCAACCAGGAAGTTGCGCAAATTGACTCGAGCAAAGTCCCCTCGAGATTCGGGGAGGGAAAGATAATGGGCGAGAAGGAAATTGAGCCAAATGAGAATCCCGAGCGAAAGAGAATGAAAAATGGCGGCAGGAAGAAAAAATAGGAACCCCAACAAGCTAAAAGCGAAAAGGGAGGAATTGAGGATTTCCTGGCGTTTACTGGGAGTTAGACCTGACTGAGAGAGAAAATAGACAACCGCGCGGGGGAGGCCAAGATCTAGGGTGGAGATAAGGCCAGCCAGAGCAAGCGAGAGCGCATACTGGCCATATGCAGCAAGCCCAAGAGCGCGAATCAGGGTCGGAGTGGTAGCAAAACTGGCGAGGAGGAGGTAGAGATAGCCTGTTAGATTCCATCCGGTAGCACGGCGCAAGGAGTATGACATGAAAACATTATACGTTAGCGGGAGATAATACCTTTGACAGCTCCGATGGTCAGCTCAGCTTCGGCAGTTTTGACGAGACCAAAGGTAGAAATTGGCCAGTAGCGAAAAAAGGCTCGACCAACAATGGCAGACTGACCAACCAGCCCCCATTCGCGAGAGTCAGAGGAGTGGAGACGATTGTCTCCCATCACCAAGTATTGGCCAGGTGGAACAGTCACGGGAGTGTCTTCGCGGATAAAACGACCGGCCAAGACATTGCCGGGGTCATTAAGATACTGTTCTTCGAGCTTGGTATCGTTTAAATAGACGTAGCCGCCTTTGACCAGTTTGATAAAATCATCCCGTTCATCGGCGGGAGAGTGAAAAACCACCACATCACCGCGCTCAGGAGCGCCAAAGCGGTAGCTAACTTTGTCGGTCAGAATATATTCGCCGTTATGAAAGTTGGGTTCCATGGAACGGCCGTCAACTTGGTGGGGTTGGAAAAGAAAAATATAGACTAAGGCAAAAATGGCCAAAGATACTACAATCGTTTCGAGAAAATCCAGAAAAAAGAGCCAAAGGTTACGCAAAATGAACATGAGACAAGAATACATGGCATGATAAAATAGTGCAAGAGCTGGACGATTAGCTCAGCTGGTTAGAGCGCTTCATTCACATTGAAGAGGTCGCTGGTTCGAATCCAGCATCGTCCACAATTACTTATAACCTTGGGCCTGCAGTTGGAATAATTCTGCATAAAGACCGCTAAGCTTTATAAGATCTGTATGATTACCTTCCTCAATAATCTTGCCTCCGTTTAAGACGAGTATTCGATCAGCATTTCGTACTGTTGAGAAGCGGTGAGAAATGATGATAACTGTTTTATCTTTTTGCAGTTTTTGTACTCTTTCAAAGATCTCATATTCAGCTTTGGCGTCGATTGCACTAGTTGGTTCATCTAGAATAAGAATAGGCGCATTTTTGAAAAATGCTCTAGCAAGTGCTAGTTTTTGCCATTGACCACCGGAAAGGTCAATGCCACCTTCAAACATTTTCCCAACCACTTGATCGTAGTTGTCTGGGAGATCTTTTACAAAAATATCGGCACCAGACTGTTTGATTGCCGATTTAAGTAGTTCCAGATTGTTGTTTTCTTTCTTATTCCCGTAGTAAATGTTTTCTTTGAAGGTAAATTGGTACTTAATAAAGTCCTGGAAAAGTGCACCAACTAGAGCGTACCACTTATTAAGATCTACATTTTTGATATTTACTCCGTTAATAAGTACTTCTCCTTCAGAAACATCGTAAAATCTTAACAGTAATTTGATGACGGTAGTTTTTCCGGCTCCGTTTTCTCCTACAAACGCGATTTTCTCGCCAGGATTTATTACCAAATTGAAATTCCTTAGGATGTATCTACTGGTGTTGGGGTACCTAAAAGATACGTTTTTAAATTCGATGAGAGGTGGACGTGGCTGCTTGGGGATTGGTACGACTTGGGGCGGTGAGTTTATTTTCTTTTGCAAATTCATAAATTCAAAGTATTTTTCGAGATATTTATTGCGCATATTGATACTAGAATAGTTGTCCAGTATTCCTTCAGCTCCCAACATAAGGTTTTGTGTCTGTTGAAAAAATAGAGCAAATTGACCCACACCGAGCGTTCCTTTTATCACGGCACTCAAGTTGATAGCTTGGGTGTAAATAAAAGCGCCGAATTGGATAAACCGCGCGATAACAATCCCTGGCATACCAGATTGTGAAGCAGTAGTAAATTTCTGTGTGTATATTGCTTGGTGCTTTTTCACCTTGGAATAGAGAATATTCCCGGTTTCGTAGATGGCGACCTCTTTGGAGGTATTGTCTTGCGATAAGAGATTCTTTACATACTGTGAAACCCTAACTAGAAGTGAGCGTTCTTCGACAAAGTATTTCCACACTTTTTGTCTATATTTATCAAAAACGATAAAACCCGGAACTGTGGCTAAAAGCATTATCGGCACAAATATTGGAAAAGCAGTCATGACAATGATAGCGGCTGAAACTAGCTTGAAGATGGAGTCAATAAAAGCGGTGATACGCATAACATTGACATTGATCGTGCCTTTAACTCCTTCTAGTTGAGCAAGGAGGTTTTGAAACTCTGGATTTTCAAATGTAGCTGGATCAAGTTCGGTTAATTTTTTATCAATCTGAAGATCGAGGTAATTATCCATCCTGATCTCGAGTAAAGTCTGTTGTGTATCGAGAAAACTAGTCAATAGCATGCGGATACCCGAGGCAATAAGGTATCCGACAATGATCCAGGTAATACTTGCGAAGGAAACAACAGTCCCCTCCGCGATCATATCTAATAGTTGAGATAGCACTAATACTAGAACGAATGGATAAATAGTACTCTCGTAAATTTTGCCAAAAATGGTCAGGAGAGAGTAATAGCGGTTTGCCCACCAAGATAACTGAAGAATTTTCCAGCAATAAATAAGCGTCTTTTTCATCTGCTTAATAGTATACACTTTTGCCTGGTAGTATAGAATTGTCGATCATCTCACATGTTATAATTTAACTATGTCAAAATATGGACCATCTATAGAAGGGATTTCGACTTCATCAAAGCCACCGTCACCAAAGAATATTTCTCTTCGTGAGGCTATTGAGCTGGGTGAGTATGATCCTGAATATTTATCAAGATTTCCAGACTGGTCAACTCTCAGTAGAACGATTCAATGGAACTATATTAAAAAGGCATTGGATGTGAGAGAAAGACAGCTTATACAACAATGGTCTGAGGTCAGTAATGTACTAGATTTCCGCCTGAAACCAGAATTAAAAATAGCATTAAAAAATATTGAAATTAAGAGACATAAGTTATTGGATGACAGTGAGAGATTGTTACTGGAATATTCTTCTTAACTGCTTCTAAACTATAGAGAACAGTTACAACTACTTAGCGAGAGCCATGATTTTTTGTAGGGCGAGTTCGGTGTCTTGGGGGGAACCGTGAAGACGGATCAAGATTTTGGTTTCCCGCTTGCTGCGAGTGAGTTTGACACTGGATTTGGTACCAAAGGCTTTGGCTAAGCGAGTTTGCATGGCTTGGATTTCGTCGGAGAGAATAATGGTGGGGCGGCCAGAGTGGACGGTTTTTTGATTAAAATCTTTTTTGAGCCGGCGAGCGATCTCTTCGGCTCTTCTAACACTGGCCCCTTCTTTGAGAACTAATTTGTAGGCTTCGATCATGAGCCGAGTATCATCGATGGCGGCCAAAGCCCGGGCGTGGCCTTCGGAAATTAGGCCGCTAATAAGCCCGTCTTTGAGCGCGTCGGGGAGCTCAAGCAGTTTGAGGGTATTACTGACGTAAGCGGGGGATTTTGCGACACGTTTGGCGATCTCGGCGTTGGCGAGGCCAAACTCGTCCATCAGCCGAATGAAGGCTTTGCCTCTTTCAATAGGATTGAGATCAGTACGTTGGACATTTTCGACGATGGCCATTTCGAGCATGCCGCGAGGAGTCGTCTCTTTGATAATGACGGGCAGGTCTTTGAGGCCGAGAATTTTGCTGGCACGCCAGCGGCGTTCACCGGCAATGATTTGATAGCCGGCAGGAGTGTGGGCAATGACTAAAGGTTCCAAGATTCCATGCTCTTTGATCGAGTCAACTAGGTCAGCAACACTATCTGGGAGAATCGTCCCGCGAGGCTGAAGCGGGTTGGGTTGGATTAAATCAATCTCGAGAACAGTGAGTTTGTTGTGTTGGCTGACCATAGC
>LCMB01000008.1 GCA_001002415.1 Microgenomates group bacterium GW2011_GWF2_46_18
TACCATTAAGCACTATAAAAAGAGAGTTGGCAAGGGGTGAAAGATAACTAATTAAAGATGATTGCACGGTACTAAAAAAGATGCCATACTGAAGAGAATATGGGCAAATTGCTGTCCCTTTTTGTAGGTGTGGTTATGGCTGCTGAGGTTTCCTCGGGTGTGGCTCAATATGTTCATCTCCCCCAAGAAGTCTCCGACGGCATGGTTGTTTGTAGTAGTACCAGCGGTTATAACTTGTGCCAAACCGGTTACGATCCCAATATGACTGGAGTAGTTACATTATCTCCCGCCGTTGCTTTTGGCGAAGCCACTCCCTCTGCCGGCATGATTCCCATGGTCAGTAACGGCAAAGCCTACGTCCTCGTTTCCGGAGAAAATGGGGCAATTACCGCCGGAGATTTTATCACCAGTTCAACTCAAACTGGCGTTGCTGTCAAAGCCATGAAATCTGGCTACGTCCTGGGCACTGCCGCCGAACCCTTTAGTGGCACTTCCGTTGACCAAAAAGATACTATTCTCGTAAATATCGGCGTCCGCCCGGCTGTCCTGACCGGTGGAGCCAGTAATAACCTAATCGAGATGGTCAAACAGGGGATGGAGTCAGCCTTCTTAACTCCTCTCTCCTCCATGCGCTACATTGTGGCCGGTATCCTTGTCATTCTTTCGGTCGGCTATGGCCTGGCCCATTTCGGCAAACTTGCCAAAAGTGGCGTCGAAGCCGTCGGGAGAAATCCCCTCGCTTCCCGTGCCATCCAGCTCTCCGTTCTTTTTAACGTTGTTCTGACCGTTGGCATCATTGGTGTCGGCGTCATTATTGCTTATTTGGTATTGAGTTTATGATCCATAGTTTCACCTGGGCCCAAAAACACGTGGGCGAAACAGGAAAAGTCATCAAAAGCGATCGCTCCATCGCCTGGGTTACCGATCTCCCTGGTGCAGTCTTGGGCGAAGGCATTAGTTTTGCCTCCGGTGCTCACGGGATGGTCACTAAATTAGGCGAAGATTATACCGAAGTAATGAGTTTCCATGATACCGCTATCCCAATCGGCGAAGAAGCCGCCCGCACCAACGAACCCCTCAAAATTTCCGTGGGGGAGGGGATGTGCGGTGATACCTTTGATGCTTTGGGTCATATTACAAGCACCCAAAAAGAACCCAGTAAGTATAGTGAAAATCGTCCCGTCGAACAGGAAGCTTGGACCATGGATAAGCGTTCCGCCATCAAAGACTTTCTAGCTACCGGCGTCACCATTGTCGATACAGTAGTTCCAATCGCCAAAGGTCAGCGTGAACTAATTATTGGCGATCAAAAAACCGGCAAAACTACCTTTCTCACTCAAACCGTAATCACTCAAGCCCAAGCCGGCACTATTTGTATTATTGCTTTAGTTGGCAAAGAACAATCGGAAATTGTCCGCCTCGAACAAACCCTTCGCCAAACCAAAGTCGACCATAACTGCATCATTATCGCCGAACCCGCCAAAAGTAGCGCCGCTCGGTTGACTCTCGTACCATTTTCGGCCATGGCTGTCGCTGAACACTTCCGTGACCAAGGCAAAGATACCCTTGTGATCATTGATGATTTGTCTTATCACGCCATTCGCTATCGCGAAATGGCTATTCTCTCGGACCGCTTCCCCGGCCGTGACAGTTACCCCAGTGATATTTTTTACCTTCACGCTAGACTTCTCGAGCGCGCCGGCTCTTTTATGGTTGACGGCAAAAGTGTCACCATTACTTGTCTTCCTACTGTAACGACTGTCGATGGGGATATTTCTGGTTACATTGCCACCAACATTATGTCCATGACCGATGGCCACCTCTATTTTGACAAAAATCTTTTTTTTGACGGAGTCCGCCCCGCCATTAATATTTTCCTTTCTGTCACCCGTGTCGGCCGCCAAACCCAGAGTAAAGAAGCTCGTGCTTGGGGGCAACGCATCCTCACCACCATGAGCGAGTACAGCGAGCTCAAACGATTCTTAAGGTTTGGGACCGAATTAACCGATCACATCAAAGAAAGTATTCGGTTAGCTCACGGCCTCAAAGATCTCCTCAAACAAAATGCCAATACTAGGGTTGATCCCTCGACTCAACTCGCCATGCTCGAAAAACTCTGGAAGGGGAAATCCTAATTTATGAGCAGTCTCAAAGATCTCAAATTTACCATCGACTCTCACTACTCCATGAAGGGTTTGGTCGAGGTTTACGAAGAAATGGCAGCTAGTACCATGCGCGAAATTCGTGATGCCATTCTCGCTAACCGCGATTACTACCACCATTTGGCCAACCTTTCAGCAACAGTCGGCGAAGATCTCTCCCTTGTCGACGGTCACCAAAACAAGCAAGCCCTAGTTCTTTTTGCTTCCGACGAGGGCATGTATGGAGATATTATTGACAAAGTCTTTGCTCTTTTCCTCCACGCCGTCAAAACTACCGCTAATGCCGATATTTTTATTATTGGCAACTCCGGTGCAAAACTGATCCAAACTATCGCTCCTCATACCAAGTTCACTCTGATTCCCGTTCCCAAATCAACTACCGAAATTATTAAACAATTATTTATTTATCGCAGTGTTCAACTCTTTTTCGGTCAATTTCAAAGCATCGCCAACCAAACTCCCAACACCCGTATTCTAACCTCCGCCACTATCGAATCCACCAAAGCTCAGTGGGCCGGGGATGTGACAGTCAAACTTAAATATCTTTACGAACCAAGTGTGACTCACATTGCCGATGTCTTCGCCAAAGAAATTTTTTCTGGTGTTTTTGAACAATCTTTTCAGGAAGGTGAATTAGCCAAAAATGCTTCCCGCATTCTCCACCTTGATCAGGCTCTAACCAACATCGAAAAAAAGCTGACTCTTGACGTCAAGCGTTATCAAACTCTGCAAAAACGTGTCTCTGGCAAAAAACAACAAACCCAATTTAGCGGCTATCGCGCCATGCAACATACGAGGAAACAATATGTCTAAGGTTACTGGTATCGTCAAAACCGTCGTCGGCCGCGTCGCCGAAGTCGACTTCCCCCAACAAGTCCCCGTTGTAGGTACCATTTGTACGTCCCCTCAGGGTGTCACTCTCTACGTCTATCGCTCGATGGGTAGGTCAATTATGCGCTGTATTATTCTTAGCGGCAGTAGCCAACTAAAAAGGCTTACCAAAGTTACTTCTACAGGTGAAACTCTCAATATTCCGACAGGTAGCGCCGTGCTTGGTCGTGCCATGAATTTGTTTGGTACTCCCGTCGATGGCAAAGGCAAAATTTCCCACGAGTTAATTGTGCCTCTAACCGGGAAATCATCTTCACAAAAACCCGTAATCAATGATATTGTCTGGGAAACTGGCATCAAAGCTATTGATTTTTTTGCCCCTCTAATCAGAGGAGGTCGCATGGGTCTTTTTGGTGGAGCCGGGGTCGGCAAAACCATTCTCCTAACCGAAATCATGCACAATATCTTTATTAATTCAAAAGTTAAAACTCAAAAGTCAAAACCAACGGTAGCAGTTTTTGGTGGGGTAGGGGAGCGCACCCGCGAAGGCCACGAGCTTTATCAAACCCTTCAAGAAAAGAACGTACTCGCCCAAACTTCCCTCATCTATGGTTCCATGGGTGAGGATGCCGCCGTTCGTTATCTGACCGCCATGGCCTCGGTGAGTATTGCCGAGAGTTTCCGTGACACAGGGAGTAACGTCCTCTTTTTTATTGATAACATGTTTCGCTTTGCCCAAGCCGGCAGTGAACTTTCTCAAATGAGCGAGACTCTGATGAGCGAAGACGGGTACCAACCCAATTTGCACGAAGATATGGCTCTCCTGCATGAACGCCTAATTTCTACTACCGACGCTGATATCAGTAGCATCGAAGCCATCTATGTTCCTTCGGACGATCTAACTGATCAAGCCATTCTGGCGATTTACCCCTACCTCGACTCTATCTTGACTCTCTCCCGAGATATTTATCAAGCCGGTCGCTTCCCTGCCATTGATATTTTAGCCAGCAATTCTTCGGCTTTAAGCGAAAGCTTGGTTGGAGCCGATCAATATCAAGCTGTGGTGACCGCCCAACAAGTACTTTCGTCCGCTAAAGAACTAGAAAGAATGGTGGCTCTCGTTGGCGAAGGTGAGCTCTCCCCCGAAAACCGCCAAATCTATCATCGTGCCCAACTCCTCAAAGCCTATATGACTCAACCATTTATCTCGGTTGAAAACCAAACCGGCACCAAAGGTGTCTATGTTCCCCGCACTCAAACAGTCAAAGATGTCATCGATATTTTAGCTGGCAAATACGACGAAATCCCAGCGGCCAAATTACAGATGATTGGTGGTATTGGTAAAATATGAGCTCTGCACCATCAAGCCAAATCCTCCAAGTTATCATTCGTCTCAAAGACCGAATTCTTTGGCAAGGAGAAGCGACCTCTTTTAGTTCAACCAACCAAATTGGCCCCTTTGATATTTTGCCCGAGCATGCACGCTTTGTGGGCTTAATCGAACAGTACATTACTGTCCACACTTTAACCAAGGAAGAAAAATGGCCTATTGCCAAGGGGATTCTAAGCGTCAAGGACAGTGTTGTTGAAGCCTACCTCGATTATTAATCTAATTAATTTAAACCGAGTGATATTTTTCGTGCACACTCTTTAACTGTGGGTTAGTGACATGGGTATAAATCTGGGTCGTGGCGATATTTTTGTGTCCTAGCATCTCCTGTACCTCTCGCAAACCTGCTCCATGTGAGATTAGGTCAGTAGCGAATGAGTTATGACTCACAAACCCGCCTGTAATCAGATTGTGTGAACCAGGAATATAAAAGTCATATACACAGTGTCTGGCCGACCCCATCTTTGTCTTACTCTTTACTTTTAACCATTTCAACGCGGGAGAGTTAACCAATTCGAGATATTTCTTCTTTTCCTCTTCTGTGATTACCCCCAGTTTAAAAAATCCATTTATCAATGTCACGAATGTATTTTTCTCTGGGACAATTCGACCTTCTTGGTATCTAGCAACATCTTTTATCTTGAACCTTTCAAAATAGGTGCTATATGCAATATTGTCTTTCTTGGCTTTCGCCAGAATCTCCGTCACAATACTTCCATATGGCACCTTCTCTGAAAAATTAGTTACCTTCCATTTCATGTTTCGCTTGAGAGTAGGGATATACTGATAAAATAACGCCTGACTTTCTTTATCCAAAATTATCAAATCAGATATTGTGCCCGAAAACTCCCGACCCTGTGGCAGAGTCACTATCCGATTTCGTGTCGTTAAATGCGCATCAATTCCAAAATACAAGAGCAACATCTGGACATCTTCTAACAATTCCTGTGAACTAGAAAAATATCTCGGGTCACTTGTTAGACCCTCAGCATCATACAGTCCAGCCAAAAACTCTGCTATCTCATCCAATGTAGCTTCGCTCAAGTTTTTTGGCACAAACTTTGATTTTGCTCTCTCACTAAATGGCGCAATAGAATGCAAAATCTCCACCAATTCAATATCATTACAAGTCAACACATAAGAATTACTAATCTTGTTTAATTCTACTTTCGATTTCTTCCCATACAAATCAAAAATCAAATTCTGATAATATTCCAGATTAGATCTATCTTTGTCGAACAACAAAATACTGCGCCTCGCTTTACTCACCACCCCATCTCCTAGAGCATAGCCAAGTAGCCGCCACAACCTAGGATCATATAGTGGCCTCCCATCTTCATGTTGTATTTTTTTTATCCCCAGCAAGTATTCTCCTACCTTAACTTCACTCGCAGTTTTTTCCACAATGACTCCACCTTCAAAAGAAAATAGCTTATGCTCTCCTGAACACTTGATCTCATAGCCATCGGCCCAGATAGAATATAAATAGGTGATATGAGTCGTCTTTTGAGTAACTTTTGCCAAATCAATGGTGTAGTCAGACATAAGCGAATAAACTTTATCTGTAGAATTATAAAATAATTCACGAACCGTACGAATCCCATATTCATCAAAAATCCTTGTAGCTGGGTGCAGACAATGTCTCATCACGTGCGGCGTAATCGCGTAGGGGAGGTGAGCCAGGCGTCCGTACTTCCCAATAATCCGCTGGACACTCCTTGTCGTTAACCTTAGCTTTTCTCCCGCCTTAGGGTCATCAATCGCCGGTTTGGCTCCTCCATGCCGAATAAAGATCGGGGAATAGTGATCGTTCCGTTCTCGCAAGTAGCGCTCAATCCAGTTGGCTGCCGACTTTGACAAAAAGACCACTCGGATCTTTTTCCCTTTCCCCAAGACTCCAAACTCCCTAGATTCCAGATTAATCGTGGTTTTGTTCAAAGAAACCAGTTCAGAAACCCGCAGTCCCGTCGAAAACAATGTCTCCATCAGTACTCTATCCCTTAGTCCCTGGATGGTAGTAGTATCGGCTTTGTCTATCATCGCAGTCACGTGCGCGTAATCCAAAAACTTGATACTGTGCTCTTTCCCTTTGGGTAATTCGAGTCGCTCCGGCGACACTACTTCATAATCTTGCCTAAGCAGGTATCTGAGCATGCTCCTCAAAGCAATCACGTAATACCCTTGCGTAACTGGCGCCAAATAAGCTCCCTTCTCGTCCTTGGTCTGGGCCAGATATACCCGGTAGGTCTTAAGCATTCTCGAGGTAACTTCACCCAATTCTTTCCCCGGATAAAATTTCCTTAACCACGCCGCAAACTTTGAAAGGTAAAATCGATAGTTCCGAATCGTGAAAGGGGAGACTTGCCGCTCCACCGTGAGGTACTCGAGGTACTCTTGGATACAATCCTCTAATCCAGGTACAGCCCCCTTAGCACTCATATACTCTCAACTGCCAAAATAAGGGAATAAAAATTGGGTAGGATATATCCAGCCATTTTGCACATACACACCTACCACACATACCGTGTGTTCTACCACCAACCCTATAGTGGTTTTTACCTAAATCCTATAGTTAATGTACTCATACCCGTTCAATGGGGCAGGGGAGTAGTCTAGGATCTACCTTTCATTGTGCGACATTGGACACCCATTGTCAACCCGCTATAGTAGATATCGGGAAAAATATCTTGGCTATCTAAGGACTAGAGTATCTCGACCTTACAATCAATGATCCAAAGAATCATGGTCCCAAACTAAAAGAGCTCTGTCGCGTTCGCGAGGTTCTCGTCGATTGGTATTATGGTGCCAAACTCTACGCGACCACCGACGAAGATCTCAATCGTTATTTTGAACCCTTCGCAATCGCCAGCAACATTCAAAGAGCAAAACAAGCTTAATATCCTCATTCCCCCAGATACCGAGGCCGTAGAATCGATTGTACGGCTCGTTCCCAGATCACCACGACCAGTTAATCAGCTCAAATTGTCCATTTTCTACGGGTTTAGTTTGGAAATACCATTTTGGGGGATCCGCGGCGAGTGGGGGAGAAATGAAACTTTTATTCCCAGCTAATTCTAATTACTTCAAATTCTGGATTCTAAAATATTAATTTGTTATTTTTTACCTCCCCCTACCAATTCAAGGTATTATGTCATAAAAGATATATTGTGCGACACTACGTAGATCACTTCCACCACAGGTATGTATCCCCAAAAGTGGGGTAGAGCTAGTTGTGACAGCTATAACCAACTAACGCTAGCTTCTCCCTCCCCACTTTAATTTCTGCTCGCTATTTCCTAATTCCTACTTCCTACTTGCTACTTCCTACTCCTACCAGATCGCACATCTGGATTTTACCTACCCTGCCAGATGTTACGTCTGGCCTGATTCTTCCCCACCAGATGCCACATCCTGTGAATGTCGCAATCTCACCCTCTCACTGCGAGCGCCTTTCAAACTGTATCAAACCTGTTCACAAAACTTGCGCAAAGATCGGATACTTTTTATCCACATTCGTGAAAATAATTATAGGACTTCGTGAAAAGCCTATAATTATTATAGGATAACTAGGAAAACTCGCCTACTCCCCTGCCCTAGCTGACCCACCTCATTAATACAGCTCCCGCTACCACCATATAAACAATACCTGCAAACCATAAATATTCCTGTAAGGTCCGGGCAAACAATCTTCCTTCCATATTGTGCTGGAATATCCCCAGGATCACATACATCCCCATAGCTAGTAAGACTGACGCCAATGGAATATCAATCAGCCAAAAGGTAATTGCCCAGGCGATCTCTGCCATTACCAGTGCTCCCACCAAAGCGTACCAGCCTTCTCCCCGCAATCGCTCACCCAACGAATATGACCATACCCCATGCAAAAATAAGGGATAAGATACTCCCATAACCGCCAAGGTGGTAATCCCCGCCCCCAGCCGGAAAGAGAAGATCACGTGATACAAAAGAGCCGAAGTCAAAATACTCAGCAAAAACCCAACTGCCCTCCCCGCTCGCAATAACTGAATTGTCCTTATCGAAGCTACCGCGTAAATATTAGTCGTTAATAAAAGTCCATACATCGAGATCGCAAAAAAGATTCCCACAATCATCCGCGTAATGGCTGCCTGGGGAAGTAAAAAGTAAAACAAAGCTACCGCGGTTGGATACATGACCGGCAAGACCATATTCACCCACGGGATTATCCCCCGCATCTCCGCCAGTAATGCCCAAGCTGTAAACGAATAAGACATGACAGCCAGTAGTCCAATCGCCACATACCTCTGCTCGACTGTCAGCCGTTGAATCAGTAATAGTCCCACGGACAAAACAAGCGAGACCAAAATAAACTTGCGTCTCTTTGTCAAAAACGCTTTCTTAGGCAAGATTCGCATAAATCTCCTGTACATCGTCATGTTCCCCAATCACTTCCATAAACTGCCCCAACTTCTCCTCCTGTCCATCTCCGCTTGCCGGATACTTCGGTTTGTACTCACCGTCCGTCCGATCAAACATATACATGACACTCCCCGGTTCTCCCATTCTCCCTCCGTGCTTTTCCATCAGATTTCTCAGTTCAGCTATCGTTCGATTACTATTATCCGTTACCGCCTCTATTATTACCGCTACACCTCCTGGGGCAAATCCCTCAATGATAACCTCAACCAATTCACTTCCCTCCGCTTTCCCCGTGCCTTTTTCAATCGCCCGTTCAATATTCTCCCTGGGCATGTTCACACTCCGCGCCTTCTCGATAGCCAACCGCAACGTAAAATTCATGTTGGGATCCCCTACTCCCCCACCCTTTTTGACTGCCACCGTGATCGCTTTGGCCATCTTGGTAAAAACACTGCCTTTTACCTTGTCGTTCGCTGCTTTTTTGTGCTTGATCGTACTCCATTTACTATGTCCAGACATGTCATCTATTCTACCATTCTCCAGTTCTTCTGCCAGTTGACAAACCCCATGCCAGTCTAGATAATGTGGCAGATCCATGAATAACCTATCTCAGCAAGCTGTTGACTACGCACTTTCAAATAACTGGGAACTGGCGGTCGAAACTAATCTGGAAATCCTGGATCTTGAACCCAATAATATCGCCGCCCTTAATCGCCTCGCTCGTGCCTACACCGAACTCGGTCAAAAGGACTCCGCCGAAAGTGTTTATCAAAAAGTTTTGTCTTTAGACAAATACAACTCCGTAGCTCTCAAAAATCTTCGTGTTCTCCCCCACCAAAAAGTATCTTGTGTCGCCAACCCTCTCTCCCGCGAAGATTTTATCGAGGAATCTGGCCTTACCAAAACCGTTTTCCTAATCAAAGTGGCGAGCCGGGAACTTTTGCTCTCCCTCTGTTGCAAAGAGATCTTTTATCTAACTCCCAAATCACGCTTAATCAGTGTGACTTCTGCTGACGGCACTTATATTGGCTCGTTTCCCGATGATCTTTCCCTCCGTCTCAAGTGGCTCCTCACCCACGGCTATTCCTATACTGTCTGCCTCAAAAACGCCTCCGATAATTCGGTTTGTGTTTTCCTCCGCGAACTCAAGCGTCCCACCCGCAAAACAGCTCTCCCCTCTTTCAGCAAAGCCCTCAAAATCCCGGTGAAATCCTCAAAATAACTTAACCGCGTCAACTCCCACATAAACCACAATTTCCGCTCGGTAATCCTGGGTATCAGCCTCTTCCGCCTCTGGCCAACCAAACAAATTCTGCAAGTAGTCTACCTCTCGCCGATATTTTTTGCTGTCACTGGTAACTACCCTACTCACTTCTTTTTGCTCAGTCCCACTACGAACCGCCACCACATCAAAACCCAAATTAGTTAAAAAGTCTGCAATATCTCCTCCTAGCCCGTCAATCCCCGAGTTGTTCACCACCGCCACCGTCAAACCCGCTACCCCTACTTGCCAATCAAACAAACGGGAACCCACGTATTCCTGCAATCGTTCCGGATGAAATCTCATTATTCCGTCAGTTTGTGTCAATACTCCCGCCCGAATCAGCTCATCTTGAGTCGCTTCCTTCCAGGTATAAATATTGATCCGAGAAAGTAATGTCAACGCATCCAATCTCGACAAGTTGCTCTTATTTCTTCCCCCCACTCTCCCCCACAAGGACTTTGTCAGTAAACTCCGACTTAAGCTTTGACTTTTGACCTCCGAGTTTTGACTTTTGACTTTTGACTTTTGAGTTATAACGTATCCCTGCACTGGAATTCGCATAAATCCCTGGATCTTGCGCCGGGCAAACTCCCCTCCCTCCCTTTCGTACTCACCCAGTTTGTACAAAGATCCCAGTTGGTACTCCCCCACACTTCGTGACTTGACCAATAGTTCGGATGGGTAAGACAAAGATAAAATTCGCTTCTCCGTCGGGTCAAACGACACCAGTGTCGTCTCTCCACTCTCACCGGTTATAATCAAAGAATACCGCTTATCCGTCCCAAACACTTGGGAAGTACGGTAATCCTTGACTCCCCACCCCAGAGCCACCAAAATCAAAACTGCCCAAACTACTAACTTTAATCCTCTATATTCTGGCTTCTCAGCCTTTCTCGCTTCCATCCCTCCATGCTATCACGAAATTTTTCTCAACTTAAATATGCTAGTACTTTCGCTAGATCCTCGCCCTGGCTCTCCCACTTCATTCTCTGCTTAGTCACAGGATGGGTTAACTCGAGAGTTTGAGCCTGGAGCATCACATGACTTGCCCACTTCCGATCCTCTCGACTCCGCTTTCTCCCCGCATACTGCTCATCCCCGACTACCGGGTGTCCAACATGCCGAGCATGAACTCTAATCTGGTGCATCCGTCCCGTCTTTGGAGCAAATTCAACCGTACTAAACCCCGTGTAACCGCGAGTATCCACTTTTAATTCCTTGGGGAATTGCCACTCACGATAACTCGCCAGTACCCGGTATCCGGTCACACTCTCCCGCCCGTCCTCCACCACTCCCATTCTCTTCCGATCATCTCGCCTCCGCCCAATCGGCAGACTAATTTCGCCCGAGTTAACCTGCCAAATCCCGTGGGTTAAGGCCAAATAAGTTTTCTTGACCTCACGCTCCTTAAACTGTCTTAAAAGCTCTACAAACGCACCTACCGTCTTTGCCAGTACCATTACTCCGCTAGTCTCCTTGTCCAATCGGTGTACCAATCCACTTCGCTCCCGAAAATACTCCATACTAGGGTTGATCCCTTGTATTTGCGAGGGATCAACCCTCGCAGTCAACTGCATCCAATCCTGAACTGTCTCAGTCTTCACTGTCTCGGCTTTGTTGCTCACCACCCCGCTCGGTTTGTCGATTACGACGATATTCTCGTCCTCGTACAAAATAGGTATATCCATATATTAATAGTCCAAAAAAGATCAAATAATCCCACCCATTATTATAAAGTAATTCCCCCAAATGCCAATTATCCCTGACTGCTCCCCAACAAATCCGTTGCCACAAATTAGCAAATCCGCCAACTATAATTAAACCCAAACCGATCCGCTCCCACAATTCCCGCGTTTTTACCGCCAGTACCACTACTCCCAACCACACCAAAAAAACTATCAAAACCGGCACTCCCGGCCACAATCCTCCTGCAATTCCCGTATTCTGCACTTCCCTCCCCTAGCCTATTTATTGTTTTTCTTCGCACAACTTAGGCACAACTCCGCCGTGGGATCAATCCCCAATCTGTCTGTATCGATCATCGACCCACAGGCCATACACTTACCATACATCCCCTCATCGATCCGCTTCATCGCTCCCCTAACTCGTGATAATACCCCATCAGTTTCCCCTTTCATTGCCTCTGCTTGATCGTGTCCAAATTGCTCGGCCGCCTCTGTTCCATCATCCGCATTATCATTCAATCTAGCCGTATCCGCAAACGGATCTTCCTTGGCAATCTGCTTCTTCCGAGTCAGCAAGTCTGTTTCCAGCTTTTTCAAATATTCCCAGATCGGCTGCAACAAATTCTTTGGATATTGCATAAACTCACCTTTCCTTTAACCTAATATGTCTCACCCATTGTAGCAAATCATGCTTTTCCTTCCTACCGATCCGCGAATATATCCAAAAAGCCCCGAGTAACACTATCCCAATCCCTCCCCCAATCAGCCACTTTACGTTTTCATCCACTACTCCGACAACAATCAAATATATCCCCACTAAAACTAATCCAAATAGAGCCGCCAAACCCTCCTTGGCCACACTCGCTTCTCCCTTATACCAGGCGTAAAAACGAAATTCCTTCCGTACCCGCGACACAATCCCAAACGCAACCAAACTCCACACAAAATTCCATCCATCCACGGGTAAGCGTCGAACTGTTTCCCCAGGATAAATCCATCCCCACGCAACCTCAATTCCGGGATTGCTCCCATTCAAAATTCCTCCCACACTCCCCAAGACGATAATTGTCAAAATGGTGACTGCCGCCGCATCCATCACTTTCCACACTTCCCACTCGTGATTCCTCGCAAACAGCCACAAAAACATGACCCCAACGATGATCCCGATTCCCCACATCATCCCTGGATATGCCAAAAAAGCCAAAGCGCGGTAAAGCGTCTGTACTTGTGGATGAGTCACGATATATCCAATTCTCGCGCCTGTTATTCCTACAATCAAAGTCAAGAAGAAAGCATCGAACAAAGCAATTTCATCCCAATGCTCGTCTCGTCCCATCCGCCACCAAAAATATAAACCCACCAGTAGTCCCACAACCAACAATACCCCGAATGAATAAATTTTGACTGGACCAAGTTGAATTAATATAGGTAACATCTCTACTATTATACTTCATACTTTATAGTTCATACTGTATACTTTTCTTCATGCTTTCTATTTCCCATGCCGTAACCGGTGCCTTTATTGCCGTGAAAATCGGTAATCCCGTGCTCGCTTTCCCTCTGATCATCCTTTCTCACTATCTTGAGGATTCCATCCATCACTGGGATGTGGGGACCGGCATCTCCGGTGGAACTAAATCATCCGCTCTTGCCTTTCGTCACGAACTATTTGATCTCACTCTCGCCGCCGTCTTGGTTTTAATCTTTTTCCCCCTGTCTTCCTATAATCTTTCGTCTCTCATCTATTCTCTCAAAGAACCCCAAATCTGGGGTGCCTTGCTCGGAATTCTGCCGGATCTTCTCGAAGCTCCCCGCAATTTTTGGAAATATGAGCCTGTCTGGCTTTCCCCAATTAACCGCTTTCATGGTCGCTTCCACCACTCCATTCCCCAAATTATTCCCGGCCTCGCTCCCCAAGTGATTCTCCTGACCCTCCTCTGGTTTCTCCGCTAAGCCTCTGGTCTTTCTACTTTCACTCCCCCTATCTCCAGTAACTGATCTAGCCTCGTTCCATCCCCACCCTCAGGATGTAGCACACCGTAAAGCAGATCCAACGCCGGCAAGTCAGGCTTTTTCTTGTCCAACTCCCGCTGAATCGCAACTAGAACATTTATTTCGAATGTATTCATGTGCCTGAGGAGAGACTCGAACTCTCAAGGTCATTACAACCACGAGTTTTTGAGACTCGCGCGTATACCATTCCGCCACCCAGGCAACAATAACGATATTCTATCATTAACTTTGTCTCATTGACTCCCCTGGTACAATGCGTATATGACAGGGATTAGCGCCGCAGACGCAGTACAACAACTTGGAAAGGTTGCTTGGGAAGCACTTAGTTTACAAGCTCGGGCCCATATTATTGCGTATGGCTTACCACCAAAACCGGAAATTCTTTTGGACGGGTATACACAAAACGAAATTAGACTGTCTCCTCAAATGGTCGCTAGACTTAGATCTCGAAACTCCCCGGAACAAGAAGCCTAACGGCTCTTATCCATCCCGTAGAACTTCACTCTCTCCCCACGGAACTTGAGATCAATTGTCCTTAAAGGTCCATTACGGTGCTTCGCAATACTTAGTTTGACACTTTCCAAATCCTCCACATCCTCCCGGTACAGAAACATGACTACATCCGCATCCTGCTCAATCGATCCCGATTCCCGCAAATCTGACAATTGTGGAGCACTCCCACTCCCTCGGTGTTCAATCGACCGGGATAACTGGGACAAAGCCAAAACCGGCACCTTCAATTCCCGCGCCAAATTTTTCAGTCCTTGAGAGATCTCTCCCACTTCCTGCACCCGATTTTCCAGATTGCGCCCCTTCACCAGTTGGAGGTAGTCCACAATAATCAACTCTAACTGATGTTCTGACTTTAGCCTTCTAGCCTTGGTCCGCATTTCCATCACACTAATCCCCGGCGTATCATCAATATAGAGTGGCGCTTCCGCCAGTACTCCCATTGCTTCCGAGAGCTTACTAAAATCATCTTGGGATAACTTACCCGTTTTTAACCTCCAGGCATCAATGTCAGCCTGGGCTACTAACATCCGGTCCACCAACTCCTCTTTGCTCATCTCCAGGGAAAAATACCCGACCGGTACTTTTGACACCACACTGGCAAATTGGGCAATGTTTAGTGAAAACGCCGTTTTCCCCATCCCCGGCCTCGCCGCCAAAATCAACAAGTTAGAATCCTGCATGCCTGCCAAACAGTTGTCTAGGTCAGTAAATCCACTCGCCACCCCTCGTAGTGAACCTGATTTCTTGGACAGTTCATCCAATCGATCAAATGACTCCGCCAAAATACTCCGAATCGGCAAAAATCCCTGTTTCAAATTAGCCTGGGACAAAGAATAAACCTTTTGTTCTGCCGTATCTAGCAACTCAGTTACCTTGATCCCCTCATCAAATGACTGCTCGATCAAATTTGAGGCATCCGCGATCAGCTTACGCCGAGCATAATAACCCTGGATAATCTCTCCGTAATGCCGCACATTGGCACTACTCGGAACTCCTTCTACCAAACTCGATAAGTATGTTACTCCGCCAATTCTCTCGAGTAATTTCTGGGATTTAAGCTTTTGCGGCAAAGTTACCAAATCAATTGGTTCACGGCTTTCAAACAGTGACAGCATCGCCCCATAAATATCTCCGTGCTTCTCTGCATAAAAATAATCGGGTAACAAAAATTCCGATACTTGTACTATCGCGTCCCTATCCATCAAGATCGATCCCAACACACTCTTCTCCGCGCTATCACTGTGCGGTGGAACTTTGTTCGTTGCCATAGGCTAATTTTACACCACTACCACTTCGGTCGCTTCTTCTGGGATCATCGTCTTAGTCAAACTCAATTTTTCCATTGGTTTACTTCCATGTTCAAAGCTCTTCACAAACTCATCAATCTTGGTTGTTTCTCCATATGGCAAAATATAACCTGGTTCAATCTGTCCCAACAAATCGCCAACCTCCTTCACTCCCAACTGATCAATCTTGACGATCACGGCATCAATTGTATCCAACTCCTCAATTAGTTTTTCCTCTAGTTTAGCTTTCAAATTCCCGAGATATAGTACTCTCAAAGCCTCCGCCTGGATCACAAAAATTGTCTGTTCATTAGCAGCGTAACCAAATACCGAAATTCCCTCGATCTCGTACTCTCCCGGCTCACTGATTGCAAATGATTCCTCTCTCCCACTACTTCCTATTTTTACCTTCCCCTCCCCGTCCACTACCACCAATCCCTTCTTAATTTTTATCTTCCATTCCTCCTTAGCCCGCGTGATATCCATAGCGAACATCTTAACATAGGCTTTACGTCCCAACAACTTTCGGTTAAACTCTGCAGTAGATGAAAGCTCGCAAAGAAACCACTCTCGCAATCATTATAGGTTTGGCCATCGCCTTGCTTGTGACTGGCGGAGTCTTGCGTGCCAGAAAAGCCCTCCAAAAACTCAATCTCTCACTTTCCAGTATCACCAACAAAACCGGATCCACTGCCAACTCTCCCGATTCCTCTACCGATCTCTTTCTCACTCTCGACACGCTCAACCATACGGTGACCGACGAGACCACTATTAACGTCAGTGGCAAAACTTTGCCCAACACCTATATCGCTATCCTAGG
Organism: Microgenomates group bacterium GW2011_GWF2_46_18; assembly: GCA_001002415.1. Lineage (GTDB taxonomy): Bacteria > Patescibacteriota > Microgenomatia > UBA1400 > UBA12108 > LCMB01. Next base: position 16,363 of record LCMB01000008.1, read on the forward strand.
CGAAAAGGCCGAGCATTTAATTGTTCCCAACGAACTCGGCGTTTTTACCCAGTCAGTTACGCTCGTCAAAGGAGCCAACACCATTCGCATCACCGTTTATCAGGAAGATGGTCAAAATACTAGCCAAGATCTGACTGTCGTGTACACCACCGCCGATTTGTGATAGAGTGTAGACTTCAACACCCATAAACTATGCAGAAAACATTACTATTAGTCCTTCTCACCGCGCTTCTTTTGTC
>LCMB01000009.1 GCA_001002415.1 Microgenomates group bacterium GW2011_GWF2_46_18
ACATCCAAAGTATCACTACGCGCTCCCAGCTTGGCTACTGCTCGGTAAGTCTTGGGTAGCATCGAGAGCTCTCCCATCTTCTTGGTTGCATGTCCTAGTAATAATAAAAGTACCCCATCCGCAAATGGGTCCAAAGTCCCGCCGTGACCAATTTTATAATCCGGGTGGACTGTCTGTTTAAACCTCCGGATTACGTCATAGCTGGTCATCCCCACTGGTTTATTGACAGGCAAAATCTTATCCATGCGCATATGATACCAGACGTGCTATATTTAATTTGTATGTCAGACGAGCCAAAACCAGAAGCAGTCGTAGGCGCATTTATTCGAAACCAATCTGGAGACATTCTCTTGGTTAAATCACATAAGTGGCCAGGAGTATGGGTTGTCGGCGGAGGACACATTGAGTACGGAGAAACCATCGCTTCCGCCATCAAACGCGAAATTATCGAGGAATATGGTCTGCACACAGAGTTTATTCGTGTGATCAAAGTAGTTGAGTTCATCAACTCACCCTACTGTTCCAAACGAGATAGACATTTTATCGCTCTGCAATGTGAATGTTTGGCTCTTCATCCGGACGAAATTAAGCTTGACCATGACGAACTCCAAGACTATCAATGGTTTACTCTTGAAGCAGCTAGTAAGTTAGAAAATATCGTTCCCGAAACCGTCCAAACCATTAAAGAGATGTACGAGGTCGAACATGCCAAAGCAAAGTAATCAACTCCCCGAGCCCATCACGCTCAGAAAATCCATTGGTCCTTCGATTATCTTGCTCGGGCTAGCCCTCGGTTCCGGTGAACTAATTATGTGGCCTTATCTCGTCTCCCAGTACGGGTTAGGCATCATTTGGGGCGGATTGGCCGGCATCACCTTTCAATATTTCTTAAATACCGAAATTATGCGCTACACTCTGGCGCGGGGCGAAAGTGTTTTTGTCGGCTGGCGTAGGTGGGGGAAATTTATTCCTCTTTGGTTCGTTTTCTCAACCGTGATTCCCTGGGCTCTTCCCGGATTTGTTCTATCTTCTGCTACCATCCTTAATTACGTTTTCCCCGCTCTCCCCATCCGTCCAACCGCTATAGCTCTGGTTATTTTGACTGGCCTGGTTATCTCTTCCGGCAAAACCCTCTACAAAACTATGGAAACAGTTCAGCGCACTTTGCTTTCTCTCGGCGTGCCCTTTGTTACCATCTTAGCCATCTATCTTGCCAAACAAACTGACTGGCTGGCTCTTTTTCGCGGCTTGGTTGGTAGTGGGGACGGCTATCGATTCTTACCCGAAGGAATTGCTTTGGGGGCATTCCTCGGCGCTTTTGCATATTCTGGGGCTGGGGGCAATCTCAATCTCTCCCAAAGCTACTACATCAAAGAAAAAGGTTTGGGTATGGGTAAATATGGTATCGGTATCAAGGCCCTTTTTTCTAGTCAGCGTCCTCATCGGATTGATGGTTCCTTTTTTACTTTGTCCGGCAGCAATCTTTCTCGCTGGGCGAGGTGGTGGCGGCTTGTTTGTACCGAACACGCCATCGTTTTTTGGGGGATCGGCCTATTTACCATTCTCATGTTGAGCTTACTCTCGATGGCTACAGCTTACGGTACCAGTACTAGCGGGGGACTTAACTTTTTCTTCACCGAAGCCACCATGATTGGAAACTCAACTTATCCTTGGGTCGGCTCTCTTTTTGCTCTCGTTGGTGCCCTCATGCTCTTTACCACTCAGCTCGGGGTGTTGGAATCCGCTTCTCGTATCATTGCCGAGAATCTGCTCTTGCTCAAATACCGTCATAACGAAGAAGTCCATGCCTCCAAAATGTTTTATATCGTTTTATGGTCCGAGTTGGCTTTTAGTGTGGTCTTTTTATTCACTGGCGCCACCGAGCCACGGGCCATCCTCACTTTGGGAGCAATCCTCAACGCCGCCGCAATGATGATTGCTTTTATTCTCATTTTTTTGCTAAATACCAAAGCCCTGCCCCGCCTTATTCGCCCCAATTTCATCCGTCGATTTGCACTCCTTTTAGCCTTTAGTTTCTTTGCCTATTTTGTTACCCAAACCATTAAAGGAGCTTTATGACCACTTTCGTTATCAAAAGTGATGGAACTCGGGAAGTTTATAGTGAAGAAAAGATTCGTGCTTCAGCTACTCGCGTAGGTGTTCCCCAACCTTTGCAAGCTGCGATGTTAGAAACTATCCGCGAACGGCTCTACGACGGTATCAAAACCAGCGAAATTTTTGACCTCATTCGTGAGTTTTTACGCCAGTCCGATTCTCCCTATTTAGCTATTAAATATAATCTCAAATCCGCTCTCGCTGAACTCGGTCCCTCCGGTTATCCCTTTGAGAAATATGTCGCCATGTTGTTAGTCGAAGATGGTTATACCTGCCAAGTCAATCAGACTATTCCAGGGGCTTGTGTCACTCACGAAGTCGACATTGTCGCCACCAAAGATCCAACAACTTATTTTATTGAAGCCAAATTCCATCAAAATCCCTCTCAACGGACCGATGTCCGGGTGACCCTATATATCAAAGCCCGTTACGATGATTTGTCCGCTGCCTACTCAGAAAAACTCACTCGTCCCTGGATCGTCACCAATACTCGGTTTTCCACTGACGCCATCAAGTACGCCGAATGCCAAAAAATTAAACTCACTAGTTGGGGCTATCCCAAAGGTGAGGGGATCGTGGATCTGATCGAAAAAACTCATCTCCACCCAATCACCATCCTCGAGGGCTTAACCATTCAAGATCGACAGCGGCTTTTCGCTGCCGGAGTCGTGACTTGTCGCCAATTGCTTGATCCGCAAAACCGCTCCCTCCTCCCTCAGTCGTTTATTACTCGCGATCTGCCAATGGTAGCTGAACTATGTCATCATCAAAAGTAATCATTCGTTTTCTTAACATTGCCGTTATTCTCCTTTGCGCGCCGATTTTCTGGATGGCTTTCAATGAAGGGGGTAAATGGATTGGTTTAACTAAGGTTCCCGTTGAAGTCGTGGGGACTGGGTCCATGTATCCTTCTCTTTTTTGGGATCAAAGCGAAGGAGGTCCTGAAAATTTTACCCTTGCCCCGATCGCCGAATTTCGCACTACCCCGCTAATGTATCGACGCTTCACCGGAATTACTTTTTTGGGTCAGACCTATTTCCGCCGCCCCCTAGCTTACGGAGATTTGGTTACCTTTGCGAGTGCTACTACCCGAAATATCTTGGCTCAAGAGGGCAAAAATCCTCATTCTGGTTTTATCAAACGAATTATTGGCGTTCCTGGTGATACCATCGAATTGCGCGATGGTTATGTCCTCAAAAACGGCACTCCCTTGCCCGAACCTTATATCAACACGCCTCGCTCAACCTATGGTGGTTCTACTCTCCCCGATTGCCGTCCGCTCCAGGTTGGTCCTGGCCAATACTTTGTCTTAGGAGATAATCGCAAAGTTTCCTCTGACTCCCGTTTTGAACTAGGTCTCGTTAGCGATCAAGACATTTCCTTTATTCTGCCGTATTCCGAGCAATCGTCTTATCAATCACTTTGGCGAGACCCAAGCCGTGACCAAGAACTTGTGGGGACTCCCACCCTCAATACCAACGAGTTTTACCGTTATCTAACCAACTTGCGCCCAACGCCCAAACTCAGCCAATCATCCGCTCGGCGGGCTCAAGCTTTATTAACCAATCCCAAGACTACCTATTCCATGGAGCAGGCTATTTTGGATGTTGGTTACTCCAACGTTATCTTGGGAGAATTTATTACCTATGGCCACTACTCCGCCGAAGAACTCTACCAAAACTTGCTCTCGCAAAGTAATACTGCTCAGCAACTCAAAAATTCTGACTACGATGATATTGGTCTGGCGATCAAAACCGGCGAAGTCAATGGCTGTCCCACTCAGATCATCGTTGGGCACCTGGGTGGATACCTGCCCGCGACGTATGAAGCCTCGGTGGTCGAGAGTTGGCAAAAATCCAAAGATAGCTTGATTTCCGTCCTTGCCTCCTGGGAAAAGGGTGTTGAGTATAATCAACTGGACCAAAGCAAACTAACCGAGTTGCTCGTTTTGCTTCGCCGGCGTTTGGCCCTTGCCGAAGAGGTTCTCTCAGTCATGAGTCGGCGGGAGTGGTTGAGTGACACTCAAAAAGCAAAAATCTCGGCCGATCAACAAGACGCCGAGCGGATTAATCAGCTCGCAAACGAACTCAATCAAGAATAATTATGTTCAAAACAATTCTCTCTCGTCCCATCCTCGCCTATTTTCGTATCTTGGCTGACCGCAAACTCCGGCAAAACCCGAAAGCCTTGATTATTGGCATTACCGGCAGTGCCGGAAAAACCAGTACCAGCCTGGCTCTGGCTCAGATTTTAGGCCAGAAAGGGACTGTTAAACATAGCCTTCATGCCAATTCCGAATCTGGTATTCCTCTCGATATTCTGGGTTTATCCCCCCACAATTATTCTCCGTTTGATTGGTTAAGACTAATATTTTTGGCTCCATTCCGACTCCTTACCCGTGAACACTTTCGCTACTACATTGTTGAGATGGGAGTGGACTCTCCGTTTCCACCCAAAAACATGGGTTATCTTCTTCGTTTTATTAAACCTGATCTCGCCATTATCCTTAATGCCTCAATCTCTCACGCCTTCGCTTTTGACTCTCTGATCAAAGACCGTGATCCGAAAAGGCGGCGAGCCAAACTTCAAGCCCGTATCGCCCAGGAAAAAATGCAGCTCGCTCTCGCGGTCCATTCTCCCGGAACCGCTGTGGTTAACGCGGATCAAGCAGATTTTCTACCCTACTTACCCCAACTGTCCGCGCGGCTGCTTACTTTTGGTACTTCCGCACGTTCAAATCTATGTTTTACCCTGCCCGTCATTTCCCGTGCCGGATTTCGTCTTGACTTTACCTACCAAAATCAAACCTACTCTCTCCAATTAACCGATATTTTCTCCGCCCAGTATGGTTACACTTTTGCCGCCGCGATTGCTGCTAGCGCTGCTTTGGGTATCCCTCCAAAGCACAGTCTTACCGCTCTCACAAATTACCACGCTCCCGCCGGTCGTCTCCGTCTTTTGGATGGGAAAAATCACACTCACATTCTAGATTCTAGTTATAACGCCTCTCCAGTTACCATGCTCGAAGCGCTCCAGCTTTTGTCCAAACTGGGTGGCCGCGCCAAAAAAATCGCCGTTCTCGGTGACATGCGTGAACTTGGGTCTTCCAGTAAACACGCACATCAACTTTTGGCTGATCAAATTATCCGTTACAGCAACGAAGTCCTTCTTTTTGGCCCCGAAACTCTCACTTATACTCTGCCCAGGCTCAAAACTCGTCACTTCCCCGCTCACCACTTCACCTCGATGTCCAGCTTAAATCAATTTCTTCTTTCTGACCTCACTCCCAACGCTTGGATTTTGGTCAAAGGCTCTCAAAATAATATTCTGCTCGAACGCGCAATCCATGCTATTTTGGCCAATCCTAGTGACGTTAATCTCCTCTGTCGCCGCGGTGCTTACTGGGATCAAATCCGGCAAAATACTCCTTGATGTGCTATACTATCCCTTGTTAAGTCACAGTATTAATAGGAGGATGGTATGACCAATCTCAAACACAAGCGGTTAGAACTCCCTGACCTTCCCTACAAATACGACGCCCTCGAACCAGTTATTTCCAAAGCCATCATGACCTTGCATCATACCCGACATCACTTGGCCTATGTGACCGGAGTTAATGCTGCCATGGATAAACTCGAAAAAGCTCGCGCCGGTGAAGGACTTGAAATCGATTACAAAGCGGTCATGCGCGATTTTTCTTTCCACATGAGTGGGCACAAATTGCACAGCATTTTTTGGAAAAATTTACGCAAGTCCAGCAAAGACAATGCTCCCACTGGCTCCCTGCTAGAAAAAATTAATGAACAGTTCGGTAGTTTCACCGCTTTCCAAACCGAATTTGCCGGAGCCGGTAAAAGTGTCGAAGGCTCTGGTTGGGTAGCTCTTATTCAAGATGGCGACGACTTGCACATTATTCAAATCCAAAATCACAACCTTCTCTCTGTGCTTGAAACCAAGACTTTGTTAGTTTTGGATGTTTGGGAACATGCTTATTATCTCGATTACCAAAATGATCGGGGTAAATATGTGGACGCTTTCTGGAACATTATCAACTGGGATGATGTCGCTGCTCGCCTAGCCTAATTTTCGTGATAAAATTAATCAGTTCTATTCGGGGATTAGTTTAACGGTAGAATTCGCCGATGGGGTCGGTGAGACGGGTGTTCAATTCACCCATCCCCGACAAATATATGAGTATTTTTCGCCTGCTTCATCGCCATCATCAAGACGATACTTTCCTCCGTAATTTTATTTTTGGAGTCGAGGACTCATTAGTTTCCACTGTCGGCCTTTTAGCTGGAGTAGCCACCGCCGATTTAACTGGCCGTGCAATCCTTACTACAGGAATTGTTTTGATTGTAGTCGAAGGATTTTCCATGGGTATTGGTAGTTTTGTAACCGAAGAAACCACCGAAGAGATGACTGGCAGTACTCCCCATCCGCTTTTAGCTCTCAAGGGCGGATTAATCATGCTTTTCTCCTATATTGTCGCCGGCTTTATCCCTCTTGCTCCTTACCTTTTTTTGCGCGGGTATCCCGCAATATTAACCTCGGTTATTAGCTCATTAATTGGTCTTTGGTTACTCGGTTACAGTACTGCCATTTGGTACCACAGACCTCGTCCCGTTCGGCGGGCCACTCGTATGTTTTTGTTAGGCGGTTTTGCTGTCTCGATCGGTATGCTCATTGGCAATCTCTTCCACCTCTAGTACAATAGCCCCCATATGTTGACTTGGCTTAAAACCCATAAACTCGTTGTTGGTCTTATTCTTTTGGCCATTATTTTTGGTATCTATCGTTTTATCAACACTCGCCAAGTCAGTTACGAAGAATACACGGTAACTCGGGGCAATATTCAAGAAACCCTCGAACTTTCCGGTGAAGTCGACGCCGAAAAATATGCTACCCTCCGCTTCCTCACTGGAGGTTTAACTAGCTACGTCGGCGCCCAAGAGGGTGATTCGATTGCCAAATGGCAGACTCTCGCCAGTCTCGACAGTCGTCAACTTCACAAAGTCCTCGAGCAAAAACTCAATCTCTATGCCATCGAACGTGGTGAATTTGATCAAGGGCAAGACGATTATCAAAAGAACATTGATGATGGTGATATCGATCAAGAACTGCGTCGACTTCTCGAAAAAAATCAATATCAACTCGACAATACCGTCAAAGATGTAGAATACCAAGATTTAGCTCTCAAGCTCTCCCGGATTTACTCCCCCATTTCTGGGATTCTTGTCGAATCACCTTCTGTTTCTGCCGGTTCGATTGTTGCCGCTACCGACAAATGGGTAGTCGTCGATCCTCTAAGCTTACAATTCGTTGCCGATCTTGACGAAACCGAACTAGTTAGAGTCCATTCCGGTCAATCCGTCCAAATTACCCTCGACGCTTTCCCTGATAAAATTTATTCTTCCTCAGTCGGTTCCATTTCTTTTAGTCCCAAAGAAACTACGACTGGCACGGTCTATACCATCAAAATGCCTTTGTCTGCCTCTGACCTGGCAGATCTTCGTCTGGGTTTAAACGGCACCGCCGCCATCATTCTGTCCCGCAAAGACGACGCCGTCTTGCTTCCCTCGGCGGCCGTGACTACCCTCGACGGCAAGACTGTCGTCTACGTCAAATCGGGGAATAAATATCTAGCCAAAACCGTGACGACGGGCATCGAAAACAATGGACAAATCGAAATTGTCAGCGGTATGGCCGAAGGCGAACATGTCTACCAAGAAAAATAAGACCTCTCCTGATTCTGTTTTATCCCTCTTTCATGTCAGCAAAGATTACCAATTAGGAGATGAGACTCTCCGTGTCCTCGATGACGTTTCCCTCGAAATCAAATCCGGTGAATTAGTCGCCATTATTGGTCCCTCTGGAAGCGGCAAGTCAACCCTCATGCATATCATGGGTCTTTTGGATCGGCAGAGCAAGGGTACCGTCACTTTGGCCGGTCGCGATGTTTCCGATCTTTCTGAGGCCGAAGCTGCCCGTTTGCGCAACCACTATGTAGGTTTTATTTTCCAGCAATTCAATCTATTGCCTAGGACTTCCTCTGTCGAAAATGTCCTTTTGCCTACCATATATAACGGAGGCGATGCCAAACTTTTGCAGCAAAAAGCCATCAAAATTTTGAGTGAACTGGGTTTAGACCAACGTTTAGGCAATTATCCCAATCAGTTGTCGGGTGGTCAGCAACAACGGGTAGCCATTGCCCGCGCTCTCATTAACGATCCAGCCGTTATTTTCGCCGACGAGCCAACCGGCAATTTAGACAGCAAAAGTGGCCACGAAGTGGTAGAAATTTTAAAGAATTTAAATAAACAGGGGAGAACCATTGTCATTGTGACCCATGATCCAGAACTCGCCAAAATGGCCCACCGCATCATCCACATCTTTGATGGTCGCATCAAAAGTGATAAAAGGAAAAAACTATGAACTTCGCGGTTATCGCCCGCACCGCTTCAGTCTCTATTTTACGCAACAAAATGCGTTCTGTTCTCACGACCTTGGGAGTAGTGATTGGTGTTCTCTCTGTCATTCTCCTCACATCGATTGGCAATGGCCTCACCGTCTTTGTTGAAGATCAATTCAAGACCCTAGGATCAAACCTACTGATTGTCAGTCCCGGGGAAATTGTCAGTGAAGAAGGGGGATTCAATCCGGACGCCGCCGCACTCTCACTCTCTACTTCCAAATTATCTTTGGCCGACGTTTCGACTCTTGAACGAATAGGCTATCCCCTAAAAGATGTGGCTCCCGTGATTGAAGGTTCAGGTGAATTTAGGAGCGACCAAGGGAAACGCAGTGGTTTCATTATGGCAACTACCCCAGCCTATTCCACTCTGCGTAATACCAAAACTACCAAAGGCCGCTTTTTTTCGGAAGCCGATGTCTCAAGTAACCGGAAAGTTGCCGTGATTGGCAGCAAGATTGCCGACAAACTCTATTCCGGTGAGAATCCGGTGGGTCAAAAAATTACCATTAACCGTATCCGCTTCGACATTATCGGTGTCGCCGAACCGAAAAGCAGCGGTAGTTTTGGCGGACCGGATATCGATAGCGCCATTTATCTACCGATTACCACCGCCCGAACCGCTCTCGGATTCGACAAAATTTCCATGATTCTTGTCCAGGTGGTTGACGAACAAGAAATTGATCGGGGCAAAGAAAAAATCGCCGTCGCCCTAGCCAAACGCTTAAATCCCGAAGATTTTTCGATCACCGACCAATCGGAAATTCTCGAAACTATTCAGACCATTTTAAGTACTCTGACTGTCGGTTTGGCCGGGATTGCTGCCATTTCGCTGGTAGTGGGTGGAATTGGGATTATGAATATCATGCTGGTGGCAGTCTCCGAGCGCACGCGGGAAATCGGTTTGCGCAAAGCTTTGGGGGCTACTCCCAGTAACATTATGGTGCAGTTTTTGATCGAGTCAGTCGTTCTCTCGACATTGGGGGGAATGATTGGGATCATCTTAGGTGTGCTTGGGACTTTTGCTATGCGCCGTTTCTTCCCCGCGACTCCTGCCCTCAATTCCATCCTTCTGGCATTCGGGGTGTCCCTGGCTACCGGAGTCATCTTCGGTGTCTTCCCCGCCAGAAAAGCCGCCGCTCTCAACCCCATCGATGCTCTTCGTTATGAGTAGGGGTATACTAAACTACATGAGATTCTTTCTTGTTTTCCTTATCCTTACCGGATTAACCTACGGTGGCTATCTCCTTTATCGGCAATCCACCTATTCTTCCTCCCCCCCACTTTTCCGTGCTCCCAGTTCAGATGGTATAACTCTCTCCGCCCCCGATCAATTGTGGCAAAATCTCGAATCAGTTTTGGGTGAGAGTATCAATCGCGGAATTACCGGAGTCACAAATTTGGCCAATCAGGTGAGTGGCGGCACGGCCGAACCCATCATTAATCAAGCCATTTCTGATCTGCAACAAAAAATTAAAGATCTCCCCCAAGATCAAGCTCAAAAACTCCAATATAATTACTGCAAAACAGTTGTAACCGAGTACGAAAATGATAACCAATAGACGGCTTGGCGCTCACGTTTCTTGTGCCGGTGGTTTGACCAAGGCAATTACCAACACTTTGGCGATCGGTGGGAATGCCATGCAGATCTTTGCCGGTTCCCCCCGCATGTGGGCGCGAACTCTCTATTCTTCTTCGCTCGCCTCCTCCTTCCGGCTGTCAGTTCGTCAGCACGATCTCAATCCGGTTTATATTCACGCACTTTACCTAACCAATCTCGCGTCCGACAATCCCGAACTTGTTGCCAAATCGAAATCAGCGCTCATCATGGACTTAACCAACTCTGCCGCCATCGGCAGTGCCGGAGTGGTCCTACATATTGGCTCTCATCAGGGTAGGGGTTGGTCCAATGTTCAGGGTTATGTAATTTCTCAAATCAAAGAAGTCTTAGGTAACACTCCCTCTGAATCAATCTTGCTACTCGAAAATTCTGCTGGTCAGCAGGGGAAAATCGGTTCTCTTCTCGAACTAGGTGAAATTATAACTGCTCTTCCCAACCAACGCCTTAAAATCTGTCTGGACACTGCCCACGCTTTCGAAGCCGGCTACAACTTCACAACTGAGAATGGTTTGGAAATGTGGATCAAAGAAATAGAAACTACCGTTGGCTTGGACAAAGTTGAGCTCTTGCATCTCAACGATAGCAAAACCAAACTAGGGAGCGGTCATGACATGCACCAAAACATTGGTGACGGGTATCTTGGTACTCAAGCTCTCGCTCGTTTGATCAATCATCCGTCTCTAGCTCACCTTCCCCTTATTCTCGAGGTACCCGGTGACGGCTCCGGTCCCGACAAAGCGAATATCGACCGCGTCAAACAAATGTTCTCCTGATACAATACCCTTATGTCAGATTTGCGCACCCGCTTGGATGATATTAAATCCAAACTCAAGCTGAACGATTTAACCGCCGAAAAAAACGCCCTCCTCAAAGAAATGGAGTCGGGAGATTTTTGGGGAAGTGACAACGCCCAGAAAAAAAGCCAACGTTTATCTGCCATTAACGACCAACTCGACTCAGTCGCTCATGTCGAAAGTACCATTAGTGATGCCGAAACTGCCCTCGAATTAGATGACGATGTCGCCAAATATCAAGGTATCGCCGAAAGTGCTCTCTCCAAACTCGAACTATCCACCTACCTTGCCGGTCGTTTTGATAGCCTCGAAGCCATTTTGAGTATTCACGCGGGAGCAGGAGGCACCGAAGCTATGGATTGGTCTGGGATGCTTGAACGGATGTATCTCCGCTTTGCCGAACGCAACAACTGGGGCTACGAAATTCTTGATGAAACTCGGGGGGACGAAGCCGGAATCAAATCCGTGATGATCAAGTTCAAAGGCAAAAATGCCTATGGTCTTTTAAAACGTGAACAAGGCACTCATCGTTTGGTTCGTCAATCACCTTTTAATGCCGACAATCTTCGCCAAACTAGCTTTGCTTTGGTGGAAGTCCTTCCCGCCGTCGAAGAAGATACTCCCGAAGTTGTGGTCAAAGATGAGGATATTGAGTGGCAGTTCTTTCGTGCCGGAGGTCATGGCGGTCAAAACGTCAACAAAGTCAGTACCGCCGTGCGTTTGATTCACAAGCCCTCAGGCATTGTCATTGTCAGCACCCAAGAACGTTATCAGCAAAGTAATCGGGATATTTGTCTCCGTCAACTCAAAGCCAAACTCTGGGAAATCGAAGAAGCCAAACGCAAAACCGAGATAAGTCACGCCAAAGGCGAGTACAAAGTCGCCAGTTTTGGCAATCAAATCAGAAGCTACGTTCTCCACCCATACAAATTGGTCAAAGATGTGCGCACCGAATACGAAACCAGTGATGCGGAAAGTGTCCTTGACGGCGATCTCGACGGCTTTATCCAAGCCGAGCTCAAAACCCTGCCGTAGTCAGATGTGTTATAGTGAAACAGACGCTAAATAAGTAGGAGGATTTTATGGATGAACTCAAACCCATTAAGTTAGATACCGAAACCGCCCCAACGACTACTACTAATAATCAACTGCCCACAAAGGAGTTACCTATGGAACCGGTCAAAAAGAATTTTCTCGTCCCCAGCCTAATTATTGTCGGTATTTTAGCGGGCTTAAGTACTGGTTACTTCTTCGCGCAGAAAAAACTCGTCGCCAGTGGCGGCAGTGTTGGAACTCAATTAACTCAAAATCCTACCTCTGCCGGATCTGTCAAAGTTGGCGAGACCTTCGGTACCAAAGACGAAGCTACTTTCCGTGATACCGCCGAAGGCGTCCTTCAACCTGGCGGAATCGATGGCGAAGGTAGTCACCACATCGAACGAGGTGCCAACAAGAGCCAATGGGTCTATATCACTTCCTCGGTTGTTGATTTAGATATGTTTATTGGCCACCGAGTGGAGGTTTGGGGAGAAACTAACCAAGGAAAAAAAGCCGGCTGGCTCATGGATGTTGGCAAGCTCAAAGTCCTCGAACTCAACGCCGCCGAAATTAACAATATTGAACTTGCCGAATAAGATGATAATTTTTGACAACGTTACCAAGAAATATGGCAACGGCACCGTTGCGCTTGACAGTGTCTCTTTTGCCGTAGGGGCAGGGGAGTTTGTCGTTGTCGAAGGTCCCTCTGGGGCTGGCAAAAGCACGTTAGTGAAAGCGATCATTCGTGAGATCGGGATTAATAACGGTCAGATTGTCGTTGACGGTGATGATATTGCCAAAATCCCCGCCAAAAATATTCCTCTCCTCCGTCGCAAAGTCGGGGTAGTTTTCCAGGATTTTAAACTGCTCCCCGATCGTACCATCGCCGAAAATGTTGATCTCGCTCTCGATATCCTGGGTCTTTCCGAATCCGACGCGACCACCCGCCGCAACGAACTGCTTAACTTGGTTGGTCTTGCCAACAAGGCTGATGATTTCCCCGTTCAACTTTCTGGTGGGGAACTCCAGCGGGTTGGAGTTGCCCGAGCTCTTGCCCCCAAACCCAAAATTCTCTTCGCCGACGAACCAACCGGCAATCTCGATAGCAAAACTGGCTCTGCCATTATTCATTTACTCGAGGACATCAATTCTCAAGGAACTACCGTCATAATGGCCAGTCACGACCTCGATCTTCTCAGAGATTACAAATTCCGCCGTCTCCGCTTGGATCATGGCGCGCTCGTTCATGATACCGCCAAACACGTGTCTCACGCCAAAAAAGAAGCAAGTCAGGACAAAGTCTGATAGATTAAAATTATGACAAAATTTCGTACTACCCTCAAATTGATTCGCCGTTCTCCCTATCAATCAATTGCCGCGGTGATTATGACCACCGTCACCTTTTTTATTATCTCGGTTTCCTCTCTCGCCGCCCTCGGTGGCCACCAATTACTGCAATTTTTCCAATCTCGTCCTCAGGTCACGGCTTTTTTTAAAGATGGTACTACTCCCGCTCAAGTAGAAGCGCTCAAAACTCAAATTACTCAGGGCAAAGCCATTGAGTCAGCCACCTATATCAGCCAATCAGATGCCCTCACTCTTTACCGTGAGCAAAACCAAGACAACCCTCTCTTGCTGGAAATGGTCACAGCCGACATTCTCCCTGCCTCCCTCGAAGTGTCAGCCAAAAATGTTACCGATTTGGCTAGTATCGCCGAAACCATGCAGCAAAGCAGTTATGTCGAAGAAGTCGTTTTTCAAAAGGACGTGATCGACACTCTCGCCAAATGGGTCAATGGTCTGCGTTGGGGAGGAGCTATTCTCTCTGGACTACTCGTTTTTGCCTCAGTGACTACAATTATTATTATTCTTGGCCTCAAATTTAGTAATAAGAAAAATGAACTCAAAACCCTCGCCCTCCTTGGCGCGTCCAGTTGGTATATTCGCTCTCCCTTTTTGGTCGAAGGGATTTTATATAGTCTCCTTGGTGCCTTTTTAGGGTGGGGGATTTCTTATCTAGTACTTCTCTACACTACTCCCAACTTGATCGATTTTTTGACTGGTATCCCTCTCTTGCCCGTTCCCCTCTGGGTCATGGCTATCATCTTGGGGGGTGAGTTATTATTGGGGGCTATCTTGGGGGCGGTTTCTAGTTTGATTGCGACTCGCCGTTTGAGCCGATGAAAAAGATATTTTTCTGGACAAGTATTTTCCTATTTCCTATTTTCTATTTCCTATTTCCTCATTCTCTGGCTCGTGCTGCCGTCTGTGGGGAAACAATTCCCACCGACGAAGGCTCACTCAAAACCTATGTTGAGGACTGCAATGCCAAATTAAGCCAACTCTCCGGCCAGAAGCAAACTCTGGCCCAGGCTCTGGCCGTGTTAAATACCCAAATCCAATTAACCACTGCCAAAATCGCCGCCAAAACTGCGGAAATCAATCGCCTTGAAATTGAAATCACCGATCTCTCCGGGAAAATTGAGAGTTTAGATTATTCTCTTGATGATTTAACCCGCCTATTTATGGCTCGGGTCCGCGAAAGCTATATGTACCATGTTCCTTTCCCCGCTCTCTTTGTCGCTCAAACTTCCGGACTTTCTGGAGTTGCCCGTGGTTCAGAGTATTTACAAAAAGTTCGTGATCATGATCGCACTCTCCTTTTGGCTCTCGAAAAATCCCGACTTGATTTTGATCAGGAAAAAACCGCCAAAGAAACTAAACAAGCCGAAATTGAACAACTTAAATCCGTTCTTGATCGGGAAAAGGCTGCCTTGGCTGGGCAAGTTGCCGCCAAGAATAAATTGCTCGCCGAAACCAAAAACGATGAAGCCCGTTATCAACAACTTCGCGCTTCGGCTCAAGCCCAACTCGATGCGTTTACTACCTATGTCAGCCGACAAGGTGGAGCGAGTGTTCTTTCCGGCACCACCCAAGCCGATTCTGGTTGGGGAACCTACTACAACCAGCGGGAAGATGACTGGGCTCTTCGCCTACTCCCTGGTTCCAACTATACCCTGGCTAGTTCCGGCTGTCTTATTACCAGTATGGCCATGGTCATGAGTTATTACGGCAAGAGTGTCACTCCCGGGAATATTGCCGATCAACCCGAACTCTTCTCTTTTGGTGATTTCCGGCAGGGAAGCTGGTCGATTGCCGGAGTCGGTACCACCCGCACTCGCATTGGTTACTCCCGCTCTGCCCTCGACGATGAACTAGCAAGTAACCCTGGCAAACCAGTCATTGTCGGTATCATCCAATATGGTTCCTCTCGCCCCGAACACTTTTTTGTCGTTAAAGCCAAAGATGGTGACGACTATCTCATTAATGATCCCTTCCCCGAAAACGGCCACAATCTCAAATTTACTTCCCGCTACCCCCTTAGTTCGATTGCCGCTGTCGATCGGGTGACGGTAAACTAACAATCACCGCTTGACCACCATCCATAACTATTCTACAGTTGATTAAGTATGTTACCCGAACTTCCCGAAACTATCGCTCCTCCCCATAAACCCAATTTAATTTATCGTGCCCTCACTCGCTGGACCCATCTCAATCTTCCTCTCAAATTAATCAGCATGATTCTTTTTTTGGGTCTGTGTGCTGCCGGACTCTATTATGCCGTGACCGACAATGGTCAGATTGCTTATATTGGTCCATCTCCAACTACTATTCCCCTCGCTACCCCCATGAGTCCGCCTCCCTTTCCTTCACTCCCTGACTGTGTCAGTGGGGTTTATTCCGCCGAGATTTCTTATGCTTGTTCTACCCAAGGGTTTTATAATATTAAATATCAATGTAGTGATGGTCGATCTTTCGTAGTCGGTGACGGGAAAACTTGTATTGACATTTTTGACGCCGGCAATCAAGCCCGGAAAAATTGTGGTGAAAGCTGTGCTATACAAATTTCTCCCGTTCCCTCTCCTCTTGTGTCTCCTCCTCCCACCGCCGATCCATCCCTGCTGGCAGTATTATTAAACCAGAGAATTTGACAGAGTATTTAAAACCAGAATACGCGGTAGATCCCAAAAATACCACAGTAAAGCCTGGAGAATTTTATCTCCATGGGATGAAAATTACCAACACTAGTCGGCAGCAAATTTCCACCGCATGGTCACATTTTCAGATGAGTGGGAGCCCAATCCAAGTGGATCGCACCAAAGATATCCAAACCCAATATACTTGGGCAAACGGCTGTACCATCGATAGTAGTGATACCATCTTCTGTCCTGCCGAACATTTTTCAATTCCCGTTGGACAGTCAGTAGTCCTTAATCAACCACTTTATGTAACTGAAATAACCAAAACTCCTCCCAACGAAAGCATTACATCTGGTTATCATATTCAGCTCAAATCAGCCTCCTCAGATTACGTTATCAAAGATTGTGGGACAGAAATGATGACCATAAATAGTACAACTCCCTCAATTAGTCCGAGTCCTTCTCCCAAACCTACCCTATACTCCTGTCTCTATAACTGTGTAATAAAAGAGCGCAAGCCTATTACCACTTGCCGCAAACAATGTTCCCTACCAAATTATTAATTATTTGCACGCTTTCTTTAATCATCTTACTGTTAGTTCCTGCCCCAGTAAGAGCCGCAGTTTTGCTTAACGAAATCTCTCCCGCCACCAATCCCGAATGGATTGAACTCTATAACGATGGTGATACTTTAATCGACTTAACCGGTTTTTTACTCGAAGATGGTAATACTAATCATACCGATGATTTAGTTCTTTCTGGTTCTCTTGCTAGCCATAGTTATGGTGTCTTTTTTCACAATGAAGGCTGGCTCAACAACGGAGGTGATACTCTCAAGTTGTACGATAATGCGACTCCCTCAGCCAATATCATCGATCAATACACCTATGGCTCACTGACTGCGGAAAAATCCGTTTTTAGAAGTCCCAACGGCAGCGAAAACTGGGTTACCGGTTTCCCCACGCAAAATGCCAGTAATCCTGCTCCGTCTCCTTCCCCCTCGCCGTCTCCTACCCCTTCGCCTACTCCCACCCCCACTCCGACTCCGATTCCTTCTCCCACCCCTCCACCTTCTCCCAAGCCTTCGCTCAAACCTAGCCCCCTTTCTTCCCCCTCGCTCAAACTTGAGGAAACTGGCACTATTGCTGGTCAAACTATCGACATCAATCTCTCAGCCTTTGGTGCCTCAGCTTCTCCATCCCCCTCAATCTCTTCCAAACCCACCCTCAATCGCTCTCGAGCCAAGACCGCCCTCATTTCTGGAGCCGGATTAGTTCTCATCTCCCTCGCTGGTTTTTTTGGATATCGCCGTACTCATCAATCTACCCATCCTGACGTATAATGTGTTTTATGTCGAAAAAATTGTGGTGGATCCTTAGTCTTGGTTGGGCTCTGCTTATCTGGCGTCTCACCACCACCCCCCAAATCGTAGTTACCCAAGATACTCTGCTTCAAGCGATCCTCATGTCCTTTGCTCATTTCTTTTTTTTCGGTCTTCAAGCCGCTTTCTTGTCGCTGACTCATTTTGCCCCTCTTCCCGCAATAGCCATCACCAGTTCTTACGGCTTGTTTATCGAAGTTTATCAGCGCACTGTCCCCGGCCGCTCCGCCGATCCTCTTGATTGGTTCCTCGATACCTTGGGGGCACTAGTTTTTCTTGTTATACTCAACAAGTATTATCACCCATCAAACACTCTACATTTATGAAAATATTACTTACCGGTGGAGCTGGATACATCGGCGCAATTACCACCAAAGAACTCGAAAAAGCTGGTCACTCTGTCACCGTCTTTGATCATTTTGTTACACATAACCCTTCCAAGTTGGGTTCCACCCCATTTATTAAAGGTGATCTCCTTAACCCCGCCGATTTGGACGCTGTATTTACTTCTCTCAAGCCCGACCTGGTTATGCACTTTGCCGCCTATATCCAAATGGGGGAGAGTGTCGCTAACCCCACCAAATATCACGAAAATAATGTTCTCGGTACAGAGAATCTTCTTAAAGCCATGGTCCAAGCCGACGTCAATAAGTTGGTCTTTGCCAGTTCAGCCGGAGTCTACGGTAATCCTCAACACTTACCTATTCCCGAAGACGAACCCTGTCATCCCGAAAACCCCTACGGTCAAACCAAACTCGATGTCGAAAATATGCTCAAGCAATATAACCAAACTCATGGTTTTTGCTCAATCTCCATTCGCTTTTTCAATGCCGCCGGCGCCGCCGGAACTTTAGGTGAAGATCATCACGACGAATCTCATCTCATTCCCAATATTATCCAAGCCCAATTAGCCGGTCGTGAATTTACCCTTTTTGGGACTGATTATCCAACTCCCGACGGCACCTGTATCCGCGACTATATCCATGTGCTCGACCTCTCGCATGCCTTTATTCTCTCCGCCGACAAATTGATGGCAGGTGGTAATACAACTGCCTATAATGCCGGCACCGGTACCGGCTACTCCAACAAACAAATTATCGACATGGTCGAACGTGTTTCCGGCAAAAGCGTTTCCGTCAAATATGAGTCTCGCCGTCCTGGAGACGCCAATGAGCTGGTGGCTGACGTGACTCGGATCAAAGCCGAGCTATCCTGGTCTCCCACCCACTCCGACCTTGAATCCATCGTCAAATCCGCTTATTCTTATCACACTAAAAAGTAATTATGAAACCAAAAATTAGTATTGTGCATCTAGGTGTTAAAGATTTTGCAGTTTCTTTCAAATTTTATCGTGACGGACTTGGGTTTACTCCACATAACTACAAAGTAGGTGAAGATTACATCATGTTTGAGATGGATGGGAGCTGGTTAGGTATTTTTTTGAGAGACAAATTGGCAGAAGACGCTAGAGTTAACCCAGTAGGAAATGGTTTTTCTGGGTTTACACTTTCTCACAATGCCAAATCTCGCGAGGATGTTGACAAGGTGTGGGAGCAAGCGGTGCAGGCAGGTGCCAAGCCGACCAAAAAACCTGAGTTAACAAATTGGGGAGGTTATTCAGGATATTTTGCAGATCCTGATGGATATCTATGGGAGGTAGCATACAATCCCCTTACTGATCTCACATAAAAAATGATATATTAAAACTATGCCAGACAAAGTTGATTACAAGCGCATCCAGGCAATAGTCGAGTCAGCTATCGACATGAAAGTTAGACAAATTGTTGACGAAGAAATTACTGATAAACTAACTCCCCTACATAACAACATCGACAAAGTGTTAAAAATTGTCTCTGATGATCGGCAAGAAATTCCCATTATCGAAGCCAAACTTGATCGTCACGACGTTGAAATCAAAGAACTTCAAGCTTTTGCCGGCATCGCTACCGCCTAAATTAACATCCTTCCTATGAAGCAATATAGACTCTCTCCGAGTACTGGCATTATATTTTTCATCATTATCACTTCATTCATATTTTTATCCAATCGAATCTCGAAACTACCTTCGGCTAAGTTCTCGCCTTTACCATCTCCTAGTCAAGATGCTGATATTCCATTTAGGGATCAATTCACCCTAGAAGACATTCTCAGTCAAAACGATCTTGTCTGGCTTTATGCCGATCAGACCAAACAGTGTTTGTATGGAAGTAGACATTATCGGGGAGATGAGAATGATTCTCTCTGGGGATGGTATCGCAGAGACAATGATTTGTATGAAGCTGTACCGATTTGCGCCGGGGAATGTCCATCATTTTTTATCAAAAAAGTCCACTCAGTGAGATGGGATAATAAAGACAATCTTTGTCGTATAGGAATAATGATGGATCTTCAGATAAATAATAACCCCCCAAAGTTAATCTGGGACATCACGGATTACTATGACTGGGGTAATGATGGTCAACAGTTTGATAATCCTCCGTCCGAGTGGAATTCCATGATAGAAGGGATCAAGTTAAAATAATTTGCCCCTGCCAACCCATTGCGTCCCATGAGTTTTCTGCTACAATTCCCCTACATATGTGAATACACCTTGCTTGTCTAGGTTAAGGGGAAATCCCGCCTAGGCGGGATTTTTTGTGCTCGCATATAACAAATCTTGTTCTTTAACAACTCAATAACTACTTATCTAATTTTCAAAGAGATGGTAGTACCGTTTTTCTTTTTTGAGTAAATCTTTTTTTGGATTTAAACTCTTTTTGAGAGTTTGATCCTGGCTCAGGATGAACGCTGGCGGCGTGCCTTAAGCATGCAAGTCGAACGATTCTAGTAGCAATACTAATTTAGTGGCAGACGGGTGAGGAATATACAGGAATCTACCTCTTGGTGGGGGATAGCTCGCCGAAAGGCGGGGTAATACCCCATGAGGTCTACGGATCAAAGACCTTAACTGGTCGCCGGGAGAGGAGCCTGTATCCTATCAGCTAGTTGGTGAGGTAATGGCTCACCAAGGCTACGACGGGTAGGGGGCGTGAGAGCGTGGCCCCCCACAAGGACACTGAGACACGGGTCCTACACCTACGGGTGGCAGCAACTGGGAATCTTGCGCAATGGACGAAAGTCTGACGCAGCGACGCCGCGTGTGGGAAGAAGGCCTTCGGGTCGTAAACCACTGTGGTATGGGAATAAACAAATGAAGGTACCATACTAGAAAGCACCTGCTAACTACGTGCCAGAAGCCTCGGTAATACGTAGGGTGCAAGCGTTATCCGGATTTACTGGGCGTAAAGCGTTCTGTAGGCGGTTTTGTAAGTATGTGGTTAAAGGCTTCGGCTCAACCGAAGACATGCTATATAAACTACATGACTAGAGGGTTGTCGAAAGTATCGGAATTCTCGGTGGAGGGGTAAAATCCGTTGATATCGAGAGGAACACCAAAGGCGAAGGCAGATACTTAGGCAATTTCTGACGCTGATAGACGACAGCTAGGGGAGCGAAAGGGATTAGAGACCCCTGTAGTCCTAGCCGTAAACGATGGATGCTAGCTGGTTGGGTTTACCTGACCGGCGCAAGCTAACGCGTTAAGCATCCCGCCTGGGAAGTACGGCCGCAAGGCTAAAACTCAAAGGAATTGACGGGGGAGCGCACAACCGGTGGAGCATGTGGTTTAATTCGATACAAAGCGAAAGACCTCACCCAGGTTTGACATATATCTGCAAATCCCGTGAAAGCGGGACTTCTTCGAGAGTGATATACAGCTGTTGCATGGCTGTCGTCAGTTCGTGTCGTGAGACGTTTCTTTAAGTAGAATAACGAACGCAACCCCTATCGTGTGTTGAATAATCACGCGAGACTGCTCTTGATCGTATCAAGGGAGGAAGGAGGGGACGACGTCAAGTCAGCATGACGCTTACGCCTGGGGCCACACACATCCTACAATGGAAAGTAACAATGGGTTGCCAACCCGCAAGGGGGAGCCAATCCCGTAAACCTTTCCTCAGTTCAGATTGGAGGCTGCAACTCGCCTCCATGAAGTCGGAATCGGTAGTAATCGCGGATCAGCAGGCCGCGGTGAATACGTTCTCGCTCCTTGTACACACCGCCCGTCAAGTGAGCAAAGTTGGCAGCCCGCCAAAGGTAAGGTCAGCGATGAGCGCTAAGTCGTAACAAGGTATCCGTTCTGGAAGGAGCGGATGGATCACCTCCTTTCTAGGAGTAATGATAAAAGGGTATCACGACCCGCTTTGATTGAATAAATCAGAGAAGATTACGTTCACAGCTTTTGGCTTGGTTATCTGTTTAAACATAACCAACCTCAATTTCGAAGTACGTGTGCTACCATCTCTTTGCAAAATTAGATCTTATCTGTCACCAACCCGCCAGCAACTTAGTTGTCCGGGGAATTTGTTGTGCCCAAACATTTCCAATATTTCAATAAACCTTATCCGCAAAAAACACTATTCCTCTCGTGATTCCTGTTTATTACCGTTCTGGTTCCAGGGAATTTTTCTTTTTCTAGCGTGAATTAAGCAAGCTCCATGAGGATCCATTGCTTCTGTTGTCGGGGTATTAGGTAACTTTGCACCAAAATTTAAAACGTTAACTTCGCTTAATTTGTGATTCTGAACAATCGCTCTCGCCGTAGCACAATTTTCCTCACTACAATTAGGTGCTGCAATAATAAAATTGGGTTCGCTAACTCCTAGTTCAAAATCAAAATTGCCCATCGCCAACATCTGTCCCAATACTACAGGACAAAAATAACGTGGCTCCCCGTCCGTACCCAGTACCGCTACTGCCAATTCACTCACGACTTCCTTTTTAGGACAAAATCTCATTACGTTATTTTACATTCCCCGTCAATATTATTAGCTTATAACAAGAATCATAAGACAACTGCTAGAATATTCCCATGTCTTGCTCCATCACCTGTCTTATTCCTGTTTATAACGAAGGTCATCGCCTCCTCCAGACTGTTACCCTCCTTAAAACTATCCCCGAAATTTCAAATTTTTTGATTATCGACGATGGCAGTACCGATAACGGTCTTACATTATTACGTGAGAAATATCCCACAATACCCATAATTCAGCTCAAGAAAAATCTGGGAAAATCCACCGCAGTTCGCGCGGGTTTAAGTCAACTCAAAACCGATTTAACCCTTCTCTTTGACGCCGACATTCGCGGACTCAAGCCCGCAGAAATTCAAGCTGGTATTCGCTCTCTCCAACAAAACCCTTCGATATCCATGCTCATTTTTCGGCGGCTTTGCTCCCCCTTAATTGCTCGTCTGATCCGAGCCGACATCATGCTTTCCGGAGAAAGAATCATCCAAACCTCAACCCTCCGCGCAGTCATGACTCAATCTCCCCCGCCCGTTCAATACGCCATGGAACCCGCTCTTAACCAGTATTGTCTCGATCACCAGTCGGCTACTGCTTGGTCTCCCGCTTCGACTTATAACACTTACAAAACTCTCAAACTAGGTTTATGGCGCGGGCTACTTGGTGACTTTATAACCATGATCCATGGCGCCCAATATGTTGGTTGGTACAACTACCTAACTCAAATCACCTCATTCTGCAGACATAAAGTTGCTACCATTTAGGGATTTTTCTTTGGGTGTATCATCAAACTATCATCAATTAAGTAGTCTTTAAAAGGAGATATGACCCTTAACCATGTTCCCAAACTAAGTCAAGATAATCCGACCGGCTGCTGTCCCAGGTTCAATCCATCCGAGTGGGATGGCAAAACTTTTGAGTTCAAAGACAAACCCTTCGTTCGCTTTACCGTTCGGAGTTTCTTTTATATCCCCCTCAACATGGGCTCGATGATCACCAAAGTTATGCAATCCGTCGAAACTTCCAAGGCATCAGACAAAACCGAAAATATTATGCTGTCATATGATCTCTCACC
The DNA here is from genome assembly GCA_001002415.1 of Microgenomates group bacterium GW2011_GWF2_46_18. GTDB lineage: Bacteria > Patescibacteriota > Microgenomatia > UBA1400 > UBA12108 > LCMB01. The sequence goes on from LCMB01000009.1 coordinate 23,318, forward strand.
CTGGCAATCCGAGCATTTACTCGCGGTTACTCAGCCTGTACCTGGTCTAGAAAATCTTCAGTTGTCCGGGAGCTTCCTCGCCAAAGTCTTTACCGGTCCCTTTCAGGATGCGCCAAAATGGCTCGCCGAGATGAAAAATTTTGTCGCCTCAAAGCAAAAAGTTGTCAAGAAAATCTATCTCAACTACACCATGTGTCCCAAATGTAGCAAGTACTACGGAAAGAACTACGTCGTCGCCTTCGCTCAGATATAACCAGAGTATCTATTCTTACTCAGACTACAATCCATACTGTACTGATTCACGAACATTATGTTACACTTATTTAAGCTACAAATATCGAACAATACGGAGATAGTTTTATGCCCAATTCTACTCAATATACCCTAGACGATTTTGCTGAGACATTAATCAAAGAAAAAAACTACACAACTTTGACTGAAGCGATGCACGACGAACTCAAAAAAGATATTCTCGATCGTGCACAGGAATTTTTGATTGCCAAAACAATCAGTAAATTATCCGATGAAAATGCTCAAAAATTAAGCGAATTATTAGATCAAAATCCCAATGACCAGCAGCTTCAGGAATTTATTGGGAGTTGTATCCCAGATGCACCCAATTTTATTGGTGATACTTTATTCCAATTTCGTCAAACTTATCTAGGACTTATATAACATATGGCGGAAAATGTGCCTCACGGCGACTCTGCAATGTTTGCCGAAGATGATTTAGACTCGGAGATTTCTACAGTCAACGACGAGATTCCTGGAGTTGGACCGTCCGGCAGATTTGATATGGGATTTGATGATGAAGAAGATACCGAAGAAAAACAAGAAATAAGCGATTCAATCCCCGAACCTGACAGATCCCCCATTCAAACACCCAAACCAACTCTCCTTAATCGTTTTCGTACTGCCTTTGTTAGTGCCGTAGGCTACCATGACTCTGAGATCACCACTCATGACTGGCGCGGCAAGGAAATCAAAAAAACAATCAAATCGAAAGAACTGTTAGAGTTAGAAGGCGAAAAATATGCCTCCATGAAATCATCGGAAACTCAAGAAAAGAGAGAGGGTAATTTTGGTCAGAAAGTTGTTACATTTTTTGAGCGTGTTTGGAAGGGTACATTTACCGAGAAACTCCATGCCATCAAGGAAAAACATCATGGGATTGAACTTATGGCGACAGCCGGTATTGATAATGCCATTACTGCCGAGTTTGATAACCAAATCGACAAACAAGCTAGAGAGAGGATCGAAGCGAAGCGGAATACTAAGACTAAAAAAGTCTTGGGTGGAGTAAAAGATTTTTTCCAGGAATTTGTTGGCCATGAGCGAGATTTACATCGAGAAAAAATGGTCATCACCTCAGAAATGCGAGCCAATTACGACAATAACCCAAGCAATACCAATAATCCCATTTACCACTTAATCCATCGCGATACGGAAGCCAGAGAATCACTTGCTCGTAATGTTGCGGATTCCCCCATAGATTTTCTTCATCAAGGTGATAAAAAAACTGAAGGAATCTTGATCGAAAAAGATTCCAAAGTTGATAAATTCCTCAAGGAGGAAATTCTTAAAGAGGTAGTTCAAGACACTATTTCACAGTGTAATCAGAGCCAATTTACTGGTGAAAAAGGTCAAATTAGTGCTGATCTACGCAATAAACTTGATCAAAAACTTCAAAATTTCTTTTTCTCTGACGATTTTGCCGAGTGGCGCAAAACTCTAACCCCCCAACAACAGACGCAGTTTGAAAACTCCTTAACTTATGCCAATAACGTTTTATCCCAAGCCGAAACAACTCTTATGCCCAATATTCGAGAAAATCTCGATCATTATCGTAGTGCCGAACGCTTAGATTTTGAAATAGAATTAGTCCTAGGTACTGCCCAATTTGGTCCTAACGGAGAGATTCCCAGTAGTACCATCTTCTCCAAGGAGCGGGTATCCCAAAATCAAGCTCTGTTCGACAAACTGCGTGAGCGAATCCATGCGAATAATGGCAAAGCCACTTTGTTTGATGAAAGCACCATGAGCAAGGGTCTCAGGAGGGAATGGGTGATGGCAGCTATGAATTCTGTAGCTACCAGTGAAGTCGCTGCGGCAGTGGGTGGTTTGGTTGCAGGTAAGGGTATAGCAAGTGCTCTCCGCACTGGCATGTCGTGGATTCCATTTGTTGGAAGTGGGCTCGTAGCAGGCGGAGTATCGGGCGCCAAAGAATACGGGAGACTCGGCAAAATGCGCGGCCAGTTTGGGAGCGAACAAGCCGAAGGTTATGAGCACCCCAGCAGTGTAAATGCCGTCCGTGCAGAAGCTCTACGAAAAGTGGATTATCACCGTATTGATTTAGGTCACCGCATTCAACAGTTAACCGGAATGAGTGAAAAGTTGGCACAAGGAGAAAATACCCCAGAAGATATTTTACAAACTTTAGGTTATCTTGCCGATAGCCGCGCTCGCATTTCTCTCTCCGATAAAAGGCATATTAATTTGTTTCACGCCAGTAAAGATACTCCAGAAGGTCGAGCCATTTTTCAGAAACAGGAAGATCTACATAACCAAGCCAGAGTTTTGGCTATGACCAAGCTTAATTCTATCTTGGGAAATACCGCCCTCCGCACTCAAGTTGCAGAAAGAATAGGAATCGATCCTGCTACTGTTACCGATGCGGGAAGTTTTGTAAATATCCTCGCTAAATCTCAAATTGATAATCTCGAATATGGTTCAACCATTCCCACCGCTCATCAACTTGCCTTGGGGGCACTTTCAATCGATAAAGCCAAATCTATCGCCGTCCGCGATCAAGCTTTCCAAAAATGGCGCTGGGGCCAAACCGGCAAACGAGCTGCCATTTCTGGAGTAACCGCCGGTCTTATGAGTTGGGGGATCAGCAGTTTTGCTGAATCTCACGAACAGATTGTGCAAACTGGGATAGACCACCAAACAATTACTACAGTGGATCATGAATTACCCTTACACGTTGCACCAGTCCCAACAGGAGAAGTGTTAGATCCAAATACTCACGAAGTTTTGGCGACCATGCACGCACATATCCCAGAAGGTACCACGCTAATTGCCGATCAAGCTCATCCTGGTACATTTGATTTGATAGTAACTGATGATCCCAATCACATCCTAATCAACGATTTTACTTTTGGGGCAGATGGTCACATCAATGAAACGCCCGACATTCTGAATCAGTTAACGCATAATCACATAGATATTGAACATACCGAATTACCCACCGTGACAATGGGTGGACATGAAGCTATTAATTCAAGTGGGGGAATAGATTACACTCAATGGAATCATAGTCTTACCTTTGAAGAAATGGGTGGTAATCCCGACACGTTCATTGCCCATAATCTCGACGATAGTTTTGCCAATAATCCAGAAGAAGCTGGACTATTACCAGTTGAACGGGTTACTCAAATAAATGGCATCCGTAACTTTTGGCGCGGGATGGAAAATCATGTCTACGAACAACAAAATGCACATATTAATCCGATAGAGGGCTACGTACAAAAAATCCATTATGTTGACACCATGTGGGGCAAGGAAATTTTGTCTGCCGCCCAATCAAATAATGTCGAAATGACTAATCTTCCGGACCTTATCGCCACAGAGGAAGGTAATCGCCGCTTGGCGGAATTAATTAACGAAGCAGTGCGTGAAAATGTAACAGGTGATACACACTATACATTCTCGGATGAAGCCCATCGTATTGCTTGGGAAATGTCCTACTGGGGTGATGAAGCTCGCATTCCTGATGCTGACGAAGTACGCACGCTGCTGGAGTACTTTAACGAAATACCAGGCTCTACAACCGAAATAGTTGATGGCACCACTATTATCCCGCACGATATATGGTTTACCATGGACCAAGACCTTACTCAAACAGTTGATATACCCTATGAACATATCTCATCCGAACTAGTTAAAGACGCTGCGGTAGGAGTAGGATATGCCCGACCACTAGAATCAGTTGAATTTGAGAAATCCAAAATGGAGATCTCGATCCCGAAAACACCGCCGTTCTATTTTGGATATCCAAATGGAGGACTAGAAAGTTGGAAACAATACGGGGCATGGCTCGAGAAAATTGGATATTTTCCCCCTCAAATTGGTAGTGAAAATATTAGAGAAGTTAAGCGTGAGCAAGATAGAATTATAGAATATCTTAGAAAATTGAATCCAGACGAGACAATTAGACTTACAGATCTATCAGCACAAATACCACCCATGCATCCAGATTGCCGGGTTGCAATAAATATACCAGCGTACCACGAAGAAAGAGGGATATATCATACCCTAGAAGAGTGGTCACATCAAAATGAAAATGGCATCCCAATCGATAAGAACAAATATGAAATTAACATTATTGTAAACAGAGAGGAAACAGCGAAAGATGATAAAACATATGATGAAGTTTCCCGATTTAAACAGGAACACCCAGACATACATGTCAACCTAATCAAGGTAGTTTTCCCATCTGGAAAGGGAGGTGTGGGGCCAGCGCGAAAAGTAATAACTGATCTTACACTACTAAGATCAAGTAGAAGAGGACTTAACCAAAAAGACCCATTATATATCGAATCAGAGGATGCAGATTTATTGGAGATCGATGCCAAAGCAGTTTCAAATCTAATAAAAAAATTCGATAGCAACCCCAAACTAGACGCATTAAGGGGTAAACAAGATCTTGCCCCCAACATACTTAAAGAACATGATTATTTATTCTTCGAAAGACGTGTCGAAAGGTTAACTGAATACTTACTCAGAGACAGTCGACTACGCCCAGAAATTAACCCGTCAGCCGATAGTCGCTGGAATTCAGTGGTGCTTGGTGGATGGAATTCGGCATATACTGCAGAAGCATATGCGTTAATTGGTGGTTATCAAAATGTTAAGATTGGTGAAGATGTTGATTTGGGAACTAGGTTTGCGCTAATGAGAGGAGAAAGAAAGCCAGACGGAACAATTATCCCAAATACAAAAACGATAGATACAGTAAGAAATATCGGGCAATCAAATCCTCGAAGATTTATTCAAGCGTTACTAACTAAAAAACACGCCTATCACACTTTCGGAGACGAAGCTATTGATCAAGCAGTAAGAGATATGGAACCAGTAGAACTTCTAAAATCAATTGAAGAAGGCAAGAGAATTTCGGAGGATAATATTAAAATATTTGAAAACGTACTCAACTCAAACTTTCAATGGTTAAGAAATGTTATCAAAGACGATAGGATGCTCAAGATAACATTCAGTAGACTTATGACTGGATTGGGTTTTAGTAAATATAAAGTTGAACATTCTGCAGATGGAAATGTAAAAAGACTATCTGGATCATTATCTGAAAAAGAATCTGAAGGATGGCAGCTAGACTATCATCAAGAACCAGACGGTCAAATTAAGATTGATAATATAGACAACCTTGCCAATGCACTAGAAAAATATCGTAATGGTGATAAGTCTAACTCATGGGTCTAATTCGCCTTATTGAGCGCAAGAATCCTTTTTTCTCATTATTTCCTCTTTTGTTCTTACCCAGACAGAAAAGGTTAATATCTCATATTTCTGGAAAGTAAATAACATGTTGCCCGGGAAATTTGTCGTACCAATCAAAATTTACTCTTGCTCTAATACAATAACTTGTGGGTGCGGAAGGAATCGGACCTACGACCTCTTTCTTATCAGGAAAGCGTTCTACCACTGAACTACGCACCCCATTTAATGAACCTGCTGATTTTATCACGTCTTGACCCTTGACCGCTAGGGCCATAGTAGGATACAATTACCTCCGCTCGGGAGAGTAATATTCAATATGTTGACCAATCAAATCACAATTCGACCTCTATTTTTACGTTTCTTGTGTTGATTTGGTCCCCATTTGAAGTTGTGATCCCGCGCAAGCGGGATTTTTTATCCCCTCGCACATTAAGGCAGATCGTTACGGGCCGTTAGCTCATCTGGTAGAGCACTTCATTTGCAATGAAGAGGTGGCCGGTTCGAGCCCGGCACGGTCCACAATAGGATCCTTGATTGTAGAGATGAGACCCTAATCTTGCCTCTACAATCTAGCATCTTATTGCTAGGTTTTGTACTTTAACAAGTGAAGAGTAGGAAAGCATTAAATAGCAAGAAATTGTAATTTTTTATAGTATCAAGCTACTCAAATAAAGCATATGGTGGATGCCTTGGCATAATGTGCCGAAGAAGGACGTAATAAGCCGCGATAGTCGTCGGTGAGGAGCTAATATCCTTTGACCCGGCGGTGTCCGAATGGGGTAACCCCGGTTCGTGTAAACGGACTGGACCGAGAGATTTATCTTTCGGTCGGTAACCCGGAGAACTGAAACATCTAAGTACCCGGAGGAAAAGAAATCGAATGAGATTTCCTTAGTAGCGGTGAGCGAAAAGGAAATAGCCTAAACCCATATTTATATGGGTGTTGCAGGACCAGATATATGATGTTGTTTCGATAGAAGAACACCGTGGAATAGGTGGCCATAGAGAGTGACAGCCTCGTAATCGAAATTGAAGCAACATTAATTTGGCACCTAAGTACGTTGGGAGACGGCAAACTCCCTGCGGAATCCGCCCCGACCACGGGGCAAGGCTAAATACACATTATGACCGATAGTGAACGAGTACCGTGAGGGAAAGGTGAAAAGATGGGTGAGACACCCAGTGAAATAGTACCTGAAACCGTATGCTAACAAACAGACAGAGCTTCGATTTATCGGAGTAATGTCGTGCCTATTGAAGAATGACCCGTCGAGTTTGCATGTACTGCTAGTCTAAGTGATATCGTCACGGAGGCGTAGTGAAAGCGAGGATGAATAGTCC
>LCMB01000010.1 GCA_001002415.1 Microgenomates group bacterium GW2011_GWF2_46_18
GACGATGGGGCCAACAGCGGAATTATAACAAACCCAGACTATAAACTCACTTACCTTGCCCCGCCAAAGCCTGTGCAATATTGTTTAGCATTAGTAATTCCGCAGTCATCTGACCACGGCCTCTGCTCATTTGTTCAATTGCCCCCGGATGAATATTACTATTCTCTTCAGCTAATAGTTCGCTCAATTCATCTACTTTTACATTTAGGTGATCTTCCCGCTCAGGTAAATATTTATCCAGTGATACCTTTGGCACCAATAATCTTGCTAACATATTTGGTAAATCTAGTGTTCTTTTAGGGTTTTCGCTCAAGTTTAATCCCAATGTTTGAGCTGATCTTGCGATTTCTTCCCACTCTACCCGATTGCATTGTTTTGCCTTCATCCTTAATTTTAAAAAATCCTCAACTCGTACGTTTCCAGCGACAAAACCAGTAATGACATTTTCCTTAGCCATGCACCCCCACTTTCAGGCAGAAATTCTAATGTCATTATTATATACCCCATCAACCACAAGACCCCGACGAGCGGGGTCTTGGGAAAAATATCTCTTTAACTTAAACAGTCGGAGTAACTGGAGGAACTACTGGCTCAGCTGGAGCTTCGGGAGCTGGAGCTACTGGAGCTGGCTCGGGAGTTGGGGCTGGGGGAACATAAGCTCCGGGTGCTGGTGTGGGAGTAGGGGTAGGAACCGCACCTGGTTGGTTCATGGTTGTATCATCCATATTTATTCCTTTCATGGAACATTATTTATTTAATAATACTTTCAGTTTACACCATTCTCTTTATTGGTGCATGGCCGCTTCCGCCGCTTCCGCCTCCGCTTTCGTCACGTGAATGGTACCTTCTGGGTGATTGGGTGGAGTATATATAGTATAGAGTTTTAATTCTCCTGTTCCCGTATTGATCACATTGTGTTCACTTCCCGCTGGGACAATAAATACTCCGTCTTCGTTTACCGTCGTCTCTTCTCCTCCGACCACAAACTTGGCTTGCCCCTCTTCGATTCGGAAAAATTGATCAACTGCTGGGTGGACTTCCATCCCAATTTCTTCCCCTACGTTTAACTTCATGACTACCAACTGCATATACTTGCCGGTATAAAGTACCTGACGAAAATTAGTATTCTGCTTGGTCAATTCCTCAATGTTTCCCGTATATCCTTGCATATCTCCACTATACACCATATGTTGCACTATACGCACTATAGGCATATTGACTTGTAAATTGCGTTTGTTATCATTTCCCGATGGACAACCACAACGACAAAATTCAATTCACGCCTTCTGGTCTTGAGGAACTCAAAACCGAACTCACCGAACTAAAAGATCTCAAACTCCCCAGTGCTATCGAACGGGTTGCTCGTGCCCGCGACTTTGGCGATCTCTCCGAGAATGCCGAGTATCATGCCGCCAAAGAAGAGCTTTCCTTTATCGAAGGCCGTCTCGAAGAACTAGAAGATATTATTGCCAAAGCTCAGGTAGTCGGCTCTCCTTCCCATGGTTCTATCGATATCGGCTGCAAAGTTACTATCGACCTAAACGGCTCCGAACATACCTATGAAATTGTGGGCGAATGGGAAGCTGATCCTTTAAAAAAGAAAATCTCTCACACCTCTCCTTTGGGTCAAGCTCTGTTAGGCAAGAAAAAAGGTGAATCTGTCGAATTCGAAGCTCCCGCTGGCAAAGTCGTCTACAAGATCAAAAAAATCCACTAGATCTGTTATACTTTACTTCATGAGTTCCCGAGAAGAGCAAATTTTAGCTGCGCGTCGCGACAAATTGGCCAAACTGATTGAGTTGGGGATCAATGTCAGTCCCCCCGCTTACTCTCCGACCCATTTGATCAAAGATGCCAAATTTGACACCGAAATTAACGTCGCCGGCCGCATTCGCTCACTTCGTCGTCAAGGCAAAATTGCTTTTTTTGATGTTAGTGACCGGTCTGGTCATATCCAGGTTTTTGCTGCTCTCCCCGAAGTAGGAGAGGTCGTTTACTCCCTCGTCAAACTACTTGACCCCGGTGATTTTGTTGGGGTCAAAGGCACTGTTTTCAAAACCAAATCCGGCGAATTAACTGTGCGTACCAAAGAACTCACTTTCCTGGGTAAAGCCATGCGCCCTCTCCCCGATGTGTGGTATGGCCTCAAAGATAAAGAAGATCGTTTTCGCCATCGCCATGTTGACCTGCTTCTTAACCCCATAAGTAAGCAACTCTTGGATTCTCGCTGGACGGTCGAACGGGCAATCCGCGAATTTTTGTGGAGCGAAAATTACCAGGAAGTGGAAACTCCTATTTTACAAAACCTTTATGGAGGGACCAACGCTCGTCCCTTTACCACTCACCTCAATGCGCTCGATACCGACATGTATCTCCGTGTTGCCCCCGAACTTTATCTCAAACGTCTGGTGATCGGTGGGTATGAGCGAGTTTTTGAAATCGCCCGCAATTTCCGTAACGAAGGCATGGACCAAACTCATCAGCCCGAATTTACCATGATCGAGTTCTACGAAGCCTATGCTGATTATCACCGCATCATGGACATTACCGAAGACCTCTTCAAAAATGTCGCCCTCAAACTCAATGGCAATTTAAAGCTTAAAGTCGAAGACAAAGCAATTGATTTATCTGGCAAGTGGCGCCGCCTTACTATTGATCAAGCTCTACAAGAGTATGCCCAAATCGATTGGGTTACTATTACTGATCAAGAAATCAAATCAATTCTCACTCAACATAAGTTCAAAATTGCCGGCGTTTATTCTCGCTCCAAAGCACTCTTTGCCATCTTTGACCACCTGGTTGCTCCGAAACTCATCCAGCCTACTTGGGTTATCGATTATCCCGTCGAAGTGTCGCCTCTAAGTAAAACTCATCGCAGCAAAAAGGGGAGAGTTGAAAGGTTCGAAGGCTATATTGGCGGCAAAGAAATTTGTGACGGCTGGAGTGAGATTGTGAGTGAAAAAGAACAAAGAGAGCGTTTTGAAAATGAACAAAAAAACTTAAAAGCTGGAGACGACGAAGCCCAGCCTTTAGACGAAGAATTCTTGGAAGCTCTTAGTTATGGTTGCCCTCCACTGGGCGGGATTGGGATCGGAATCGACCGCTTAGTTATGTTCTTAACCAATACTTGGAGCATCCGCGAAGTGATTGCCTTCCCGCTCCTCCGGCCGGAAAAATCGACAGATAAAATTACTCTTTCTTCAGCTCCGTCAGTTGAAATCAGCCACACTGTAGATCAAAGTGCAAAATCTCTTTTCCCGGGCATATTTTATGCCTATACTGTAATCGACAACGTTGATATCAAAAAAACCGATACCGATCTAAAAAAATTAACCAAAGAAATCATCAAAAAGAACACCCATGAGATCGAAACTATTGGTGAATTAAAACCAATCAAGGGATATCGTGAAATTTTTAAAAAAACAGGCGTTTGGAAACTCTCTCGCCGCCCCTCACCCGAAGCTCTCTTGCGTCGGCTTGCAACCGGCAAAGGAATTTACAACATCAACACGGCGGTCGACTCCTACAACCTGGCCGTAATCGAAACTGGGATTGGATTAGGAGGATTTAACGCTGATAGGCTCACATTTCCCGTTACGCTTCGTTTAACGAAAAAAGATGAAACGATGCACCTACTAGGAGACGAAGAACCAACCAAAGTTATGGCAGGAGAAATTGCCTATGCAGATCACTACAAGTTGATCACCTTAGATCTCAATTATCGCGACATCGACTCAACCAAAATCACAGAAAACACGAAAAAAATTATTCTTTATGCCGATGGTGCACCTGGCCTCTCCGAAGAAGAAGTTGTGGGGGCACTCCAAAAAGGCGCGGATTACATTCAGCAATTTTGTGGTGGCAACATTAGTCCCATCACAGTGGTAAGGTAGGAGAGTTGTGACAGATCACCCCGAACACCAAACAACTCCGGCACCCGAGTTTTTCAATCAATATGATTCATTCGAGTCCATTACGCTAGCAGACAACGCCTGCGGCCCGACAGTTGTTGCCATGGCCATCAATCGTGCCAATAGACTGCAAAATCTACCCGATAGAGTTTCCCCTTTTCAAATACTATGGCAAGCTGGACAAATGACGAAACTCCCAAACTATAATAGTCAATATAAGTTATCTATGATCGGTCCAGAAGGTAATCCAGGATTAATCCCAGTCGGACATAGAATCAGTCAAAGTCTAAGGGATAGCATAACTCAAGACAAATCAAGAGGGATTTACATCAATCTAGTAAGTTCACTCTCATCCAACAAAGAATATATCCCAACCTACACCGTTATGGGTGGTTGGGACCATAGGGGCTCCGAAAGTTTTTTCAAAGAATACGGCATTTCTGCCCGTCAATTCGGCGATAAATACGGAGAAAAATTTAGTTTTAATTTGTTATCTTCACTAATTGAAAACGGCAATCTGATCATGGCCTCTACTACCAACACCAAAGATTCTTCTCATCTTGTTCTCATTAGTGATTATCATGAGGATGGGGGTGGAGAATTTCTTGTCAACGATCCCAAAGAAAACAAGGCTCGCTGGATTAACGCCAAAGATTGGTATGACAGCGATTTTCGGGGCTATGGCACGGTAGTATATAATGACAAAACCAGAGGAAAATATGACCACTAGTAACCCAAATCCAAAACCATTTTTTACTGGCTATCTTCCCGAACAAGACGTTCACCAGATTTACTACGAGCAATATGGTAATGTCAAAGGTCCCGTCATAGTGGTTCTCCATGGCGGACCAGGGAGTAAATCCAGGTCTAAACAAGCAGGTACCTACGATCTCTCCAAATACCATGTCATCCTCTTTGACCAGCGGGGTTGCGGTCAAAGTACACCCGCCGGCAAAGTGACGGACAATACCACCCAAAAACTGGTGGAGGATATCGAAAGAATCCGCCTTCAGTTAAATCTAACTCACTGGTTTGTTGCCGGCAGCAGCTGGGGATCCACCCTCGCTCTCACCTATGCCCAGACCCATCCCGACAGAGTCAAGGGCTTATTGCTCGGCAGCGTTTTCTTGGGAAGAGCTCGGGATGAAGAATGGGCTTTTAGCCGGGAAGGTGGGATCAGCCGACTGTTCCCCGATCTATGGGAAGAGAGACAAGAATTTCTAAAAAAGCATCATGCCACTACTAGTAATGCCGCACAAGTGTTACTGAAAATGATCGAAACAGGCAGCGAGAAAGAAGTTAAGGTCGCGACCGCCGCGGTCAGGAATTGGGAAGGCAACTTGATGACTGCCCAAGAAAATCTAAGTTTTATAGACCCCGAAGATATCGAAGAAGAGCATATTAATGAAGCCAAAATATTTCTCCATTATGAAACTCATGACTTTTTCCTTACAGAAAACCAATTACTCAAAAATATCGACACCATTAAATCTATCCCCACTATCCTCATTCATGGCCGTTATGACCTCCTCTGTCCAGCCGAGCAAATCTGGGCTCTCGCCAAAAAACTCCAACACGCCGAGACTATTATTCTCCCCACCAGTAATCACCGGCTTACCGCCGACGGGGAGATTGCCAGAAAATTAGCCTACAATTTCTTTCTTAGTAAACATACATAATTTCGAAGATTTATGACCCGTGATCAAGCTTTATCTATTGTGCGCGAATATGTGAAAAACGAAAATCTCGTCCGCCACATGCTAGCTGTCGAGGCTGCCATGGCCGCCTATGCCCAAAAATTCGGTGAAGACGAAGAAGCTTATCGTGTCGCCGGCCTTCTCCACGATTTTGACTGGGAAATCCACCCGACAGCCGAAGGCCACCCCAGCCTTGGGGCTCCCATTCTCCGTGAAAAGGGAGTGAGTGAAGAAATTATTCGTGCCATTATGAGCCATGGTTCCCACACTGGCGTCTCCCGCGAAACCAAACTGGAAAAAGCTCTCTTCGCCTGCGATGAATTAACCGGCTTGATCACTACTACCGCACTAGTTAGGCCCAGCAAAAAAATTGCCGACGTAGAAGTCAAATCCATCAAAAAGAAATGGAAAGAAAAAAGTTTTGCTGCCGGAGTCAACCGCAGCGAAATAGAAGAAGGAACGCATGCTCTCGGAGTCGATCTGTGGACAGAACACGTTCCCCTAGTTCTCTCCGCCATGCAGTCTATCGCCACGGATTTAGGCCTATGATTAAGCAACATAAACATCAGCAAATTGTCGTGGCCGCTCTCGGACTGCCAGTTTCCCAAGATGGTCAAAAAGTGTTATTGACCCAGCGTCATGCGCCCGGTAACCCGTCCTGGCATCACAAATGGCAATTGGCTGGTGGGGCGGTAGACTTTGGTGAGACCATGGAAGAAGCGGTGATCCGCGAAGTCTACGAAGAACTTCATGTGCATGCCAAAATTATTCACCCTCACCCGATTGTAAAAACTAGTATTTGGTTCGCAGATGAGTCGGACGAAAAAAAGGATACCCAAGTCATTTTGATTGCTTATTTAGTGGATATTGGTGAGCAAGTTCCCGATCTCTCCCACGACCCCGACTGGGAAACTAGTAATTGGGGATGGTTCACCCTTTCTGAAGCCCAAAAACTTGATTGTCTCCCTCTCACTCTCCCAGCCGTAGAAGAAGCTTTTCAACTCCTTGAAAAACATGAGATAATATAGTCATATGTTAGACATTCAATTCATTCGCGACAACGCTGAATTAGTTAAACAAAACGCCAAAAACAAAAATCAAAATCCCGCCGTAGTGGATAACTTGCTTGAGGTTGATCTTAAACGCCGCGAACTTATCGGTAAAGTTGAAAATATCCGTGCCGAACGTAATGGTCTCAACAATGAACTCAAAAAAGCTCGCACTGACGAATTAATTAATCAAAGCAAAACTCTCAAAACTCAACTGGAATCACTGGAGCCAGAACTTAGACAAGCCGAAGAAGCTTTTGCCGACCTCATGCTCCAAGTTCCTAACGTCACTCTCCCCGAAGTTCCGGTCGGGAAAGATAGTACTGGTAATGTAGTGGTCCGTGAATGGGGCAAGAAACCCACCTTTAAATTTACCCCCCTAGATCATGTCGCTCTTGGCACCAAAAACGGCTGGCTCGACCTTGAACGTGGGAGTAAAGTGGCTGGTTTTCGCGGCTATTTTCTCCAAGGTGAGGCTGCCCTTTTACAAATCAAACTCATGCAGTATGCTCTCAACAAATTTGTAGCCAAAGGTTACACCCCCCTGATTCCGCCCGTGATCGATACCCGCCAAGCTTTTATTAATACCGGTCACCTTCCCTGGGGAGAAAAAGAAACTTACAAACTTGCGGAAGACGAGACCGATCCTAAGAACGACTACTTCCTAGCCGGTACTGCTGAGATTCCGCTTGTTTCCTATTACGCTGGAGAAACTTTGCGGGAAAAAGATCTGCCGATCAAACTGGTCGGTTTCTCTCCCTGCTTCCGCCGCGAAGTCGGTAGCTACGGCAAAGATACCAAAGGGATCTTTCGTGTTCACGAATTTTGGAAAATAGAACAGGTAGTACTTTGCCAAAATGATCTCGCGGAGAGTAAATCCTGGCACGAAAAAATGCTCGGTTTTACCGAAGAAATCTTGCAGGATTTTGGTATTCCCTACCGCGTCCTTTTAATGTGTACAGGAGATATGGGTGAACCCCAAGCCAAAAAATATGATATTGAAGCTTGGATGCCAGGGAGAGGTGACTATGGCGAAGTTGCCTCCGACAGTATTATGACTGACTTCCAAAGTCGCCGTGCCAATATCAAATACCTTGCTTCCGATGGCACAGTCAAGTATGTCCACATGCTTAACAATACCGCCCTTGCCAGTACTCGCACTTTGATCGCTCTCTGGGAGAACTTCCAGCAAAAAGACGGTTCAGTCAAACTCCCCAAGTGTCTCACTTAGGGGTTTCTCCTCTAAGTCCATCATATGAATAAAATCTCTTTTGTCTATTTTGACGTCGGTGGGGTTGTTATTCAAGATTATTCTGATACCAACAAATGGGAGGTTATGAAGAGTGAGCTAGGTGCTACCGGGGATCTATCTCACCGATTTGAAGTAATCTTTAGACAATATAACGATCGACTAATCATGGGTTCCATCACAGTTGACGATTTGCTCAAGATTATTGCTAAAGACTTACATCTATCCATTCCTCCAGATTTCTCAATGCTCGATTATTTTGTCGATCATTTCGACAAAAATACTTACATCTGGCCGATAATTAAGCAAGCTCAGACAAGAACTAAAATCGGCCTTCTAACTGATCAGTATTCTGGAATGCTTGATCAAATCAAAGCCAAGAAACTACTCCCGCCCGTCGACTGGGATGTAATTGTCGACAGTAGTGTAGAAAAAGTAAAAAAACCTATGCTGGAAATCTATTCTCTGGCTTCAATCAAAGCCAATGTTCAGCCATCAGAAATACTCTTTATTGACAACTCTCAAACCAATATTGATTCTGCAAAACGTGCCGGCTGGCAGACCTATTTATACGATTCGAGTGACTACAAAAAATCTAGTCAGAAACTTGCTCAGTTTTTTCATTTTTCAGGCATATAACCCCCTCTTCGTGCTACAATTCATCCATGCTTAGTTTCCTCACCAAACTCTTCGATAACAACTCGCGCGAACTCGATAAATTTAAGCCCATTATCGAGCAAGTTAACGCCCTCGAAGCTTCTATCAAAAAACTCAAAGACAAAGAACTCCCCGGAAAAACTGCCGAATTCAAAAAACGTCTCCAGTCAGGTGAAAGTTTGGACAGTTTGCTCCCCGAAGCCTTAGCTGTGATCCGTGAAGGCATTCGACGCACGACGGGAGAACGTGCCTATGATGTCCAACTCTTGGCCGCCCTCTCTCTCTACCACGGCAAAATTGCCGAGCAAAAAACCGGGGAGGGCAAAACTCTCTCTGCCACCCTCGCCGCCTACGTTCGCTCACTCGCTGGCTCCGGTGTCCATATCGTGACCGTTAATGATTATCTCGCCCGCCGAGATGCTGGCTGGTATGGGCGTGCTCACCTCCTTTTGGGACTATCTGTGGGGGTGATTTATTCGGGAATGGGGGATCAGCCTGGTGGGATCCTGGACCTAGGGTTCACTGACGAAACCGAAGAAGACGAACGCTTGCAGCATTTTCGCCGCGTCCCCCGGGCCGAAAGTTACGGAGCCGACGTAACCTACGGTACCAACAACGAATTTGGTTTTGACTATCTGCGTGATCACATGGTGCACAATCTGGCTGACAAAGTTCAACGCGGCCACTACTTCGCCATCGTTGATGAGGTCGATAGTATCCTGATCGACGAAGCCCGTACCCCCTTGATTATTAGTGCTCCCGACGCCGAGCCCACCAGCAAGTATGTGGAGTACGCCCAATTAGTTACCACCCTAATCAAAGATACCGACTACGAAGTCGATGAAAAACTCAAGACCGCAACCCTCACTGACTATGGTATCCGCCGCCTGGAACAACGCCTGCACGTCAAAAATCTCTATGAAGAAAATTACTCCACAGTTCATCACGTCGAACAAGCTTTAAAAGCCGCTTCGCTTTTTGAGCGCGACCGCGACTACGTTGTCAAAGACGGAACCATCCTAATTGTGGATGAACACACTGGCAGATTGATGTATGGTAGGCGTTACAGTGATGGTCTCCACCAAGCGATCGAAGCCAAAGAAAATGTCGCCGTCCAGCAAGAATCGCGTACTTTAGCTACCATCTCTCTCCAAAACTATTTCCGCATGTACGAACACCTGTCCGGCATGACCGGTACCGCCAGCACGGAAGGGGAGGAATTCAAAAAAATCTATAATCTTGACGTCATGTCGATCCCCACTCACCGGCCCGTGATCCGCCTTGACTCACCCGATTTAATTTACAAAAATACCCGCGCCAAATACGCCGCCATCGTCAAAGCCATCGAAGTTTTACACACTCAAGGCACTCCCGTTTTGGTTGGAACTAAAAGTATCGACAATAACCAAATCATCAGTAAATATCTCAAACGCAAAAATCTCCCTCACCACGTGCTTAACGCCAAAAACCACGCCGAAGAAGCCAAGATTATTACTAATGCCGGCAAGTTTGGTGCCATTACCGTGGCGACTAATATCGCCGGTCGTGGGGTCGATATTGTCTTGGGTGGTGCCAAAACCGGACGTGACCAAACAGAGTGGCAAAAGGAACACGATCAAGTTCTCTCTGCCGGTGGACTGCATGTCTTGGGAACTGAACGACACGATTCTCGTCGGATCGACAACCAACTGCGTGGCCGCTCTGGCCGTCAGGGGGACCCAGGAAGTTCTCGGTTTTATGTCAGTCTCGAAGATGATTTGATGCGGATTTTTGGCGGTGAAAAAATTGCGGGCATTATGACCATGCTCAAAATCCCCGAAGATGAAGCCATCGAGCACCCAATGGTTAGCAAAGCGCTTGAGTCAGCCCAGGTCAAAGTCGAAGGTTTTTACTTTGATATGCGCAAACGTGTGGTCGAATACGACGATGTTATGAACAAACATCGCTCCGTGATCTACCAGCTCCGCGACAAGATCCTTACCGATGCTCAGGGAGCAACCGGGCTCAAACAACGAGTTTGGGATTTGATCACTTCCGAAATTGAACTCTTGGTGAACGCTCGCCTTACGGAAGGCCTCTCCCCCAAAGAAATCGACATGATTGTCAAAGAATTTATTACCATCATTCCCTTCGATGACCAGTCACAGAAACAGTTGGTTACCGAACTTAGTAAAACCAAGGATTCCTCTGTCATTATTAAATCTCTGCAATCTATTGCCGAAGGTACCTATCAAAGCCGCGAGCAAACCATCGGGGACAAAACCGTCCGGGAAATCGAAAAATATGTTTACTTAACCACTCTCGACAATAAATGGATGGATCATTTGGACAACATGGAAAGCTTACGCGACGGGATCGGCCTGCGTGGCTATGCTCAGCGGGACCCGCTCGTTGAATATCAACAAGAAGCCTACGGAATGTTCGAACGCCTAATCGGCAGTGTCGAAAGTGAAGTTGTAAAAAAGATTTATCGGCTAAACCCAGTAGCCCAAGCCCCCACTGCTCCCAAAGTCATCCTCCGCAAAGACGAAGTCGAAGGAGGTACTACCAAGAAAACCGCTGTTAAATCCTCATCTTCCACCCCCAAATCCGGGAAAAAACTTGGGCGGAATGATCCCTGTTGGTGTGGCAGTGGCAAGAAATGGAAGAAATGCCATTTTCCGGAAATGGGTTAAGGCGTTAATCAGTCATGTTAAACTAGTACTCATGGAACAAGAGGTAAAAAGAAATCTCAAGCGGGCCCTCGGCATCTTTTTGATCATTTTTGGTCTAGCGGGCATGATTCTTCCCATTCTCCCCGGCTGGTGGGTAGCTCTGATTGGCCTAGAAATCTTGGGTTGGAGATTAGTCATCGATCGCCACAAACCTTGGCGCAAAATCTTTAGTCTCAAAGAAAAAATCCAGGATAATAATCCATGAAATCTACTTCCTGGTCACCCGTCGCCAAATGGTACAACCAAGTTGTCGGCGAAGGTGGTCATTATTTTCATCAGCACGTGATTCTCCCTCATCTTACGTCTCTGCTCGATCCTCAACCCGGCCAATCAGTTCTTGATATTGGTTGTGGCCAAGGTATTTATGCTCGCACCCTCCTGCCCTCGGTCCACTACACCGGGATCGATTCATCCAAAGATCTGATCTTGGAAGCCAAAAAACTCACCAAAAATCCTCATCATCAATACTACGTTGCTGACGTAACAGTCAGTCTCCCGGTCGCCACCTCCTCTTTTGACCATGCTGTCTGTCTCCTAGCTCTCCAAAACATCAAAGATGGCAGTCGTGTTATCAAAAATGTAAGTACTGCCCTCAAATCCAACGGTGATTTTGTTGTCGTGCTTAACCACCCTTGTTTCCGCATCCCCCGCCAAAGTAGCTGGGGAGTAGACGTAAGCAACAAACTCGAATACCGTCGGGTCAATCGCTATCTCTCTCCACTAGAAATTCCCATTAATGCCCACCCCGGACTCAAAGACTCTCCTCTCACTTGGACTTTTCACGAACCTTTGGAATACTACTTTAAAGCGCTGAAACAAGCAGGAATGGTTATTACCGACCTCGAAGAATGGACCTCGGACAAGCAAAGCGTTGGCAAAGCCGCCCGCGCCGAAAATCGGGCACGCAAGGAATTCCCCCTTTTCTTGGCTATTAAGGCAAGCAAAATCTCCCTATGACCTGGAAAACTTTAAGTTCGAAAAAGATCTATCAAAACCGCTATATGACGGTAACCGAGGATGAGTTACTAACCGATCATGGCGACAAAGTTACCTTTGGGATCGTGCACAAAAATCCGGCCATCCTCATTATTCCTTGGGACGGTGGCAAATTGACTCTTGTTGGTCAATATCGCCATGTTGTTGATTTGTTCTCCTGGGAATTTCCCGCCGGTCATTATGAACATGCTTCGGTCGAGGCTGCCGCCCGCGCCGAACTAGAAGAAGAAGCTGGTCTTTTGGCTAATCAGCTGACACCCCTAGGCACTTTCCATGTCGCTCCCGGACACCTCACCCAGGTCTGTCATACCTTTCTGGCTACAGACTTATCCGCCGGTACTCAAGCGCTCGAGCCCTCCGAACAGGGGATGCAGGTAAAAGAGGTGACGCCGACAGAATTTGAGCAGATGGTCCGCTCGGGGCAGATCAAAGACGGTCTCACCATTTCCGCCTACGAGCTTTTCCGGCTTTCAGGTCTTGGCAACGCGCTATAATCTCCTAATGTACCGCCACAATGTTCGTCTTCTCAAAATCTTCAACTTCCTGATTGGGTTCAGTCTCTTTGCGCCGCTTGCTATCATTTATTTTTCCCGAGTCTCTGGCTCCTACACTTTGGGTGCTTCAATTTTCGGTATAACCATGTTGGCTTCGGCTATTTTTGAAGTTCCGACCGGGATCTGGTCCGATTGGGCACGTGTGATTGCTTTCATCCTCTATGCGATTGGTCTCTCATACTGGTGGCTTGTGGCTGGTGCCATCCTAGAAGGACTATCGCGCGCTTTCTATAGCGGCAACAATGATGCCTTTCTTCACGACACCCTGGCAGACGATCATCTCGAACATGATTTTCATGAATACCAGGGAAAGGTTAGTTCCACGGAACAGTTAGCCATGGGT
>LCMB01000011.1 GCA_001002415.1 Microgenomates group bacterium GW2011_GWF2_46_18
GGGTAAGCTCGTTCATATTGTGGGACAGATGACTGATTTGCGCGTGCAGATCGGGGGGAGATTGGCTCAGGCTTGTGCGGGAGAGCGGAATATTCCCGACGGAGAGTGCTTTTTGGCACCGGTTACCGATGGAATCGAGGGGGAAATCTATTTTGAGTTCCCGACTCTGGCGTTTGGGCACGAAGTGGCGGGGATTCATTTGGAATTTTCCCAAGGGAAGGTAGTCAAAGCCCAAGCTGAGCGAGGAAATGAAGCTTTGCAAAAAATGTTAGCGACAGATTCGGGAGCGAGGTATACGGGAGAGCTGGCGATTGGAACCAACTATCAGATAACTCAAGGGATGCTTAACACTTTGTTCGACGAGAAAATCGGAGGAACAATTCATTTGGCACTAGGCAGAGCGTACAAAGAAAAACGGGGAGGAGGAGAAAATAAGAGCGCGATCCATTGGGATTTAGTCAAAGATATGCGGCTAGCTGGGTCGACCCTAACAATTGATGGCAAGATTATTTTGCGAGAGGGGAAGGAGCGGATGGGTCGCATGACCAATGTGGGAGCGTAGTTTTCTATACCGAAAACTATTTTTGATAAAATGGTGAGATATGAAAAATGCCTTGATACTTCATGGGACGGATTTTGATAAGGAGAAGAAACAACACTTCAATAATTGGTTTCCTTGGTTGAAGAAAAAACTGGAAGAATTGGGTTATAAGGTATGGTTGCCGACTGGAAAGATATTGGAATTTTCTTCGCGGATTTGAGTTTAACGAAGAAACTATATTGATCGGTCATAGCTCTGGAGGTTCAATGGTTTTTGGAGTTCTTCACAAGCTTCCCCCCGAAAAAAAGATTAATCTAGCTATTTCAGTGGCTGGTTTTTACAGAGATGAAGATTGGGGTTGTAGTGAACTTTTTTCTGAGCCATACGATTGGCCAAAAATTAAACAACAAGCAAAGAAGATTAGCATAATCTGGTCACCAGATGATCCCTATATTTCTAAGGAGCAGACCGATTATTTGTGTAGTCAGCTGAACATTAATCCGCTAATTTTTCCAAACAAGAAACATTTTAATCTGGAAGCTGGTCAAGAATTCAAACAATTCCCCGAACTAGTGGAGATAATCAAAAAATCCTAGTTAATTTGATATAATGTTCTTGTGAAGAGCGTAGAGGTTCCCATGGAGTTTAGGTGTGGTAGTGATAGAAGGACGGTGTTTTTGGATAGAGTAGGGATGGACAACATTGAGTCTTTTCAGGTTGTGCAGTTGACGGAAGATTTAGATGAACCTTATCATACAAATACGAGTGGTTTAGTATTGTGCTTTGTAGTAGAGGGATGGATGGAAGCTCATTGCGCGGGGCAGGACTATAGAATTGAGGAAGGTGGGG
Organism: Microgenomates group bacterium GW2011_GWF2_46_18; assembly: GCA_001002415.1. GTDB lineage: Bacteria > Patescibacteriota > Microgenomatia > UBA1400 > UBA12108 > LCMB01. The sequence goes on from LCMB01000011.1 coordinate 1,391, forward strand.
GAATTGTATTTGAACCGGGGGAAAGACACAGAATTAATAAAGGCAAAGGTTGGATGTTATCACTTTCTACAAAGAATTATGAAAAATCTTTGGGAACTCAGTGGGAAGAAAAATAAATTGAGTGAACTTGACGAATTTGTTAGAAAATATAAACATCAAATTGATCGGGGGATTAAAGAGGAACTAGAGAAGAGGTTGGCGGAGGTTAAGGATATTTCACCTCAACTGGTTTCGGTAGTATTAGCGATGAGCGAACTTGCGGCCGGGGGGAAGCGGATGCGAGGACTATTAACGATATTGGGATATGAGTTAGCGGGAGGGAAAGACGAAAAAGAGATCGTGAAAGCGGCAGTGGTTATGGAACTATTTCATTTGGGACTGTTAATTCAAGATGATGTCATGGATCGGGATGAACTGCGGCGGGGAGTCAAAACCATTCACGTACGCTATCCTGACTTGCATCTAGGCGAAGCGGTAGCGAATTGTGTGGGAGATCTGACGTTTGGATGGGGGATGGAAATAATCTCAAAACTTAATATTCAAAGTTCAAAAGTGGTAGCGGCCATGAGCGTATGGGGGAAGTATTTTGCGCGAGTAGGGTATGGGCAGATCCTGGATGTGATGAAGGTGGCGGATCAAACTACTCTTTTGAATATTTTGGCGCTTAAAAGCGGAGAGTATAGTTGTGTCTTGCCGCTCCTAATGGGCGCAACCTTGGGGGGAGCTCAGGCAGAGTTACTGGATAAGTTAACTAGGTATGGGATGGAACTGGGGTGGGTGTTCCAGCTAAGAGACGATTGGCTGGCCGACTTTGGTGAGAGCCAAAAAACTGGTAAACCAGTGGGGAACGATAGACGGGAAGGGAAAAAGACCTTGGCAACAATGTACGGGAGAGAAAAATTAGAGGAGGAGATTGTGTGGCACACGAAGCGAGCGAGAGTGGAAGCGGGGGAGGAAAAGATGTTGCTAGCGTTGGTTGAGTGGGCGGGGACGAGAGAAAATTGATATATATTGATATATTGACTAGAGGAGAATAATTCGCAAGAATATCGAGTTATTAGGAGGTAAATCAAAATGTGTAATATATTTTCAGAACAAGATCCAGCTAGGATACCGGTAGATATCACCATGCCTGCTCCAATACCAGAGAGTGATGACATTGTAATGACTCCAAAAGAGCTAGAAGAGGCAGGGGAAGCTGCTAGAGCTTGGGTAGCACAAGTGGGAGTAACTAGTGGGATTGTGTAAGATTGAGTTATGTTTCGATCGGTAGGGAAAGAGAGTTATCCAGAAGCTTTGCGGCAGATTGCGTGGGTACCAACTAGACTGTATTACGAAGGTGAGATTGCGCTATTAGCTAATCCCAGAATAATTGCGGTGGTGGGAACTAGAAGGATGAGCGAGTACGGGGAATTGGTTACCAGAAAATTGGTACGAGAATTAGTGGCAAGAGATTGGGTGATTGTGAGTGGACTTGCTCGAGGAGTAGATAGAGTGGCTCACGAGACCTGTTTGGCTAATGGCGGGAAGACGATCGCAGTTTTGGCTCATGGGCTGCAGATGACATACCCACCGGAACATGCAGATTTACGCCAAAGAATTGTGGATAGCGGTGGGTTGATTATGTCTGAACACAAAGAAGGGATTGGATTAACCAAACAAAACTTGGCAGTGCGAAATCGAATTGTCGTGGCGATTGCTCAGTGTGTCTTGGTCACCGAGTCGCCAAAATCGTCGGGGACAAAAATTACCGTGAGGTTTGCGGCTGATCAAGGGAAGGATGTTTATGTAGTTCCGGGACCGATCAACGATCCAACGTATGAGGGGAGCGTTGAGTTGATGAGAGATGGATGTATACCAATAGGAAAGGCTGAGGACATAGAATTTTGAGTCTCTGCTATCATATCTATATGAAAGTTATCGCAGGACTAGGGAATCCGGGGGAGAAATACAGCAGGAATCGACATAATGTTGGGTTTATGGTGATGGATAGGTTACAACAGTTAACGGATAATGGACAGTGGACCAAGAGTAACAAATTTGAGGCAGAGATAGTCCAAACAGAAAACTATTTGTTAGTAAAGCCGCAGACTTTTATGAATAAAAGTGGACTTTCTATTGCAAAAATTTGTCACTTTTACAAAGTGAAGTATGAAGATTTATATGTGATCCATGATGATTTGGATATTACTTTGGGTAATTACAAAATTCAATTTGGGAAGGGGCCGCAGATTCATAACGGCTTGTTGTCGATTGAAGAATCGTTGGGGACAGATCAATTTTGGAACGTTAGGGTGGGAGTGGAGAATAGACCAGTGAGAGGGAATAGGGGTGTGCCAGGGGTTGTTTATAGCTTGCAAAACTTTGAGGGAACAGAGGTAAGTATGATCACAAAGGTGATCCAGCAAATAGTGAATGATTTGATTATGGGAATCGTTGCACGTTGACACCGTGAGTATATTGCGAGTATTTTGGTACAAGTATGGATTTAGTTATTGTTGAATCACCGACCAAGGCTAGGACCCTAGCCAAGTATTTGGGAAACGATTACAAAATCGAAGCTTCCATGGGGCATGTCAGAGATTTGCCGGAGAAAGGTGGGGGATTAGCGATTGATATCGAACATGATTTTGCACCGCAGTATACCGTGCTAGTTAGTAAGAAGGCGCGGGTAGCAGAGCTAAAGAAAATTGCCAAGACAGCAAAGGTAGTGTACTTGGCAACTGACCCTGACCGAGAGGGAGAGGCCATTGCTTATCATGTCCAGTACTTACTGGCTGAGAAAGCTAAAGGGGGGCAGGAGCGGTTCAAGAGGGTAACTTTTCATGAAATTACCAAGACGGCCATATTGGGGGCACTGGAACATCCGGGAGTTGTGAATATGCCGATGGTGCATGCCCAACAGGCAAGGCGAGTACTTGACCGGTTGGTGGGATATACCTTGTCCCCTTTGTTGTGGAAGAAAGTCCGACGGGGACTATCGGCGGGGAGAGTGCAATCGGTGGCAGTCCGGTTAATCGTGGATAAAGAGCGAGAGATCACGGCATTTGTGCCGGAAGAATATTGGCAGATATTTGTGGACCTAAAGACGGAAAAAGAGAAGAAAGATTTGCGGGTGGAGCTAATCAAAATTGAGGATAAACCAGTAAAAATTGCGAAGGGTGAAACGGCTAAGGAGATAGTAGGGGAGTTAACAAAAGCGAGTTATACCGTTTCGGATGTGACCAAGGAAGAGCAACATAGTTCTCCTTATCCGCCACTTACCACTTCGTTACTAGCCCGAGCGGGAAGTAACGTATTTGGGTGGAGTGCCAAGATGACGATGCAGATTGCCCAAGCGCTTTACGAACGTGGATACATTACCTATCACCGGACCGACTCGTTTAATTTGGCCACCGAAGCCATCACGATGGCCAGAGGATATATTGAGCAAAGTTTTGGGAAAGCGTACTTGCCCGCCGAAGCGAGAGTGTATAAAACGAAGGCGGCCAGTGCGCAGGAAGCTCACGAGGCTATTCGGCCAACTAGGGTAGAGCGGGTGGGATCTGAGTTGACAGCCGAAGGGATCACTTCCCGGCATCAAAAATTATATGAATTGATCCGCTCACGATTTTTGCAGTGCCAAATGAGTGATGCCAGATTTGATAAAACATCTATTTTTGTTACTGCCGGAAAATATGGATTGAAAGCTGACGGGAAGAGAATGATTTTTGATGGATACTTAAAATTGGGTAAGAGTGCAGAGGATGTGTTTGTGCCAGAAGTTGCGGCAGGAGAAGTACTTACCTTAATCAAAGTAGAGCCAGTGCAGAAATTTACCCAACCGCCAGCTAGATACACTGAGGCCGGACTGATTAAGGAATTGGAAAAGCGGGGAATTGGCAGACCGAGTACTTATGCCGCGATCATTTCAACAATTCAGGACAGGGGATATGTGATTAAGGAGGAAAAAAAGTTCAATCCGACAGCGATTGGGGAAGCTGTCGTTGATTTTTTGGTGAAAAATTTTGCTGATGTGATGGCTTATGAGTTTACGGCGAAGATGGAGAATAATTTGGACAGAATTGCGGAAGGGGAAGAGAAATGGGTTCCAGTTGTTAGAGAGTTTTGGGAGAGTTTGAGTAAACGAGTGGAGAAAGCTGAGGAGACGGGAGCCAGGGTTAAGGTGAAAGTGGAAAGCACGGGGAAGAAATGCCCGGAATGTGGAGAAGGAGAGGTGGTAGTTCGGACTGGTAGGTATGGGAAATTTTTATCATGCAGTCTTTACCCAGAGTGTAAATATACTCAACAGTATGTGGAATACGTGGCGGGTTATAGTTGCCCAATGGACGGGGGGAGAGTTAAGGCCATGAAGAGCAAGAAGGGGGCAAAGTTTTTTGGTTGCGAGAATTTCCCTAAATGTAAATGGGCAACGTGGAAATTGCCGGAGAAGAAAGATGTCAATAATGAAAAGTAAGTTACAGGTACTCAAGCGAAGTGAGCGGGAGGAACTGTTAACTGTTGAAAAAATTGCGGAGTCGATTTTTTTGGCGGCACAGGATGTGGGAGGAACAGACGATAAATTGGCGAGGAAGTTGGCTGGGATAGTAGTAGATCGATTGGAAAAACACTATGGACGAATCAAAAAGATTGCCTCGGCCGAAATTGGCGATATGGTGGAGCGGGTCTTACTCGAAAATGCACATTACAAGACAGCTAAGGCATATATTATCAATCGGGAGAAGAAACGACAGATTGAAGCCAGTAAGCGGGCGCTGGGAGTACACGATGATATCGGGCTTTCGTATAACGCTTTGTTGGTAGCCAAGGAGAAATACCTTTTAAAGGATCGAGAGGGAGAGGTAGTTGAAACACCAGGAGGAATGTTTGACCGAGTGGCTAAGTTTTTGGCGAAGGCAGAAAAGAAAGAGAGAAATAAGTGGGAAAGAAAGTTTGCAGAATTGATGAGAGAGCGGCGGTTTATCCCTGGAGGGAGAACGTTAGCCAATAGTGGGACCGCGAATAACCAATTGGCTAATTGTTTTGTGATGCCCATGCCGGATAATATTGAGGGGATTTTTGAGTCGCTAAAAGAAAGTTCGATTCTCAAAAAATACGGAGGAGCGGTTGGGTTTAACTTTGGACATATTCGGCCCAAAGGAGATATGGTCAGCACAACCAGCGGAGCAGCGGCAGGACCGATTGCTCTGATGCAATTAATTAATGATGCGTCAGAAATTTATTTGCAGGCCGGGAAACGTCGGAGTGGGAACATGGTGACTTTGCCGGTAACCCATCCGGATGTATGGGAGTTTATTCATTGTAAGGAATCCGGGACCAATCTCCCCCACATTAATTATTCTCTTGCCGTCACGCATAAATTTATGGAGGCGGTTAAGCAAAATCAAGATTGGGAACTAATAAATCCGCGCAGCGGCAAACAAGTGGCCAGGGTATCGGCAAGAGGACTATTGGAAGAGGCGGCGAGGATGGCTTGGAAAACAGGGGATCCGGGATTAATTTTTATTGATGAAATCGAGAAACATAATCCAACCCCTCAGGTAGGGCCTTTGGAAACAGTGAATTTGTGTGGGGAACAACCACTCCTTTCGTATGAAGCGTGCAATTTGGGAAGCGTAAATTTGGCGGTACATGTGGTTGGGCAAAACGGCGAAGCCAAGGTTGAGTGGAAAAAATTGGAGGAAACTGTGCGGGTGGGAGTGAGGATGTTGGATGATGTAGTTAGTGTTTGCCAATATCCACTGCCGCAGGTAGCCAAGATGGTCGCGGCCAATCGCAAGATTGGTTTGGGGGTGATGGGATGGGCAGATATGTTGGTAAAACTAAAGATTCCCTATGACGCGCCAAAGGCACGTACATTAGCGGAAGAGGTCATGGGATTTATCCAAAAAATCGGCCATGATGAGTCGAGTCGATTGGGGAAGGAAAAGGGGAGTTTCCCTAATTTCCGTGGCAGCAGCTGGGAAAAGAAGGGGTACAAACACTTTCGCAATGCGACCGTAACCACGATTGCACCGACTGGATCGATCTCGATGATAGCAAACGCCAGCGGTGGGATTGAACCACATTTTGCGCTGGCATATTTCCGCAAATCGATGGGGCAGTATGAACTGCCGGAGGTTAATAATGACTTGGTCTGGATGATCAAACACGTCAATGGGCTTTACTCGACTGAGTTGATGGATGAAATTGCGAGATTGGGGAGTATCCAAAAAGTTGGGCGGATTCCCAAGAAAATCCGCGACGTATTTGTCACCTCGATGGATATTGATCCCGTGATTCATGTCAAAATGCTGGCGGCTTTCCAAAAATATACCGATAACGCCGTGTCGAAGACGATCAATTTGCCGGCTTCGGCTAGTGTGGAGGATGTAATTGGGGTATATATGTTGGCTTCTGAACTTAAATGTAAAGGGATTACGGTTTACCGGGACAAAAGCCGGGGGGAGCAGGTACTCAATATAGGAACGCAAAAGTCAAAAATCAAAAGTAAAAACTGGGATCCAGTATCAAATAATTCTTTATCCAAAGAAGAAAGTTGTCCAGAGTGCGGAAGTAAGTTAGCGATCGAAGAGGGGTGTAAAAAATGTTATGGCTGTGGTTATAGTGTATGCGGGTAGTAGGGAAATTGTATTATTGGGCGCGTAACTGATGAAGACAAGCTTTACAGCCGTTGGTAGCTATTTCTAACCTGTCTTGTAAAACCAGAATAATTGTTTGTAAATGAACTACTTGAGTTTGATCTTGATTTTGTTCGGCTGCTGCGAGAAAGGACTTAGTTAAATCAATTTGGCTATAAATGTCCGCAGCGGCACAATTTTCGCAATAATTTTTGGGTGGTGACATAACCGCGAAGTTTGCTACTGCTTGTGAATTTTGTCAAGGAGAGGTTTGAAAGTAGGAATAAGAGCTTGGCTTTGGTATCATGAACGAATAACTATATCACGATATTTTGAAGGTTAGGGATCCAGTTAATCACGTGGGAATTTGTACTCTTTGGACGGAACGGGAGATTGTTGAGAAAATCCTGGACAAATTGCCGTATAACGTGATTGGGAATCTGTATAGCGCACAGGGGATCAACGCGATGATTCGTAACGTGATGGCGAACCCCAATATCCGAACGATAGTACTGTGGGGGAGCGAGATGAGTTTGTCGGGCCATTCGCTTTTGATGCTGATGAAATATGGGGTGGATGAGAAACGAAAAATTATCAAAGGACGGGGAGAGATCGAGAGCGAAATACCTGATCAAGTGATTGAGGAGTTTAGGCACAAGATTGAAATCGTAGATTTGCGGGGGCAGACCAAGGATCAATTGGTGCGAAAGATGGATGAGCTAGCCAAAGTTCACAAGGAACCGTTTAGTACCAAGCCGCGAGAATTTCCCAAGAGCGAACCCAAAGTAGAGGTGTTGCCTTCTGAACAAACCGGTTTTTACGTGCAGGGGAAAACAGTCGCCCAAACTTGGCTCAAGCTTTTAAATGAAATTTATAAATACGGCCGTCCCAAACATACGCGGTACAGCAAAAATAATGAGCTCAAGGAGATTCTTAATTTGACGGCGGTGGTGACCGAGGAAGATCCGGCTAAAGTGTATTTCCCGGAGTATTTGCCCTTTGAGCGAGGAGAACTAGAAGCATATTACGCCGAGATTATGACGGATCGGGAGGTGCCAGGGGTGGCCTACAACTATGGGAGGCGGATGCGCCAGCATTTTGGGGTAGATCAAATCAAGGAGATGAAACAACTGTTGAAAAATCGGCCAGACAGCAAAAAAATGCTGGCAATTACCACTGACCCGAAGTTAGATTGGGGACGGGCGAATAATGGGGATACTCCTTGTTTGGTAATGCTAGTAGGGAGTGTCCAGGACAATAAATTTTTCCTGACGGCCCATTTTAGGAGTCAGGACATGGTCCACGGATGGCCCAGGAATACCTTTGCCATTCGGAAGCTGCAAAAGGAGATTGCTGATTATGGGGAATACCCCATGGGACCATTAACGATGATTACCCATTCGGCGCATATGTATGGGGATGATTTGGCACTGGTTGAGAATTTGTTGATGGATCATTACGAAAAGGAATTGGGGTACACGCCGGCGGTCCATTTTGATTTTGATAAACGAGCCAATATGGTGGTAGAGGTGATTCCGATAACGGAAGCGAAGGCTTGGTCAGCATGGAGTAAGCGCTACGAGAAGCAGGCGATCCCCATGGCAGTCATGGTTGAACTAAAGCGGATGCCCAAAAAGGCACAGCGGTTAATTCGTTGTACTTTGTATGAGCCTAACGGAGGGCCGGCACTCAAGATGTGGGAGGGGAGGACGGCACAGGAAGTGGCCTGGCAGATTACCGATTGGGGGTACCTAAAAGACGCTGGGCACGCGATGTATGTGGGGACCGAGCTACAGCGGGCGGAGGAGGCGATTGTAACTGGGAGAGAATATAGTCAGGATCCGGCCTAAAAAATATGAAAACAAAGAAATTAGCAGGAATAAAAGCAATTGGATTGGATGTGGATGGGACGTTGTATAAAATGCCGACGAAGTTATCGGCAATCATGGGTATGAAAGTCATTAAATGGGCGGCAGAAAAATTGGGTCGTGATGAAGATGAATTTGCACAGGAATACCTGGAACGAAGAGATAATTATCGTAGTAACACTTTGACGTTGAATAGTTACGGCTTGAATGGAGAAGAAATATTTCAGAAAGTTGGTGATGAATTCCCACTTGATCAATTTCTAGGTAGAGATGAAAAACTGGTAATACTTATCAATAATCTAAAACGAAAATATCAATTATTTATCATTACTAACGGAACAGGAAGACAAGTTGAGAAAAAATTGAAAGTATTAGGGCTCAATTATCATGATTTTGAGCCAAGAATATATTGTTACGACCAGGGTTGGATCAAGCCGGAGCCAGCCCCATTTCTGGCGGCAATCGAGGCTCTACAGCTTCGACCAGAGGCAATGGTGTATGTGGGAGACCGAGAAGATGTGGATGTGGAGGGAGCCAAGTCAGTCGGGATGAAAGCGGTACTTGTCGGGGGGACGAGTCGATTGGCAGATCAGAGTGTAGTAGATATATACCATTTGCGCGATATCTTTTTGACTTAAAGCGTGGTTAAAATAGCTATATGAAAGTATACTTCGGAGCGTCAGTTTCGCTCGACCGGTCGATGTTGCCAGTCTATCAGGAGGTGGTGGCGAATCTCAAAAAGTTAGGCCATACGGTAATGTCAGAGAATGTGATCGATCCGACCATGCCGGTCGGGGGAGGACTAACCCCTAAGGAGTTGTTTGTTCGTGAAGCCAAGTTGATCGAGCAGGCTGAGGTGATGGTAGCCGAAGTGACCCTGCCGTCTTGGGGAACGGCTTTTTTGATGGAACATGCCCTGTCACATGGAAAGAAAGTCTTAGCCTTGTTTTACAAGGATGCGTCTACCCCTTTGCCATACATGATTGAGGGGCATCCTGACTTGTATGTAGCTCACTACAGCAAGGGTAACGTAAGGACAGTACTGAAGAAGAATCTGGAGGATTTTGCCTCGATGGATCGAAGGAAGGGGAAACTGATCGTGATAGATGGGACGGACGGAAGTGGGAAGGGGACACAAACTGAGTTACTGCTTAAATATTTGGAACAACATAAGGTCAAGAATAAGTATATTGATTTTCCCCGGTATTACACCAGTTTTCATGGACAGATGGTGGGGAGATATCTGGCGGGGGAATTTGGGAATAAGGAGAGCGCGAGCCCATATTTATCATCTTTGTTTTACGCGATGGATCGGTTAACGGCGCGAGATGAGATTGTGGATTGGCTAGAAGAGGGCAATACCGTGGTAGCCAACCGCTATACCACTAGTTCGATGGCATTTCAAACCGCGAGGATCGAAAAGAAGAAGCGAGAGGAATTTTTGAAGTGGCTGTATGAGATGGAATATAAGGAACACAAGCTCCCCAAGGAGGATGTGGTCATTTTCCTGTATGTACCGGTGGAGATTTCACAAAAATTGATTGAGCAAAAAGCCAAACGCGAGTATGCCAAGGGTAAAAAGAAGGATGAATATGAGGCGGACGTGGAGTACCAAAAAGAAGTGTTGAGACTTTATCTGGAGCTAGCCAAAAAGTATAAACACTGGGAAGTGATTAGGTGTGTGGACTCAAAGGGCAAGCTGCTGCCAGTTACAAAAGTTCACCAGAAAATAATGAAGGCCTTGAAAAGGCATGGGGTAGTGTAGTATAGTGGCGAAAGTTATGAAATTTGGTTGGCACTGCACTATGTCCCGTTTTTACCTTCCTAAAAAGGTGGGGGGATTTGTAGTGTAGGCATAAATAACCAAAGAAAAGCACACATAATCCCCTCCCACCCGAGGGGATTTTTTGTAGCGCCAGAAAGAATATATGGTACCGTGGTTTGCGAGAGGGATGTATTACCAGATGGAGCCGGGAGTGTTGGCGATGCAAAAATGTAGCATCGACCACCACAAAAAGATGGATGAAATTTTGGCGGAACTGATTTTGGCACATGGGGGAACGAAAAGCTCCCAGTGTGAAAATTGCGGAAGCTCACTGATTGTCACGTGGTACGGAGTCGACCGGTGGGAGATGAGGGAGCTGCCGCCAAGGGGCGGGATCGAGCGCAAATAAAATTAATTATTATAAAATAAGGAGGAGTTATGTTAGACCTAACTGATTTACAGACCTACCTCTCATTTGAGAGTATTAGTACGAGTACTCAACACAAAGGAATTTGCCAGGCAACGGCCAAGTGGTTGGCCAAGTATTTGGCAGGAATGGGGGTAAAGACCCGAGTAATCCCAACCAAGGGGAATTCGATAGTGTACGGCGAGTTGGGGGGTGACCCCGCCAAAAAGACAATCCTGGTATATGGCCACTATGATGTTCAGCCGGCAGAGCCAATTAACGAGTGGCAAGTGGACCCCTGGGGAGGAGCCATCAAGAACGGGGCCATTTGGGGGAGGGGAAGTAGTGATAATAAAGGTCAATTTTGGTGCCAGGTGTTGGCAATCAAGGAGGCGATGGCAAAGAAGGTGGAGATCCCGGTCAACCTCAAGCTGGTAGTTGAAGGAGAGGAAGAAGTCGGAAGTACCCAAATGGAAACATTTATCCGGCAACACAAAAAGCTACTCAAAAGCGATATCGTCTGGATTGCGGATGGGAGTGCAACGACCCAAGGAGCGCCGACAATCGATGCGGGACTCCGAGGTTGTTTGAATGGTTGTTTAACCTTGCGTGGTCCCAAGAAGGATTTGCACTCAGGAAGCTATGGAGGAGCCGTTGCGAACCCGGTGAACACTCTCGCGACAGTGCTCTCTAAGCTGGCTGATCCAGCGGGGATCGTAAAGATCCCGGGCTTTTACCGAACAGTTAAACCAATCTCACCTTCGGCTAAACGGGTGATGAAGGGGGAGGGTTGGAGCAAAGCCGAGTTTTTGCGCGTAACTGGGGCAAAAGCTTTAGCGGGGGAAGCGGGGTACTCTACCCAGGAGCGAGTGGGACTGCGGCCGACTTTGCAGGTTACCGGGATTACCGGCGGATATTCGGGCGAGGGATTTAAGAATATTGTGCCAAAAGAGGCTGTAGCCAAGCTTAATTTCCGATTGGTAGCGGGGCAGGATTGGCGAGAAATTGCCAAGTTAACCGAGCAGTACATGGCTAAGATTATCCCCTCGGAAGTAGCGTGGGAGTGGGAGATTGACAACGGTAACGATGCCTATTTAGCTGACCCTGACTCATTTGTAATCAGGGTTGCCAGAGAAGTTTTGGCCAAAGCATTTGGAAAAAAGACGGTAGTACGTTTTGAGGGGGCGAGTTTGCCCGTCACCAACTACTTTGCCGAGATGATTACTCCCCAAGTACTATTGTCTGGTTGGGCAGGGGAGATGCACGGAGTAGACGAAAATCTGTCGCTTGCGGCGATCGAACGAGGAGTCTCTGCCGTGGCCGCATTTTGGCAGGCAATCGCGTAGAATAGAACCATGAAATATTGGGAGACGTGGAAGAGACGCCGGGAGAAGAAGTACCGGGTGCTATATAAGCGGGGGCCATCGACTCTAGCCTTGATTTTTGCGGGGATGGCGCTAACTCTCTGGGGGATCTTTGCCCTCTTATCGAGTTATCCGGTGGGGTTATATCTGTATTACACGGTTGTGCCCAGGACTTCGGAACTACTAGGGAAGGCACTCACCGAAACTAGTCAGAAAATGGTGGCGGTTGCTTCGCCTAGACCGGTAGTTGCGGAGCCGCCAGTTGTACCCGTCTTTACCCGCGATATTACGCTCCCGGAGGGGCATTACCTGATGATTCCCAAGATTGGAGTGGATACGGTGATTTGGGAGGGGGAAGGGGATAACTATGAGAAAGCGCTCAAGAAGGGCGTGTGGAGAGTGATGGAGTTTGGAAAGCCAGATTCAGTGGAAGAGGGGAGGCCGATTATCTTGGCGGCCCATCGGTTTGGGTATATAGAGTGGACGCAGGACTACCGCGAACAAAATGCCTTCTATAATCTGCCAAAACTAGAAGAGGGTGACCAGGTAGCAATTGTGTGGAATCAGCACCGATATATGTATAGAGTAACCCAGGTTACAGAGGCGACGGAGATTGCCGATTACTCGAGCGAGTTGATTATGTATACCTGCAAGTTCATGATTTCACCGATTCGCATCATAGTTTATGCTGATTTAGTTGAATAGTCCTATAGGGGTTGACAAATCGATCTGGCCGTGTATAATGCGGCACATGAAAAGACTTATAGCGTTGGTTACCCTGTTATTCGCTTTGGCCACCCCAGTGGCGGCTGAGACTGTCCGCACCTGTTCCAGTGTTTACGGTGGAGGCGAGGTTTGCGGTGAAGCGACTACAAACGTCACGATTGAGCATAAAGTGGTCGAAACCGGAATCAGTAATGAACAGATTTTCAAAATGTTAGCTAGTGTTGCCGGAGCAGCTTTGCTGGCCACAGTGCTTTACAAATTAACTTACAAATCCTACATCCTCGGATAAACTTTTTTCCAGCGTTTTTTGGCTTTGCCCTGAGCCACCCAAATAAGAGAAACTTAGGGCAAAACCACTAAGCAATTAGTCGTACCTTAAAAATTAATAGCTATAGGATATGACCCTAGGAATGGGGACTGCGACAAGGGCAGGTTCGCAGTCTCCATTCTTGAGGTTAACTCCTCAAGTACTGGTAAAGCCGGTGACTCACAGAGCGTGAAGATATCGGTGGCGCTAGTAGCTCTTTAACAAGGCGTGTAGAACTCTAGGGAGCAATCCCAGGAGTAGATACTTTGTCATGCGAAAGCATGACAATCGCTAAATAAGTTGTATATAAATGGGAACGAACAGGAGCTTCTTTTTGAAAATTGAGTAACCTTTGGTCTGGTGTACTTTGCTTGTAAATAATCACAAAAATTATTGGCAAGGTACACCAGATTATTTGGTGAAAAAAATTGAGAAAAGGAGAAAGTAAGATGGAACAAAATGTTACGAGTTGGTTGTTAGACCCAGCCTCATGGTTGGCGCCAGGTCCGGTTGCTCAGTTCATTGGGATTTTGTTGGTAGGCTTCGCCTTCCTGCAGTCTCTTCCCAATGATTGGGCTGGTGGCAAGCTCTTTTCCCGTAAAGCCGCGTGGCTCACCTACATATTGACCGCCGTCTATGTGATGGTTGTCTTTGTAGCGCCATTTGTTGGCTACGGTGTTGTGCTTGCCCTTGTCGTGATTTTCACCCTGCTCATCGTCGCATTCCGTGTGCGCGAGAGTTGGAAGACTCAGTAATGAGTTTTAGGAGATTCCCATGAAAAAGATCTTGATCCCCCTGTTCGTGATTGTTGCCCTGTTGTCGGCATGCCTCCCCAACCCCGGCTCACCTTCTGTGCCGACTGCACAGCCGCTGAATGCTCCCGTTGATTTGGGAACAGCAGATTGTCGCAATCATGGTGTCACTTCTTGGCAGAATGACAACCAAGTCTCCGGTGCAAGCTATGGAGAAGCTCCAGTTGGCGGTCTCGATGAGACATGCTGGGTGGTAGCACAAACTTGGTGGGTTGACTCCAATGGCACTTCCCATCGGGCAGTGTTTGCGGTTCGTCCCCACACGGTCGCGTGGCTTTCGGGTCACAAAGGTGGTACAGGTTGGTATTTTGGCGGCAGCATAGCTGACGTTAAAGCCAATTTGGCTGATCAATCCCGACAACTGTTGGAACGCGATGGTGAGATGGACACTTTGACAATCATCCTTCCGGATGACGCTGCGAAGTTTCCTATCCTCACCCGCTTTTCACAGAAGCAGTAACCGGTCTAGCAAACCGAAGAAAACTGGAGTGACCAAACTCAGCCACCCACATGCAGTCGCTCACGCGAACTTGCATAACCTGTCGACATTTGTCGCACATGGGCTGCCTCCAGTTTTTATTTACAACTTAGGTTTTACGACCACTAGCGAGAATGTATCGTATCTTTCCTTAATCGGAAACTATACCTACACGCCTCGCTTCTTGAGTACATAATAATTTGTGTGCTCAAAGGCGATATGGAGAAGATACTAGAAAAAATTAATATGATATTTGGCGGAAGGGGAATGGACAAGAAGTTTCCCTTTTTGTTGTGGCTATTTAAGTATGTATTTGCCATGATTCAAAAAGATTCACCAATAACTGTAAACACAGGTTATGGAAAGAATCTGATAGTGTCGGCACGTGATGCGGGCTTAGGGCTGATGTTACGGACGCGCGGTAAGTACGAACCGCTTTTGACTGATTACCTACAAACAAACGTGAAACAGAGTGTGATAGCTGTAGATATAGGTGCGAATGTGGGATATTTTACCAAACAATTAGCTGAATTGGTGGGGAATAAAGGGAGGGTAATAGGGTTTGAACCTTGTGAGACAAATTGGAAATATTTAACAAAAAATGTAGCTGGACATAAGAATGTTGTGATAGTGCAAGTTGCCTTGAGTGATACTGATGGTTTGCACCGGTTTAGTGAAGATAGGGCTAATCCTGGGGAGAATGGGTTGAGTAGAAGGGGTAATTTGCGTGTGAAAACGATGACGATGGATGGTTGGATGAAGGCAAAAAGAATACAAAAAATTAATCTGATCAAAATCGACGTCGAAGGGGCGGAGGTGATGGTGCTAAAAGGCGCTAAAACCATGATCCGCAACCAAAAGAAAATCACAGTGATCTGCGAGTGTAACCCAGAAGCATTACAAAAGCTCGGGTATTCTGCGATTGATTTGACCAAAATTTTAAAGTCTTGTGGGCTAAAGATAGGTCAAATCATGGATGAGCGACTCAAGATAAAGTGCGACTATACACCAGAAAAATTGAATATGATGCTCGCAAAATCTGCTTATGTGACACTAATTTCGGAAGGTGGATATGCAAAATAAAAAATTGCACCCACTAGTCAGTGTCATAATGACTGCATACAACGCGGATAAATTTGTAGGGCAAGCGGTCGGCAGTATCCAAGCTCAAACATATCCAAACTTGGAACTAATAGTAGTAAACGATGGATCGGTTGATAATACGCTTTCTGTAGTGCGAAAAATTGCACAATCTGATAAGCGTATCAAGGTAATTAGTTATGATAAAAATAGAGGAGCTAGCTATGCTTCAAATCTCGCTTTAGATAAAGCTCGTGGAAAACTCATAGCCCGTATGGACGCGGATGATATTGCAATTGTAGATAGATTTGAAAAACAAGTGAATTATTTACTATCTAATCCTGAGGCGATTGCGGTCGGGGGGCAGTGTGAGCTGATCGATAGTTTGGGTAAAAGTATTGGAGAGAAAAGCTTTCCTTTAATTCACACCCAAATTTATTCGGCTCTATACCAATATAACCCTGTACAACACCCGACTATTATGGTAAATACAAAACTACTAGGGAAACACAAACTTGTCTATCACTCTGATGTGGTACTAGCACATGACCTAGAACTATTGTTTTTTTTGGCTCAATACGGTCAACTCGCCAACTTACCTGACACTATTCTCCAATATCGTATCCACAATGACTCTCTTTCACTACGCAACCCTAAGAAGACATTCTATGACACGATTGCTGTGAGAAGTAGGGCGGTCAAGAAGTATGGATATGTACCAAACTTGCGAGGGCAGGTTATGGGGTTAATGCAACAAATGATCGTAGGAATATTGCCTAATGTGATTATTTATCCGTTGTTTCACCTGATCAGGATGAGTCAGGTTGGGGATGTAAAGACGCTAGTTTTAAGTACCGGGAGATATACGACAAGACAAATACAATTGAGATTGGCTGGAATGACGGCTGCTATAGCTACATGGTTGGTGAGGTAATATACTAAATCTAAGATGAAAAAACTGTTGAGATGGCTAAGCTGGCGGAAGATAATTTTTTTACTGATCCTTGGAACTGTAATATTTCAAAATAGAATTGGTGTTAACGAGTATTTGTCGGGGTGGGATAACTTGCACCCAGAAATTAACTTTAAGTTGGAAATAAGTAGGGGGTTGAGTGTTGTGTGGCAAGAATTTCGAGGTTTGGGTCACCTAGGTGGGATGGGTCATGTAGCTGATTTATCTAGGACAATTCTGCTTTGGATAGTGAGTTTTGTAGTGCCTAGCAATTATTTGCGATGGGTGTGGCACATGGGGATGTTGGCACTCGGCCCGATAGGGATGTGGTATTTGACAATGAAACTGTGGAAGTGGAGTGAATCGGCTAGTTTGGTTACTAGCGCTTTTTATCTACTTAATTTGGCGACTGTCCAGTATTTTTACACCCCTTACGAATCATTTAGTGGATTTTATGGATTTTTGCCGTGGCTAATTTCTATGTTTACGAGATATCTAAAAGAGGGGAACAGACGTGATTTACTCAAATTTTTGGGAGTTTCGATACTGGCTACGACGGCTTTTTATGTACAGACATTGTTTGTGGTTTATGTGCTAATACTGGGAATAATTTCTTTGACATATTTGAGTACTAACTGGAAAAGAGTTTTGACTGGATGGACAGTTGTATTTATGGTAAATGCATTTTGGTTACTACCTGTTATGTATTTTGTGGTGAGTAATGCAGGTGTGGTAGGAATGTCAAAAATTAACAGCGTTGCCTCACCAGAAACTGCTCATATGAATGAAGCAATGGGTGGGTGGAGAGATGTATTGTCGATGCGTGGATTCTGGCTAGAATATCTTGAGTGGAAAGGTAATGGTTGGGGGAGACTACTGCAGGTTTGGCAAGGATGGGTGAGTGATAATATTGCCAGCTTACTGAATCTATTGGTAGCTGGGTTGAGTATTTTTGGGACCGTGATGGGGGTGATAAAAAAGCGGATAAGCTCGTGGGTTATATTGGTCTTTGGACTGACATATTTTATGTTGGCATCTAATAATCCTCCAATTGGATTTGTATATAGTTGGCTGATCGGAAAAGTCCCTTTTTTTGGAGAGATGTTTAGGTCGGTGTTTACTAAATGGTCAGCGGTGATGGCAATGGTACTGGCTATGGGTTTGGGCGTAATTGTGGAGGTTTTGGAAAGGAAAAAATTGGCAGTAAATATTTTGGCTGTTTTTATAATTGGAGTTTCTGGTTATATTGTGTGGCCAGTTTTCCAGGGAAGTTTAGTGTTTGATTCGATGAAGGTGGAATTCCCTGATGAATACAGACTGTTGTACCGATTCTTTGACAAAGAAAATAAGAGTGGACGAGTTGTATATTTACCTAGTGCTTGGATGTGGGGATGGCAGGTACATGATTGGGGGTATTCCGGGAGTGGATTTTTGTGGTATGGGATAGAACAACCAATATTAGACCGGGCTTTTGATGTGTGGAGCCCGTATAACGAGGGATTTTATAATGAGTTTAGTGATGCGCTGTATAGAGAAGAGACGGGGAGAGTGAGGAGGGTGCTAGATAAATACGATGTGGGATATGTACTACTGGATGAGAGTGTAATTGCGCCGGGGCAAGATGCGACAATACTCAGGATAGAGGAAACGAAAAAAATTGCTGAGCAACTAGGGTGGAAACAGACATTCCGCGAAGGAGCTTTGACGGTGTGGGAGACCGGAGAAGAGACTGGTTTTGTAAGCACGCCAAGAGAATATACGTGGGTCGAGGCAGATACAGCCAAAGTGAGGAGGGATGTAGTGTATGAGGAAGTGGGGACGTATATTTCGGAAAACTCAGAAGACTCAGAAAACTCGGAGAGAGGAATAATTTTTCCTTTTGCAGGACTGATGAGGGAAGAGATCACGGGAGTAGAGTACCAGGATAATAGCCTACAGATTACCGCTAACAAAGTAGAACAAGGTCAAGAATTGGTGGTGCCGGGGTGGGAAGTGGGGCAAATTGTGCGGATTAATTATCAGGACGAAGTGCCACTGCCAGCGTACAAAGTAAACGACTTAGATGGTCCAGTATTTAGGGGGAAGGAGAAACCAGAAGAGGGGAAAAACTATATTGTGGCGAGGGTGAGTGAGAATGAGGAGTGGAGTGAGTACAGACAAGATTTTAGATTCCAGATGTTAGATTCCAGGGTAATAGTGGAGGTTGGGGGAGAGCCATTTGTGTATGATTTTGGGAGGAGTGGGCAGGGAACTATCGGAAATTGTGATGTCCTAAGCCGGGGGATGGCAGAGAAGAGCGGGAATGTGTACATAGCGGACGAAAGAGGAGCTGTGTGTGATTATGTGGTCATGAGTGAGCTGGATCCGCGCCTCCCGTATTTGATGAGAGTGAGAGGGGAGAACATTGAGGGGAGAAGCGTCAAGTTTTTCCTGTGGAATACGGGATCAAAAAGAAATGATTTGGAGTATTTGTTAGGGAAGAGTGAGTTTGATCAGGCCTTTACCATGCTGCCTTGGAGCTGGGACGGGTTTTATACCCTAAATATTGAGACGCGGAGTTTTGGACAAAGGACAGAAAATATTGTGGAACCAGTAGAGGTGAGATGGTTGCCACTATCGCAGATAGCAGGAACAAAACTGATAACTAATCAAAC
Organism: Microgenomates group bacterium GW2011_GWF2_46_18; assembly: GCA_001002415.1. GTDB lineage: Bacteria > Patescibacteriota > Microgenomatia > UBA1400 > UBA12108 > LCMB01. The sequence continues at coordinate 20,423 of LCMB01000011.1, forward strand.
ACTTGATAATAATCTCAGAATAATAGAGGTAAGTAAGACGGGGACGTGGTTGTACAAAGTAAAAGTAGAGGGGCAGGGACTAATCAAGTTATCTCAGGGATATGATGCGGGATGGGTGGCAATAAAAACTGAAAACTCAAAGTTCAAAGTGCAAAAGTTTAGCCACGTAAAAGTTGATGGCTGGGCGAATGGATGGGAAATAAACTCAAAACTCAAAAATCAAAACTCAGAAGTAATAATTTTTTACTGGCCACAGTTACTCGAATATGTTGGCTTGATCGTATTGGTGGGAACGGGTTTGGGTTTGCTCTTGAAGAAACGTGGTTGAATGTTCCGACGTACGATATTATAAAAAACTAAAACTGAGTAGGTGTGATTATTTTTGAGAGGTTGTGGGGGAGTGATAAAGCTCGGTATAGTGGATAAGTATGAGTTTGGTGGCAGAATTTTTGGGGAATTTGAGCATGAGTTATATAAGATTGGCAGGTTGCCGACACTAGAGGCAAAATCAGCGGCGTTGAGGGGTAGGTTGGACTTGGCAGTGAGCGCACTGGTTACTTGGGATGATTTACAGCGCGAATTGAGAGAAATACCTGGATTGGGAGATATTCAATCGTTAATTAATGATGAGCTAAGGGAAGTGAAAGAGAAGGAACCATTGGAACATGAGCTAGTTTTGTTAAAAGATAAACATTTACCTTGGTATGAACGAGAACGAGCGAAGGACTATTGGAATGTGGCAAATGAGATGGCAGATGTACTCGTATTTGTAGTTGGCAAAATGAGGCGGTCTTGCCCGAACGATCCTAATAGTGAGGAAGTGATGGCAGCTTTGATGGGACGCTCGGAATATATTGATAAACCACTCATTAATGAAATGATCGCGAGAACGGCGGCATTGGGAATGGATTTGGCAGAAATAATGATCTTAAAAACGGAAGTAAATTTTCAGCACCGGGATTCGGGTTTACTACCCTGGGTGAGAGGAGATGGGTTTATGAAGGAGATCCGCCGCTCGATCGGCAATGCGGATAGCCAGATTCCTCATTTGGCTCAAGGGTTTTTGGGCGAGACAGTGTTGACGAGATTGCAGGCTCCTAAATTGATGAGTGGGGAAAGAGTTGACCTATCTAATTTGAAAAATATTTTTGCTCACGAATTACTTAATCGAGCAAGTATGTTTGTTGTCAATTAGCAAATATGGGAAAAAATAATCACTTAGTATACCCACGGGTGAGGCAAAAGCAGGAGGGAATTCGCATTGAGGTGATGGCAGACTCGATGAGAGTCGGGAAGACCACGGCAGTCAAAGTAATCGGGGAAGGATTGAGAAAACGGGGACATAGGGTTTTGGAAAGTTATGAGGATTGGCAGCACAATCCGTACTTGAAAGAAAGTTATGCCGACCCAGAGAAGAATTTTTTGGAATCACAAAAATGGTTTGTCCAGCGAAAATGGGAGCAGGTAAGCAAAAAGGTTGATGCTAAAGTGCTGATTCAAGATGTATCCCCGGAAATGGATTTTTGTTATGCCGAGACTAATCGAAGGCTTGGGAGAATGAGCGAAGCACATTTTGGGGAATACGAGCATTTTTTCCGGCAACTAGATTGGAAGGTAGCTCCGGCTCCTGACTTATTAGTTTATTTGGCAGTAGGGGATGAAGAGTTGATCCGTCGAGCGCATGAGTCACGGCGAGAGTTTGAGACGGTAGATCCAACTTATTTTTTGATGATGAAACAAGTTAATCGGGAGTGGCTGGCGGGAGCTACGGTTCACCCAGATTATAATGTGTTGGTGGTGGAGACGGATAAGCTGGATTTTGCGCATGAGGAGAAGGCTCGAACAAAGTTGGTCGAGATGGTCGCAAAGAACTTGAAAATTGTTAATTAATATCCTATAATCTTGGGATGTCGAAAAAGGAAGGTCCTTCGCTGTTGGGTTCGGATCAGCAAGAGGGTTATTTTAACCGTGAGTCACCTCCCGGGCTGTTTAATTGTGAAGTTAAAGGACATAAGCATGATGCTGAGGCTTTTATAGAAGTTTGGACTTTTGAGGGAACAGAATTTATTCCGACTTGTATAAGTGGAGCTAGTGGGGTAATTAAAATATTACAGGATGAGATGAAAAGTGGACATGGTGTACGTTGGGTGAATGAGACTCTAGTAATGGTTGCAAGCGGGATGATTAATGGAACATTAAGCAGTAGATAATATATGAGCCTAGAGCAGATAAAATCGATCGCAATTGCGGGAGAAGCGGGTAGCGGGAAAACGACGATTGCACGTGAGTTGGGTAGTAAGTTGGGATGGGAGGTGTTTGGAGCGGGAGAGTTATACCGAATATGGTGTGAGCGGAATGGGATGAGCAGTTATGGGGCGGAATTAGCGGGTGACAGTGTCCACGATGGAATTGACCAAATGATGATAGAAGAAATGAAGAAGGGGAGAACGATTGAGGAAGGGAGGGTGGCGGGGTTGGTGGCAGTCGTAAATAATTTGCCGGGAGTGTTAAAGGTTTTATTGGTGTGTAGCGCGGAAGAGAGAGTTCGAAGGATATTTGCACGGGACCCTGAATTATATAAAGATCTAGCTGAGGCGCGGTATGTTACTAATGAACGAGAAGCGAGTAATTTGCGAGTGTTTACAGATCGTTATGGGGGGAGGTCATATCTAAATCGCTTGTTGTACGACATGACAGTGGATACAAAGAGATTTAGTGTGGAAGAGACGACCAGGTTAATTATGAACAGGGTGACTAATTAGAGGGTGAAAGCGTAGCAATAATTTTCTTCGCAACTTCGAGCATGTCTTTTTCGGTGTAGCCGCGGGTAGTAACAGCCGGGGTGCCGAGACGGAGACCTGAGGGGTTCCAGGGTTTGCCGGTTTCCCCGGGCACGGTATTTTTGTTGGTAATGATCCCAACTTTTTCAAGAGCGAGAGCAGCGTCTTTGCCGGAAATACCTTTGTTGCGCAAATCCAGAAGGATCAGGTGTTTATCGGTGCCGCCGGAGACGACATGGAAGCCGGCCTTTTTAAGTTCAGCAGCTAGAACCTGGGCGTTTTTCACTACCTGCTGAGCATAGGTTTTAAATTCGGGCTGCAAGGCTTCGTGGAGAGCCACGCCAATCCCGGCAATACTGTGGTTTTGGGGTCCACCCTGGAGGGCGGGAAAGACAGCAAAATCGATTTTCTCGGCAACGCTGTCACCCAAAAGTTTTTTGCTGGCGAAGATCATCGCGCCGATCGGGCCGCGAAGCGTCTTCCTTGTAGTCATAGTGACAACATGGGCGTGGGGGAAGGGAGAAGTGTTGGCTCCACCGGCAATTAAGCCCGCCTCGTGGGCGACATCAGCCATGTAGATAGCTCCGACTGAGTCGGCAATCTCGCGCATCTTGGCATAATCGATTTCGCGAGGATAGGCGGTGCCACCACTAATTAAGATTTGGGGCTTAACCTGAGCGGCAATTTTGGCAATCTGCGCATAATCAAAAACTTCGGTCTGGGGGTCGACATTGTAGAAGTAGGTATCATAGATTTTGGAAGTGAAACTAATGGGTTTGCCATCCGGCAATTTCCAGCCGTGGGTGAGATGACCACCGTCATAGAGGGACATGGCAAGCATACGGTCGCCGGGGGATAAAAGTGCGGCATAGACGGCAAAATTGGCTATACTCCCGGTCACTGGCTGGACGTTGACATGCCAATCCTTTGAATCGAGGCCAAAAACTTGGAGGGCGCGTTGTTCCACGAGGGATTCAATTGCGTCGATGTTGCCGTTACCTTGGTAGTAACGTTTGCCGGGCTGGCCTTCGCTGTATTTGTTCATGAGAACACTGCCGACGGCCTCTTTGACTGCTTCGCTGACAATATTTTCGCTGGGGATCATGGCTAGTTCGTCGGTTTGACGCTTCTCTTCGGCTTGGATCAGGGCATAGATCTCGGGATCGGTTTGTTGTAGTTTGGACATGGGTACATTATAGCTTATGGTTTACTGGCAGTCGCACGAAATTTGTGCGCCTACCATAAATACACTGTTTGGTGTGTCCTGTAGAATGAGGGGGTGATAAATCAGTCGGTACCCAAATGGAATATAGATATTCACTCTCCCTTTCTTGGTAGTGACGAGATGAGAAGGGCAGACGGAGTGGGTTTGTGGGAGTACTTTCATTCGGCGGGGATCGAGTACCAAAAGGACGATTTCCCGTTTTTGACTAATCATCGCGTGCCGAAGGTAAAACAATTGTTTGATTTTGGGGAATACTTACATTTGTCAGGCAAAGGGGAGTCACTGGCGTATTTGTATCGGGGGCTAGGGAAAACGTGGAATTATGTGGGTCCCGTGCTTGACCTGGAGTTGCCACACGGATTTAATGATCATACCGATAGGCATACTCTGTGGGTGACGGGAACGGCCATCGAACTATTAGCTAGAGCGGGGAAGAGCTATGGGAACAAAGGAGGATGGTACGAGAGTAAAAGTGAGAACTTATTAACTTTGGTCGGGATGACCCATGATTTGGGGAATTTGTGCGATCGAAAAGAGCATTCCATGTACTCGGCTTGGCTACTTACGCGGCTATTTGCTAATACAAAATTGCACGAAGCGGAATGGAGAGCTGTTTTGTACACAATTCTCTTTCACGAAGAGCCAATGCTAGCGGATTTAGGGGTAAACTTGGGGGCAGGGATACCGTTGCAGTGGGCACTGGTTGCAGCAGATAAGATGCATGTCGGACGGGATAGGATTGGGGATCGCTCGTATGCGAGCGGGATTGCTAACAATGCTTTGGAAGAAGATGTCCATATCTTACTCAATGCGCTAATCGTGCGAAGCTCCTGGGCGATGGCGCCAAAGGCTCTAGAGTGGCAGTTGGATTTTGAGGTTGAACAGTTGGAAGAGAAATTCGGTAGTTTTACGAAGGGGGACGGGAAGATTTGGGTGCCGGAGAGTTTTCATGCAGAGTATAAACAAGGCAGTAGTTATCGGGAGATTTTTACCAAGATGTTTCTGGAGATTTATGAAGCCAGAATGCGGATGGCGGCGATGAGTATTTTCCTGCTTTTCCCCCAAGTGGAGCGGTTTGTGGTCAAGCTGATAGATCGCAAGTATGCCGAGAGTGAGGTAATTTGCCAGGTAGTTAAATAAACACGGTATAATCCGTAGGTATGTTATTTGATGGTAAAAGATTTGCAGTTGAGATAGAGGAGCAGATTCGGCAAAGAGTTTCTGAGATGGAGACAAAACCCAAAATCGTGAGTGTGTTGGTGGGGAGTGACCCGGCAAGCGAGCTATATACGCGGCTCAAAAGTGAGGCGGCCAAACGGGTAGGAGTGGAGTTTGAGGTGGTAAGGTTGGACACAGGAATTGGGAAAGAGGAATTAGAAAAGAGGGTACGAGAAATTGGAGAATACACGGAGGTAACGGGTCTAATGGTACAACTACCGATTCCAGGTTTAAAGGAAAACGAAGTACGGGAAGTATTGGCGGCTATCCCCCTGACCAAAGATGTAGATGGACTGCGGAGTGAAGAATCGGGGATTATGCCGGCCACGGTGAGAGCAATTATTAGCATCATGGAGAGTGTGGCGGATGACCGACTGTGGCAAAGGGAAATTGTGGTGGTGGGGGGGACGGGAGCGGTGGGAAAATCATTGATCGCCTGGTTAAGCAAGAAACATGAAGTAACAGCAGTGGCAGTGAACAGCCAGACCAAGGATTTGGCGGGTGATCTGGCACAGGCTGATACAGTGATTAGCTGTGTGGGGAAACCTGGGCTAATTACGGGGGAGATGGTACGATCAGGGATTGTGGCGATAGATGTAGGGGCGCCACAGGGAGATATGACCAAAGAAGTGTATGCGAAAGCGAGGGTGGCGGTGCCGGTACCAAATGGGGTAGGGCCTGTTACAATAGCTTGTTTGATGGAGAATCTAGGGGATATTTATGTCAGAAAAAGTAAGATATGATTGGACGCCATTGCCGCCTGACGCAATCCAAATTATTCCTGGTTGGATGAGAAGAGCGATTGAGTCAAGGGGGGTATCTCCAGGAACACCCGAGTATGATCAGTTAATTGAAGAACTTTTAAAACCACCAGAGCTTGGTGAGCGGGAGAAGTTTGAGCCCCATGAATAGGGTTTGTGATATAATTCCAGAGTTACAAAATTTACATCTAGGGGAGACCTCCTGATTTCAGGCCCCTGGAGAAGTTTAAGGAGGCAAAGTGAGTGAATCAACCAATCTTCCTGAGTTAAAGGACATGTTAGAAACCGGAATGCATTTTGGGCATTCGGTGAAGAGACGTAACCCACGAATGGATAAATATGTGTATGCCATCAAAAATGGAGTACAGATTTTTGACTTGGTGAAAACCAGAGAGAAGTTGGGAGAGGCTTGTGAGTATTTGACCGAAGCAATTGCTAAGGGTGGGCAGATTTTGCTGGTTGGAACCAAAGGCCAGGCTGCACCGACCATTAAAGCCGAGGCTGAGCGATTGGGGGTTCCTTACATCGCCAACCGGTGGGTGGGTGGCTTGTTTACCAACTGGGAACAAATCAAAAATCGAATTGCTGATTACAAGAAATACACCAAAAAAGAGCAAGTGATTTTGAAACGGGAGATGGATAGACTGGAACGGATGTATGGGGGAGTAGTACTGCTCACCAAACTGCCTGACTTGGTCTTTATCGTGGATCCGATCCGCGAGAATACTGCGATGGCAGAGTCAATTGCCAAGGAAATCCCAATTGTCGCAATTTGCGATACCAACTGTGATCCGACTTTTATTACCAAAGTAATTCCTGCCAATGACGATGCTTTGAAAGCTGTGGTCATGCTCCTTGAATCAGTGTCAAAAGCCATCGAAAAAGGACTCAAGTTGGCCAAGGACCAAGCAAAGGGGAAAGTATGAAAATTACCATGGAACAAATCAAAGAGCTACGTGAGGAGACCGGAGCGGGAGTGATGGAGGTGAGAAAAGCCTTGACGGAGAGTAAGGGAGATGTCCAAAAGGCCAAGAAATTGATTGCAGCGCAAGGACTCGCTAAAGCAGAGAAGAAAGCTGATCGAGAGACGGGAGCTAGTCATGTGTTTGCCTACGTGCATTTCAATGGGAAAGTGGGAGCGTTGGTAAAACTAGCTTGTGAAACGGATTTTGTTGCCAAAACAGAGGATTTCCAGAAACTCGGGAAGGAACTAGCGATGCAGGTGGCTTCGATGAAGCCGGCGAGCGTGGAAGAGTTATTGAAACAGGATTATCTGAGAGATCCGAGTAAGACAGTCGAAGTGTTGGTAAAGGGAGTCAGTGGGAAAACGGGAGAAAATGTAAGGGTTCTGGCGATTACCTGTTTGTAGGGTATAATCGGAGCGGTGACGACGATTCTAGTTTTATCACTTCTGGTTTTATTGCATGAATTGGGACACTTTTTGGTAGCAAAGTTGTTTGGGATTAAGGTGGAGGAGTTTGGGATTGGGTTGCCGCCGAAAGCAGTTAAATTGGGAATGTGGGGAGAGACGGAGTTTAGTTTAAACTGGCTGCCAATTGGAGGATTTGTACGTTTGGCTGGGGAAGAAGAGGATCCTAGTTTGTGGGAGAAGATTAATCCAATGCTTAGGAAGAAACTGTTTTTTGCCAAGCCGGCCTGGCAAAGAGCCTTGGTAACCGTTGCGGGAGTAGCTATGAATTTGGTGCTAGGGATCTTGGCATTTAGTGTGGTGTATACCCGCTTAGGTGTACCCAAAGAGGTGGGTCAGCAGGTCATGGTTTCACAGGTGATTGCTGGATCTCCAGCCGAAGCGGCGGGAGTAACTGTCGGAGTGGTAGTTGTGAGAGTTAAAGGAGAACAAATTGATGACGCGGATAAGTTTGTGGAGATGATCAAACAGAACAAGGGTCAGATGATTAGTCTTTACCTATCAACGGTAGACGCAAATGGGCAGCGGAGCGCAAGTGAAACAGTGGTGAATGTGATCCCACGGGAGAACCCACCAGAGGGAGAGGGATCTTTGGGAGTGGGAGTTGTGGATGTGCCAATTATTGTCTACGAACAGAAGGCTTGGTACAGTGCCCCTTTTTATGGAGCTAATGAGGGGATGAAGGAAGCGTGGGGATGGACTAAAGAATTTGGGCGAATATTGGCTCACCCGGTTGAGCTAGTCAAAAATGTATCGGGACCGGTCAAGGTAGTGCAGATTGGACAGCAAGCGGCTGATCAAGGGTGGATTGTGCTTGTTAGATTTGCGGGAATAATTTCACTAAATTTGGCGATCTTTAATTTGTTGCCGATCCCGGCCTTAGATGGGGGCAGATTATTGTTAATCGGATTGGAAAAAGTTGTGGGAAGAAAACGCATTGCGAGAGTCGAAAAATATGTCAACGCAGTCGGAATGGCCTTACTTATTTTGTTATTAATTACCGTGACTATCAAGGATATCTTTTGGGGATGAAGAAAAAAATTGTGGTGATTGGGGGGGGAACGGGAACATATACAGTGCTTAGGGGCTTGAAAAAATACAATGATTTAGAGATTTCAGCGATTGTGACGATGGCGGATGATGGCGGGAGTAACAAAGTTTTGCGGGATGAATTTGGCTTGCTGCCGACGTCGGGAGTGAGACAGTGTATGGTAGCGCTTTCGGCGAATGAGGGAATTTTGCGAAAATTATTTTCGTATCGATATTATCAGGGAGTAGGAATTAGCGGAATGACGTTTGGGAATTTATTTATGGCGGCGGTGTCAGATGTGTTGGGCGACCAGCGAGGGGCCATCAAGGAAACGGCGAAATTGTTGGATGTAAGAGGGAAGATTTTGCCGATTTCGTACGATAAAGTGTCACTTTTGGCGACATACACCGATGGAACAGAAATACTGGGAGAACACTTGATTGATTTGGGGCAGGGGAAAGTGGGGAAGCAGAGGATCAAACACTTTCGGACGATCCCCAAAACGAGAATTGATAGCGAAGCTAAGCGAGCAATCGCCGAGGCGGATATGATAGTGTTAGGGCCCGGTGATTTGTATACCAACACGATGGCTAATTTGGTAGTGACGGGGACAGTCGAAGCAATTGTTAAAAGTCAAGCTAGGGTGGTATTTGTGATGAATGTGATGACCAAAAAAGGGGAGAGTTACGGGTATGGGGCTCAAGATTTTTTGATTGATTTGGGGAAATATTTGCCGCTGTCACGAGTTAACTATGTAGTAGTCAATACGGATCAGACGATTGAGAAGGCGGTAGCTAAAGCATACGCTAGGGAAGAAGCAGATTGGGTTAAGGATAATTTGGATGAAGTGGCCAAAACTAATGATTCCTGGCAGGTAATCAGAGGAAGATTGCTAGCTAAGGGGAGGGTAGAAAAAGAGAAGGGGGATAAATTGGCACGAAGCATGGTCAGACACGATCCGGATAAATTGGCCAAGATTTTGGTAGAATTACTCTATGTCTAAGATTATTGTGATGCACCGGAATCCGGATTTGGACGCTATGATGGCGGGATGGTTGCTGATCCGGTTTGACCCTGCCCATTATGGAGATGCGGAGCTTACATTTATCCCTGCGGGCTCCACTTACAAAAATGTAGCCGTAGATACTGACCCACATGTAACTCATGTTGACGTGGGGTTTGGCAAGTTTGATCATCATCAGCCGGGAGCCAAAAAAACCTGTGCCAGCAAGTTGGTGTGGGAAGAGTTAGTGTCGCAAGGACTGATTAGCCCAAGTGATACTGGGGTTTCTGCGATGGTTGCGCACGCATACCAAATTGATCATTTTGATGACTGTTTTTGGCAAGAGGCAACTGAACCTCGATTTGCCTTTACCTTGGCAGAAATAATTCCCTCCCTGCACCGATTACAGACTCTGGATAATGCGGCGGTAGCGAGAGCTGGATTCTTATACTTGGACGGAGTTTATCAAAGACTGAAGGATTGGGAGAAGGGGAAGCAGGCGATTGCTATGGGGAGCGAGTTTGAGAGTTTGTGGGGGAAGGGAATTGTGGTAGTAACCGGAGCCGATGACGTCTCTAAGGTGGCTCAGCGGGCTGGATACGATATCGTGGTGGTACACGACCCTGAAAAGGGCTATTTAAAGATTAAATTAAAACCGGATGTAAAGCTTAATTTGGACCGATTGTATGTTAAAATAACAACGCGCGAGTCCAAAAAAAGATGGTTTTACCACAATTCGGGACTGATGCTATTTTCGGGATCCGATAAGGGTTCCGCAAAAGAAAAAACTGAACTGACTCCAGCAGATATACTGGAAATGATAAGGGGGTGTTGATAATTAATGCCGATTATTGTAAGAGCGAAAAAGGACGAGAGTCCGGACGCAATCATCCGACGGTTTAAGAAAAAAGTCTTGAATGAGAATATCATTGAAGAGGTGCGTGAACGTGAATTTCATAAATCTCCAGCCGTAAAACGCAAGGAGCGAAATAATGAAATTAAGCGTAAGCGTTATACCGAACGGATGCAAAAACTAGCTGCCAACCGAAAGAAATCATGAGCATTGCCGGGGATTTGCAGGATGAGATGAAGAAGGCGATGAAAGCCCAGGATGCGCCGCGGCTTTCGGCGATACGGATGCTGATTTCGGCGATTAGATATGCCGGAATTGATTTTGCGGCGGGGGGTGGGGGAGAGATGACCGATGAACAGGTAATCCCGGTACTAGCAAAAGAAGCCAAAAAGCGACGCGAGTCGATTGTGGCCTATCGCGCAGCGGGGAGAACCGAGCAAGCCAAACAAGAGGAATTTGAACTAGCGATGATTGAGGGGTATTTGCCCAAGATGATGGATGAAGCGGAAGTTAGAATTAGAGTGTTGGGAATGAAAGAAAAGTGGGAAGGAAGGACCAATTTTGGCGAAGTAATGCAAAGCATTATGAAAGAATTTAAAGGACAGGCGGAGGGAAGTATTGTTGCCAAAGTGGTAAAAGAAGTTTTGACACAACAATGATCACGATCAACATTGCGGCAGATGCCAAGTATCCATTTGATCGGACGGCTTTGCGGAATCACCTAGAAAAGATTTTGGAAGCACATCAACTAAAGGACGGGATCGAAGTGGAAGTTGAGGTAGTCGGGAAGCGGAAGATGAGTCAGATTCACCAGACTTACATGCAGGTAGCGGGGCCGACGGATGTTTTATCGTTCCCCTTAAATGATCCGGCGGATGACCGGCCTTTTTTGATGCCGCCGGACGGGATATTGCGCATGGGAGATATCGTGATTTGCTATCCTGAAGCGGTAACCGAAGCTTTGGAAAAACAAATCAAAGTGGATATCCAGATCCAGTTTTTGGCGGAGCATGGACTCATGCATTTACTGGGATTTCATCACGAATAGGTGAGAACTCGTGGTAAAGTATGAGTATGAGTTTGTATTTGAAATACCGTCCTCGCACGATTGATGAACTAGATTTGGCCAGTGTGAGAAAGACTCTGGAACAAATCGTGACGGCGAATAAAGTTGCCCACGCATATTTACTGACAGGTCCAAGGGGAGCGGGGAAGACGAGCGCGGCTCGAGTCTTGGCAAGAATCGTTAACTGCGAGAAAAACCGGAATAAATTGGGAGAGCCATGTAACGAGTGTAGTGCATGTAAGTCGATTTTGAACGGATCGGCAGTCGATTTTATCGAGATTGATGCGGCTTCCAATCGAGGTATTGATGATATTCGGGAATTGAAAGAGAAAATTCGTTTGGCTCCGTCGCAACTTTCTTACAAAGTGTACATTATCGATGAAGTTCACATGCTGACGACGGAAGCATTTAATGCCTTACTTAAGACCTTGGAAGAGCCACCGAAACATGCCATATTTGCCTTGTGTACGACCGAGACACATAAGGTTCCGGAAACAATTAAATCACGCTGTGTACCGATTCAGTTCGGGAAAGCGAGCGAAAACGAAATGAAGCGATCGTTATCGCGGGTGGTAGCTGGGGAAGAAAAGAAAATCAGTGAGGAGGCTCTTAGTTATTTGGCTAAAGCGGTTGATGGGTCATTTCGGGATGGAGTGAAGGCTTTGGAAATAGCGCTAACTACGACTATGGAAGTAGATTTGGGGAGAATGGAAGAGGTAGTCGTGGGAGTGGCCGGATTTTCGGCCAAGCCACTGGCTCATGCTTTGGCGGACAAGGATGCCGACTTGGCTTTGCAGGTTTTTCGCAAGGCGGTTTTGACAGGAGTTAATTTGGGATACTTGTTGGTAGAGACGATGAAGGCTTTGCGAGATTTGCTAATGGAAGGGAAAGAAGTAACCTTAACGAAGTTAATTTTTGCCTTGGATGAGGTGGCTAGTAAGAGCGGGACAAGTGCAGTGCCGGAACTGCTGGTTGAAATGGTGATAATCGATTGGTGCGGAGTAGTCCCAAAACCATCGAACTTTGGGGAAAAGAATAAGGATCCGAAACCGACGAAGATAGTTCCACAAAGTCCCAAGCCAGAGAAAAAAATGGCGGCGGTTAGTCACGACGAAGTTTGGCAAAAACTACTTAAAGGACTGAATGGAGACAGTCTGACACTGGGAGCGCTGCTATCCAAGGCGACCCCGGCGCAGATCTCGGGAGACATTTTAACTATCAAAGTGGGATATGCTTTTCATAAAGAACAAATAATGACGGAAAAGATTTTGGGGAAATTAGAAAAATTGTTGAGTGAGGCGATGGGAAGAGAGATGAAGGTCAAGTGTGAAGTAGCGGAAGCGGCAGCCAAGATGCCCGCGCCAAGTGATACAATAGACGAAGCGATGGCCATATTTAATAGTTAACCAAAAGGAGAGATATGTTCGATAAATTTAAACAAATGGGGCAACAGGCATCACAACTGAAACAGATTCGAGACCAAGCAGTTCAGATGCAGAAACAATTGCAGGCTGAAGTTATTGAGATGGAAGCGGATGGGATCCGAGTAGTTATGACAGCTGACCAAAAGGTCCAGACAATAACCATTGATGGCAAGTATGAGGAAAGATTGGTCAAAGTATTGAATGATGCGGTCAAAAAATCCCAACAGATTGCGGCCAAGAAACTGCAAGAAATGTCGGGAGGACTCAAGGGACTATTGGGAGGAATGGGTGGAGGACAACAGTAAGTTGTTCGCTACATGCGTTTACCTAAAATTGTCGAAGACTTAACAAGCTCGTTTGAGAAATTGCCGGGGATTGGGAGACGGAGTGCACAGCGACTGGCATTTTACTTACTTCGGGTACCTCAGCGGGATTTGGATAGTTTTGCTGCCTTCCTCGCCAATTTAAAAAAACAAACTAAGCTGTGCAGTATTTGCCATAATTTGAGTGATCAGGAGCAGTGTGCGGTGTGTGCGGATTCCTCGCGCAATAGTCGACAGGTCTGTGTAGTTGAGTCATTTCAAGATGTGTTGGCGATTGAGAAGTCGGGAAGTTACAGCGGGGTTTACCACGTCTTGCACGGCTGTATTTCCCCTTTGAATAATATCGGGCCGGACGAACTGTTTATTGATACTTTGGTTACCCGGGTCAAAAAAGGCGGAATCGACGAGGTGATTTTGGCAACCAATACCAGTTTGGAAGGGGAGGCCACGGCACTGTATGTTAAGCAAGCATTGGATGGACTAAAAGTGGAAATTAGTCGGATAGGTCGTGGACTTCCGACGGGAGTTGAGATAGAATATGCAGACGAAACCACGCTGGCCCATGCGTTT
>LCMB01000012.1 GCA_001002415.1 Microgenomates group bacterium GW2011_GWF2_46_18
GGGAACCACCACCTTTGGGGCTGGAGCTGGTATCACCTGGACATTTGATGCTTCAGCCGGTACCGATACCACTATTGCCTTTGGGGATAATACTCAAACCTATACGACCGGTACTACTACCTTCACCGGAGATCTGGTTGTCCAAGGTACCACCGGTTTAACCTTTAATACCGGAGCTGGCGGTGACATCACCTTTGCCAATGGGGAAAAGATTGATAATGATACCGATGGTACCGTGGCCATCACCGCTCCGATCACCTCCGTCTCTGGTGACCTCAAATTAACCGGGGCCGATATCCTGGATACTAATGGGAACGAATTCCTCCGCTTCACGGCCGCTGCTTCCGCTGTTGATGAAGTGACCATTGCCAATGCTGCTGCTAATGGGGTCGTCACTATTGCCGCTACAGGTGATGATGTTGATATTGCCTTAAGCATTGATAGTAAAGGAGCCGATGCCTTAAACCTTAACGGGACTGCAACCGGAGACGTTAATATCGCCGGTGGTTCGGGTGGTACCGGCTGTACCATCGCTAATGCAACAGGTAACCTAACCTGTAGCGGGGACGTGACTATCACTGGTGATGATCTCTATATGGGTACCAATACTGCCGGTATGCTCTTGATTGCCGATGGCACTAACTTCAATCCGACCGCTATGAGTGGGGATATCACGATCGGATGACAAGGTCACCGAAGCTGATTTAAAAGCCGTCGATACTGCTAGTGATGAAGAGTGTCTGACCTATGAAACCACCACCGGTGACTTTGAATGGCAGAGTTGTGCTGGCTCTAGTATGACTAGCTTCACCGCTGCGGGAGATGCGGGGGGTGGCCAGTCCATCACCAACACTGATACCCTCTCCATCCTGGGTGGCACCAACGGCATCGATACAGTCGATAGTGCCACCGATACCGTGACGATTAACTTAGATACCACTGAGGTGGGAACCACCACCTTTGGGGCTGGGGCAGCTGTCACCTGGACATTTGATACTTCAGCTGGGACTGATACCACCATTGCCTTTGGGGATAATACTCAGACTTTTTCCGCCGGAACCCACATCTTTACCGGTTATCTAGACGCTCCCGGTGCTACTCTCTCCGCTTCTGTAGCTGGGAATGTTCCTCTGACTGTCAAAGCCGCCGGCTCTCAAACTGCCAATTTAACTACTTGGACTAATTCCAGTGGAACAGTTCTCAGCGGAGTAGATTTACAAGGAAGGTTATTTAGCTATGGCGGCTCCGGAATAACCAGTAATTTATTTTTTGGGTCAGCCGGAAAATCTACCGCCACAGGAATTCAAAATACTGCAATAGGAGAAATGGCGTTAGACGCCCTAACTGATGGCCATGACAACCTCGCTATAGGAAGAGGTTCACTGACCGACTTAACAACCGGTGACAACAATATTGCATTATCTGCTTTAGGTAATGTCGTTGGTGGTACTGGAAATGTTGGGCTTGGCTTCGGAGCCGGCAATACCGTCGTAAGTGGTAATTATAATATTTTAATCGGATATTATGCTGGAGATAATCAAACTGGTTCTAGTAGATTAGTTGTCGATAGTACCAACAGAGCGTCAATCTCTGAGGAAGAGGCAAATGCTATCCTATATGGCACAATGGCAGCCGCTGCCATAAATCAAACACTAGCTATTAATGCTGTTACTTCAATTTCAGATGGTTTAATTGTTAACGAAGGTGGTTTGACTACTGCGGACCTTAGAGTAGAAGGTGATACCGATGCCAATCTTCTCTTTGTTGATGCTTCTAGTGATAATGTTGGGATTGGAGTAGCCGATCCCGATACTCAGCTCGAAGTCTTTCATGCTGGTAATCAACTAAAGTTATCCTTTGATGCTACCGACAATGCTACTTTTGGAGTCGATACCGATGGCAATCTAACGATTGATGCTTCAGGAACAAAAACAATAATTGCCGACGACCTTGAGATTACCGGCGGCGACCTCATCACCGGAAATACTACTTCCACCCTCTTTAATACTGTCGCTACTACCCTCTCTATGGGCGGTGCCGCCTCTACCCTCAACATTGGTCCGACAGGCAGTGGTGCCGGTAGTATTCTTCTGGCTGGCGGCAGCGGTGATACCGGCTGTACGATCGATGACAGTAATGGGAATTTAGCTTGTTCTGGCACAATTAGTGGCACCTTCACTGTCGCTGCTGACTCTCTCGACTTCACCGAGTTCAAAGATGCCATGGCCCTCGATGCCTCAACCTCCATCGCCTTTGATGCCGCCGAAATCCTGACCTTTGATGCTGCCACTGTCGATACCACAACGACTGGTGGAGTCCTCGACTTTAACATTGATGCGGGTAACGCGGCGGTCATTGGTTTAAACCTTGACTTTGCTCAGAGCGATGGAGCTACAGCAGGTATCGACGCCATCGGTCAAAAACTGACTCTGACTGGTAACGATGCGGATGGAGATATGTTTGGCTTAGTCATCAATGCCGCCGCAACCGTTAATGCCGCCGCTGGTACCTATGAAGCTGGGATCAAGATTGACAATGCCGAAGACACCGCTGGCTCTATGACTGACGCGATCGTCGTAACCGCCACAACCGATACTGCCATCACCGATGGAATCGATGTGAGTGACGCCGAGATCGTCAACGCGATTAACGTCGGAGCCAATACTTTGCTCGGAACCACCGGCCTAATCGATTACACCAACTTTGACGTCGATGCTAGTGGCCACATCACAACTCAGGTGGGATATGGGCTAGACACCAATGCCGCAGGAGAACTCAAACTGGGGGATACCACCGCCACCACCATCTCGCTTGGTACGACAGCCGCCACAACGATTAATCTTGGAAATTCCGGTTCCTTAACTCGCACCATTAATCTTGGGACTGGGACTGGTGCCGATACTATCAACATTGGTACTGGTATCGCTACTGCCGACGATATCAATATTGGTAATCTCGCTACCACCACCATTGATATTAAAGGGGTAATGAACTTTGGCGGCGGCACTACCTACTATATCGACGCCTCTGGTGAATCTACCAATGGTGATGCCAAATTCCACGATCTCATTGTCGCTGACACTGGCTTAGGTATCACCGTCGGAGACAGTTCCAACGCTCAAATTAAAATCGGCGATACTACACTCACCGATAACAGCTCCACTTTCGCTATCGCCACCGAAGCCAACTCTTCTCTCACACTCAATGTAAATAGCGGCGACGCCGCCGGAGAAGACCTAATCATTACGGCCAACAATCTTAGTCTCACCGCCGCCGGTGCGATGTCATTCACTCCTGATACAGCTGTGATCGCCATCGACGCCACCGATACCGATATCACCACCGCCCTCTCGGTCGGCGCCAACGACATTGTTGGTACCACTGGACTCATCAACTACGAAGATTTCGATATCGATGCCGATGGCCTCATGACCTTTGCTTCCGATGGAGCCGGTGACCAAATCACCATCGTCTCTCCTGCCGCTGATTTCCAAGCTTTGGTTATTGATGCGACTACCGCCGACTCTACTTCCAACGCTGGAATCATTGATCTTAACTGGGACAGTTCCACTCAAGGAGCCTCCGGCATCAGCGTTGCCGCCACTGCAGTTGCCGACGGTGAGCAAGACTGGCTCTACGGTGTCAATCTTACCTTTAACATTCAGGACGATGCTGCCACTACCGATGTGGTTATTGGTCAAAGAATTGATATCACCAATTCTGACACCAATGGTGCCGGCACTGGGATTTATATCACTGCCAATGGTGCTGGAGTTGGACCCGTAAACTCGGGGATCGTAATTGACAATCTTCAAGCTACCGACATTGATCTGACTACGGGTATTCTCATTAGGGGGACCGCCGTAGATTCAGTCACAACAGCCCTCGATGTCGCTGACGACGGAATCGTTACCGCGCTCAATGTCGGTGCTAATGATATTGTTGGAACAACAGGCCTGATTAATTACACCAACTTTGACGTCGATGCTAGCGGAAATATTGAATTCTCTGCTGCTGCCAAAAGTATCACTTTACCAGCAAACGGAGCCGCTGACGATCTGACAATATCTGTCACTGGAGCTGTTAACTCATCCCTGATTCTCTCTTCTACTGGTACCGCAGCCGATGCTTTACAAATTATTACTACCGCCGGCGGAATTGACATTACTTCTACCGGAGCGGCTGCCGGAGAAGACATAGATATTAGTACCAATACCTCCATTAACTTAACCGCTTCAGAGGCGACTGCCAACCAAATAACGTTATCTGCCGAGGGAACTTATGCCGGCACGGCCATGTTACTTAGCACTACCGACGGTAGGTTAGTCATAGATGCTAATGGAGCAACATGGGGAGACCTATTGATGTATTCAGACGATGCCACTGTGATAACAGCTACAGGAGCATTATCACTAACAGGAAGTACCAGTTCATTAATTAATTTCCCCTACTTTGATGTTGGATCAACCGGAGCGGTCACAATTGGTGATGGTACCGGCGGCAGTGTTACCAACGATATAACCTTACAATATGGCGAATATATTAATAACAACGTCGATGGAGATATTAGAATGCAAGGTAATGTCACTATCAATCGAGCTGCAATTGGCGCGTATGCCTTAACAGTGGGCGGCACGGCATGTATTGACACTGATAACAACGGTACCTGTGATGCAGCTTGGTCAGATATCAGACTCAAAAAAGACATTACCGACTATACCGGTGGACTGGATCTAATTAATCAACTGGACCCTGTGAACTTCACTTTCCGCTACGACGAATTTGACATGGGACTCTCTCATGACGCCCAAGTTGGCTTAATCGCGCAAGAACTAGAAACTATCTTCCCTCAAGCCGTTCAGGACACCGATATGGGATACAAAATGATTCAGTACGAAAAACTGGTTCCCATCACCATCTCCGCCATCCAAGAACAACAGACTCAAATCAACACTCTTTCCCAACAAATTAATGATCTCGCTCTCTCGGAAGCCGGGACCCTCCCCAGTCTCTCCACCCCCCAACTCGCCACCAACCTCATCTCTCCCCTCGTCTCCGACCAACCTATCACCATCGACGCTCCGACCATTATCAAAGATCAGCACACCACCACCCCAGACCTAATCGTTGAAGGAGAAATCGCCGCTGATAGTGTCTCCGCTCGAATTGCCAAACTCGACACTCTCGAAGTCAAAGAGATTGTCGCTGACCGCATCATCGCCGGCTCAATCGTTGGCTTAGACGCCAAAATCGCGACCCTCAGTGCCAAAACTACTTCCACTCTGTCCGACTCCGACCTAACCGACCTCACTGATCGTATCAAAGCTCGTCTAGAGTCCCTGGTCGCTACCGACTCAGCAACCGCCGTTGACCTCCCCACCCCACCCGAAGCTACCGACTCTGCTGTCCTTGACACTAACATCTATGATCTAACGTCTAACATCTCTTCTGACTCAGCTACTCTCTTAACTGCCGACATCAACTTTGTCACGGTTAATAACTATTTGGCCGTCATCGGGAGCGCTACCATTACTCAACTCTCGGTCACCGACACTCTCCTGGCTCACTCTATCCAGGCTCCCTGCGATCCCACTAACGTCTCTGATCTAACATCTAATTCCTCGTGCCTTAGCACGCTCGCCCTCCAACCCCTAGGTGGCACCGTCAACCTCGCTCAAGATACTTTGATCGTCGATAGTAGTGGTCAGGTCAGCGTCAATGGGAACCTCTCAGTTACCGGCACCCTCGCCCTCCACCCGAACAATACCGACCCCAGCCCGCTCGGCAAACTCCTCCAAATCTACAACGAAGAAGGCGTCGAAGTGGGGAGTATTAACGCTTCTGGTAGTGCCAATTTGGCCGAGCTGACTACCAAGCTCGTGACCATTGCTTCTCCCGCTACCGCTACCGCTTCTTCCAGCCTGATTACCACCACCACTACCAGTAACGCCACCGCTGGTAACGCGGTCCTCGTCTCCCCCAACACCGAGCTCACGATTGTTAGTCCCTTTGTCACCCCCAACTCTCTCGTCTACTTAACTCCCACCGGCAACTCCGACAACAAAGTTCTTTTTGTCAAATCGAAAACTTCTTGTGATCAATCCACCCCTTCCTGTGAAGCTAGCTTCACGGTCGGCATCGACGCGCCCGCCAGCTCCGATATTCCCTTCAACTGGTGGATTATCGAACTCGCTAGTCCTGAATCCACATTGACACCCAATCCATAACAGTTACACTTAAATTATGAAAAACCTCATTATCCTCGTCTCCTACCTTCTCCTTATTACCCCATTTTCTACTGCCTTCGCCACCGAACCGCCGTATCTTAGAATGAGCACACTTAATCTCTGGTCCGGCATCAAATCACAAAATCTCTTCGACCAACTAGTTTCTAGCAACCCGCTATATGTTTTTAGTTCCCCCTTTAGAGATACGGCAGTTCTGACTCCAACCAATATTCAAAGCATTCATGCCAGCCTTCCTCAAACCAAAGTCGTCCTTCATCTGCTTTGCTGTACTTTATTTGATAATCAGACGATCGAGAGCATCCCCATAAAAGTCCATGCCGGTCTCCAAAATACCCAGCAAGAATTTACTGCTATGTGGTCCAACCATCGTAATGCTTTCATGAAAAACTCCAGTGGTGACTACGTCTATTACCATATTGCTCGGGTCGGAGAATATTGGACAGATCCAGGTGATGGCTATCTCATGGATCCTGCGAACCCCCACTACCAAGAGCTTCTCTACAACAAAATCAAACAATATATCGTGACTGGTGAGTATGATGGAGTCTATCTTGATCTCATGTACCCCACTTTCATGCAGGCATTTTATTTCTCCAAACCCATTGTCAACGGGAACCCGATTACTCGTGATCAGTGGAATAGTAAGCTCATTAGTCTTAGCCAGTATCTCCAAAACCGCAGGAAAAATGACCCAAATTCCAGGATGAAAAACGCTATTATCTTCACTAACAGCGTCGGTGGCGGTCCAGGAGACAGTAATGATCCGGTTGACCGGGTCCAATTCAACCGAGATTTACAGACTCAAGGGGTCCAGATCGAAAATCCTTTCCAAGACTATCGCACGCTGACAGCAAACTCGTGGCTCGCCCAAGTCAACCGCATCCGCGATATTTCGGCACTCAACAACAAACAACTGTCTGGCTGGATTAATTATCATGGAGCTGAACTGTTTCCCAGCCAAGAAGAATGTGACCAACATGGACTGTTTGCCTATGCTTCATACCTTCTCGCCAATCAGTCACCTAATTTTGCTTTCTCTTTTGGCTGCAGACTTGCGGCAGGCGTCAATAACGCACCCTCCCAAAACCTCACCCATCTCCGTCTCGGCTCTCCTCTGGCTCCCTACCAACTACTCAACTCTGGCCTCTACATCCGTGAATTTACTAATGGTTTTGCCCTCGTCAATATCGCATCCTCTGCTCTCAACTATAAACCCAATACCAATCTCCAAAACGCCTACTCTTCTACCACTTATCCCCCAAACACCAACATTACCTTGCCAGCCAAGACCGGCTTAGTTCTCCTCAAAAACGCTCCCTCCTCCCTCCCTGGCGATTTCAACCTCGATGGCTCTGTCAACCTCCTGGACTACAACCTCCTCAAAGCTGATTTTGGCACTACCTACAATCTCCTCGACTACAACACCCTTCGCTCTCACTGGGGACGGTAAAATGATATATTAAACACTAATGACCAAATTATATTTTCTCCTCATTAATCTCTTTTTTATAGTTATTCTTTCCCCCGCTCACCCTGCTCTTGCGGTAGAAGAAGCTCCCCTCCTCACTGTTTATAGTGGAGTTATTGGAAGGGACGTTTCTCAACCAGACTTCTTAGACGATCTCATTGCTCTTAACCCCTTGTATTATTTTGCCAACCCCTTTCACTCTCAATCTGTTCTAACCACCACTCGTATTCAAGAAATTCACTCCCAACTCCCCCGAACCCAAATTATTCGGCATCTTACCTGTTGTTCCTTGTTTAACCAAAAAAAACTAGATAGTCCAATTGCCCAGATCAATTTTTCTACTCAAAACACCCAAGCCGAATTTGATGATGCCTGGGCCAACCATCGTGATGCTTTTATGAAAAATTCTCGCGGAGAATATGTCTATCACCAAAACGAACCCAACGGTGAAATGTGGGTCAACCCAGAACAGGGATATTTACTTGATCCCGCCAGTTCCTTCTATAAGGAATTTCTCTACGACAAAATCAAGGAGCATATTTTAACATCGGGTTACGACGGGGTCTATCTTGACCTCATGTATCCCGTTTTTATGAACACCTTTTATTATTCTGTTCCCGCCATTAATTCTCATCCCATTACTGACCAACAGTGGCGTGACAAACTAATTAGTTTGAATCGTTATCTACAAAATCGTCGTCAAAACGATCCCAATCCCAAAATGAGAAACGCGCTAATTATTACCAACAGTGTTGGTGGCGGACCGGGAGACAGCAATGACCCGATCGACCGAGTCCAATTCAACCGAGATTTACAGACCCAAGGTGTTCAGATCGAAAACCCCTTTTATAACTTCGCCACCATGTCTCACAACAATTGGCTCGCCAAGGTTAATCAAATCCGCGACATTAGCTCTCTACGTAATAATCGCATGACTGGTTGGCTCAACTATCATCATGCAGATAAAATGGACGATCAAGCTCAATGCGACCAGCATAGCCTTTTTGCCTACACCTCATATTTACTCGGCAATAATTCGCCCAATTTTGCCTTTTATTTTTTGTGTAAAATCCAGGAAGATAATCGTGTCAGACGGATTCATGCCTCCGAAAAACTCACCCGCATTTCCCTAGGCACTCCCTCATCCGCCTACCAGCAACTCGCCTCCGGCCTCTACGTTCGTGAATATACCCATGGTTTTGCCATCGTCAACCCTACCTCCTCTGCTCTCAACTACAAACCTAATACCAATCTCTATAACGCCTACTCTTCCACTACCTACCCCCAAAATATCAACCTCACTCTGTCTGCCAAAACCGGCTTAGTTCTCCTCAAAAACGCTCCTTCTACTCTCCCCGCCGACTTTAACAGTGACGGCACCGTCAACCTACTCGACTATAACCTCCTCAAAACTGGTTTTGGTACTACCTATAACCTGCTTGACTACAACACCCTTCGCTCTCAGTGGGGACAGTAACCAGACAGTTTGTTTGACAACTCCCCTCAATCCTCTAAACTGAAGTTATGCGTCTCAAAATGCTATTTCTTTCCCTTTCCCTCCTTGCTCTTTCCCCCCCCGCTCTCGCCCGTGCCGCCGCTAATGTGACTTTTGATAACCAAGGGACTTGGATTGTCGATGGGAAACGGATTTTCCTTTATGGTACCCACGTCTTTCCCTATAACGAAGGTGAGAACATCAATACTCCTGCCGTCTGGGACCGCATGGCAGATTATTATCACATTAATAACATTACTTTTCGTAATAACAACAAAATCAATCAAACTGCCACCGAACATGGTATCTACCTCTGTCTAGGTACCCCCCAGGTAAAATACCCCGATTTATGGGACACCCCCGAAGCCAAAGCCAACGTTAGAGACGAAGTGGCTCTCTCCCAAAGTCTCTTCTTTAACGGTTCTTCCGAAAACGTCGTTGGCCATGAACTCATCCTTCCTGGTTATGATTATCTCTCCTCGACTTTCCCCAATGTTCCTGCCAACATCAATTTTGCCGGAATGGATACCACCTATTTCAATCCCGGGTTAAAAGACTACGTTACCCGTACCAAAGCCGCCCTCCTTAGCAGCCACGTCGGTAATGCTCAAGCCATGTCTGCCAATATGGCTAAGCTCAGAGATGAACTCCCTACCCTCAAAAGTGTCTACATGCTTTTTCGTATCTATAGTTGCTGGGATCAATGGGGTCCGCTTCTGGGAACTAGACAGTGAGATCCCCCACTATGGTGGTACCTGGGGAGATACTATTGCCCGCGTTGGTGGATATTTGGCCGAAATTCAACCCGGGTTAGTTGCTCCTAATCGTCAGTACAAACCTGGCTATCTGTTAAGTAAAGGGGAAGAT
>LCMB01000013.1:0-9064 GCA_001002415.1 Microgenomates group bacterium GW2011_GWF2_46_18
GGGGTTAAAGGCATAACTACTCGTACTCCACGACGACACGTACCCCACATTCATTGTTAACACTGTTCCCAAATAATCATTTCCATGCCCTTTGGCAAAATAATAACCAAAAGTCATTAACAGGGGCAGCACAAACCCACCGAGGTAAGCGATCATCCCTCCCGAAAAAATATTTCTTAGACTCTTTCCCAGAGTATCAGCGCGGAAAATAAACAAATATAATGCAAGCGCGATTGCATCAAACATTACCGGAATTTTGTACAACCACCCAATTCCTGCTACTAACCCCGCCAATAAATATTTTTTCCAGCCATACTTTCTGTTCGGCCAGATCATAACTAGAGACGCCGTGATCGGAAGCATCATTAACAACTCGGCATTAACAATCAATCCTTCAATTAGGGGCCAACTACTTAACAAAACAAATATCCCGCTCGACCACTTAGCCAAATTTCTGTTTTTTTCTCCCCAAAACAGCTTGGACAGCTTCCAAAACAATACTGTATGTCCCATCATCATTAGTAGCAACATCCCTCGGAAAGCCGCGATCGTGGGGAAAATCCCCGCCAAGATATAAATCAACGGGGGTTTATGATCAAACATCGCCTGGTAGAGGGGAACCCCCATCCTCCACGCTCTTCCCATCACCAAGTAAATTTCCTCATCTCCGTAATAATGTGGAGTCACCAAAGACGGTATCCTAAGCACAATAACCGCTACCAAAAGCAGTAACAGCCACTCGTGTTTATTCCCCCAACCATGTGCTGCAGCCAGCCATTTCCTCATAAAAAAAGCATACCACACCTTACTCTCTTTTTTGGCCTTCTCCCTCAGGAGCAATTTTTTCCGTCACTTTGTACTCAATGTACTTCCCTAACATGAGTCTCGTATGGGCGTCGATCCCTGGTAAGGCTGTAAAGAAAAATCCTACAATTGGTAAAGTTATAAATTCTAATATTTCTCCCAAAAATCCCAATATCGGGATCCGCCTGGATTCTTTTTTTGGTCTTAACTTAAAGTTCAAAATAATCATTACCAGAAGCGCCAGCAAGCACACCGTTAATATTGCCGAACTAACTTGTGGGAGTGTTTTGCCGATCATCGTCCGAGAGAACTCTTTATTCAGTAATGGCGGAAGCAAAGCTCCGATTGTGATTGCAAACCAATTGACCGGCCACAAAAAATGATCTTCCATTACTCTGATTACGCGAATAGTTTTTTCCCAGAAAGGCACGTCATCACTCTGAATCCAGCGAGATATAACGTATGGAGTATCCGACACTCCCCACGCCCATCGCTTTACCTGTTCATATTGATTTACGTATGTTTTCCAGACCCCCTCTGCCTCTGCTGCATCTGCCATAATCGGCAGAAATAGCGGCTCCACCGTCACCTTCCCTTTTAACGAAAAGAATGCCTTAAAAAACAGCCGCCAATCTTCGGGAATTACGTCGGTATCCCAATACCCAATTGCGTCAATCATCTTTAAGCTCGCGGAATACGTCGAAAAGTTAATCAAGCGATCTTTTCTGGCTACATTTGACAAAAGCATTACCGAAGTCGACGAAGAAAAGACTCGCACAAACAGGGGGACTTTCCAAATATTGTTATAAAACTGCAAAATTGCTTGCCAAATCGTAGTATATCTGGCTGGACTATCCAAAAAATGATAAGTCAGGCAGGCAAAATATTGTTTTGGAAGTAACGCATCTGCATCTTCACTGGTAATTGTTATGTAATCAATTTCTATTCCCTCCGTATCTACCAACATTCGCTTGGCCTCTTTGGCCCCCCAACTCGTATTTGAGGATTTCCCTTTTACTTCTCCCGGTAAATCTGGGTGATATGTCGCCCACAAATGCCCCAGCACCCCCCCAAATTCCTGCTGCAGTTCCCTGGCTTTTTCTCTTGCGGTTTCTCCCTCTCGATCTTCGAATGACAGCATGACGTGAATATTTTTGAGTGGGAATTCCTGTTCTTGCAAATGTTTGAGTGTCCTCCGCAAGGTCGAGACTGGCTCCTTGTAAGTCGGAATCACAATAATGTGTTGGATTTTTTTCCAATCAGGGAAATTCTTCAAATCTCCCATCCAATCGTAAACCAAAAATGATCTCATCTTAAGGTACCCAAGTACCGCCAACCCTGCCGTTGTCATCGACCGATAAAACCAATACACACTAAAACCAATAATGTAATAAGCCACAATCTCCGGGATTACCCACGAACCCCACACCGGGAACAAGATCAAAAACCACGATACTAACCCCGGCAATATTTCTAGTGCGCGCTTTGTACGCACGGGATGCCTTTTGGTCCAAATTTGTAAACTATTCATAATTAACTTATCCCAAATAATTGCTCGGCGTTATTCGTTGTTTGTCTTGCCAGCTCCGCCAAATCCACATCTCGCCTCTCGGCGATGATCTGGGCCAGTATTCTAACATTTGCCGGCTCATTTCGCTCACTTCCCCCGATAGGCACTCCTTTTTGATCTCGCGGAACCAAAAGAGGACTATCTGTCTCTAGGAGCAAGCGTTCCCTCGGGATCATCTCCACCAACCTAGCCACCCTTTTGCTCCAAGTAATATTCCCTCCAAAACTAATATAGAATCCACGTGAAAGTACTTCTTTGACTCCCTCTTCGTCATGAGAAAAACAGTGGAAAACCCCTCTTGGGATCTTGGGTAATTGATCCAAGACTTCAAATGTTTCTCTCAAACTTTGTCTCGTATGGATAATTACGGGCAAATTATTGTTCATTGCTAACTCACATTGAGCCCGGAATAACTCTCTCTGTTCAGGCAATTTTTCCCTTAATTCCTCGGTGTTTAAATCAATCCCAATCTCCCCAACAGCCGTTATTTGTTTTTTGTTTTCCTTAATTAATTCACTAAGTTCTAACATCTGGGATTTAGAATCCAGTACCTCCTCCGGATGTATTCCTGCAGCCGCATAGATCATTCCTGGATATTTTTTTGCCAGCTCAATCGCCTGTTTACTCGTTGTAACACTTGTTCCTGGGCAAATAATCTTCTCCACTCCCGCCTTTCTAGCTCGCGCAAGCACCTCTTCCAAATCACCTTTATAAGAGTCCCACCACAAATGTGCGTGCGTATCTACTAACATGAGATTATTCTAATCTATTCCGGCGTTCCTATTACAAATCCCCGCGAGTTCCCATACTGGACAAATCCTTGATAATCAAGCTCGGTGTGATCAATTATTGATCCTTCAAAATTTGTTCCCAAAATATCTGCTCCCAGAAATCTGGCTTTAGTTAACTTACATCTGTCAAATATCGCTCCAGATAGTTTTGCCTCAGCAAAATCAACTCCTGTTAAATCACATTTTGTAAAAATTGTATTTTGCAAATTTGCTCTAGAGAACAAGCATTCCCGCAAATCATATCTAACAACTTCATCTTTACTACCGGCTTTCATATGCTGGAACACACTATTTTCTATGACACTCTCACGGAAATCAGCTTTGATAAATACTGCAGGGGCAAAATCAAGATTGCTCAATTTGCTTCCTTGGTAGTGGCATTCTTCAAACGAAGTTCCTTCTAGGATCACTCCGGTAAAATCGCAATTTTCGAATACACATTTGGTAAACGAACTAAACTTCAAGATAGTTCCCGCAAATCTACACCCGAAAAACTTTCCTTCTCTAATCTGCTCACCCTTCAGTTCTGTTGCTTCAATCTTTCTGTTTTTATAATTCATTGCTCATTAACCTTGGGAACAGGGGGGTCATTTTTTCAATTCTTTCTTTTCCAAATTGATCTAGAATTTTTTCTGCTGCTTCCGGCAGGAAGGGTTGTAAATCAACTCCAATCTGCCTGATTGTCAAAACCAGTTCAGTGAGTATCTTCTTTTTCTCTTCTCCTTTTAGTTCCCACACACGTCTTTCGGAAATTAGGGTATCAGCTTTCTTGATTTGATTCCAAATAATCCCCATCGCCTCATCAAACTTGTATTGTTCTAGCGCCCGCGCAACTTCTTCGCTCATACTAATATCTATCATCTGGAATCTAACATCTGCTACATCTGCCATCGCTGCTACCCTTGCCACCAAATTCCCCAATCCATTCGCTAGATCTGCCTGATAAACTTGTTCAAACTTCTCTTTCGTCATATCACTATCATCAAAAGGGCTAATTTTTGCCAATAAGTAATATCTAAGAGCATCTGCCCCGTACTTTTCTGCATACGTTAGTGGATTAATTACGTTCCCCAAACTCTTGCTCATCTTTTGCCCCCCACTCGTGATAAACCCCCCCACAAAAATCTGTCTGCTCGTAGGTAGCCCAGCTGCCAATAGCATTGCTTGCCACATCGCAGTTTGTTGACGCAAATTATCTTTTCCCGCCAGCTGAATGGCCTTAGGGGCATCTATCGTTCCCCAAAATTCTTCAAATTTAGTCTGATCTTTTGACCAACCAAGTGCTGAAATATAATAAGTCAAAGCATCAAACCATACATACATTACTTGCTGTGAATCATCGGGGACGGGGATTCCCCATGGCATCTTCTCCGCCAATCTTGAAATCGAAAAATCCGCTAAACCCGTGCTTACAAATTTTTCGATTTCTTTTTGCCTATACTTGGGCACGACGAAATCTGGATACTTCCTATACAAATCACTTAGTTTCTTTGCTAACTTCGAAAACAGGAAAAAGTAATTTTCTTCTTCAAGTAATTCAATTTCCTTCTTTGGATGTAATGGGCATTTTCCCCCGACTAACTCCGAATCCTGCTTTTCCAATTCACACCCGACACAATACTTCGCTTTATATATTCCCTTTTTTATGTAGCCTGCTTTGTCAACACGCCTCCACATTTCCTGAGCTGCCTGGATATGGGCTGGATTAGTGGTTCTCCAAAAGCTGTTGTAAGAAAGATTAAGGAAATCTTTTAACTTATCAAATTTAGCCGCATATTCATCCACGTATTCTTGAGGATTTTTATTTTCCTCCCGAGCTTTCTCGTAAATTTTTTTGCCATGTTCATCTGTTCCCGTGTTAAAAAAAACTTCTTCTCCCGTGAGTCGGTGATGTCTTGCCAGAACGTCCGCCCGGATAATTTCCGCGGCAAATCCCACGTGAGGAGCAGCATTTACGTAAGGAGCCGTAGTTGTAATGTAATAGTTTTTAGCCATGACACTAGTATACCAGACCTATTTCATCAATTTTTCCAACGCCTTCGACAATCGGATACTCCACACATCCGCCCACTCCTCCGCTTTTACCCGTGCCAGTGCCATCTGTATTCCTCGCTTGTTCATCCCTTCCGCCACGTTCGCAATTGTCGCCGAAGAAACTTTGAGTGTTTCCCGGATATGTTCGTACGATTGCCCCTTGTCCAAAAATACCGCAATGGCCAATCTCTTAGCTATTGCCATTACCTCTGCTTCGCTCATCAGCGCTTTCATAATCAATTCAATATCCACTTCAGTTTTGGCATCTGCCAAAACTTGATAGAGGATTTTATAGACTTGGCTTTGAATATTTTTGTTCATTCGCTTTCTCCAACTAAAGTGGTAACAGCCTTATCTATATCAGCTTTCCTTAGTGAAAGTCAAGACTACCAATACCACAACCAATATTCCCATTCCCACAAACCAATATAATAATTGGTTAATTGCCAAATACCATGTCACTACTCCCAAGCCCGCAATGATCAATCCTTTAATTAAACTCTTACTCAGCCAGCCAACCGTATAAACAATCGCTAGTCCAAATAGTCCCACCATGGGTAGATATGACCGTTCCCACCCGATGTCTCGGACCAAGATTGGATCAACTAAAACCATCATTCCGAAAACCAAACTCCACAATACCAGCATTCCCAAAATCTTCATTACTGTCTGCATATTCATTAGTATATCAGCGATGTTACAATCAACCTATGAGTCTTGAGCTATTTGCTATCCTTCTAATCGTACTTCTCCTGATGTTGGGATTTATTCTCTTTTTACGTTCTTTCAAAGAAGAGCTTGCCTCTCTGCGCGCCTCCATGGACTCAACCAAAACTACTGTCAACTCGGCTCTCTTAGATAGCACGCGCGATATCCACGATCGCTTAACCCACGCTTCCGAAGTTATTGCCGAACTCAAAAAAGAAACTGGCACTTTTACCGAAGTCGGCCGTTCAATGAAAGATCTCCAAGAGTATCTTCGGTCTCCCAAACTCAGGGGTAATATTGGTGAAATGGTTCTCAAGGACATCATTAGTCAAATGTTCCCGAAAGCTAGTTATACTCTCCAGTACAGTTTTAAATCCGGAGACAAAGTTGATGCGGTCATCAAAACTGACGGCGGTTTACTCCCCATCGACTCTAAATTTCCCATGGAAAACTTTCAGCGTTTGGTAAGCGAAACCGATCCTAAACAAACCGAACTCTTCCGCCGAGCTTTTTCTCGTGATATTCGCGCCCATGTTACCGCCATTTCCCAAAAGTATATTGTTCCTTCCGAAGATACTCTAGATTTTGCTCTAATGTATATTCCTTCCGAGAGTGTCTACTACGAAGTGGCCGTCAACGACGAGTTAATGGATTTCGCTCGCTCTTCGCGTGTCTACCCCGTCTCTCCCAACACTATGTACGCTGCCCTCCAAACCATTCTCCTTTCCTTTGAAGGCAAACGCATCGAAGCCAAAGCCAAAGAAGTCTTCACCCTTTTGCGCGCCATCCAAAAAGACTACGACAAATCCACCGAATCTCTCTCTACCTTAGGTACTCATCTCAAATCCGCCTACAACAAATATAGTGAGGTTCAGTCAGGCTTTAACACTCTGGGTCAAAAACTGACCAGCACCAAAAAATTAACCGGTGTGAAAGACGAACCACTTCTCGATCAATAACGCGTTATGTCAAAAGTCTCCCTTCCATCTGCCTATAATTCCGCGCTCCGCGCGCTCAATCCACAGCAGAGGCAAGCCGTTGATACTCTCGATGGTCCCGTCATGGTGGTAGCTGGTCCCGGTACCGGGAAGACCCAAACGATTGCTCTTCGCTTAGCTAATATCTTAAAAAAAACCGATACCAATCCCGACTCTCTTTTGACTCTCACCTTTACCGACTCAGGCGCTCGCGCAGTTCGAGCTCGGCTTGTCGACATGATTGGTATTACCGCCTACTATTGTCACATCCACACCTTTCACAGTTTTTGTAGTGAAGTTATCGCCGATAATCCCGATTATTTTACCCTTAACTCTTCCGCCGAGCCCATGTCCGAGCTCGAAAAACTCAAACTTATCTACCATTTACTTGATCACTCCAAATTGAGTTTGCTTCGCCCTATTGGTGCCCCTCGCCATTACGCTCGCGCTGTTTTGGGTGCTATTAGCGATCTCAAGCGGGAAGGAGTTGATCCTACCGAGTTTGCCCAGCTATTAGACGCCGAAGAAACTTTCCTTCAGTCAAACGAAGCCGCTCATCTCAAAAAAGCTGACGCCGCCAAGCGATTACGCGATCTTCTTAAAAACCGCGAACTTAACCAGCTCTACTCTGCCTACCAAACCGAACTAAACTCCTCTCATCGTTTTGATTTCGAAGATATGATTAGTACTGTTGTCGACGCTTTTAAAACTAGCGAAGATCTCCTCCGCCTCTACCAGGAACGCTTTCATTATTTCTTGGTCGACGAATATCAAGACACCAACAGCGCCCAAAACGAACTTTTGCTCCTTCTTGCTAGCTATTGGAAAGATCAAGCCAATGTTTTTGTGACCGGAGATCCTGATCAAAGTATTATGCGTTTTCAAGGTGCTTCAATCGAAAATCAACTTTCTTTTATTCAGGTTTTTCCCAAGGCTGCTGTGATCACGCTCAAAACCAACTATCGTTCAACCCAAACTATTCTCGATGCTGCCGATTCCGTAATTAGTCACAACAATCTTCGGATTAGTGATGTAGTTCCCGGAGTCGATCCCCATCTTATTTCTCAAACTGGGGTAGGGGAACCAATCCACCTAGCCTCAGTCAGCACTTCTACTGCCGAAACTATTTTCCTGGCCGAAGACATTAAAAAATTACTTAAATCAGGAGTTAATCCGTCCGACATCGCCATCATTTATCGTAATAATCGTGACGCCAGTGTGATCACTGACACCCTCATCAAATATGGTTTAGATTACTCTGTTCAGGGAGGTGCCAATGTCCTCGACGACCCGACTGTCCGCAATTTCTTAAAAATTCTTCGGGTTATTCACGAACTCCGTACCAAAGATGATGATGAGGATCTCTTTACCATCCTTCACTATGATATCTTTCATATTGACCCTCTCGATGTTCTCAAAATTTCTCGCGCCGCCAGTGAACACCGGCTCAATTTATTTGATCTCCTTGCCGACCCCTCCTTGCTCTCCAAACTCACTCTCACTTCTCGCCCTGCGCTAGATACCGCTATGCAAAACCTCTCTGCCTGGCAAACCTTTGACGCCACTCATACTTTTACCGAATTTTTTGCCGAAGTCCTCAACCAGTCGGGTTACTTAAAATGGGTCTTGGGTCAGCCCGACGCTCATCACCGCTTAAGTCGGCTTAACACTTTGTTTACCGAAGTCAAAAAAATGAATCACTCTGAACACAATCTCGATCTTTCTGGATTTATCACTAACCTCAACCTCCTCGAAGAAAATAATCTCCGCCTCGAAGAAGCTGATTTTGGTCGAAGTCCTGTTGCCATCACTCTCACGACTGCTCACTCTGCCAAGGGACTAGAGTGGAAATATGTCTACCTTTATCGCACTATCGATGGCTCCTGGGGGAATAACCAAGTTCGTAATCTCCTCACTTTGCCAAGTAGTCTCCTCAAATTGACCAAACTCAGCGACAAAGAAAAAAATGAAGATGAGCGCCGTTTATTTTATGTCGCTGTTACTCGCGCCAAATCTCATTTAACTCTTTGCTCCGCCGAGTCATATTCAAGCCTTGGGACCACTCGTACTACCACTCCTTCCATGTTCCTATCCGAATTGGGTGATTCTCACCTACGTAAACTTGATCTCACTTCAATCGAAAACGAAGCTCATGCCCATCTCGAAAAACTCCTTTCCAC
>LCMB01000013.1:9132-10561 GCA_001002415.1 Microgenomates group bacterium GW2011_GWF2_46_18
TACAAATTTAAATTAGATAAATTACTCAAAGTTCCCCATGCGAAAAAGCCTCACCTCGCATTTGGTACCGCCGTTCATCGTGCGCTCGAACTTTTCTACGCCAAACTAAAAGACGAAAGTATCCGTCCTACCCTTAGCTTTTTGCTGGATTCTTTTCACACCGCGCTTTCGCAAGAAGTAATTACTCAATCCGATCTTGTTGTCCGGCTCAAACAGGGTGATCAAATTCTTAGCAGTTATTACGATTCTCATCAGGATGACTTCCGCGAACCGCTTTTCCTCGAAAAATTCTTCCGTGTCCACTTGCCCGCCGATATCACTTTAACCGGGAAAATCGATCGGATTGAATGGTTAGATCAAGCCGATCGAACGATTCGAGTTGTTGACTACAAAACCGGCCAAGGCAAAACCGAGGGTCAGATTCTCGGTGAGACCAAAGATAGTACTGGTGATCTCAAACGCCAGCTCGTTTTCTACAAACTCTTAATTGATCTTGATAAAAGATTACACAACTTCACTTTTGGCGAAGCCGTCCTTGATTTTGTCGAGCTTCCTAGTACCAAAGGGAAAGATGGTTCCCGCCACTTCCCCGTTACCGAAGAAGATGTTACCGAACTAACCAAAGTTATCAAAACCTGTATGGCCGAGATCCGCGCTCTTCACTTCCCCCGCACCACCGACTACCGAGTCTGTGCTAAATGTGTTTTCCAAGACCACTGCTACCCCGAAGGCCTCCCCACCCTTTAACTATTCCAATAACTCGACACTCTTTTTTCGTAAATCATTGACTCCTCTTTAATTTGCTCCCAAACTGTATTTTGCATATCAAGTTCTCTTAGCCTCTTCATCCGCTCCGTTGCTGATTTCATTAAAAAAGTTCTAAGTACCCAGTTATCCGGCGTTGAGATTACCACTCCATTCAATGCATGCATTCTTTCTAAGTAATTAGACAATAATGGATGATTACTATCTGTTGCCAGGCGGGTTATATGTAACTCATCGTACAATCTCGGCCAAAAATCATCAACTTCTTCATCATGTTCAATAGGTGCTTCCGCTACCACATCAATTGTCGGCAAAACTGCCAACTGCCACATCTTCCAAATCATTGACTCAACTCTCGGCCGCGACTCATTAGATGTTTCTTTTTGTAATTTAACTAGCCAGTTTGGATCTATGATCGCAACTATGTGATCAGTGAAACCATATAAATGTCTAGGACAAATAGTATGACTCATGTGTGGAAAGTCGAATGCCCCATGGAATATTCCTATCCGTTTTCCTTGTTTGTACCACTCCTCCGCTCTTGTTTTTAATTCTCGGAAATGTTCCCTTGGATAAATCTTTGTTTCTGGTTTTATTGACCCCAATCGAGCTTCCGGAGTACACAATCCGAATTTATCTGCATAACCCGCCAATAATCCAAACA
>LCMB01000014.1 GCA_001002415.1 Microgenomates group bacterium GW2011_GWF2_46_18
TTTCTGGGTAATACTCCCGATCTTTCCCGTTTGGAACTGCTTTCCGTCCTTCCCGAGGAGCCAACTTTGATTTCTGACACCATTCTGAGTTATTCTGCTCAACTCGACTTACCCTCTCTGGGTCCTCGTTTGGGGGGGATCAAAAAAATCGCCCAACAGTTGACTGTTTGCTCGTCCCGCGAAGTTATTCCCGAGCTCACCAAGTTGATGATTGCTAGCTCCAACAAAAACATGGCCATCACCGACTATGCCAGCCTAACATTAACTCACGCCGACTTAATTCAACTGAAAAAATCCGTCCAGCCGGTTCGTCCCATACGCCTAGTTAGTACCGATACCGGTGAACACGAGCTTCTAATGCTTTCCCACCAGCACGTTACCGAATTTAATCTTCTGCCCGACCCTCGGGGTGTGGCGATTGCCCAAACCGAGTTTATTTTTGATGCCGAAGACTGGATTAGTCGTGATCGAGCCAAACCCTACCGCGACATCAAACGCGGCATGCTCCCTCCCAAACTTGCTCGGATCATGGTGAATCTGGCCACTCGCGGTCAAGTTGGCCTGACCTTGGCCGACCCCTTTTGTGGTACTGGCACGATTTTGGCCGAAGCTCTCCTTGCCGGCTGTAGTTCGGTCTATGGTTCTGATAATAACGGTCGGGCGGTCACTGGTTCCACTGCTAACTTGGAGTGGTTAACCTCCCACTATCATCTCTCACCTGGAAATTCTCAACTTTTTCTTCTTGATGCTACTCATCTGCATGAACAGCTGAAACAAGTCGACGTCATTGTGACCGAACCCTATATGGGGCCACTGGTTAACGAAGTCCAAACTACCACAGCGGATAAGATCAAAGATCTTGCACGTGGACTGGATAAACTTTATCGCGGCTCCTTCCGCTCTTGGTCGCAGATCCTACCCAAGGGGGGTAGGGTAGTTATTACTCTTCCTAGTTTTCGCCATGAGAACCATGAAATCAAGACTATTTCCGTTGACACCATCACCTCTCTCGGCTACAATTACATCTCGGCTGTTCCATATGGCAAGCCAGGAGCAACCGTCATTCGCAATATAACTATTTTAGAAAAAAATTAAACTATGTCACACGTCAAGTCAGGTGGAGCCACCGCCCAGGGTACAACTAGACCAGGCAAACGCCGGGGTGTCAAAAAATTCGGCGGACAAAAAATTCAAACTGGCCAGATCATTATCCGTCAGGTCGGTTCGCGAGTTCGCGCTGGGGTAGGGGTCGGAACTGGTCGTGACTATACTCTTTTTGCCAGGAAAGATGGGATCGTCAACTTTTTTGTTCGTCTTGGCAAACAATTTGTCGCCGTCAAGTAAGCTTTCACTAATCTTAGTAACCCAAGTGTAATTTGTTGTATTATGGAGCTATGATCCTGCCCGACGATCAACTCAAGGAAATTCTTGTCAAAAGTGGAACTTTTACCCCCGAAATTTTAAACGAAGCCCAACACTCAATTGAAGGAACTCATTCTTCTCTCGCTTCCTATTTTCTTGACAAACATCTCTTGACTGACGAACAATTAGGATTGATTATTGCCAAAGCCATCAAAATTCCTTTTGTTGTTCTGTCTAAACTGACTATTCCTCCAGAGATTTTTTCCATCGTTCCTCCTCGCCTCATGCGCAAAAATAAGGTGGTAGCTTATGCCAAAGACGGCCAAACCTTACGAGTGGCCATGGCCGATCCCCGCGCAAAAAATATTATTACCGCGCTCGAAAAAAAGGCTGGTCTTAAAATTGCTATTGCCTACGCTACCGAATCTGATGTAGCAAGTTTGCTCAACCTCAACAAAAAAGCTTTGCAAGTCACCATTGACGAACTCCTCAAGAACGAAATTTCTCTCTCCACCCGTACGACTAGTGATAGTCTCCCGATCGCCAAAATTATCGATACTCTCATTAACACGGCTTACGAAGACCGCGCCTCCGACATCCATATTGAACCTCTAGAATCAGAAAGCTTAGTCCGCTTCCGGATTGATGGAGTTCTTCAGGACGTTCTTTTGATGCCCAAGCACATTCATGATCGGATTATCACTCGCATCAAAGTTCTCTCTAATCTGCGTACCGACGAACACATGAGTGCTCAAGATGGAAAAATGCGGATCGCGATTCCCGAAGAACAGCTCGATATCCGTGTCTCAATTCTTCCTGTTACCGGGGGAGAAAAAGCTGTTTTGCGCCTGCTATCCTCAAAATCACGTGAATATTCTCTTGCATCACTTGGTATGGCTCCCGAAGATTTAGTCAAACTCGAACGTGCCTACGCACAAACTTATGGCATGATTCTCTCAACCGGTCCAACTGGTAGCGGCAAAACTACCTCTATTTACGCTATTCTCAAAGTCTTAAATACTCGCGAGAAAAATATTACCACTATCGAGGATCCGGTCGAATATTGGATCAAAGGTGCCAATCAAGTTCAAGTCAATGTCAAAACCAATCTGACTTTTGCCGATGGTTTGCGCTCAATTCTTCGCCAAGACCCTAACATCATCTTTGTGGGTGAAATTCGCGATAATGAAACTGCTGGGATTGCTGTCAACGCCGCCCTCACGGGTCACCTTGTCCTTTCAACTCTCCATACCAACGATGCCGCTACCGCTATCCCTCGCTTATCCGATATGGGTGTTGAGCCATTTTTAGTGGCTTCTACCGTGAGGGTGATCGTTGCTCAGCGTTTATTGCGGAAAATCTGTGAAAGTTGTAAAACTCCGCTCGAATTTACCTATGAAGACCTTCTTAAACATTTCTCCGCCGAGGTTATCCAAAAATTCTTTCCTTCTGGGAAGAAAATTATTACCTATCACGGAGCTGGTTGTAAGCTTTGTCACAGTACTGGTTACAAGGGTAGGTTAGGAGTTTTTGAAGTTCTCGAAGTTAGTCAAGAAATCCGTAAATTAATCGCCGCAAAATCTGATGCTGAGATTATCAATCAAAAAGCGATTAGCGAAGGGATGCGCAGCATGCTCGAAGACGCTCTGATCAAAGTCCAAAAAGGGCAGACCACCATTGAAGAAGTTATCCGTGTTACCAAAGCCGAATCCTTATGATCGATAAATCCAAACAATTTGCCCGTGTCAGCCTCAAGGGTACCGAGAAACTGGAATTAATTGGTAGTTTTGCCACCATGATTAGTTCCGGTGTTTCTATTTTAGAAATGGTTAAATCCCTTGCCGAAGATACCAAGGGAGGACAGCGCATTATTCTTGATGAAATGCGCGAGGATCTTACTCAAGGAAAACACATCTATGTTACCTTCGGCAAATTTCCCCGCGTCTTCGACAGAGTCAGTATCAACGTTATTCGTGCTTCAGAAGCAGCGGGTACCCTAGACTTGGCTTTACGTGATCTTCGTTCAACTCTCCAAAAAGATATGGAATTTTCCGACAAAATCCGTTCCGCTCTCATGTATCCAGCTTTTATTATCGTTGTCTTTATTGGAATTTTAGGGATGATCCTAACTTTTGTCATCCCCAAAATTAGTACTGTCTTTACTCAGCTCAATGTTCCCTTACCTCTTCCTACTCGAATCATGATTTTCCTTTCCGACGTAATTGTCAAACACACACTCTGGTTTGGCTTGGGTCTTGTTGGTGTTTCGGCACTATTGTATTATCTTTTTTCTTACAAACGTAAACAAGTTCTCGAAGTTTTATATCGCTTACCCATGATTTCGACCCTGGTCATGCAAATCGACGTCACCAATTTTGCTCGCAACCTTTCAGTTCTTCTAACCTCTGGTCTACCAATCACTCAGGCCCTAGAACTAGTTTCCGAAGTAGTCGTTCGTCAACGCATGACCTCACTCCTTCTCAACACCAAAAGTATGGTTCTCGCCGGGCGCTCGCTCTCCGAAGGATTTAGGTCCGATAAAGGAGCTCTTCCGAGCATTGTGATTAAGCTGGTCGAAGCTGGTGAAAAAACTGGGACCCTTGATCACTCACTCCAAGAAATTTCCGAGTACTTTGATTATAAAGTGACCTATACGCTTAAGGCCTTAACTGCTCTTCTGGAACCTGTTATGCTTGTCTTGGTGGCCGTAGTTGTTGGTGGGATGATGCTTGCCATCATCGCGCCGGTATATGGTCTCATTAGCCAAATTGGCGGGAACTAACAATGCGCCGTGGTTTTACCCTGATCGAACTAATCGTTTCTATCGGAATTTTACTGATTCTCATTACCTTAACTTCAATCAATTATTTTTCTGTTTATCCCCGCGCAAATTTAGCCGCCGCCGAAGATGTTCTTATCGCCGACCTCAAAACAGTTCAATCTAATGCCATGTTTGGGGGTGGCGATGCCATCTGGGATACTTTTATCTCTAATCTTCCGCATGATATAACCCTAACAACTACCCTTGTAAATAATCAGCTCACTTTTTTGCATGGCTCGGGAGAAATCGCCAACTATACTCCAGGTCAAGATACCATTACTTTAACCAATGGGATGAGTAGCCGTACTCTTCGTTTCAATCAATTCGGCGCGATTATCGGAGATTAAATGAAAAAAGGTCAAGCGCTTGTAGAAATGGTTCTTGGATTAGGCCTCGCCGCCGCTATCCTCCCGGCCCTCACTACCTCATTCTTTGCCGCTAGGGGGGGTGGGGTTCAAGAGCAAATTCGCATGCAAGCAAACGGTCGTTTACGCGAGGCAAGAGAAATCCTCCGCCTCCTCAAAGAAGATAACTGGGCCAATATCGAAACCGATGGAACCTATCACCTTACTCTCAATAATGGTATTTGGAATATTGAACCCAACCCCGAATATAATCTCGATAACCTTTTTACTCGTCAAATTATCCTTGCTCCTGCTTATCGAACCCCAACCAACCAACTTTCTTCTTCTAGTTCAGGAAATACCCTCGACCCCTCAGTTAGACATGTCACTATTACCGTTAGCTGGACTAATCCCATTGCCTCCTCCGTTATTGCTGATTATTATCTCATGCGTCTAGAAAATTTAACCTGGATCCAAACCACTCTCGCCGATTTTACCCTTGGTACCCAACTTGGTACTGCCACTACCAATACGAACGGTGGAGAAGTCATTTTGGGTAGTGGCGGAGCCAGCCACGCAGACTGGTGTGCTCCCTCTCTTTCGGCGATCAACTACGATATCAATGGAAGTGCCAATCCCAACGCTATCTCCTCCGCCGTCGGCGAAAACGGGGGACCCAATCAAGTCATCGCCGGGACCGGTGATAGTGCCAATGGGGTTGCCTTAGATCACTTGGCAGTTACCAACACCAATCCTCCCACGGTCAGCGAGGAGGGAACTTTGCCTGATAGTTCTCCCCGCATCAAAACCAACTCGGTTTTTGTTTCGGGTTCATTCGCCTATATCGCTACTGATGATAATCACAAGGAAGTAATTATCGTTGATCTAAATACTTATACCGAATCAGGCTACTTCAATGCTCCGGTCAATGGTAATGGTGCTGGACTTTTTGTCGTTGGTTCCCTGGGGTTTGCCACTGTTGATAACCTACTTTATACCTTTGACCTCACCGGTAAATCCGGAGATCGTGGCGCTCCTCTTGCCACGCTTACTCTCAACGGTACTGGGGCTAGATTAGTCGTTAATGGTAGTTATGTCTACGTTGCCGAATCAAGTGGCAATAGAGCGATGGAGATTATTGAGTTTAGTACTGATGGCAAAACCTTAAATCTTCGTGGCTGGGCTAGTCTTAGCGGTCAAAATGGTGTGGATATTGTCGTTAACTCCACCGCCTCCCGCGGTTATCTCGCTACCTCACAAGGTAATGTCTATATTCTCGATACTACTTCTCCCTATTCCGGTGCACTTCCCGCTCCTCTCGGCATATTCAATACGAATGGAATGACCCCAAAGGGAATTGCTGTTGTTACCAATAATCGAGCTATTGTGGTTGGAACCGGCGGAGTTCAGCAATATCAAGTAATCGATATTACCAGCGAAAATACCCCAATTCTCTGTACCAACGGAGGTACTACTAGCGGTGGTCTCTCTATCCCCTCTGGCGTCAACGGGATCTCCGCCGTACAAGAAGAAGATGGTGATACCTATTCCTACATTATCACCGGTGATTCTGCTGCCGAATTCAAGATTATTCAGGGTGGGGGAGGGGGGGGCGGTGGAACCTACGCCAATGAGGGGATTTTTGAATCAAGTATTTTTGATGCGGGTCATTCAGTTATGTTTAACCGTTTTACTGTTACAGCCATAGCTCCGCCTCCCGACACCCAAATTCAATATCAAGTGGCAATCAGCAATCCCATTGGTAATTGTGAAGGAGCTACTTACACTTTTGTTGGGCCAGACAAAACCTCCGGTTCCTATTACGCAGGTTCTGTCTCTCTTCCTCTTGGCACTGGGGCTGGTTTTACCAATCCCGGTCAATGCCTAAAATACCGCGCCTATCTAACTACTACCAACACCAACAGTACCCCCGTTTTATATGACATTACTTTTAACTACTCACCATGAAACATAATCGCGGTTTTACCATGGTCGAATTGCTTATTGTTATCGGAATTATGGGTATATTCATGGTCATTCTATCTCAGGTTTTTGTCTCTATTCTTTCCATGAAATTGCGAAGCGAGGCCACCACCGCCGTTGCTCAAGATAGTCGTTACTTGATTGCCAGATTATCCTATGACATCGCTCGTGCCGATAATGTATCCGTTTCCAACCCTTCGACTCTAATATTAACTATAAATGGAGTCAGTCATACCTACTCTCTCGAAAATAATCAGCTGAGTCTGACAGTTGCCTCGGGAGATCCTCAAGTATTAAACGGCTTAAATACTCAAATATTAACTCTCGTTTTTACCCCCTTTCCCAGTTTAGGTTCTCAACAAAGTGTCCAAATTAATTTAACTATTCGTCCTACCATTATTCAACCAGGAGGTGCAACCGGTGAGCGTCATTTGATAACCACCATTGCTACCAGATGAAAAAACACTCTCTTTTTAAAACAGGCAACGTCTCCGTGATGTTAGTCGTCACAATTATTTTGTTGGTGACGATTACGACTGCCGCTGTTGCCTTGGCCGTTTCAACCACCCGTGATACTACTACCTTCACCCTCGGCGAACGGGCTTTAGCAGTTGCCGAAAGTGGGGCCGAAAACGCCATTCTTCTTCTTCTGCGTAATCCTTCCTACCTCGGTGACTCCAACTTGCCGATTGGCCCAGGAACTGCCACAATCGAAGTAACTGGGACAAATCCGATTATAATTATTAGTACGGGTGTTGTCGGTAATCTTAGCCGACGAATACAAGTTACGGTCACTCAAAGTGATGATCAACTTAGCGTTTCGTCTTGGCAGGAAATATAATTATGTTTAGTCAAAAAAATTGGTTAGTTGTTTTAGTTTCCGCTCAGTCAATCCAACTTGCCGGGTTGGGAAGTGATTCCGTTCAGACAATTCCGTTGCCTCAAACAGTTTCCTTCAATATGGAAATTATCAACAAAGACGGACTGTATACCATAATCACTGACTGGCTCAAACAGCACACCTACACCAATACGGCGATTATATGGCTCTTGGCTCCCGATATTTGTTTTGAATATCTCTTAACCAGTAGTGAACAAGCCAAAATTGATAGTGAGACTCTCCAATTTCTTGATTCTGTTCCCTTCGAAAATATTACCAGTCGTATTTACTCTACTGCCGAGGGCCGAGTTATTACCGCCGTCAACCAAGACTTTATTCAAGCCTTTATCCAGGGTTTTTCCCTGCATGGATACTCCACCAAAGCGGTTATCCCAGCCCGTCTTGTTCAGGTGGATGCCACTCTCACACCCGAAATTAGTAATCAAGTCATCAAGCATGTAGCTGACCTCACTCGCGAGAGCTTGATTGCTGTCTCTCCTCCTCCCGCCTCCCCCGTGCCTCCTCCTGCTCCCCCCAGTTCTTCTCCCGCTTCTCCTCCTCCAGTCACCAAGCCAACTTCAACTCTACCTATCCTCCTCGTGATTTTTGCGGTCCTCCTTGCAATTTTGCTGTATGTGATATTATTAAATAGATAATATTATTTAAAGGAGAAATATGAAACTTGCCCAGTCCATCAAGCGAGGTTTTACCCTTATCGAACTTCTGGTTGTCATCGGAATCCTTGCGATTCTTTTGGCCATCACTTTAATCGCCATCAACCCCCAACGGCAATTCCAACAAGCCAACGATACTCAGC
Organism: Microgenomates group bacterium GW2011_GWF2_46_18; assembly: GCA_001002415.1. GTDB lineage: Bacteria > Patescibacteriota > Microgenomatia > UBA1400 > UBA12108 > LCMB01. Next base: position 8,208 of record LCMB01000014.1, read on the forward strand.
GTTCTAGTAATGTCAACGCCATTCTCAATGCCGTTGGTCAGTACGCGGCCGACAACAACGGTGACTTACCAGGCACCATTCCCACCGGCGTTGCCGCTGCAATTGAAGTTGGTAGAGCTGCCGACGGGTCCGGAGCAGACTTATGTAGTGATCTAGTCCCGACCTACATTGCTGCCCTGCCAGTTGATCCGACAGCAACTGATGGAACACCCATCACTACCTGTCCTGCCACAGGCGAATACCTGACCGGCTATACCATCTACCAAGATGCCAATCGTCGGGTCACGGTCCATGCTACCGGACAAATCACCTCCGATATCGATGTTACTCGGTAATATAACTACAAAAATCCCCCCGCCTTTAGGTGGGGGGATTTTTTATTGACTTCAAATTTACTGTGCGTAAACTTTGTACAACACAAATGCAAACATGATCATAGCGAGCGAAAACACAATTAGGAGCATTTGCATCTGCTCACTCATTTTTGTTAGCTGGCTTTTTTTAGTTGCGGGCATCTCAACCTCCTTTTATTAATTAACTCCAATATACAACATATTATAGCCTGTTACCTTACGACCCATTATGTCGTCTTTTCACGCTCCTGTTTCCATGCTAATGTGTAGCTATGGTCAGCCAACACAACAAACTCACTGTTCTCGAGATTGATTTAATCCAACCCAACCCGCTTCAGCCTCGCGGGACGATTCTCCCAGATA
>LCMB01000015.1 GCA_001002415.1 Microgenomates group bacterium GW2011_GWF2_46_18
ATGGAACAGCTATATAATCCCAAGTTCCGATATATTCCACATGCCTTGCTCCATACCCAGCTTTAAAGTTGTGGAACCCATACCATGGATCATTCTTGTTAGGCTCTGTTCCGAGCGCTCCCCACATATCCAAATACTTAAGTTTCCATTTTTTCGCTAACCGTATTGCTTCCCACATCACCAAATTATTAGCCATTACTTCGCGGTGTTCGCGGGTGCTTGCCCCGTATGGGTAGTACAACGTATTTTTAAATTTAAATAACACCCAGGCTGTTATTATCTCCCCCCGATATTTAGCCACCAACAATGGGGCCATTCCCAAAGGATTTAGTGTTTCCCACATTTTGCGATGATATTCCTCACTATGTGCGTAAAATCCCTGTCTCTTAGTTGTTTCGGCTGTTAGTCCAAGATAGCGGTCAAATGCCGCCTTACTGTTATCGATTCCGACAGTAACTCCCGCTTTCTGTGCCACTTTAATGTTGTAGCGGGTTTTTTGCTTCATTTGCAAAAGCAATGTTTCCTCGCTTGGTGTCACATCTAACACAAAATTATATTTGGTAAATAACGGTCTCCCCGGTACAAATCCAAGTCTGACTAATTCTTGTTTCCCAATTTCCATTTCCTGATTTTCTATTTTCGGCTCGCACTTAATCAACAAACACATATTTTCCTGCGCAATTTTTTTGAGTACTGCTACCGTCTTCTTTTCAATTTTCCCTCCCTTGGGATAATACCCAACATTCCACAGGGTGTGAGGGATCGGGTGGATCGTGACTTGCATCCCGTCTGTTCGCACCACTTTAACTCCCGTCTTTTCCCGGAATTCTCCCCACTCCCACGTTTGCAGTGGATGGTCTACCTGTTTATTCCATGCTCGTCTTGTTACCATAACCATATTCTAACCGATTATTCTTTCACCTGTTGAGTAATTCCTCCACACTCAAATTCCCGGACAAAAAATCATCCAAGGTTGAATCATCCAAACTATCGATTCTCACCCCAGATTTTCGTGTTTGAAACTGTGCTCTGTGCTGCACCCAAAACTCCTTCTCTGACTTACTCAATTTTTGTCCAATTTCTTCTCCGTTTGCGGTAGCTCTTCCTCCCATCACCTCAACTAACTCCGCAGGGATCTCTTCGATAAACCGGCTTTTGGTTTGGTATCCTATGTTCCCCCACAAATTCCTCTGTTTGGCATAACTTAAATATAGTTTTTCTTTCGCCCGCGTGATCCCCACATACGCCAGCCTCCGCTCCTCTTCCATATCTTCTCGTTCCATCAAACTGCGGGAGTGGGGGAACAGTCCTTCTTCCATCCCCACCATAAACACAATCGGAAACTCCAGCCCCTTAGCTGCATGCAAAGTCATTAGGGTTACCGTATTTTTCCGATCCGCTTTTTTCTCGTTGGCATAATACTCACTCTGTACCAGTGCCACGTTTTCCAAAAAAGCGGGCAGATCAGCAAATTCCTCCGCCACCGCCTGTAGTTCACGCACATTTTCGATTCTTGACAATTCTTCGGCAATTTCGGGATCAAATTGTTCCAAGAATTTCGCACTCTCAACAATCATTCCCAATACTTCCGCTGGTTGGGTCTTTTTAACATCCAGCTTCTCCGCCATAGCCAGTACCATCGCTAGTTTACGCTTGCCCGCTTTCTCCGCCCGCGCGAAGGATACTTTGTCTTGTGGATTAAGTAAAATGCGTAAATATGCCAACAAATCCTTGATCTCTTTCCGTTCGTAGAATTTGGTACCTCCGATTAAAACATATGGAATTCCGTTTCGGATAAATGCCTCTTCAATTGCCCGGCTTTGAGCATTGGTTCGGTACAATAAAGCCATCTCCCTCCAATCATGGCCCGACTCTTTTAACGCCAAGATCTCCTTAGTAACTCGCGCTGCTTCATCGTTTCCGCTGTAACATTCCAAAAGAGTAATTTTTTCTCCCGCTCCCGCTTCCGTCCACAACGATAGCACCGCATGGCTTTTATTATTGCCAATTACTTTGGTGGCTGCATCCAAAATATTCTGAGTTGAGCGATAATTTCTCTCCAATCTAATCTCTGTTAAATCTGGGAAATCCATTTTCAGTTTTTGGATATTGCGATAATCAGCACCTCGGAAGCGATAAATCGACTGTGAGGCATCTCCAACCACGGTCAATCGTCTATGTGCCGAAAGTAGTTTAGTCAACACGTACTGAGCGGTATTTGTATCTTGGTATTCATCCACAAATACATACTTGAATAAATCTTGATACTGTTCCGATAATTTCGGATTTTTCTTTAACAGCTCGATGACAAGCATGAGTAAATCGTCAAAGTCCACTGCGCTGTATTCAAGCAAATATTTTTGATACTTACCATAAACCGCGCTCGCCGCTTCCTGAAATGGTCCTCGGGCAATCTCGGTATAGCCAATCGGACCGATCATTTCCTGTTTTGCGCTTCCGATCATGGCCATAATTGCCCTCGGTTTAAATCGTTTGGGGTCAAGTGATAGCTCTTCCATTACTTGTTTGACCAAATCCTCTTGATCAGTGTCATCATAAATTACAAAATCCCTCCCGATTCCAATTAGTTTGCCGTCTTTCCGGAGGATTCTGGCCGCGATCGAATGATATGTTCCAACATTGGGCAAATTCACTCCGCTAATTCGATTGACTCGCTCCCGCATCTCTCCCGCCGCCTTATTGGTAAAGGTAACCATCAATAACTCTTCGGGTCGAATTACCCCCGTATGGATCAAATGAGCGGCTTTATACGTCAGAGTCTTGGTTTTACCGCTCCCGGCCCCCGCCAAAATCAAAAGTGGTGTCCCCGTATGCTCCACCGCTTCTCGCTGTTTCTCATTTAACTCGTCAAGATAATTATTCATAAGGTACAATAGTACTACATATGCCGTTTTTAGTACTTGCCAATTTTAAGTCCCACAAAACAATTCCTGAAGTTAAATCCTGGCTGGAAACTATTGTTCCTGTCTTTGAACAATATCAAGATCAACTAGAAGTGATCATCGCTCCCAGTTTCCCCCATCTCCACCTCTTATCTAGTTCTCTCAATTCTTGTGCCCAAGATGTTTCTCCCTTTCCTCCCGGCGCTTATACAGGTGCCGTCAACGCCCCTCAACTCAAAGACTTGGGGGTCAAATATTGTCTAGTTGGTCACTCCGAACGTCGGCATTTTTTCCACGAAACTCACCAAGACGTTGCCAACAAAGTTAGCGAATTATTAGGGGTGGGTATTACTCCTGTACTTCTTCTCTCCGAAAAAGATATTGTCCCCCAATTTGCTGCTCTTGATGATTCTCTTGTTGATCGCTGCCTTTATTGTTTTGAGCCCCCGAGCGATATTGGTGGCACCACTACCGCTCCTCTCGATGTAATTACCCAAGTCATTGGCCAAATCCGCGCTCACACCCCAGCTCCTCTCCTTTATGGTGGCTCCGTTACTCCCCAAAATATTGCCAATTTACTTCCCCTCAATTTGTCTGGCGTTCTGGTCGCAACAGCCAGTCTCGAAACTTCTAGTTTCAACTCAATTCTTGAGGTTATTGCTCATGCCCGCTAAAAAAATTATTTTGCTCGTGATTTTCACGCTGGTCTTACTGGCGGGATTGTGGTTGTATTTTCATTCTCGTGCCGGAACTTTTGTAAGCGGAATGATCACTGACCCCGCAAGTAGTCTCACTTCCAGTAACGGCCGCACCAATCTTCTCTTGCTCGGGGTAGGGGGTGATGGTCACGTTGGGAGCGACTTAACTGACACGATGATTTTGGTCTCTCTCCACCTTGCCTCCCGCCAGGTTACTTTGATTCCCATTCCACGTGATATTTGGGTCGATTCTCTCCGTGCCAAAGTCAATACCGCCTATCACTATGGAGAAGAAAAAAGGGCAGGGGGAGGACAAGATTTAGTCAAATCTGCCATTACCGAAATTACCAACCTCCCTATCCACTACCTTGTCATCCTTGATTTTGCCGGCTTTGTCCGTGCCATCGATGCCGTTGGTGGCCTCGACCTTAACATCGATACTAGTTTCACTGACAATAAATATCCCATTCCTGGAAAAGAATCCGCTGAGCCCGAAAGTGCTCGCTATGAAACCCTTCAGTTTACCGCCGGTCCTACTCATATGGATGGGACTCTGGCTCTCAAATTTGCTCGCTCTCGCCATGCCGAAGGAGAAGAGGGGACCGATTTTGCTCGCTCAAGAAGGCAGGAAAAAATCCTCCTGGCTTTCCGGGATCGAGTTTTTTCTTCTTCCACTCTTTTTAATGCCCAAACTCTGACCAATCTCAAAAATAGCCTAAATTCTTCTCTGATCTCTAACATAGAAGATCAAGAATTTGGTAGCTTTCTCAAGCTGTTTCTTAGTATGTCCAAGGATTCTTCTTCCCCAAGCTTGGATTTAAGTACTCTGTTTATTAATCCCCAAGATACCCGCCCATATGATCGCCAATGGGTCTTGATCCCGCGCGATTCTTGGCAGACAATTCACGACTATGTGGCACAAAATTTGGCGCAGTAATTACCCCCTTTGGTTAACTGTATTGTTTGCTCTCGGCATTCGGCTTTGGGGAAGCACCACCCCCGCTCAGCTTTATGATATTGCCACCTTTCAAGCCTGGGGAAACCATCTTCTCTCCGTCGGTGTCAGTCATTTTTTTACCAATATTTGGTCAGATTACCTCCCCCTTCCCATTTTAACTTTTGCGCTTCCTGCCTATCTCGCTCAAATTACTCCTCTCTCTTTCCCCTTTCTTTTTAAAGCCTTTCACAGTCTGATCGAAGTTTGGCTTTTAGTCTTAATTAATCGCTCTCTCCCGCTTCGCTCTCGTTGGATTACTTTGCTTTTATTCTTTTCTCCCGCCCTAATCGGCGACACTTCATTTTGGGGTCAAGTCGACAGTCTGCCCTCCCTTCTTGCTTTATATTCCCTTACTCTTCTCCGCTCTAACTCCGTTCTTTCCGCCGTCTTCTATGGCCTAGCCGTCGCCTACAAACCCATTCTCATCCTCATTTCACCCATTCTTTGGTTCCTAGCAGGGAAGCGTCGATTTTGGTGGCAATTCCCCCTCCTTGCGGGTACGACCTTTTTTGTGACCGCCATCCCGACCGGCGGCCTCAATTTTATTCCCCATCTCCTCTCTCGCATTTTTGAACAAATCGGTACCTATCCATTTATGACGATTAACGCCTGGAATCTCTGGTCACTCCTCCCCGTTAATTCTTGGATCCCCGACAATACCAGTATCCTGGGTATCTCCGCCCATACCGCTGGAACCATCCTTTTTGTGGTTACTCTTTTAGTTTCGCTTAACTCTTGGCGGAAACACCACTTTGCCCTCGTCTTTGCCCCTCGGATGTGTGCCACCATTCTTCTCCTCTTCTTTACTTTCACCACTCGCATGCATGAGCGGCATCTTTTGTTTGGTTTGCCCTTCCTGGCTCTTGCCATTTCCTCTCAAAAATTTCTAGTACTTCCCTTTACGCTCTATTCAGCTTATTTTTTGTTTAACCTTTATGGTGCCTTTTCCTGGGTTAATCACGCCCAAACTTGGCCCTTTAGCTCTGCCTTCATCTCCCTTATCTCTTGGCTCGTAGTTATAACTTCTCTTTCTCTTGCCTTCATTTGGGATTGGTCTCAATTCTTCCGTTCCCTTCTTGTCAAAATCAAAACCAATCAACTTTTGGTCGGTCTTCTCATCTTCGCTACGTGTTTACGTTTCTTTACTCTCTCCCATCCACCCCAGTATATTTTTGATGAGGTTTATCACGCCTTTACTAGTCAAGAGTATTTACAAAATCACGTGGAAGCCTGGGAATGGTGGACTACTCCTCCCGAAGGAGTCGCCTACGAGTGGACTCATCCACCTCTCGCCAAGTACGGCATGGTCTTGGGGATGCTCCTTTTTGGTGATCAAGAATTTGGGTACCGTTTCGGCTCTGCCGTCATGGGAGTTTTGTCTATTTTGGCGGTCTACCAATTAGTGCTCGCTTTATCTTTCCCTCGCAAAACTGCGCTTACCGCCGCTTTCTTGGTTACGATTGAAGGTCTCCACCTAGTCCAATCCCGAATTGCCATGAATGATATATATTTATTGACCTTCCTTCTTTGGTCACTTTATTCTGCTCTCAAATCTCGTTGGAAATTATCCGCCGTTCTTTTCGGTCTTGCTTTTGCCTCCAAATGGAGTGCTGTCTATGGTCTCCTCCCCCTCGCTCTCATTTATTTACACCAATTTAAATTATCTCTCAAATCCGCTCTAATCTCTCTTCAATTATTACTAATAACCATCCTCGTCTATCTTCTCTCCTTTGCCCCCTTCCTCTTGGCTGGTCATACTTATGCCCAACTTCTCGAACTTCACCGGCAAATGTGGTACTACCATACGCATTTAATCGCCACTCATGCCTACCAATCTACTCCGGCTCAGTGGATTTTCGCTGCCCGCCCAGTTTGGTATTGGGTCAAATACGGCCAAGGAGTTTTGGCTAATATCTATGTTCAAAGTAACCCTCTTATTCTCTGGTTTGGTCTCGCCGCCCTCATTTTCCAACTCAAAAAAATCTTTCGCTTCCCGTTTCTTTTTCTCTTTGTTTCCTACTTAGTTTTTGTTGTTCCCTGGCAATTTTCTCCCCGCATCATGTTCTTTTATCACTATCTGCCTTCTTCAGTTTTTCTTTGTATTCTTTTGGCTGTTTGGCTCTCCTCCCTCCGCCAGTCTTATTCCCGATTGATTCTTACTCTCTGTTTTATTGGATTTTTGTTCCTCACCCCCTTGTTCTACGGCTTTTCCCTCCCCCAAAACTATTGGCACACCCTCTTCTCCCTCTTTCCTTCCTGGAAATAATTAAATTAGCAGTAACCCAACCAGTCCCAAAATTAGTAACACTAACCCCACTCCCACTGTTCCGACTGTTACTTCAAACACACCTGCTTGTGGTAACTCAGCTGGTGCTTCCGCCGTCGGTGTAGGTGTGACTACTTTGCCCGTGGCATCTAGCTGGACGCTACAAGCATCTCTTTGTCCGTTGGACGAAAAGACCTCAGCGGTATTGGCAATCGAGGTTGTACTATTGGCTACCAGTGTGGCCCGGAAGCTTCTTTGGGTCTGGCTTCCTGCACTCAAACTACCCAAGGTACAAGTGAGTGTTCGGGTACTACTTTCGTAATTGCAGTCTGCATCCGAGTCAACAAAATTCAAATTCGTTGACAGGGTATCACTAATCTGAACATCACTCGCGCTCGCTCCTCCGTTATTTTTGGCGATCACGTTATACGTGACGGTAGTACCGGACACCAAAGTTGAAGCATCCGCAATTCTTTTTTCTAGATAATAAAATCCGGCTCGATTCCGTGAATCATTTTCGTACACTTCTTTGGTGACACAATCCAAGCTTGCTTCCGGTGGAGTTGAGGGTGAAGGCGAGGGAACCCCGGAAGTAGAAGGTAGGGGAGATGCCGAAGTCGAAGGGGAGGGAAAAACCGACCCCGAAGGAGAAGGACTAGCCGATCCACACGCGACCACAAATGTGGTCGAACACTTGGCTTGCCCCACTTCTAAAATTGGAACTGGTACTGCCGAAGCTGTTGTTGTTGGTTTGGGTGAAGCCACCGTTACCGTTTTGGGAGTGGGTCGTCTCACCCAATAAACCGTCAGTAGTGACACGACAATCGTCACAAATAGTCCCAACCCAATCAGTAGTGTTTTTTTGTGATTACTTGTCATGGGGTTGCTCCTTGCCAAATTGGGTCACACTGAGTTGTTCCTTGGTATGTTACACACGCTCGGCACTGTACAGAGTAAGTTCCGCAGGCCGCAACAGTCAATTCTGCAGTTGTGCTGGTTTTATTAGCTAATGTCGTCCAACTTCCACTATCAATGTTATAGCGGAAATCATATTTGAGTAAGCTTGCTCCCGCCGCCGGCACCGTGGCTCCCGCACAGGTAAAGGTAATCTTGCTCCCGACAATCGGGGAGGCTACATTCTTTATTCAGTGGTTGTGGTTGAAGCTCCAGGACGGCAAGCCGTCGTCTGTGCCTTTGTTCTAAATGCCACACTATCCCCGTGACACATGACATCAATTTGTTCTGACCCACAATTAGCATTAAATGTTGCACTTTGTCCCACTTTTGGAGTTCCGTCTTGACATCCTCTACCCAAATCGTCATTTCGGTCACACTTCCAGTGGTAAATTTGGCAGCCGTTTCTTGTGGTAGTACACTGACAGCCCGAACTTGAACAACTAAAATCACAGCTTTCCACTTCATTCTCACCATTAGAAGTACCACTACAGCCATTTTTAGCTACCGCGCACAAACCATAAGTATTGTAATAAGCTGGATCAGTCACCCCCGCAGGAGCATCTTGTGCATTACAAACACCTTCAGCATCAAAATAATATTTTGTTCCACCACAATTACACTCTTTAAAAAACTGAGAGCTCTTCGTCGTCGAACAGCTTGCCCCGAAAACAGGTGACTCTCCACATTTCTCTATTGCCATCTGATTACCCCCACACCCGCTACACTGTACACTATTGGTAGTTCCACACGGTACTACTGTGCTATGCAACTGTTCATTTGTTCCTTCCCCCGTACACGGTTTTCCACTATCTTCACACCGGTCATTCTTCGAATCCCATCGCAAAAGTCTCCCGTTATCACACGCTCCTTCACAATCGGCTCTTGTCGGGTATTGGGTTTGAATATTGGCAATTTTTACTGCCTCTGGAGAAAAATAATTGTTGTAGAAATAGTATCCTCCGCCAAGTCCCGCCAGCAGTAAAAATATTCCGATAATACTCATCAGAACTTTCTTCTTGCCCGACTTGGCTGGTTTAGTCTCGTTGGGTGGTGCTGGCGTAACCGGGGGAAGCGGAGCAGCCGGTGGCGCTTCGGAAATTTTTGCCTCTACTTCAACCGCTGGTTTTGGTTTTGCCACAAACGCTAGCGGTGTCTCGTCATTCATTTTTATCGGAGGATTATTTGTCGGCGGTACCGGAGCTGGTGTGGATGGTAAAAGAGGGGGAGTTGGTATTGTCGGAGTACCTAGGGGTGGAGGAGTTACCGGAACCACCGGAGGAACAACTGGCGGAGTTACTGGTTCAGTTTTGCCCAACGCTGCGTCAACTGCGGCTTGAGGATCTGTAATGGGTTGATCGGGCATAATAAATAGATCCTACTAAAACACAACTAACAATACTCCCAGTGCCATCATGACAAACCCTAAGCTAACCGTCAAGAGCGTGGGAGTAATTACTCCTGTTGTTGGTACTCCGCTCGCAGTCGCTGGCATCACTTCTCTAGGCGTTGGCTTAATACTGGCCGCTCCGCTGGCTACAAACGCTGGTTGTAATCCTCCCCCTGCTCCCGCGCTCGTTGCGATCACAAAATTCCGCTGGACTGTCTTGCTTACTCCTGCCGAGATATATGACACCGTTATTTTATGATTTCCCTCCGCCAGCTCACCTGGCGGTGACCAAGCCCATGTCCCATCATTTTCGACCACAATTGTGTCGCTATATGACCTAGCCGAATTGACTGCAATTGATAAAGTTAAGCCTTTAGTTCCCGTTCCCCGAAACTCCGGCTGATTGGTAAAAATCACCTCTCCCTCTACCGCCGGGTTA
>LCMB01000016.1 GCA_001002415.1 Microgenomates group bacterium GW2011_GWF2_46_18
AACGAGAAATTACGAGAGAAAATTGAAGCAGAAATGAATAGATTGATACACAAAAAGATACTATGGATTAGTGCGGAAATGAGAGAAGTCGGGGAGTTGATCGAAGAATTACAATGAAATTGTGGACCCGAGGGGAATTGGACCCCTTTCTCCTCGATGCCATCGAGGTGTTACTACCGGTGAACTACGGGCCCCGGTTACAGGTGATATTTTACTACAGCTTGGCTTATTTGGTGTATTCGGATTTCACCTGGAAGAGGAAGTAGAAGGACAGGGCTCCGCCAATGATGACACTACCGAGGTTGAAACTGACAAGTTGGCCAACCAGATAGATCAGGGTAGAATAGAAAACTAGTCTCCAGGCCGAGAGTTGACGTTTAAATAATCCGGGAATGGCTAAGAGTTCGAGAATAATCTGACCGAGAGTGAAAATCAGGCCAAGGGTGTAGGAAAAACCCATATGCAAACCCCCGAGGTAGCTAAAGGGGAGGAAAGCGGCGCTAAGACCTAAGGCGGCCAGAATGAGGGGAGAGAGCATGAGCATGGAGAAGAGAACTAAATAAGGAGCCAGTTTGACAATAACTTCTTTAATATTAGTAGGGAGGGCGGGGAGTTTGCCGACAAAGATTTTCTCAAGTTCAGTTTCGAGCTTGGTTAAGTAAGTAGTAACGGTCTCGGGTGAGTTGGCCATGGAGAATCTCCAAAGTAGTAATTAATTGGTAGTCGGGAGTTCGATGGGTCCACCGGGAAGGGGGGTGGGAAGAGGAGAAGGGGTAGCCAGGGGGGTGGGAAGAGGAGAAGGGGTAGCCAGGGTGGTGGTAGGACTGGGGGAAGGGGTGGGGGAAGCGGAAGCGACGGGGAGTTTGGCTTTCAATCCCTCTAGTTCTTGGGTGACCTGAGCATAGTCGGCGGAAGCGGGGTCAAGGTAGGTGAGGGCGGTTTGGAGAGAGTTGTAGGCTAACTGATAGTTCTCAGCTAACTCATAGGCTTTGGCGAGGTTGTAGTAGCCGTTGGCGTAGTCTTTTTTGAGCTGGATGGCAGTACTAAATTCTTGGACGGCTCGATTGAGGAGCTGAATCTTTTGGGTGTTGTCAGTAGTTAATTGGGCGAGCTGGTAGAGAAGGCCGCCAAATTCAATCCGAAGAGCTGGGTTAGCGGGGTCAAGCGAGACGGCTTGAGCGTAGGCGGAAACAGCAAATTGATCTGAACCTTGGGCCACGTTGATCAGATTACGGTACAAGGACCCAAGATTTTGCCAAGCGAGAGAGCTTTGAGGAGTTAGACTGGTGGCGGCTTTGGCTTCGCGGATGGCTTGGGACAAGAGCTGGGAGATTTGAGTTTTTTGTTCGTCAGAAAGAGAGGGATTTTGGGAGATGGCGGTAGCTAGGGAGAGATTAACGCGCGAGTAGGAGAGACGATAGTTGGTCATGGTGGGGAGGAGGGTAACAGCTTTTAGGGATTGTTCGTAGAGGGTTTTGGCGTCGTTATTTTGGAGGGCAAGCTGGGCTTTTTGGAGTGAGAGTTCGGCCCGGACAAAGAGACTGAGGAAGTAGACAGAAGCTCCGACGAAGATTAGAGCCAAGGTTACTAACGTGAGGCGAACGGGGCGAGAAGAGATTTCCCAGGTTTGATCAGTGCTACCGAGGAGGCCTAGGAGGATAAAAAAGAGTGTAAAGAGAGGGAGAGAGCCGGGGAGGAAGATGAATAAGAAAAGAGTGGCCCACATCAGGCGAAGAAGAATGGTGGTAGTGGGGGAATCGGAATGATAGCGAAGAAAACTAAAGGGGAGAAGGAGGAAAGTGGCGAGTCCCAAAATCCCGGTGGTAGCCAAAAACTGGAGGAGTTCGGAGGTCGCGGTTTGGGGAAGAGTGTTCCAGAGGGAAGTGGTATTTAAAAAGAGGGGTTTGGTTTGAGTAAAGAAAGTGGGAAAGTTGGCAAACCCAACACCAAAAGTGAGAGAACGAAGGGTTTTGAGGGCATCCAGGGTAACCGACCAGGACGCAGAGTAGGGGAGAAGAATGGGAGCAAGCGCTTGACCGGGGAGCATCATGGCAACGAGGGCTACAAGAGCGACAGTGTGCAGGAAACTGGTAGCAAGAGTGAGATAGTAGCTAACTCGGTGCGGGAGATGCCGCAAAAGGGAGAGCGAAAGGAAGAGCCCGAGAGCCAGGAGGGCGGCGGTTGTGAGGGGGGAGCCAGTCGGGGTAAAGCTTTTGGTTTGCATGTAGGTGGGAAGGAAGGTGGCAGAATACAGAACGGTTAATTGGAGAAGAGAGTGGAGAGCTAGGATAGTGGTACTGGCGAGGAGAGTGGTTAGCAGAGTGGAAATGGTTTTGGTTGAGCGGGGAAGAGAAGAGAGAAGAAGAGCCAGGATACTAAGAGCAACAAACATGGTGATTTTGCCAAATATAGCTTCGGTTCGACCCTCCGAATTGAGAACGAGGTTGGCAACTAGGACAACGTTAAAAAGAAAGAGAGGGAAAGCGAGACGAGATTTGACAAGGGGGAAGGGGTGAGCTGAGAGGGCGGGAGCAAAAAAGATGAGAAGTGAGAGCAGGACTGATGCGGCAAGTAAAATAAGCTTGGGGAAGAGGAAGTAGTTGGTAGTAAAAGGACCGAAGACAAAAATAACAGCAATGAGGATAACTAATGAGAGGGCAAAAACTAAGGAATGAGAGATTCGAGTATTCATGCCACTCCTTATAGCATGTAACTAAAGAGGATTGCAAGTACCAACTGTGGGGCAGTTAGTACCACCACAGTCTGCAGAAGCCCAGTCGGGGGTACAAGTATAAAGAGTGGTGTCATAGTCACCACAGTTACCAACAATGGGACACCAGTACCGTTTGGCGGGAGTTGACGGAGTGGGAGTTGACGAAGGAGCGGAAGAAGAAGTAGGAGAGTAATAAACGGTGACGACGACATTATCGGAGCTAATCCCGTAGTTACCGAGAGGGGAACTGGTTTCATCGCCCCGGAGAGCGACTGCCTGAGGATCATCGCTGTTAATGAGAAAGGTATAAAATTTGAACCATTTGCAGGTAGTACTATCAGTTTCGAGGACGTAAGGGAGACCGGTTTTTCGGTTGCAGGGAATGACGGGAAGGTAGGGAGAGAGTTGGTTACTCCCACAGTCGTCAGCATTGTCAAACCAGGTGGCGGGAGGGTAACAATTGTGGTCGTTATAGTAATCTTCGAAGGCAATTTTGAGACGGGCAAGGTCACTTTTCATTTTGGCATCGTCGGCTTTGTTGCGTTGGCGGGAGAGGCCAGTTAGGACGGCAAGGATCAGAATAGCCAAGGTGGCTACGACAATCAAGAGTTCGATCAAAGAGAAACCGAGATGAGTTTTCGTGGCCATTTAATAATAATTTAAACAAGACGCTACAGGTTTGATTCTCAGGCAATCTATAACGGTTTTGGTTCGGCAATAGTTAAGACTTTTGGCTTGGATACAAAGATTTAAAGAGGTAACAAAATTTTGCAACGAGGTAACTTTGGTTTGAAAAGCTGCACATTCAGCGGGGGTATATCTGGTGGGACAAGAAGGTGTATTTAAACCAGAAGGCGAGGGAGTGGGAGTGACGGAGGGAGTGGGAGTAGGAGTTATGGAGGGAGTGGGAGTAGGAGAGTTGCCAGTCAAATGGATCACGGCGTCGGAAGCAGAAGCTAGCGCATTGGTATCCACACCTTCAACAGTGGCGAGATTTTTATTCATATTATTGACAAAGGTGAGGGTACAGTCATCATTTTTTGGGCCAGTGGTAATAGTGGCGACAGTACCAGTACCAGTTTTGCCTTCGGCGGTGGGATGGATGCCGTAGGCAAACTTGATTCTGCCACCAGTAACGGTAGCGGCCATCAATGTTTCGGTAAAGAAATCACCTTTGGTGACAGTGGGAGTGACACATTTGGTGGGATTATAGGTAATCTCAGCTTGGACACCGGTAGCTTTACTTGTACCGCTATTAATAGTAAGGGTAATGGCTGTAGTCTGATTGGCATCTTTGGTGATGGAACTGGGGGTAAGAGCGAGAACGACAGTGCCGGTGTGACCAGCTATTTGATTAATATCGACGGATTGGGGGCGGAAGAAGAGACGAAAACCTAAATACCCAAGGCCGAGAACACCGATGACTATTAGGAGAGGGAGAAAAGAGCGAAGAGAAGATTGACGAGAAGTTTTGCGGCGGACAACACGAGATGATTTGCGAGTAACTTTGGCTTTTTTAGTTTTCTTCATATGTTTTCATTGTGAAAGGATAATAGATAGTTGTCAAGAGGCTAGCGACTGAGAGTATCTGGATGATATTGGGGTTGCTTGAAGGCGGGGATTCCGGAGGGACTAGGAGTTTGGAGTTTGAGGGTAGCGGGAGTAATGGTGGTGGGTAAATAGGTGGTATTGTTGTGATCGGTTAGGCGAGTGTTAGGGGTTATGGTGAGCGTGCAGTTACCGGTAGTTGGGCCAGCTTTGATGGTAGCGATGGTACCATTGCCTTGTTTGGCGCTGGATCCAGCATTAACACCATAACTAAAGCGAATGAGACCATTGTCAATTTGGGGAGGAGAAATAACACGGGAGAAAAAATCACCTCTTGTAACTACGGGAGAGAGACATTGATCCGGTGAGTAGGAAATTTCCACTCGAATAGTTTTGACTTTTTTCTGGTCGCCAGTATCGATAGTGAGACCGATCTCACTGACACTGTTGGCTGGCTTGATCAAAAAGCTGGGTTCGAGAACGAGGGAGACATAGGGATCATTGGGAGTGTTGCCGACTAGGTTGATACTGGCGGGGGTAGCTTGACCGAGAAAATAGCGATAGCCTAAATAAATCAGAATTAAGAGACAAATAATCGATGTGATTGTTAGAAGTTTTTTCATAGTTACTGTCCCCACTGAGAGCGAAGGGTGTTGTAATCGAGGAGGTTGTAGGTAGTACCAAAGCCTGATTTGAGGAGGTTGTAGTCGAGGAGGTTAATGGTGCCATCACTATTAAGATCGCCGGGGCGGGAGGAGGGGGAAGGAGCGTTTTTGAGGAGAACTAAACCGGTCTTGGCAGGCAGGGTAATGTTGGTGTTTTTGGGATAGGTGGTAGCGGAGTAGGCGTTATGGAGATTAATATTGGACTGATAGTTGAGAGAAGAGGAGGTAGGATTGACCAGAGCAAAACCATTGGCAAATTCACGAACGTAGAGGCCAGAGGCGAGTCGTTGGTAGGGAGCGACGGGGGAGTCAAGTGAGATTCGAGTGAGTGTCTCCGAAGGGACTACTCGACGTTCGGAGGCGGGGAGGGACGAATCTTGAATTTTACAGAGGTAATGAAAGGCAAAGTTGGGTGATTGTTTGCTGAGGAGAAATGAGGCATAGGTAAAAAGACTTTGTTGATTACATTGGTGTCGGCTGTTCATCCCCTCGCTCAAGTGATACAGGAGCCAACCGCGCATCTGATTATTGCGCAGCGAGGAGATATCGCGGATGAGATTGATGGCTTTGAGCCATTCATCAGTGGTCAGATCGGGATAATCCTGAAAAGGGTTTTCGATCTGAACTCCTTGAGTCCTGAGGTCGCGATTGTAATCGACGACTCCTACCGTATATTTTCCCCCACCAACACTATTGGTAAAAATGAGAGCGTTACGCATACGGGGGTCGGGGTCAGTTTGACGTTTATTCTGGAGTGATTGACTTAAACTAATGAGTTTATCGTTCCATTGCTGATTAGTAAGAGGGAAGCCATCCAATGCAGGGCGGGAGGAATACATCCCCTGCATAAAACCTATCACCATAATATCTAGGTAGACACCATCATAGCCGAGCTCGGTAACAAGATATTTGATGCGGTTGTAGAGAAGATTTTGGTAAAAGGGGTGAGCGGGATCCATGAGATATCCCTGTCCCTCTTTGAGCCACATTTGTCCGACCGGATCGATGGTATTGTAAACATACTCTCCACTAGCATCTTTTAGGAACGCATCTTGGTGATTGGTCCAGGCGTTATCAAATTGGGTTTGAGTGTTCTGACTGGAGAAACTAACTTTGGCGATCGGACTGTCTAATTTTTTTTGATCAAACAAACTAGCGGGGAAAATATGGAGCAACACTTTGAGTTGGGGGAGGCGAGTATGAATGTCTTGAATTACAGAGGCGGAGGGAACGGATTGGGGGTAGTAAGGATTGAAAACGATATACATGGGATTGCTTTGGACCAAATCGTCTAAAAAGGCAGGTTGAGAGACGTCAAAACCCATCTCACCCACGTAAAGAGTGGGGATGGGAGAATCCGTGTCATTGGGGATGTTCCCAACTTGATTGATACTGACGGGAGTGGCTTGATGAACTAGAGAGCGATAACCAAGATAAATGAGAGTGGAAAAACCCAAAATGATAGTTAGGGGTAGTAAGAAACGAGGGAAGGGTTGTTTTGGCATAGTTACTGTCCCCACTGAGAGCGAAGGGTGTTGTAGTTAAGGAGGTTGTAGGTAGTACCAAAGCCAGCTTTGAGGAGATTGTAGTCGAGGAGGTTGACGGTGCCATCACTATTAAGATCGGCGGAGTTGGTAGGAGGGAGAGAGGGAGCAGTGGTTGAGTAGGTGGTACGGAGATAGTTATACATTTGACTTCGACTACCGTCGGGTTTGATCATCCAAAAACCACTGCAGTCGGCATTGGTAGGATTAGCTTTGGTACATTTTTGGTCTAAAAGAGTCCAGATGTTGAGTCTGACCACCCCCCAGTCCATGGCAGCTTGAATAGCTGCCGCGGCCTTGTCGAATGAGACATCCGTTCGAGTACTGTTTTCGGGATATCCTATTTCTCCAATCATAACGTTTTTCCCGTTGGGAAAATCAGAATGATCGGGAGCTTTGTCAGCAATGTAATTGAGGGATTCAAGCATATTTTGTCTTACTCCTGATGGATTGGATGCCATTATAGTTTCATATGCGCTGTAGGCGACAATATCACATTGGGTATGGGGAATCACATCATTGGCAGCAGATGTTTTGCCTCGCATGGATCGTGAGATGACACGGTTAATTTCACAGGTGAGATATACTGTTACCCCCTCGGGAGGAATCTCTTCTTTGGCGTCTTTAATAGCTCGGGCATACGTGTTTAAAAAATTAATTGCGTGATTTATCGAGTAAGCGGGAACATCAACGTCATCACAGGGAAAATTGAGTAAGCATCCAGAACTTTGTACCAACCTGTTGTCTAATTCATTGACGGGGGCAATATAGAATGTTTTTCCTGATCCGCGGTATCGGGTTAATAGATATTTGATCGCGTCTTTGACTTCCTTGTAAGTGGAATCAATTTCTGCTTGGGTGTATGGCTCACTACTCGCATGAATTGATGCTTGTTGAAGTGAGGTTGATTTAACTGCTTCTACAAAAAGAGTGAAGTATTTGATTGGCTTGGACATGGCTATTTGATATTGAGGGAGCGTCATCATACCCCTCATGTCCGGCACATCGAGTTTGTTGCCTGAGCAGTATTGAGTAGCCTGTTGGTAACATCCTCCGCCGGAAGAACATAGACTTCTTGGAACCATGATTAGTTCAAGACCGGCAAAACCCAACTCTCGAGTTTTTTGGACACCATACTGCAGATAATCTCCTTGTGAGGTACGATCGGGATAAACACCACAGGAATTGGTTACACCTAAGCGCTCGTCAAGGTAGATGGCGTGAGCTGGGATAGCGGAAAAGGGAAGGATAATGGTGGAGATAAAAAGTAGGGTTAGAAAATAACGCATATAATAAGTGTATCAGTTTACTGTCCCCACTGGGAACGAAGAGTGTTGTAGTCTAGTAGGTTATAGGTAGTGCCAAAGCTGGATTTGAGGAGATTGTAATCGAGG
>LCMB01000017.1 GCA_001002415.1 Microgenomates group bacterium GW2011_GWF2_46_18
TTAAAACGGTAACACCAAAGAAAGAGTGCCTCGATTTATTTATTGCCTTTTTATACCGCACCTACCACACACGTCTGGCAAGGTTACAGAAGATTAAAGGCCAGGCAGATCAGGAAATTGCTACCCTAAAAGCGCTCAGGCAAACACTAGTGGAAAAGAACCTTGCGGGCGTGTATTCGGACGAAGTATTTAAGGAACAAAACGCAGTAGTAGAAGATCGAATGGTAAAGGCTCAAGTAGTTAAAAACGATGCCACGATTGATAGATACAACATCGATGATGTGACAACTTTTATACGGACATTATTGGCGGATTTGGGAGAAGCCTACAAAAGATCTAGTATTAGCCAGATCAAAGTACTCTTGGGTTCAATCTTTCCCTCAGGACTGGCTTGGAGCCAAAATGGTACATTGAACCGCGAGATTAGCCCGTTATATCAATCAATTTGCACCTTTGATAACGGTGCTATCTCTTCTTGTGCCAAGGAGAGGACTTGAACCTCCATCCCGTAAGGGACACGATCCTAAAGCGTGCGCGTATACCATTTCGCCACCTTGGCCTGGAGGTAATTATAGCGTAACTGGGAGAAGTTCGACAGGAATTTCGGCTGATTTGATCTTATTCATGAAGAAGCTGGTGTGATTGATCCAGCCGTCGGTACTGACGGAGTTATAGGTTTTTGCAATAGTAATAATGGAAGTAGTGTTGTATTTGCTGGCTAACCCAGAGGCTACACCTTCGATGGCCGCCTCAAGGGAATTGAAGCAGAGTTTATGATCACCATAAATTCCCCAGCCGTAGGGATTGATACAGTTGGCAGGCATCCGTTTGGCAAAACTTGACTCGGTTCCAGCGATAGCCGCCAGAATAGTCCAGTCTAAATCATACTTTTCGGCCGTTTGGATAAGCGTATTTTCTAGGCCTATCATGGGTGAGTTGTATTTAGTCAGAATAGTCCGCATTTGGGCGGCACGAGAATCAAGGTTATAGGCAAATGTAGCCGTATAACTTGAGAGAAATATAGGTACGACCAGAATGATGGCCAGAAGGGTTTTCCACATAGTCTGCGGATATTAGCACAGACTATAGGATTGTCAAGTGAAGAGTTTACCAATCACCGGTTTGGAGGGCTTCGAGGAATTGAGTAACTCCTTCGGCCCAGGCTCCGCCAGGGCTTGTGGAGTTATATTTGGTCATGATTTCCTCTGGAGTGCGGAGGCCGTAGGCCAGGTATTTATCGGCTAATCCAGAGGTGAAGGTGGTAATCCCCTCTTTCCAGCTGTCGAAGCAGAGAGTCCCGGCGGAATGAATACCCCATCCCCAGGCATTGTGACAGTTGTCAGGCATAATTTTGCCCAGATTGGATTCCTGTTGGGCGATAGCAACGATTAGATAGGGATCAACCTTGTAGTGATCGGCCACGTCGACAATATATTGGCCGAGTCCAGCCATGGGAGAAGCGTAATGAGTAAAGTAATGGTCGATAACCAGAGGACGAGCGTCTTCGGAGGCCAGGGCGGTTTTGATCTCGAAAGCGGCGCGGGGAAGCGCGGCAAAGACGATAGGTTCGTTTTTGACAGTGTTAATTTCTTGGCGCAGTAATCCCTGGACGCCCTGAGTACGACCAAGCTTGGTGTAGACTTGGAGAAAAATAACCAGACAAAGAACAGCACTGGGTACCCAAAAAATAACCTTAAGCCAGGATTTCATAGGTTAAGACTACACCATTAAGCAAAAAAATAGTAGACTTAAGGAAGTGAAGAACAAATGGAGATATTTAGGGGGTCTATTAATTGTTGTCCTAGGAGTGGGATTGGGGTACTTGTCCAGACCAAAGGGGGTGGAGTGTGCTAATTTGGGAAGTTGTTCAGATTTGCCCAAAATGGTCGTAAACAACGGAGAAACAGGGGTTTTTGCTGGTCAGGAGATAGAAGTGCCAGAAATAAGCTTGGGAGATGAGCAGTTGACGACAAAGGTTTTGGGTGAGGTGGCTAACGTGCAGGCCAAACAAATTTATGTGAGCCTGGAGAAACAACTTTTGACGGCTTATGAGGGAGAAACCGTGTATTTGGAAACGCCAATTTCGACAGGTAAGTGGGGGCGAACCCCGCCAGGAGAGTATACGATCTGGGTTAAGATGCGGGCAACCCGAATGGAGGGAGGAACGGGAGCGGATTATTACAACTTGCCGAATGTGCCATATGTGATGTTTTTTTATAATGACAAGATTCCCAAAATAGCCGGATATAGCCTACATGGGGCTTATTGGCACAATAATTTTGGCCACGCGATGAGCCATGGTTGTGTGAATATGCGGCAAATCGACGCGGAGAAACTTTATAATTGGGTGAGCCCGTTAACAACGGGGACGGTTACCTATACGGATGCCGAAAATACTGGGACGAAAGTCACGATATTTTAATATGAAGAAAATACTGGGCTTAACATTTTTCGTGGCAATGATAGGAGTTTTGGTTGGTTGGGGGATGGAACGCAAGCAGAAAGTGCAAGACAAGCAGGAAGATACTCTGGAAATTATGGCGGTAGAGCCATTGCCGACCCCCACTGCGAGGGTAATGGAGCAAGTATCACCAGATGGGAGGATGATGGTAAGCGTAAACATTAAGGGAGAGCAGGCAGGGATTTGGGTAGGAGATTTGATGCTCATGACGAAGAGATTAGAGCCAGAAGAGGAGCTGTTGGTGCCATTTAATGCCTGGTCACCGGACAATAAATATTTTTTCCTGGAGAGAAAAATTGCGGGAGAGAGTGAGTTTTGGGTAATGAAAGCCACGGGAGAGCCATTTGTAGAGGGGGGAATATACCGAGTTATTGCCGAGCCATTTACCCTGGCATACCCCGAGTTAACCTTGGTTTCGGTAACGGGGTGGGCATCCCCTACCCTGCTAATTATTAATGCCAAGAGTGAGAACGAGCCAAAAATCTCTTTTTGGTATGAAGTACCAAGCAAGCAATTTATCCGGCTCTCGAGTTATTTTTACTAGGATTAGTTTACAAGTGTGCTAGACTAATATTTTAGTGAAAGCTAAGGATAAGCAGAAACTTCCGATTGTTTTGGTATGTGGTGGATCGTGTTCGGGCAAAAGCTCGTTTGCCCAGAGATTTCGGAAGGCATACGTGTTGTCGATGGATCATTTTTACTACGGTAAAGCCGGGATGAAACCAGATAAAAATGGCAAGTATAATTTTGATGTGCCGGAATCGGTAGATATTGTCTCTTGTGCCAAAGCGGCTGAATTGCTGGCGAAGCGAAAACAGGTGACGATCCCTATTTACGATATGAAAACTAGCGAGAGAGTGGGAGTGCAGAAGATCAAGGCCACTCCTGGAACGAGGTTGGTAGTGGTAGAAGGGATTTTTGCCTTTTATTGCCCCTTACGTGAGGCGGCGACACTCCGAATCTATCTGGACACACCGACAGAAATTAGAGTAGCTAGGAGGATGCTGAGAGATGTAGAAAAGGGACGTTCGAATATCGAGACGTTAGCTTGGTCAATCACGGTTGAAAAGAATCATGCCAAGTACGTGGAACCAACCAAGAAATATGCGGATCTATCAATCCCGTTTAGTTATAATCCGGTGCAGTTGGAGAAGGTGACGAAGTAAGGTTGGCTGAGTTAAGAATATTCCGGATGAAAGTTTCTTTAATTTTTCCATAGATATCCCGCATTTCGTTTTTGGTGGTATATTTTTGGGCTTCCTTGGCTGCCTGCATTTTTATCTGAGCGTATTCGTCAACTGCTTGTGGATGAGTCCGCAAGTAGTTACGGAAGGTTAATTCCTTTTTTAGTTCGGGACTATCGGGATAGGTTAGATGAATATGATAAAGACGGGTGCCGAGTTCTTGATCGGGAAGATTGGCCATAAAAAAGAGTCTTTGATCTTCTCTTTCTGGATCTTTAGGCCGATACTTATATCCTAGAGCGGATAGTTTGGTTGAAGTTGCTTCCCACTCATTTTTGGGGAGAGCTAGGGAGATGTCGATTACTCCTTTACCACCAAGGCCGGGTACGGCGGTGCTCCCGATATGCTCGATCTCGACTTTATTGCCAAGGGTTTTTTGGAGTCGAATTTTTTCCGTCTCGAATAATTGGGGGAAACGGGGATTGTATGGTCGGAAAATGTATTTGTCTTTGAGTTTCATTGTGATTAGTCGATTATATCAGCGGAAAAAATATTAACTGGGACGGAGACTCCGGCATAATTAATCTCCATATTTAATTCTGGATCTTTGTCTTGTTCTCTAATAGGTCTGACTCTGAGAGAAACTTGTTGCCGAGAGTCATATTCAAGATTGGTGATCGCTGCCCAGGGTGAGATTCTTTGGTGAGAGGCACCATGCCCATATAACGGGTGCTGGCTCACCGTAATGGCAGTTTTTTCCTTATTGTTGGTACCTTTGGGGTAACGTAAAAAAGCAACTTTAATAGTTTTTTTGCCTTTTGCGGCTCGTTGGACAAACTTAAATTCCCGGCGGGCAAGAACACTCCCGAAATAAGCCGAAATATATTCGAGATTTTTGGCTTGATCTCCTCCAGATTTTTCAAATTGCCGGGAATAATATTCTCTTTGGTAGGGATGAACGCCCCCATTCCATCCTGAGCTTAATAATTGTTGGTAGACTGTAAGGCAAGAAAGGTAATTAGAGACGTATTTTTCCCAGGTTTCTTGGTCTAGATTATTTGGACCAAGCTGCAGCAAAAATTGGGCTTCCTGGGGAATGACCGCTTCAAAGTATTCTCGGAATAATTGTTGGTTTTGATCAAGTAAGTCATGATATTGTGAAATTTCGCTCCCTGGTTGTTGCAGAATATCACTCTCACGAATCATCTCGACCTGCAAGTTAAGGTAGGGAATCACTGTCTGGAGCATATTATTTAATGATTCTAGGTAAACTTGGTTATTTCTTTTAACATCTTCCAAAGGATTAATCCGACTGTAGAGCCATTCGTTTGTTAAATCTTCAGCCAGAATAGTCCAAGTAACCCCTCGTGGGTAGACACTTTCAACTCGGTGACTAAGGTGGGATAGTTGTTCGAACATCAAGAGTTCGGAAAATCCGGCGATATTCCGATCAGGATTAGTTCCGTTAAACCATTTCGAAGTACCGATGTTCACAATCAAAGGTATCGGAAGTTGTTCTTCGAGTGAATTCTTGATAATGTCGAGTGCTTTGGGTTTGGCTGGTTCAACCAATCCTTGACCTAGTTTGAATTTATATTCTGGAACTAATTTTTCGAGAATTCTGTGAGATAAGGGTCGAATTTTAAGATTAATACCCAGTTCTTGTTTGTAGGGTAAAAGAGTGGGAATAAAGGATTCAACAGATCCCGCAATCGTTTCTGATGGATGCTCTTTTTTTGTAGTCACGGGCGAATTGTACTACTATAAGACAAATTTTGTTGCCGAGCAGGGATTCGAACCCCAATACTCGCCTCCAAAGGGCGATGTCCTACCATTAGACGACTCGGCAAAGTGACAGGTGCTATTTTATCATCTTAGGTTTATCTAGTATAATCCATCTGCGAGCCGAGGTGGCGAAACTGGCAGACGCGCACGCTTGAGGTGCGTGTCCCGTAAAAGGGATGGAGGTTCAAGTCCTCTCCTCGGCACATGGGGCCTATAGCTCAGTCTGGTTAGAGCACCTGCCTCTTAAGCAGGGTGTCCTGGGTCCGAATCCCAGTGGGCCCACTCGAAGGCCGCTTAGCTCAGCTGGTAGAGCACTCGGTTTACATCCGATAGGTCGGGGGTTCGATCCCCTCAGCGGCCACAAAGTGGTGAGGTAGCCAAGATGGTCAAGGCACTTGTCTGAAGAACAAGCTATCTCAGTTCGAGTCTGAGCCTCACCACCAACGCGGGTATGGTGTAGCGGTAACACAACTGCTTTCCAAGCAGTTATCAGGGGTTCGATCCCCCTTACCCGCTCTCGACTATTTTGATATATTGTGATACAATTAGGCGACTAATTTTCACTGAAAGCTTGGCGTATGCACCAGTTTAAAAATATTAGGAACGTGGCGGTGATTGCGCACGTCGATCATGGGAAGACAACCCTAGTCGATGCGATGCTCAAACAGACCCATACTTTTCGGGAGAATTCTGGGGAGATGAGCCAGACTACGATTTTGGATAGCAATACGCTGGAGCGGGAACGGGGAATCACAATTTTAGCCAAGAACTGTGCAGTCTTTTACAACGATACTAAGATTAATATTATTGATACTCCAGGGCATGCTGACTTTTCGGGAGAAGTCGAGAGGACATTGTCGATGGCGGATGGAGCCTTGTTAATTGTGGACGCCCAAGAAGGCCCAATGCCACAGACTCGCTACGTACTAAAAAAGGCGCTAAAGCAAAATCTAAAAATTATTGTGGTGATTAACAAAATTGATAAGCAATATGCGCGGGTACCATATGTGATTGGAAAAATTGAGACACTATTTTTGGAGTTAGCGCATGATCCGTCTCATTTGGATTTTCCCGTACTTTATGCTGTTGGGCGAGACGGAAAAGTCTTTAGCGAACTGCCAGTGAGTTACGGAGATGAAGTAACGGGAGATGTTCGGCCTTTGATGGATAAGATTTTGGAGTATTTGCCACAGCCAAAAGTTGATTTGGGACATACGTTTAAGATGTTGGTTTCCTCGATTGATTACAATCCTCATCTGGGGAGAATTGCCATTGGCAAGATTACTCAGGGAACAATTAAGCTTGGTCAGAGTGTGATCTTGACTAACCGACCGACCCGTCCTTTTTCGGTGCAGCGAATTCTTTTGGCGGAAGGACTCGGGAAAGTAGAGACGGAGTCGGCGACAACTGGAGACATTGTCGGAATACCCGGATTAACTGACGTGCAGATCGGGTTAACTATGTCGGATCCATCAGACAGTGTCCCCTACCCTATCCAGGATATTTCGGAACCTACTTTACACATGACGATGGGGGCGAACACCTCCCCACTGGCTGGACGAGAGGGCAAATTTGTAACCAGTCGGCAGATTGAGGAACGGTTGTATCGCGAACTAGAGTCAAATTTGTCTTTGCGGGTTGAGAAATTGGAGAGTGGGAAGTACAAAGTGTCGGGGCGAGGAGAGCTCCACTTGTCAGTCCTTTTGGAAACGATGCGTCGGGAAGGGTATGAGATGGAGGTCGGAAAGCCCGAGGTTATTACCAAAAAGGACGAGAACGGAATTAAGATTGAACCGGTCGAAGAAGTAAATGTTGTAATACCCAATGAATATCAGGGAGTGATTAATCAGGAAATGGGGAAGCGGTATGGGGTAATGATTAGCATGGCACCGATTAGCGAAAATGAGTTGGAGTTTGTCTACCGGATCCCAACCAGATCAATTATTGGTCTTAGAACATTACTTTTGACCCTAACCAAAGGGACAGTCTTATTTTCTTCCCAGATCGATGGGTATGAACCAGTGGGGAAAGAACTGCCCAAGATTCGCTCGGGAGTGATTATCGCGACTCATAGCGGGGAGTCGTTGGCCTACGGACTGGCGGCCGCGGAAGATAGAGGAATTTTGTTTATTGGCCCAGCGGTTCCTGTATACGAGGGAATGATTGTGGGGCAGACACCCAAAGAACAGGATGTAAGGGTAAACGTGTGCAAGGGCAAACAGTTAACCAATATGCGGAGCAAGGCCAGTGATGGAGTGATACTTGAACAAGCGATTGATTTTTTGGAGAAGGATGAGTTATTGGAGATTACACCCGCTAACCTAAGACTGCGCAAGAAGAATTTGACGGGAATTGAGAATAGGCGTGGTTTACAAGAGTAGTTGTGCGTGCTCAGGGGGAGATTCGAACTCCCACGCTTTTGACGGCACTAGCTCCTGAAGCTAGCGTGTATACCATTTCACCACCTGAGCAATTTACGAGAGAATTATATCTTATTTGCGAGAGGCTTTTTTTCCTGGGGGAATTTGATCAAGTAGGCTTGAATAATTAAATTGGCGGCTTGATCTAGAGTGAGCTGATCGGTGGAGATCACAAGGTCGTAGTTCCAGGGGTTGTGAGGATTGACACCAAAGTATTGACGAATAAAGCGATTGCGCTGTGATTCGATATGGCGGACCCACTCAACGGCTTCTAACTTGGTGCGCTTGCCATCATATTTAAGGGTGTTCTTAACTCGAGTAGTAAAGGGGGCAGTGATTCTAACTCGAAGACATCGGCCAAGGATCACTAGATCTCCCTGTTTGGAAGCGTGTTGAAGAATGGTTTTGAGGTGGGTGATGTAGCGAACATCGGAAACATAGGCGGGGTTAAAGATAGAATGAAAAGTGTCGGCAAACCAAGTGCGGCCGTGTTCGTCGATATGTTCGAGCTCGGCAGTTTTGATACCAAGTTCCTCGCTGAGTTTGAACATAAGGGCTTTATCAAATAACTTCCACCCTAGTTTAGTAGCTATTTTTTTGGCAATAAAACGACCACCACTCCCAGGATCGCGGGAGATAGCAATATCGGGAGACCAAGCAGATTTAAGTTGCATTTTGGCGACACGGAAGGATTGGGATTGGAGCATGGCCTTTTCGACCAAACGATCCATAAAATGGTTCATACCACTAGTTTACACCGCGTACGGTAGGCACAGAAAATGTGTAGTGCGTCTGGGAGGAATCGAACCCCCATTAACAGTTCCGAAGACTGTAGTCCTATCCGTTGAACGACAGACGCGTAGAAATATTATAGCTTAGTTCTGTTTCGCTCAATAACTCGACGATAACTATTGGCAAAGCGGTGTGCCTCGTTGCGGAGCTCTTGAAGAAGTAGAAAGCCCGGATCATTGCTAGTGGGTTTAAGGGTTTTCCCATCGGGAAAAACGAGACGATCGGGATGTTTGGCTAGCCCCAGCAAGGGAATCGGTTCGGGCAAGAGATCAAAAAGGGGTTGAAGTTTCGTAAGTTGAGGAGTACCACCATCAATAACGATTAAATCAGGCTGGGGCCAGGATGAATGTTTAAGGCGCCGGGAGACGGCTTCGAATAAGCGATCAAAATCAGAGCGAGAACGGGGATTTTTGACGCGGAAACGGCGGTACTGCCCCCGATCGAGAAGGCCGTCGGTAGCCACAACCAGACTAACGGTCGAGTCGTGAAGAGCCGAGTTACTGGCGTCATAACACTCGATACGATGCAGAGACGTTAGATGATTGATTTCTGAGGTGAGTAATTTTTGGAGAGAGGAGAGTTTTAGATCAGAGGTATTGTAGCTAATTGAGGCAGAGTCGCGGAAGGTGTGGGTTTGGACAAAGTGGGTGAAGCGCTCGATTTTGGTACGGAGGACTAGGGCGGTTTCAAAATCCTGCTGCTTCGACGCCTGTTTAAGCTGTTTGGTAAGACTGGTAATAACGGGGGTAATATTCCCCGAGAGAATTCTGATCACCTGTTGGATTTGATGACGGTATTGCCGTTTTTGCACAGCTGAAAGCTGAGAACCAGGGCAAGGTGAGCAAAGGCCGATTTTGCTGTAGAAGCAGGGACGTTTCCCGAGTTTTTTACTCATGCAAAATGGGATAAGGCGACGAATTTCGCGTAAAACTTCTTCGGCGACTTGGCTACTCGGGAAGGGACCAAAAAGTTTAAGTCCCGCCCGCATCCCACGATGCTGGGAAGCTGCGGCGGGCAGGTCGTGTCCTCTGGCGAAGCGGGGACGGGGAAAAGGATCCGAGAGATCAATGACGATATAGAGATAAGTTTTGTCGTCTTTCCAGATCCGGTTATAGGGCGGCTGAGACTCACGAATTAATTTGGATTCGAGAAGGAGAGCCAGAAATTCGGATTCAACGAGGGTGTAGCGGATCTGAGTTGAACCGGTGACGATGGCACGTTCTTTGGCATCGAGCTTGGCGTTTTGGGCGTGGCCGGCTAACCGGGCTTTGATGTTAATGGCTTTACCGACATAGAGAAGTTTGTCTTCTTGCCAGTACTGGTAGACCCCGCAGGTACTGGGGGCGAGACGATAGTCGGAGACAGTAGTCCACACTAATTTATTCATGTAGATGTTTGCGCAGGTATTTGGCGGTGTAGCTGGTTTTGAGAGGGAGAAGGTTGGATGTTTCACCCTGGAAAAGGATGTCTCCACCTCCGGCTCCACCTTCTGGGCCCAAATCAACTAGATAGTTACAATTTTTGATGACATCGAGATTGTGCTCAATGACTACGACCGTGTTACCTTTTTCTACCAGTTTTCTCAGAGTCGTTAAGAGTTTGTTAATATCGTGAAAGTGGAGACCGGTAGTTGGCTCGTCCAAAATGTAGAGGGTACTATTACCCTCTCGTTTGCCTAGTTCACTAGCTAGTTTGATGCGTTGGGCCTCGCCTCCTGAGAGAGTAGGGCTCCCCTGCCCGATTTTGAGGTAACCTAAACCAACGTCAACTAAAAGCTGGAGTTTTTTGTAGATTTTGGGGTAGTTCTTGAAGAAGGCGGCACCATCTTCGATGGTAAGATT
>LCMB01000018.1 GCA_001002415.1 Microgenomates group bacterium GW2011_GWF2_46_18
GTCAGATTTACTCTATGGCCAAACTGCGTCGTAGATCCCAGCTTCCTCTATCCTATTTCCTCATTCCTTTGTTCCTCCTGATCGTTGCCTTGGGTTATGGCTACTATCGCTCCCTCGTTCAGCCGTCCGGTATTTTTGTCATCAACGAAGCTGTCGTTCAATATGGTGATACCGTCGTCTCCGGTACTCTGCGGAAAGATACCACACTTGGGAAAAGCGGCAACTACCTCCTCATTCTCGCTGATGGTCGCCCCATCCTTCTCGATGCTCAGGGCTTAGATAGCCTCGTTGGTTCCTCTGTAATCGTGACGGGCATTCTCTCTCCAGCCATCCGCCCCGGCTCCTCCATGACCATGATTGTTGATACCATTACTACCTCTGGCTCTCTATGAAAAAAACCCACCATTCATTCTCCACTCAAACTATTTTAGGTGTTCTCGCCCTTCTTCTTGCTGTTAGTTTCTTCGTCTGGCGTAATTTCTTTATTCCCCAACCCGCAACCATCGCAATCTTGGTTGAAGACGGAGGTTATGGTTTACAAATGACTCAAACTCAAGCTCAGGCAGCGAACAATAGTGGAGCTACCATCACCGATACCCAAACCGGCAAAAAAGTCCTGACAAACTTTATGATGCTATCGAACAGATTGTCCAATCTACCATAGAAAGTGAAGGGAAAAAACGAATCACCGCAACAACCACCATGAATGCTGAAAATTCAAAATCAAATAACCCACCTACCAATTCTGATTTATCCGGCTCGCCTTCACCTACGGGCAATTCTTGTTTAAGTGGTTCTGCTGGTGTTTCCATTGCTGACGGCCAATGGGTCGCAAGTGGAAAACAATATAGTAGTCCACAAGATCGCGAATGTGTTCAATGTCAAAACGGAGCCTGGGTTGGAAGTGCTCGCTGTTCAGATATATATGAACAGGATCCTTCACGGGTTATTCTTCCTCCCAGCCCCGGCTATGAATACACTCAAGGGACCGCTCCTCCTCCAGGTAGTTCTAATGTTGACGAAAGCGCAAAAGCTAATTGTTATAGTTCCTCTGGCCAACTTAGTACTACGGGCACTCTTCAAAATCAAACTCGTTGTTATGATGGAGCCTGGATTTCTGAAACCGAATTTGATATTCAAATGAGTAGTACTTGCGATCCGACCAGTCAAACTTATAATACTACTACCAATCAATGTATCACTAAGACAACACCCCCTACGATTTCTTCGGACCCCCCACTCAATCCTTGTGAGAATTTTTCTTGTGGTATCAATCAAAAATGTGTTGTGACTAACAATATTCCTAAATGTACAGGAACATTATCTGCTGGCACCATTGTCCAGTCACCGGAAGAATGTATTTCTGGTAAAACCATCACAACCGATACTGGCAAACTTGCTGGCGAAGAGACCATTCTCAAATGTGTTGGTGGTGGAGTAGGGGACACTGTCCCCCAGAGTTCTTATTGCTCCTCCGGCTATGCTATCCCCATTGCTGGAACAACTCAATATAAATGTTCCGCATGTAAAACGGGCAAAGATTCTAGCGATCCCACTGGTCGTACATATCTTACCTGTGATAATAATGGCAAAACCACCTTCCACAATTGTCCAACCGGACAGGAATATAGTAATAGCAGCAAATCCTGTCAAGTCAATCCAGAAGTACAAAAAAAACGTGACGATTGCCACAAAAAAGGTACTAATTACGTCTTTGACGAAACTCATCAAAATTGTGTTTTGGTAGCTGTCCCTTCCAGTAAATCTTCTATTCCCAAATCCACTAATTCACCTTCTCCATCTCCCAGGCCCATCTCGTCTATTCTTCCAAATGGAGGACGCTGTGGCAGTGGATTCCTCACAGGAGATGATAATCTATGTGCTAGCGGCCGTTGTAGCCTCAAAACTCACCCGACTGACGGCACCCACTACTACTGTGTAGACAAGGTTACCGGAAACCTACCCTCTCCCACACCTTCTTCTACCCCTCGCCCCTCGCTCTCTCCTAGCCCTCGCCCCTCGCTCTCTCCTAGCCCTCGCCCCTCGCTCTCTCCTAGCCCGATCACCACTTCTCCCTTACCATCCGCTTCTCCAGCATTTGTTTATTGTAGTCAAAAAGATCCCAAATGGGCATATAATCCAGTTCCAGGAGAATCTGATTGTAATTGGGGAACTTCCGGATGTGGAATTATGGCTGCCGCCATGATTATTGGAACTCAAACAGGTGAATGTGATCCAGAAACTTATTTTCAAACTTACAATGAGCGTGGAGGAATTCAATGTCTCGGTACTGGATATTATGAACACATCGAAGCTCTCGAAAGTCTCGGTTACGAAGACATTCCAATTGAAGGGTCAACCGTAGATATTAAGGATCAAATCGAACAATATACTGCCGAAGGGATTCCAGTCTGGGTTAACGCCTATATCTATACCGGGTCACAATGGGTTTCTCACAATACTATTGCTACCGGTATTGATGATAATGGTAATATCATTTTTAATGACCCGTGGTATGGGGAAGGCGTTACAATTCCCGATGATAGAATAGATATGGATTGTTCCAAAACAGGCTGTCCTAACGGTGCTCATAATTGGAGAGTCAGGGCATATATTCCCCCAGAATCATCTCCATAAATTTATACTATGAAAAAAATTCTTCTCATAATTTTCATTCTCGTTCTCATCCTACTTGGGTATTTTGCTTACCAAAACCTAAATAAGTCTCCTACAACTCCATCAAAAAATTCTCCCCCTCAATTGATCGACATTTCTAAAATTAAAGATATTCCTACTCAGACCGGTGGAGATGTTTTTGAAACCACTCCTCCAGCCGAACAACAATATGTCGATGCCACTGGCCTTATTATGAGCCAGCTACCTATTTACACCCCAAACTTTACCATCACATTCCGCTACGCTACCGGAAAATTCATTGTTACCCGCACTAATCTCAATATTGACCTCTCTTCGGCATTCCAAGTTTGGTATTCTAATTCTCCCTATCAAGCCATCCCCCTAACCCGCTTTTTATTGGTACCCTAACTAATTTATTCCTATTTCTTGTGTTATTTAGATATTTGTGTCAGATTTACTCTATGGCCAAACTGCGTCGTAGATCCCATCTTCCTCTATCCTATTTCCTCATTCCCCTTTTCCTCCTGATCGTTGTCTTGGGTTATGGTTACTATCGCTCGACTGCCATTCAGTATGGCGATACTACTGTAAATGGAATTCTACGTAAAGATACGGTTATCGGTGAATCCGGCACTTACATTCTTGTTCTTCCTGATGGCCGTCCCATTCTCCTTGATGTTCAGGGTTTAGATAATCTTGTTGGTTCCTCTGTGATTGTGACAGGCAACCTCTCTCCGGCAATAGACACTCTCTCCCCCATGACCATGATAGTTAATACTATTACTACCTCAGACTCTCTATGAAAAAAACCCACCATTCATTCTCCACTCAAGCTATTTTAGGTGTTCTCGCCCTTCTTCTTGTTGTTAGTTTCTTCGTCTGGCGTAATTACTAGTCGAGGAACTTGACGATGGTGTCACCTTCACTCAAACTCAAGGGCAAGCAGCACAAGGAGGAGGCGGAACCCTTACCAACACCAATACTGGCAAATCTGTCAAAGTCGATAAAAATAAAGACATTGAAAAAGGATTAAAAATAATTACCCTCAACCCAAAATCGTCCCCCCAGGATAAGATAGCTGCCCAAAAAGCCTGTGAAGATCTCGGCAAGCAATGGAAAAATGGCAGTTGTCTCACCTCTGCCAAAGTAGCTGTTCCTCCCGCCGCCCAGAACGGCGGAACTCCTGCCATTCCCGCTTCCACCATCACTGCCAACACCACCCTCTGTCCGGGCGGTAACACTGGAGTCCCCGCTGGTTCTTGGGCCGCTACTGGTTATGGTCTCCCGGCTAGTGGTACCGGTCGATGTACCACCTCTGGCTGTCCTCGACGAGAATGTATCAAATATAACGACGACTGTAGTTTGGGGGAAACTAAGCCTTGTGACGAAGTCCTCTCTTCCGATCCCACCAAAGTTGTTCTTCCTCCGAGCGCTGGTTGTGAGTACACCGCTGGCAAACCCAACTCAGAAGGATGTAATAAGTCTCCTGGCTCCTGCTATGTTAGTGGCGGCATAGTTCCCTCTGGTAGTACCAATTCCAAAGGTGAAACTTGTTACAATGGCCAGTTTGTCAAGGACAAGACTCAAGAGATTTGTGATTTCCTCCACGGCAGTGGCAAAACCACCCTTAACCCCATCAACAACCAATGTGAAACCAAAGCCGTCGCTCCCGCTCCTGCCGCCCCCCTAACTGGTGAAGCTCTTTGTAATGACCGTATTAAAAATGGTGCCAAAGTCAAGTGGGGCCCCCGGGGATGTACTGCCACGCAACCCGCCGGAGCTCACGTTGCCAATCCCTCTGAATGTAACTCTGGCAAAGCTGTCCAATCACACTCTAGTCCCAACGCCCAAGGTCAAACTCAAACTTACTACATCTGTACTGGGGCAACTCCAGGAACCTTAGTTGACGCCGCCTATCAGTGTGATTCGGGTTATGCCACTCAGAATAGCTCTGGTCAATGGGTCTGTCAAACATGCAAAGTTGGTCTTAATGCTCAAGATAAGTCCGGTCACTCGTATTACACTTGTGAAAACGGCAAGGCCGTCTACCACTCCTGTGGCACAGGCACTCCTCAAAGAGATGAAAACACTTGGACCTGTCCCCCCGCCACCCAACCCACTACCACAGTTACAGATCCTTCGGACTGTGGACCCAACACTACTCCTCATCTTATACAAACTGGACCCAGGGGAGGTGGGGCCCATTATACCTGCGATCCCAACCCCGCCCCCGCCCAGCCCACCACCGACGGTAAGCTCAAAATTGGCGACCCATGTACAGACACATGGGGGGCTAATGGTTGCAAGGAAGCCTGTCCAGGAGGCAGTTTTTCACCAGGCATTGGTGGAACCCGTTGTGGCACGAAGGATGAGGTTAAAAAAGTAATAGAAGATTCTAAACAGCTCGCAGTGGGCGACAAGTGTATCGATACTCTCTGGGGCGATAGTTGTAAGAATCTGTGTCCTAACGGAGACTATTACAATGCAATCGGTGGGAACTATTGCGGCACCAAACCCACCCCCGTCCAACCCGCTACTCCCGCACAAACCACCAATATTCCCGGGGGACAGAAGTGTGCCGGCACCAATGCCAACAGTAGTTGCCAGAGTGGTTCCTGCCAATTAATTAAAAAGCCGGGTGAATCCAAAGCCGATTGGTACTGTATGACCGACACCAATAATCATCCCAACCCCATTACTCACAGTGATGGCACTATTGAGCATGAAAATGGTCACTATTGTTATGGCAATGATGACTGTGCCAGTGGTTATTGTGCCGATTATGGTTGGTCACTCATTGGTCAAATTGACGCCGCCAATAGATGTCGAGACAATCCTTTTTCCGATCAAACAGTCACAGTTCCGCCAGTAACTTCCCCAACTCCAGGCACAGAATGTACGACTAACTTGACTGGTCTATGGAATCAATTGTGGGGAAACAACGATCGCTGTACCCAGATCTGTCCTAGGGATAGTGACGGCCAACCCATATTTTTCAAAGATGAACAAGATGGAGCTCATAAATGTGGAGTAAGCCCAACCACTCAGACCACCGATCCGATTGTCGAACAAGAGCCAGATAAAATCACCCTCCAAATCCCTACTCCTCTTACCCCCAATCCTAACCAAGCCAATTCTGCTCCCATGGTAGACCCAGTCTCCTCCCTACCCTCAATGTCTTTAAGTGTATACAACAATAAAATTGGTACTACCTGTTCCTCCCCCAACAGCGAAATATTCAATGGAATCGTTAATAATCAGAGGTGTCGTTTGTACTGTGATCCTGACAACTACAAGGTGAGGGAAAACGGAGATTGTGTAGACGTAGTGACTAGACCAGATCAAGATCTTTACTGTGGTAGCAATCATACCGTCGTGGATCAGGATGGCAAGATCAAGAGTAATTGTGGGAGCGCCGAGTGCCAAAATGGTCAGTGCGTTACTACCAGTATAGGATCTTCTTGTACCAACTATGGTGAGGTTCGGCCCGGTGGCAATAATACTTATCTCACTTGTGATCAGGCTACTGGGAAATGGCAAGTTGTTGCTGGTGGCCTGCAATTTTATTTTTCTGACTTTTGTCCCAACTCTTATCGATCCGCCGTAATCAAAGAAGCTCTCCCCATCGGCTCAGCTCTCGCCCAACATTCCAACACCCCATTTTATGTTGATTGTGGAGGGAGCGGTGAACAAGGTGGATTTACAAATGGAGGGAATGGTGCCGTCACTCTCCAATGTGACCCTGTCGCTTACGCTCACGATCCCGGTGCTTGCCCCTCAACCGTTATCCACGAATTTATGCACTCTTGGGCCATTGCTGAAACTGGCGTAGACGCTTCTGTGCCTGCCTTTAATAGTACAATTGGTTGCGAATATATCGGCCAGGATGCGAATGGTAAAAAATTATATCGATATTCCAACGAAACAGTTGTTGATGATGCTCAATATGGTCATATTGTGGGCTATCAAAACGGGTATCCAATTTCTGATACCAACTGCGCCGAAGCCTTTGCGCTTGGAAATAATCATTATGTTTACAATTCCTGCTACGAAAAAGCCCATTACCCCGCCCAATATAACTACCTCAAGACTCATGTCTATGGTGGCAAGGAATATTGTGTGAATGGAGTCGATGTCGCCGCCGAAAATCTAAATTAATTGATTTCATCCTGTCTATAATTAGTGCCCCCTTAGAGTATAGAAACACCACTCTTGTGGGTACCCCCGCAAAATACCCCATAGAGGAGTCTGGTGCCTCGTAAATCCGGGACAGAATAATCACCAAATATCACACCAATCAACACCTAGTATTTTCTTTTCGATCCTTATACAATAAGCTCTTGGTATGTCCAAACCAGCCTACAAACGCGTCTTACTCAAACTCGGCGGCGAAAGCCTCCTCGGCAATCGTGAATATGGGATTGACCCAACCGCCGCTCACGAAGTGGCAATCGAAATCAAATCCGTCCACGAAACTGGTATCCAAATGGCGGTGGTTATTGGAGCCGGTAATATTTTTCGTGGTCTAGCCGGTGCCGCCAACGGCATCGAACGCTCTACCGCCGACTACATGGGTATGCTGGCTACCGTCATGAATAGCCTCGCCCTCCAAGACGCTCTCGAGAAACTAGGGGTTGATACTCGTTTGCAAACTAGCCTAGAAATGCCCGCTGTCGCCGAACCTTTTATCCGTCGCCGGGCCCTTCGTCATATGCACAAGGGTAGGGTAGTTATCTTAGCCGCTGGTACTGGCGACCCCTACTTTACTACCGATACCGGGGCCGCTCTGCGTGCTCTTGAACTCAACTGTGACTGCCTAATGAAAGCCACAGCACCCCGAAGCCAAAAAATACGAAACTCTCTCCTATATGGATGCTCTCAAGAATCGTTTAGAAGTTATGGACACCTCAGCCTTTGCCTTGTGCATGGACAACAAACTTCCTATTATGGTTTTTAACTTCCTCGAAAAAGGCAACGCCAAAAAAGCTGTCTTAGGTGAGCTAATCGGTACTATCGTGAAATAAACCCTGCCGGGTTAACTGTTCTATTCCCCATCTGTAACTCAAAGTGTAAATGTGGTCCGGTTGTCCAACCAGTCATCCCCACAGTTCCTAGGGCTTCTCCCTTAGTAACTTTTTGTCCCGCTGCTACCTTAACTTCGTCCAAATGAGCATACAAACTAGACGCTGTTCCGGCGTGTGCCACTCTGACAAAATTCCCGTAACCAACTCTTGTTTTTGCTACTTCAACCACCGTTCCCGCTCTGGGTGTAACAAATGATAACCTTGGGATGTTCCGATTGTCTCTGCCAAGGGGAACTGGTACTGTGAGGTCGTTGTCACCACCACTTGCTCAGCTTCCGGCAAACTCGCCGTCTCCATATAATTAAAGGCATGAGTCGGGTAGGGGAGGAGCGAGAGGGTGATTGCCATCCCAGCCAGCTGTACCCCAAAAATTCTGCGGGGGATCTGTCTCCCCCAAATTGTTAGTTTATGCCACTCAATTTTTATCATATATGGGGTTAATTAGCCCCCGAAGCGCTTGATCCTAGCAAATATCCTCCGCTTGTCAACCCAATTCCCCTCAAGACACCAGACACAACTCACAAATACATCAAAATATATCAAAATAGTACTATTTTCTAATTCCTAATTCCTATATACTGAAATATATGCAACCCTTTTCCATTAACGGTTTTGGCCGTATTGGCCGTTTAGCGACCCGTGTCTGGTGGCAATATCATCGCTCGGTAATCAAGCTTGCCGCCATCAACACTTCCGGTTCCATGGATCTTCCTGGTTGGGCTCATCTTCTCAAATACGACACTACTTACGGGCTTTTCCCTGGAGATATCACTTACGAAACCTACCAAGCTAGCGCTGACGCTACCGATTCTGATCCACTGCTTGGCTATCTAATCTTAGATTCTCAGTTCAAAATTCCCGTGCTTGCCCAGCGTGACCCCGCCAAAATTCCCTGGGGTAAATACGGGGCTGAAATTGTCATCGAATCAACCGGGGCCTTTACCACTGCTGACAAGGCTAAACAACACTTAACTGGTGGTGCTCAGCAAGTTGTCATTTCTGCTCCTGCCAAGGGTTCCGATGTCCCGAC
The DNA here is from genome assembly GCA_001002415.1 of Microgenomates group bacterium GW2011_GWF2_46_18. Lineage (GTDB taxonomy): Bacteria > Patescibacteriota > Microgenomatia > UBA1400 > UBA12108 > LCMB01. Next base: position 8,752 of record LCMB01000018.1, read on the forward strand.
CAGCGTGCTTGGTGTCAACGCCGCTCAAATTATCGAACATGACCGTCAAAACACCATCACCGTCCTCAATAATGCCTCTTGTACGACCAACTGTGTTGCTCCTGTTGCCGCCGTAGTCCACTCCCGCCTAGGTATCGCCAAAGCCGCCATGACCACCATCCATAGCTACACTGACGATCAAAATCTCCAAGATGGTTCACACAAAGATCTCCGCCGTGCCCGTGCCGCTGCCTACAACATCGTCCCCACTACTACTGGGGCCGCCATCGCTACCACCGAGACGATTCCCGAGCTCAAAGGCCTCTTCGACGGCCTCTCTCTCCGTGTTCCGACGATTACTGGCTCCATCACCGACTTTAGCTTTGTAGTCAAACGCAACACTTCTGTCGAAGAAATCAACAACTTTTTCCGCCAGGCCACTCTTGAGGATCGTTATACCGGCATCCTGGCGGTTACTGACGAACCCCTGGTCTCTTCCGACATTATTGGCCGTCGAGAATCTGCTATTGTTGACCTCGCTCTCACCCAAGTTATTGACGGTGATCTAGTCAAAGTCTTCGCCTGGTATGATAACGAATGGGGCTATAGTAACCGTCTAGTGGAAACCGTCATTGATCTAGCCAAAACCTGAGGCCCAGACCAGAATCGGACTGGTGCAATAGCTGTTTTGCAGACAGCCGCGTTTCCACTTCGCCACTGGGCCTTTCCCGGCTAATTATAACCTATCTTTTCACCGCAATTTTCTTCGGTTTAGCCTCTTCAGCCTTGTGGAAGCTCACCACAATAACTCCGTTTGTTACCGTAGCTTCCGGTTCCTTGCTCATATCGATATTTCCGGGAATTGCCACTCGGTACGAATAGGAACGACTTGCCTTGCGGTAGTATTTTTTTCCCTCCTTTTCCTCCGTTTCTTCACTTCCCGTGATCGAGAGAACCCCTTTTTCAAAGGTTACCTCAACTTTCTCTGGATCTACTCCGGCTACTGCGGCTTTTACTACCACTTGGTCATTTGTTTCATACACATCCAAATTGTCGGCCGGAGTAACTCCCCAATCCTCGTCTTCCCAGACGTTGGGCCAATGAAGTAGTGCTCGAGTTGGATCCCATCTAATGATTGCCATATGTTTTTACCTCCGTCACATTGACCTATATTCTAGCAGTCATGTGACTAGACTGCTAACTGCGAATATAAAACGAGTAGGGGAGTTTGTCAACTCGTGTTACCATATACCCATGCGTCAACTCTTGGTTATACTTTTTGCGGGAATTTTTCTCTCCGGTTGTACCGTCAAAAATCTCTTTCTCAAAAAACCTGCCGGCCTCGAAATTACCACTACTCCCGCTTCGACCGTTTTTCTCAATGGCGAAAACCGCGGCGATACCCCTTTTAAACTCGACTCTTTGAAAGCTGGTACCTATACGCTCAAACTTACTCCCAATAGTAGTAGCAACTTGCTCTCCTACGAAACCTCTCTTACCCTTGAACCAGGTGTCTCCACCGTCATCAATCGGACGTTAGGCGCCACCGAACCAGACAGCTTTGGCTATACTCTGACTTTCCAGGAAGATGTGGGTGGTCAAACCTATCTCTCCGTCATTTCCGAACCCGACGCCGTCAACATTAATCTCGACGGTACCCCCCATGGCTTTACCCCTCTTTCCAAAATCTCACTTAACCCAGGCAATCACACTCTCCGCCTAGTTTCACCCGGTTTTGTCGAACAAACTCTTCCCGTTAACACTCTCAAGGGCTTTAACTTGATTGTTAGTGTTAAGCTCGCCGGTGAAACCATTAATCTGACTCCCAGCCCTCTCGCGACCGCTTCCGCCTCTCCCTCCCTTACTCCCTCGGCTTCTCCCCAAGCTCTCCTTAGTCCGCTTCCTACTTCATCTTCTTCACTCATTGCTGCTCCCTATGTGACTGTTTCTGACTCACCCGATATTACTGCTGCCGGAGGACTTAACGTTCGGAGTGAACCTTCCGCCAGTAGCGACCCTCTTGGCAAAGCCAAAGTTGGTGAACGTCTCAAATATCTCAACGAAACGACCGTTAGTGGCTGGTTCAAAGTCGAGTTCGAAGGTAATCCTGGCTACGTCTCCGGGAAATATGTCACTCTCACTAAATAATCTTGCTTTTTTAGGCCAAATACAAAATTGTAATTACCATCACTCCCCATAACCCCACCGTTCCCAAGAGTACTCGATCACTCATCAACACCTTATGAGGACTTTCACCCTGATTCCGTTCAAAGATTAGCTGCATATAGCGCATCACCCCAAAAATCACGACCGGAACTGTCACCATCAACCATTTCTCTGCCATAAGCGTTCGTGGGAGTAGCGAAAACAACCGAAGTACCTTCCCTTCAGCCTGAAAAGCCGGGTGTAAAAATGAAAATAAGGCATACGTTAGCCAGGTTGTGTTGGCAAACATGCCCGTATAGGCCCCCAGTAGTTCCGGTGTGTAATGAGTCAAAGTAGTTCTCGTTTTTTTAGCTTCCAATCCTGCTCCGGTTAACAACGTCATCTCACTCCGACGTTTCCCCACTGCCAGAAACAGTGAAGCCGAAACGACCGTGAGCAAGAACCACACGTCCATATGAACATTGACCACAAAACTCCCCCCATACACTCGGAGCACAAACCCGGCGGCGATCACAAACACGTCCAATATGGGTATCCGTTTCCACCACAGTGAATAAAAAATATTCAGCACAAAGTAGGTCAACATCACTGCAAACAAAAAAGTCGAAGTCAAAAATCCCCACAACAATGATGTTATCGAAAGGAGTAAAAACAAAAATACTGCTCCCGCCAAGCTTATTTTTCCCGCCGCAATGGGTCTTAACCGTTTAAATGGATGTTCTCTGTCTTGTGGAGCATCAATAATATCATTAAAAACATACACGCTCGAAGACAATAAGCAAAACAAAGCAAAAGCCCAGATTACTCGAGTTAAATATCCTGGCACAAACAAGAATCCCGAAAATACAATCGGCGCAAACACCACAATATTTTTTACCCACTGTGAGATTCGGATTGTTTTTGCGAGATATATAAGTTGATCCATAACAACACTCCTCCGACCGCTACCGCTATAAGCAGGATTGTATATGCCTTCATCTGGCTATTCAACTGCAAAGCAATTAGTCCTAGTCCCGCCGTCACCAACCAATAGAATAAGGCCACCTGTCGTTTACTCCATCCCAACTTGAGTAATTGGTGGTGCAAATGCAAGGCATCTCCCCATACAGGGGACTTTCCCGCTCGTATTCGGCGGATGATCGCATAAACCACATCCATTAGAGGCACCCCCAACACAATCAGGGCTGTTGCCAATTTTGATCCCGACAGCATGGAAAGTACTGCCAGAAAAAACCCAGCTTGGGCTCCCCCTCCCCAACCAGGCATAATTTTTTGTGGGTAGATATTAAATACCAAAAGTCCCGCGTAAGCCCCGGCGACCGCAAACGCCAAAAAAGCTGACGGCCAAGTGGTTACATCATTGGCAAAGCGAAAACTCATAATACCCATAATTACCGCCGCAATAATCACTACCCCCGGAAGCTGTCCATCCAGACCCTTGGCCCCCATATTCACAAAATTCATTGTCCACACAATCCACAAGATTGCCAAAATATCAGCTACTAGCCAATTATTAAACACAATCAATCCTCCCCCAAATGGGTTACTCACAAAGCTAATTCCAATTCCCGCCCAAACTACCGCCACCGCCGCCACAATCCCCATAATTAGTCTCACATATGGGGACAAGTCCATAATGTCATCCAATATACCGAGCCCCATCAAAATAAACGCCCCGACAAAGATCCCCGCCATATGTTGATCAATGGTCCCGAGCATCAAGGTGGTGATTAAGATCGCCGCAAAAATCGGGATTCCCCCGCCTCTTGGAACTGGCTTGGTATGAATATGCTTGGGGTGTTCCTGTTTGGTTGAGCGGTCAACTATTCCGAGTCCGCGATAAGCCAGGATAGTTAAATAGGTTATCGCCACCGATACTACAAATGCCAGCAAAAATGGGACATACACCAAACTAGCCATCATATAAACAACGATTGTATTACACCGTAAAGCCCTAAAAGCAAAGTCAACGATACCACTCCCGCCGCAACTGCCAGCACCCGGGGGATAATCAGTGCCATTTTACCGGTGACTTTTGCTAGTAGGACATTCACTCCCACAGTCCCCAACCCTGTTGCCGGTATTAACCATAACCATAATTTATTTGCCAATCTGGCTTCTCCCCATGGCTCTGCGAACCACAATGGAACCACGTTCGGTAATTTCCCCCATACCAATATTATTCCCCCGATCATTACGACCACCATCCCGATTGCTCCCCAGTAACTTGCTCGACTCAATTTGTCTGGTACCAACTCTTCGGCAGTTTTCGATATATTAAATGTTCGCTTCACTTATAGTTCCTCCGGTATTTTCCAATACACCTTATTCACTCCGTCCTGCCAACCCTCTCGATATTCTTGTGCCAACCATTCTTCCATCGCTGGAAAATCTCCCGCATCTTGTAATACTACCACTGCCTTGGGCTTGTTTCGGCGCAAATTCTCCATGGTGTAATTATATTTTTTTAAATCATGAACATGAAAACTCACAATATACTTACCTCCCGTCGGTAACCGATTGGTTAAATTGTAAATTGTCGCATCACTTCCCCACACAAAAATTTCATCTTTTGAGGTTAATCGATCATTCAAATACGTGGCAATGGCATAATTTCTTTGGGTATTATCAAATCTATTCCTGTACTCAGTCGGAGTGATCTGTCGAGTGATTAGTTGCCCAAAATTCTGGTAAACCGACCAGGTAGGATACCCCCAGAACCCAACCGTCCACTGAGTCCAAATAGTAATTCCCAAAAGTATTGCCCACACAATCCATTCCCATATTCTTTTTGCCACAAACAGCGTCGGGATTAATAAGGCGACCGCGGGAATCAGTTCCTGCAAATAATGAGGATATGGCCGAGAAGACAGTAGTGCCCCAAACCAAGCAAAACTTACCCAAATTGCTGCCAAAACCACTCGTCGATCCATTCGTTTCCTGAATAAATAAATAAGTAAGGTGAATATCGCCAAAATCGTCCCTCTTACCACCAACCCACTTTGAAAGGGGTTAAAGGCATAACTACTCGTACTCCACGACGACACGTACCCCACATTCATTGTTAACACTGTTCCCAAATAATCATTTCCATGCCCTTTGGCAAA
>LCMB01000019.1 GCA_001002415.1 Microgenomates group bacterium GW2011_GWF2_46_18
AGCCAAATGTTTGACCCCCCAGGATTCCTGCTTATTGATCTCTCCCTTGTGCTTTTTGACAAACTCTTCGATCACCTTCATCACCCGAGTCTTTTCACTCTCCGCTTCTTTGGCATCCTTCGCCGAAGCCGGATCCGGAAACAAAACAGTTAGTTCGTATGTATTCATAAGGAGTAGTATACCAAGAGGTCGTCGCCCGCGCAATTACCAATCAACAGTTCTCGTATAGCGTTCAACACACAAAGACTCATCTATCACTCCCCTAATAGTTTCTTCACTTGTCAAAGGCTGGCTAGGATTAGAAATTTCTGCCGTACCTTCATGACCCATACCAGTACATGATGCAAACCCCTTGTTTCCCTTGGACTTACACTGCGAACACAATACTCGCGCCATTGTTGCCGCTTGCTCGGGATCCAATAATATTATCAGGATGTGGGGATTTTGATCGGAACCAATATCAACCACTGACTCAACATAACCCATACCTTCTTTTGTTGGTCGTAAATTCATAAAACGATTATAATCTATAAGTCAATAATTATTGCCCAATCATATATTCCACTACATCCCCTTCTTGCATAATATAAGTCTTCCCTTCCGTTCTCACCCTCCCCTTTTCTGCCGCCCCCTTCCACCCCCCATGCTCGATAAAATCCTGGTAATGGCACACCTTGGCTGAAATAAAGTGTTTGACAAAATCCGTATGGATCACCCCCGAGGCAGCTGGGGCTACTGTCCCGCTTGGAATCGTCCAGGCTCTAACTTCCAATTCTCCTGCCGTCAAAAACGACATTAGACCCAGCCGCTTGTAAGCCGCCGCAATCAATGTTTCTAGTCCCGTTCGCGCAATTCCGGCTGATTTTAAATATTCCCGCCGCTCCTCTTCCGTAAATCCGGCCAGCTCCTCCTCCAGCTTGGCGCAAATTGCAATACACTCCGATTCCAGAATCTCCACTCCCTTACTGCGCAACGTTTTTACAAACTCGGTAATGACCGATCCCGCCTTGGCTAACCCCACTTCATCCGTATTGATACAAAACATCTGTGGCTTACTCGTCAGCAAAAACAGTTCTTTCGCCGCCTCTGTCTCTTCCTCAGTCAGTTCAACCTGCCTCGCTGATTTGCCCGCCTCCAACCCCGCTTTCAGTTTGGTCACTGCCTCCCACCTGATTTTATCGAAGTTCGCTTGTCCGCCAGAATTCGCAGCTTTAGGCGGATTTTGCTTCTCGAGCGTAGCCAAGTCAGCCAACTGCAGTTCCGTCTCAATCGTCAAATAGTCCTCAACCAAATCTCCGCTTCCTGTCTGAATCACGTTACTATCGGTAAACCCTCGGATGACTTGCAAGACTACCGATACCTCACGGATATGACTCAGAAATTTATTCCCCAGTCCTTCTCCCGTTGACGCTCCTTTGACCAACCCTGCTATATCCAAAAATGTTACCGTCGCCGGTACCAGTTTCTCTGTATGGACAATTGGCGCCAATTTGGCCAAGCGCTCGTCCGGCACGGGGACTATCCCCACATTAGGTTCAATCGTCGCAAACGGATAGTTCGCCGCAAAAGCCTGTTGTTTAGATAGCAGTGCATTAAACAGGGTACTCTTCCCCACATTTGGTAATCCGACAATCCCGACAGATAAACTCATGTAACTATTCTACCTCAACCCCGGACTCGCAAACGAAATATCCACCTCTACCATCCGCTCAGTATCCGGCTGCTTCAGAATCTGTAGTCGCAGCACCCAATAATCTTCGATCGCATGCAAAACCCGCCCAATCGGCATTTCGCTACTCATTTGTTTGTATGTTACTCGTTCTCGATAACTTGAATTAAGTAGCTTCCCCCACTCACTAATATCCTTTATCTTTCCAGCTCTCGTAGTCTGCAGACCAAAAAACCCACTATCATAACCCTCAAACATATAGGTATCCACTCGCGTAACTCGTGATCCACTATGTACCACCAGCCCTACTGTCCTCCATTCATCCCCGGCCAGCACTTTTCTCGCTTCGTCCAACTCACGCTGCACCTGTTCCCGTCCACCCGACACCCGCGAGGTTGCGAGCTCCGGGTACTGCTTGAGCATCTTCTCCTCCCAATCCAAAATTTCCCCCATATAATCTTTAATCTCTTTCTCACTCCCGTATTTCAAAATCAAACGATAATATTTTTCTACGAGCTCTTGCAGCACCAAACTGCCATAATAAATCTCCCTCCGGTTATCGACCCCGATCCCCGGTAACTTGGCATCAACAATTCGTTTTAGCTCGCTCTGCGTGTGATCAAAAGCTTTTGTCCACCCAGTGTACCCATCCTCCGACATCCTGGCCAAATAGACGTAATCAGTTCGGCCATTCACCGTGGGCGGGTCAGCAACCACCACTCGCTCCAAATTGAGCGTGACAGTGCCCAGCACCACCAGTGCAGTCCATAATATTTCATACCGTACCCAGCAAAGTTTCGGCTTTATATATCGCATAATCATCGTCACCATCATCCCTACTAGCCAAATCAAAGCAACCAGACCATACAACCTAGCCAAGGTTAGGCCATGCAAACTTTGGTACAGCCACACCCGGCGGAAAATCGAGACCACAAACACGGCAAACTCTAATCCCAAAATGGTTTGTAATTTGATTAACCATTTAGCTCCCTGCCCATCCTTACTTTTCCCCACCAGTAACGCCGCCCACGCCACTCCCCATACCAATGCCGCCACCTGCAGCAGGTCGCCAAAGCCTTTTTTGACGTAATCCGAATAGGTCGCAACTCCATACTTCGACAAATCGGTCTCTTTAGCCACTGTTACAAACACATACGGCCACTGGATGATCAAAAAACTACCCAGCACAACCACCACCATCGCCAAAACTACGCTCATCTCGCGATTCCACCCGCGGGTCAAAAAGCCGAGCGGTGACCGGTATCCTCGCCACGCCAACTTGAGTAATGGCAACATCGCGATCAAAATCATCGCACTCAATATTAACCTCATTGGCAGCTGCCGCAAAAACTCCTCGGATACCATATTTTTGATAAAGTTAGCAAAGATGGGGTCTGCGTGAGACAAGAGTGAAACTAGCAAAGCCACCACCGGTAATCCAATTATTCCACCTGTTAATACTGATTTGATCCAAGCGGGCAGTCTGACTCTTCGCCCATTCTCCATTCCAAAAAGACCCAATGACTCGCCTGACTCCCCGCAGGTATTCCCATGCCATCCAAGTGGGGGTCAAGATCAATTCCAATAATCCCCCAATACCCGCACCCTTCACATAATCATAGGTTGCAATCACCCAGGTCACACCAAAAAGTAAGATCAAAATCTCCAACTTTTCGCTCGCATTCACTAATTGCATCAAAATAACTATCAGCCCGGTTACCAATCCACTCATCCATCCCACAACTCCAATTGGCTGTCCACTCTTGCGATAGGTCATCACCGTCCATCCCCACCACCCCAACAACATCAACCCCACTCCAAAGCTCCCCACCGGCTGAAACATAAACAAATTCAAAAACAGTACTAACCAAAGCAACTGCACACCCCGAATTCTATCACACTCCCATCCATCTCAAGTTTTGACTAGCTTAGCCCAGGTCGATTGATTAGTATATTCTCTGTCGATTATATCCTGGATTAGCTTCTTTTCCTCACCTTGTGTCCTGTTGTAGGACCACTATCACCTCCCTGTGCCAGAACAAATACGGAACGCATTTAAGTACTAAATCTCTACCCACTCAGGCACTAGAGTTTCTAGAGTCCCGCCGATATCCATATCCTTTGTCGGGAATATAAATAGTGATCGTTGCACCGTTTCATTCCCCGCTATATCCAAAACAACTATACCGCTTTTTTCATTGGCTATTCCCCTACTCATTTCAAGCCAATCATACTTATCCCCTGAGATAACAACTAGCAAATACGCCATCCCGTCCTTACTAACTATCGAGTCATTAAATTTATTAAATTCATATTCCAACCGCTTAGTGTTATCGAAACCACGAGCAGAGCGTTGGAAAGTTCCACTAAACGAACGATAGGCAAACTTCATTCTTATCTTTACTGGTTCGTAGTTTTTACCTTGAAAGGCGGGGAATGTTATTGTGTGGGTACCCTCTTTATAGTCCATCCCTAAGGCAAACTGTTCCCAATATTTTTGAGAGATACCGTCTGGAGGAACTCCGTTAAAAACCTTGAGCCATAGTGTGCAGTCCAAATTTAACCTGCGTGCACGGTCCGACAATACAGAATCAATTACCATAATCGCTTCTTCTTGCCTACTCTGCCGTGCTTCTTCCCGTACATCTTTCACTTGGATGCTAACAGCTTTACCATTAACCTCAGTCATAATATCAATATCTACTTTCTTGCCGTCAACTCCACTGGTAAACTTCTCTTGGTCAATTATTTTAAGGTTTTTGCTAAGCCAGATAACAACCTGAAACTGAGTGTAGAGTCCAAAATGACTAAATATCCCCGCACGAATAAGCCTTCTACTGCCTGGTAATTTATTCAGCTCCTCAATTTGAATTGCAAGCCTATGTATCTCATGGACAAACCCATAATGAATATTTTTCTGTAACTCAGAACCATCGAATTGAGCAACCCCGTTCAGCCACCAGTGAATCAAATCAAAGTTTGTAGGTTTAAAAAAATGTCTGTGTGCAATACTACGCACCACCACCAGATCCTTCATAAACTGATCATTCGACAACTCCATACATCGTACATTCCTATCGCGGGCGGAATGAAGAACCTGATCCCAATTATCAAAGCTAGGATAAGCAACAATCCGGGCGACAGATACCATAGTATTTTCCTACTTGTTCATAACCAATGTAGATGTATTAATTAAGACAGGGGTAAGTCCACTGCCTGCCTGACAATTATTTACCATGCCAAACAATAATTGATTCATGTCACGTCCATTACATTAACATTTGTGCTCTTAAACTAAAATATTTATCTGGTGTAATTATCATGTGATCCAATACTGAAATTCCGAGTATTTTCCCTGCTTCGACAAGCCTGTGCGTAGTCTCTATATCTTGATCCGATGGTTTAGGATCTCCCGAAGGATGATTGTGAGCTACAATAACGTGAGAAGCATGAGAGAGCACCGCTTGATTAAAAACCTCTCTTGGATGAACAAGGCTGGCGTTTAAAGTTCCAATAGATACTTCTGATAATATAAGCTTGTTTTTAGTATTCAAAAATAGCAGAACAAAATGCTCCTTCTTTTCATTACCAATTTTTACTCTAAGGTAATCAAAAATACTTTGAGGAGAATTAAATATTGTTTCAGAGTTAATTATTTCTCTGTGATATCTCTTCAAAAGAGCGTTAAATATTTGAATACCTATAGAGTTTGATGAGCCTATTCCCTTAACTTGCCCTAACTCCTCGGCGCTGGCTGATAGTACTCCAGTCAATCCCTTAAATTTAGCTATAGCAGCCTTTGCTTGACTTTTGCAGTCTCGCCTTGGCGTACCAAGCGTTAGAAGGAGCTCTACTATCTCGTAATCCAAAAACCCATCTAGACCAGAAGCAAAAAATCTTTCTTTTAATCTCTTTCTATGACCACTATTTTTCGTGCTATTCGTGCTATTAGCTAATACATTATTTACCACTATTTTTAATCAATATTAATTGATTCTCCCGTAGGGATGTTACTATATTGTGCATCTTCCTGATTATTATTACTAAGTTTGTTTTTAAAATATTCTTGGGTTTCCGGATCTGTACTATAGACATAACATCCTTTCATGCCTCTAGTCATTAAGGTACGATAAGTATTCTTGATAATAGAATCGGCTATTAACATTGCTTTATCCGGATTATTTTTTAATATCGCCTTAAGACCTTTGAGCGATTGATCTGTACTAGCTCTTTTGGATGCATCAGTCACGACTTTACCGTTTCGAACGATTAGATCTGGTCCAATAATCACCCCAACATAATCTAACTCTAGACCTTGACATGTATGAATACATCCAACCTCAGACACAGAATCAGGATGTACAATCCATGCCTGACCATGCTTATCTAAATTCCACGTAGCCTCATAATCACCAATTACAATATCCTTTATTCTAGGATCTTTTTTGCTTACCCACTTCCAACAATATCCAGCCACGAGTCTAGATTTATTGTTAGATCTATTTTTATCCATAATCATTTTGTGCAGGCCGTTTGGATTATCATAAACTTGAAAGTCATAATTAATATCATCTAGCGTCTCATTTGCTGTTTGTTTAATTTGTAGAATGTTGTCTAACCATGCTAAATATCCATCAGAACCATTACATCTAAATTGTGAAGCCAGTGACATTACGGTTACTTTAGCACCCAATGATTTTGCCCAAAGCATGATTGAGTTTTTATTTCCAATATCTTTTAATGTTACTCGTTGGTCATCATCTACAAAAAAAATACTACTTTTAGAAGCCTGGATAATCTCCTTAATTTGATTTTCCCCTAAATTACTAAACATCCCTGATTTTTCATTCAGTCGGTGTGCCTCATCGACAATCAACCCATCGAATATATCTTTTGTCGCATCTACAAAGCTACCTGATGATGAGAAAAGGTTTGTAATACGCTGTTGAGTGAAAGTCCCAGTAAGCATATATTGGTAAACTTTTCGTGGTGCAGAGTTGCGTGTAACATATCGAACATTTTTACCTCGGCTTGTGAGTTCGCTAAGCAAGTTTATTGCAACAACAGACTTCCCTGTTCCCGGTCCACCTTCTACAATCACGACTGATTTTTTACCCTTGTTAGCATTGACAACTTCCGTGAGAGCTGTTTCGAAAACTACTTTTTGATCATCAATTAAAATAAACTCACGATTACCCCGTAACATAGATAAAAGGCTATCGGCTAGTGATTTTGATGGTCGTATTTCACCTTTTTCAACTGTATAGAGTAACTCGCCTTTATCTCCGTAGTGTACATATTTCTTAATGAATGATCTAAGTAGTTTTGCGTCTGATTTAAAAAATACGGGGGCTAATTCTATATATCTTTTATAAAAAGGATCATCTAATACCCCATCTTGCTGGTAGTTATGCAGATATGCACATGGTTTTAAGATTGCTTTAGTGTCTTGAATACCAGTGTTGTAATCTTCTAATAGTGTTACATATGACCAAGCTTGGTATGAAGGATGACTAACCTCCCCGTAAAATGCTGTTTTTACTACACCATCCTTCTCTGTTTTAGAAATACCCTCGCTCCATTGTTTTAGTTCAACCACTATTGCAGAACTAACCATAGAATCATTCTTACCTGTTAGGATAAAGTCTATTCGTTTAGTAGTCTGGGGAATATGGTATTCAATTGCAACTCCGGCGTCACGTGGTATCTCATTATCACTCAGCACATTTCTCATGTAATTAAGTGACTCTCTCCACGAGGATTGTTCGCTTCTACCTACTGAATGACCAACTTCACGCACTACTGAAGTAAGTATTTGAGTATCTATACATCCATCAAGAACATCATTGAGAAATTCGTCTTTAGTTTTTTGGTAAATTATCATAAGTTATTTAAAGTCAGTGTATTTACTATGCTTACCTTTGGATTTTTTGACAGGATATTTTTTAGCATTCAATTTTACTTTTTCTTTTACAGACTTTATCAAGTCGATATTTAAATCATGTGAAATAGTTAGTACCCAAATAAAAACGTCTGCCAATTCGTTTGACACTTCATTTTTGTGTGTTTTTAAATACGTTACCATCTCATCAGATTTCTTCCATTGAAAATGTTCTAGTAGTTCACTCGCTTCAAGTGAGAGTGAAATTGCCATATCTTTAGGGTTATGAAACTGCTTCCAATCACGGTCATCTCTAAACTTGATTACGAGTTTAATTAGCTCGTCGATATCACTCATCTCTATATTTTAGCACCTGGGAGAAAGAACTAGACCCGTTACACCCCCATCAGTTTCATGGCTTCAACCACTCTGGCTACTGCGTTGGCGTAGGCCGCCATCCGTAGATTGACCTTGAGACTCGTATACTTCTCCCACATTTCTCTAAATGCTCGGTCCATTACAAATTTGAGTTTGGCTAGGACCTCCTCTTTCTCCCACACGGCTCCGTGCAAGTTTTGCACCCACTCAAAATATGAGACGGTAACGCCGCCCGAATTGGAAAGGACATCCGGCACTGACAAGATCCCTCGTTTACTTAATACGGCATCCGCTTCCGGAGTGACCGGTCCGTTGGCCATCTCGACAATCGCTTGGGCTTGCAATGCTTGTGCCACCTCCCCCGTAATCACATTTTCCAAAGCCGCTGGTACCAGTACCGTGACCGGCAGAAGTAACAACTCCTCATTGCTGATTTTCTTAGTTCCCGGCATTCCCTGAACCACTCCATTCTTCTTTTTAAAGGCTAACGCCGCGGGAATATCCAATCCCTCTTTCCGGTATACTCCTCCCCGCGAATCCGAGATCGCGACAATTCTATACCCCGCTTCGCTTGCCAGTTTGGCGAACCAAAAACCCACATTCCCCATGCCCTGTACCGCCACAGTCACGTCTTTCTTTTTCTTTCCCAGTTTGGCAACCAGATTCTCTAGCGTGTAAAACCCTCCCATTCCTGTCGCCTCTTCTCTCCCCTGGCTCCCTCCGATCGCAATGGGTTTACCGGTAAAGGTAGCCTTCCAGTTCACCATCATCCGCTCTTTGGCGGTCTTACTTTTCTCGATTTCATCCACCATCCATGCCATGATCTGCCCATCGGTATTCACATCCGGGGCCGGTACATCCGTCCAGGGTCCGGCAAAGGCTACTGCCCACTTGCCATATGCCCGTGACAATCGTTCCAGTTCACTCTTGGACAGCTTGGTTGGATCCACTACAATTCCCCCCTTGCCACCTCCATATGGAAGCGATGCCACACTACACTTCCACGTCATCCACATCGACAAAGCCTTGACTTCACTTTCACTTACTCCCGGGTGGTAGCGGATCCCGCCTTTGTATGGACCTTTACTATTATTGTGCTCCGACCGGTATGCCTGGAACTTTTTGGTTGTCCCGTTATCCATTTTGATT
>LCMB01000020.1 GCA_001002415.1 Microgenomates group bacterium GW2011_GWF2_46_18
ATCAATACGTTGAAGTCAAAGATGACTGGTACCAAATAGTGGATGTTACGAAAGCCTAGCATGGTCAAGGTAACCCAACCGGTAGATTCTGCTCATCTCCCACCCAAAGTACGCGAATTGTTATTGGCGCGGAAAACAGCCCGCGACAAGCATGACTTCGCTCTCTCCGATCAACTGCGGACCCAAATTGCCGCATTGGGCTACCTTGTCAACGATCAGGGTGATGATTCGGCCGTTCTCAAACTTGGGGACAAAGATACCAAGCCCGCCAAGAATTTTCTCCTGCTCTTTGGTTCTGGCGAAATCGCCAAAAGTAGCGTGGATATCTATCGCCGTGCTTTCCTCGCTTTTAATAAGCGTGATTTGCGGATTTCTCTCATCACTACTCCGGCCGGTTTCCAACCCAATGTTGCCTCCGTCTATGGTGAGATCAAGGAATTTTTGTTGACTTCTCTCCCCGACTTTAACTTAACGGTCGATATTGTTATGGCCAATACTCACCAGGATGCTAGTAGTCCCGCACTCGTCTCTCGTTTGTCCGGGGCAGATATTATTTTGCTGGGACCCGGCTCTCCCACCTATGCCGCCAAACATTTAAAGAATACTCCCTTATTGGACAAAATAATTGAGCTAGTGAAAAATGGATCAACTCTTATACTCGCTTCGGCTGCCACTCTGGCTTTCTCCCGCTATACACTCCCCGTTTACGAAATTTACAAAGTAGGGGAGGAGTTACATTGGCTCGATGGCCTGGATGTTTTTACTCAGCTTTTTGCCCCGTTGACGATTATTCCCCACTACAACAATACCGAGGGTGGGTCTGGTCTGGATACCAGTTTTTGCTTTATGGGGCAGGGGAGGGGAACCCAACTACTCTCTCTGCTTCCTCCTTCCACCCCCATTATTGGTCTCGACGAGCACACGGCTCTCCTTATAGATCTGGTAACTCACAATCAAACAATTCACGGTAAAGGTACCATTCATGATTTGACATATTCAAAAAATAGAATATGATGAATCAATGACCTCGCGCATTTTTATCAAGCAAGCAAATCTCGTTAAAGCTTTATCCCATCCTTCTCGGCTTGAATTAATCCACCTTTTACGCTCCCGCGCGCTGACCGTCAGTCAGATGGCTAAAATGCTGGGTAAGCGCCAAGCCTACGTCAGCCAGCACCTCCTCATTCTCAAACGTGCCAAAGTTACCGCCTCGACCCGTCACGGCAAGGAAATCTACTACGAAGTTGCTGATCCTCACATCTCTACTGTCTGCGACAGTCTTTTTTCTCTAGTTCACCAAACTCCTCTTTCGGCTTCTCCCGAACCTATCGTGGTCGACCCAGTCTGCAAGATGGAACTCACTCCCTCTCGCGCCAGCTATACCGGCCAATATAATGGTGTCCGTTATTATTTTTGCGGCAGGGGTTGCATCCGACAATTTAAATCCCAACATGGAGTATTGGTATGAAACACATTTATGATGTCAAAGGTATGCATTGTGCCAGCTGTGCCAGTATTATCAAACGCAAATTGGAAAAGCTCCCCGGGATCAAGCAGGCCGATGTCAATCTTCCGGCCGAAATCGCCGAAGTCACCATGGATACTCACGTCGATACGAGTGCTATGAATACTGCCATTTCTCCCCTCGGCTACACTATCACCGATTCCACTACAACTAATCCCAAAAGCCTGCCTGCGCAGGCAGGTCCTCACTTTGGTCACGATATGGGCGCGGTTGTCACCTCAGACACTGCCAAAAAAACCGAAAAATTAGCCGAACTAGGTAAACTGCGTCAAAAAACCCTGTTTGTTATGCCCATCGCGCTCATCATCTTTGTTCTCATGATTTGGGATCTCCTGGCCCAACAATTTAATCTGCTTCCCGAGCTGCCTCTCTCCATGATGTTCTTTAACCGGCTCAGTTTTGTCCTCGCTACCCCCATCATGTTCTGGATCGGTCAGCCCTATTTACTAGGAATCCTTCGTTTTATAAAGTACCGTGTCGCCAATATGGATAGTCTTGTCGGGATTGGGACCCTGGTTGCCTACACCTATAGTTCCATCATGCTCCTGTTCCCCGAGATTCAAACATATTTACATGCTCCGGAGGGCCTGTATTTTGACGTCACCATTGTCGTTATTGGTTTTATCACTCTTGGCAAATATTTAGAAGCCAGGTCCAAGTTAAAAACCGGCGAAGCCATCGAGAAACTCTTGGGTCTGCAAGCCAAAACCGCGCTCGTCCTCCGCGCTGGCCATGAAGTCGAAATACCTGTCAGCGAACTTAAGGTGGGTGACATTGTGATTGTGAAACCGGGCACCAAAATCCCTGTCGACGGCAAAATCACCCAAGGTGAAACCAGCGTCGACGAGTCTATGTTGACGGGAGAACCATTGCCGGTCGATAAAACTGTCGGTGACAAAGTCGTAGGCGGCACGCTCAACAAACAAGGCTCTATCCAGTTTCGCGCAACGGTCGTAGGTGCCGGTACGGTGTTGTCTCAAATCATCAAAATGGTCGAAACTGCTCAAGGATCCAAAGCTCCCATCGAACGCCTGACTGACCAGATTTCCGCCGTTTTTGTACCCATCGTTTTGGTCCTGGCCATTGTTGTTTTTGTCGTTTGGACGGTTCTAGGTAATCCGCTCCTCGGTCTCCTCAGCCTTGTCGGCGTCCTAGTTATTGCTTGTCCCTGTGCCCTAGGGCTTGCCACCCCCACCGCCATTATCGTGGGCGTGGGCAAAGCTGCTCAGCTGGGGATCTTGGTAAAAAATGCCGAAGAACTCGAGCACCTACGCGCCGTCAACTACATTGTTCTCGACAAAACCGGCACCCTTACCCAAGGCCGACCCTCTGTCACCCACACCCGCACTATCAAAGGAGCCAAAACGGACTTAATCCAAATCCTTTCTTCGCTCGAATCCAATTCCGAACATCCGCTGGCTCAAGCTATTGTTACTCACGCGAAGGATCAGAATATTAAATTATTACCCGTCAGCAAATTTGCCGCCATCTCCGGCCAAGGCTTAGAGGGCACCATGGGTAAAACCACTTACCTCGCCGGCAATACTAAACTCATGACCAAGTTGGGGCACACCCCGGACGAGGAAATCTTAAGCGAATTTGGCAAAGAAGGTGCTACCCCCATTATGCTCGCGGATAAAAAACAAATTCTTATGTATCTCGGGATTAGCGATACCCTCAAAGACGAGTCAAAGCAAGCCATAAAGGACCTGCATAAGCTCGGTATCAAAGTAGCCATGTTGACCGGCGATCACCGCCTAACCGCCGAACACATTGCTAGGGAGGTCGGTATCGACCGTGTCTTTGCTGAGGTTATGCCAGGAGACAAGGCCGACCAGGTGAAACAGCTGCAGGCCGAAGGTCACCGCGTAGCCATGGTGGGCGACGGTGTCAACGACGCGCCCGCTTTAGCTACCGCCGATGTCGGGATTGCCATGGGCACCGGCACCGATGTGGCTATTGAGTCGGCCGGTCTCACTCTTCTCGGCGGGAACTTGGCGCGCTTGCCCCAGGCCATCAAACTTTCGCGCCTCACTTTCCGTGTCATCAAACAAAATCTTTTCTGGGCTTTTTTCTACAATTTAATTGGTATCCCCGTAGCCTCCGGTATCTTGTACCCGCTCTACGGCATTATGCTCAATCCCGGCATTGCCGGTGCCGCCATGGCTTTTTCCAGCGTGTCGGTAGTTACCAACTCTTTGCGGCTCAAGGCCGCTCGTATATGATAGGGGCACTATGAATTTATGGTTGGTTTTTCTCACGGGGTTAACGAGCGGCGGAGTCACCTGTGCCGCTATGCAGGGCGGGCTCTTGGCCTCGACCATCGCCAATGAGAAACGTGCCGAAGGCAAAAAAATCCCCCAAGATGCTGCTCCCGGCTCGTTTGATTTAGGTGATTGGGGACCGGTCGCAACTTTCCTGAGTACAAAATTGATTGTCCACCTCATCTTGGGAGCTCTCCTGGGTGCTTTGGGTTCTGTCCTGACCCTCTCTCTTTCCGCCCAGCTTTTCTTTCAGGGTCTGGCCGCGCTCTTTATGCTGGCTTCTGCCCTAAATTTGTTAGAGGTACACCCTATCTTTCGTTACCTGGCCTTTACCCCTCCGCGCTTTGCCCGCAAATTAATCAAAAATACGACCGTCGCTAACCGCTTATTTGCTCCTGGCATCCTCGGCATCCTCACCGTGTTTATTCCCTGTGGAGTCACCCAAGCGATGGAAGTAGTCGCGATTAGTTCTGGTTCGGCCATTCAGGGTGCTCTCATCATGGGTACTTTTGTCGCCGGCACTGCTCCCGCTTTTGCCATCATTGGGATTGCCACCGCCAAATTGAGTGAAGTTTGGCGCACCTATTTCCTCCGCGTCGCTGCCGCGCTCCTGATTATTATGGCTCTTTATTCTTTCAATGGGATTCTGCAGGTTCGGGACAGTCAATTTTCCCTCCAAAGACTTGGTCCCAAAATCGTCCGACTCCTGCCGCCTTACGACCGGAATTCAACGAGCGCCAAAGCCATTACCCCAGAAATTATTAACGGCATCCAGCCAGTCACCATTACTATTGAAAGCGACGGATATTCTCCCAACCGCTTTGCTGTCAAAGCTGGTACGCCTGTCGAACTGACGTTAAAGGCCGGCAGTGTCTATAGCTGTGCCACCTCTTTTACTTTCCGGGCTTTTAATATTCAAACTCAGCTTAGGCCCAATACTTCGCAAAAGTTTACCTTTACCCCGACCCGCAAGGGCATCTATACTTTCTCCTGCAGTATGGGCATGTATAGCGGCACCATGGAGGTTATCTGAAAACTATTACCCTCAAGCTGTCTGGTCTCCATTGTGTATCCTGCTCCCTCAACATCGATGGTGAACTCGAAGACTTACCTGGCGTGACCGCGGTAAGTACTAGCTATGCTCGTCAGGAAACCATCATCACCTATGATCCCACCTTAGCCAATCCCGCTCAATTTGGTACAGTGATCGAAAAACTTGGCTACCACGTGATCTAACTGTTATACTAAATTTATGAAGCTCACCCTGCCCTGGAACAAGCCTCACGATAACTACTTGGTTCTAACTGGTTTTGTCCTTCTTGCCGAAGCTGCTGGTATCCTAGGTTCCCTCTTCACTTTTCCTGCCATTTCTTCTTGGTACGCCTATCTCAATAAACCCTTTTTCTCTCCGCCCAACTATCTGTTTGGTCCAGTCTGGACTCTGCTTTACCTTCTTATGGGGATCTCGGCCTACCTCGTGTGGCGGAAATATCAATTCGGCAAAAAATCTCGTGCCTTTTGGCATGTGTACTGGACCCAGCTCATCCTTAACTCTCTCTGGTCAATTCTCTTTTTTGGCTTTCAGTTGCCAAGTCTGGCTTTTTTCGAAATTCTCGCGATGTGGTACTTTATCGCTCGCACTATTCAAGAAAGCCGTCAACTTTCTCCCTGGTCTAGTTATTTGCTAGTTATTTGCTCTATCCCTACATTCTTTGGGTTAGTTTTGCCTCGCTTCTTAATTTGAGTATTTGGTTACTGAATTAGTTATGTTCCAATTCCTCCTCATCGTTTTAGCCTCAGTTGTCGTTTGGTTTGGTGCCGGTTTGGTTATTCAAGTTGCCAGCTCTCTTGCCCACACTCTTCGAATCTCTCCTTTTTTACTATCTTTTTTTGTTTTGGGGATTCTAACTTCCTTGCCAGAAATTATGATCGCTGGGACCTCAATTTCCCGCGGTGAACCGGAACTCATGGTGGGGAATTTG
>LCMB01000021.1 GCA_001002415.1 Microgenomates group bacterium GW2011_GWF2_46_18
AAAATCTCGCCGAACGAACCCAAACCACTCTCCCTCTTGACGAAGTGATTGCTAAACTGCGATAGTTATCTCTGTGACTACTGCCCGCAAACTTGCCTATATTGCCCTTCTGATTAACACTCTCCTTTGGGGATTGGCTCTTCCGATCGTCAAGCCCGCGCTCTCCTTTGTCACTCCCACTCAATTTCTCTACTTTCGTTACCTGATCGCCGCTCCCCTTACTCTCCTATTCCTACCCTTCCTCAAATTTCCCCGTCTCTCTTTAAACAAATTCGGCAAAATTCTTTTGCTCGAGTTCATCGGCACCCCTATCCTTCTGGCTATTCTCTATACTGGCCTCGAAAAAACTAGCGGTCTCGAAGCCTCCCTGTTGGGAGCCACCTCTCCCCTCTTTACCATCCTTGGCGGTATCTGGTTCCTCCACGAACGCCAGACTGGCAGAGAGTGGCAGGGTTTTGCCCTGGCTATGTTCGGGACAGCCATTCTGGCTCTCGAACCGCTTTTTCTGGGTAATCACACCCTCAATTTCTCCGGTTTAACTGGCAATTTTCTCATCATTCTCCAAAACCTAATCTGGGCAGGTTACTTGCTCTATGCCAAAAAACTTTACCGCGGTCTCTCCAAACTTTTTGTGACTGCCTTTTCCTACTGGATTGGTTTGGTTAGCTTTGCCGGATATCTCATCTTTTCTCATGCTCTCCCTCCCATCTCACTCCTAACTTCCAATCTCTCTCTGCTCATTCCCGTTCTTTACATGGCCATTTTTGGCTCCATAATCGCCCTCGCCCTTTACCTTTATGGACAAGACAAAATTGAGGCTTCCGAAGCCAGTGTCTTTACCTACCTCCAAGGAGTGGTCGCCATTCCCGCTAGTTTCTTACTCTTAGGCGAAAAGCCTTCTTGGCTTGTGGCTCTCGCCATTCTCGTGATCAGCTATGGGGTACTCCGCGCCGAACAAAAAACTCACCAAAAATAATTATCCTCACCGCTAACCGCCAACTTTACCCCGCTAACTTCAATTAGATACCCCCTATCTGTCAAACCTACTATTTTCGCCAGCGCTCCCAATTTAATGCTTGGATACTTCCCTTCTAGAAACAAATTTATGAATAAATTTACCCATTCCATTCCCTCTTTATTCAATCGCAACTCCAGTCCCGAAGGTGCTTCCACCTGTGGCTCTCCATTTGAATCAACTCCGCTAACTACCCCAAACTCATTTAATGATGGTGTCATATACCTTCCCCTTTACCAATATTTTACCAGCTGGTACAATACACCCCATGAAAGCTAACCTGCATCCCGTATACCACCAGATCACGGTCACTTGTAGTTGTGGTGCCAGTTTTACAACCGGCAGTACCAAAGACAGTATTACGACTGATATCTGTAGCAAATGCCACCCCTTCTTCACTGGTGAGCAGAGATTTGTCGACAAAGTCGGCCGCGTCCAACGATACCAGGCTAAATTAGCCAGTGCCACCGGCAAAAAGAAAAAGAAAGACCGCAAAGCTTCTACCGGACCCCAAACCCTTTCCGAACTCCGTGCTTCCCAAGCCAAATAGATTTATACTATCCTCATGGATTACGTAAAAATTGCGAGTGATTATGATGCCCTGGTCCAAGCCTCTGGGGATCCAAGCCAAGTCAATAATCTCGCCGAAATCGGTGAATCCCTGGCCAATCTAGAGCCTAGCGCAGTTTTAGCCAAAGCCATTCTTTCGCTCGATGCCCAACTCGCCGAAACCACCGAACTCATGCGCGACCCCCAGATGAGCGCTTATGCGACAGAAGAGCACGCTCGCCTCACCCACTTACGCGAAGCCAAATTAGCCGAACTCTCCTCCCTAGAAACCAGCGCTGACACGGCCGAAGACAAACGTCCCGCGATTATCGAGTTTCGTCCCGGTGCCGGTGGGGAAGAAGCCAAAATCTGGGCTAACGACCTTTTTCGTATGTACTCTCGTTTTGCCGAGCTACTTGGACTCAAATACGAACTTTTGGACGAAAATACCTATCTCTTTACTGGCCACCCCCACGATTCTACCCTCCCCCAGGGCGCCTATGGCCTCTTTAAGTGGGAAAGTGGTGTTCACCGGGTCCAACGTGTGCCCAAGACCGAAGCCCAGGGTAGAATCCATACTAGTACCGCCAGTATCGCCGTCCTCCCCAAAGTCGATCCGCAAAAAATAACCGTGCGGGACGAAGACCTGGAATGGCAGTTTTTCCGTGCCGGCGGCCACGGCGGCCAAAACGTCAACAAGGTCAGTACCGCTGTCCGCTTAATTCACAAACCCACCGGGATTACCGTCGTCTCCACCCAAGAACGCTATCAGGAGCGTAATCGTCAGATTTGTCTGGACTATCTTCGTAGCCAACTCTGGGAACGCCAGGAAGAAGCTAGGCTTGCCAAACTCGATACCCAGAGAAAATCTGCGGTTGGCCGCGGCATGCGCGCCGAGAAAATCCGCACCTACAACTACCCCCAAAACCGCGTGACTGATCACCGGATCGGCGTCTCCTTCCACAATCTCGAAAGTATCCTCGAAGGCAACCTCACCGACCTGATCAAAGCCCTTAATCAAAATCTCACTTCTCTTTAACTCACTCTCCCTGCAAAACTATCTCGACCTTTTTAGTTTCTTTGTCCCGATATAGTTCGACTTCCACCCGGTCACCGATTTTCTTGCCGGATAGTAGTTCAACCAATCCATTCTCCACTTCTGCCACCTCCTGCCCATCAAACTTAGTGATAATATCCCCCTTCTTTATCCCTCCCACCTCCGCCGAAGACCCGGCCACTACCTCCACGACATAAGCTCCGGCCGGCACATTATTCAAGATCCCCTGCTCTTTTGAGAGCAATTGGTAGCGCACCCCCAACATGGGTCGCTCGAACTTGCCCGTGGTATTAAAGTTATTCAAACTCTCCTTGACTGTATTTATCGGCAAAGCAAACCCCACGTTATTAGCACTCTGCGATACCGCGACATTGACCCCAATCACCTGCCCCGCCGAATTTAGGAGTGGCCCCCCAGAATTACCTGGATTAATTGCCGCATCCGTCTGGATCACGTTATCCAATTTCTCGCTCATACTCAAGCCGTCTCCTGCTGTGATTCCCCTTCCGAGTCCCGAAATCACTCCCGTAGTTACCGTATGGCGAAACTCCCCCAATGCCGTCCCAATCGCAATTACAAAATTACCCACCTTAATCTTGTCGCTATCACCCAGTTCGACCACCGGCAAGCTCTCTCCATTAATCTGGAGGATCGCCAAATCATTCAAAGGATCCCGCCAAATTTTCTCGACTTGATGGCTACTGTCATCCTTCAAGACCACCGTATAATCACTCGCTGTGCCTTGTGCCACCACATGCTTATTGGTTACGACTAACCCCGACTTATCCACGATAAACCCACTCCCGATATCAACCTGTTCCGACTCAACTTGCCCGCTTGGCCGGCTCCCCCGAAACATCCCAAACGGATCCAAAAAATACTGCTCCATTACCGGAGTTTCTTGTTTATAAGAGACTGTCACAACCGCCGGCGAGACTCGCTCCGCCACCTCTGTCACCACATTTTCCTCGGTCACAATCCGCTGGTTAATCAGCTCAGTACTGTTGTTAGACGAACCCAGTTTTTGTAAAAACGGCAGTCCCCAGATTTTCTCGCTCACCGCCCCGCCGATAAATACCGCTACCAAAAACACTCCCGCCAACAGTCCAAGAAAGAAATCTTGTAATCCCCTGTTCTTCACACTCCCCATATTACCAAACTCACCAACTATTTTTCAACCCTACCGTTCTCTCCTGAACACAAGCTAAAAATTATTTCTTCTTAGGAAGATTTGGTAAATACCAGGAAGCATCTTTACCGTCTATGCTTGTCAGAGTCGGTTTACCCCCAGCCACTTCAAATTGATCGCTCCATCCAATACCACCTTTATATAGAGTATGCTGATATCCCCCAATAAGTAAAAAGAACAGTCCACTAAATCCTGCCCGCAACCGTCCAGTCTTAGCCTTAAAAATACCCTCATCCGGAATAGTTACCTTAACACAAAGATCAACCGGCGGTTGTTCACCAAATACATCTCTAATAATTTCATTGGGAGAAGGACACATAAAACATCCTCATTATTGATTTAAACTGGTAATTAACAATCCTAGTAACGCAAGATCTCTCTCTCCAAAGGCAGTCCAAGCACATGACTCAAAACTACCATCAACCCCCCATCTTGAATACCCATTTTCCCCAATATTTACATCATCTCCAGCAGTAACTCGTGGCAACTCAACTTCTGTGCCCCCTTGATCTTTTCTCTCCTCGAAAAGACGCAAAACATGATTAAACACCTCTGCCTGCTCACTTCCTATTATCGGTGACATACCTTAACCTCCAAAGTTAATTTACAAGACAATTTTCTCACCCCTGTCAACTCTACTTCGAAAGTGTCTCAATCGCCTTCTGTACCTGTTCGTCCACATCCTTGGTTGCCAAATCATCTTCCACCTTCACATCCGGGGTAATCCCCTCCTTCCCGATCCACCTCCCAGAAGGAAGAATCCACTTGGCGATTGTGACGTGGAGACTACTCCCATCCGTTAGTTCCTGCACCTCCTGTACCGTCCCCTTGCCAAATGACACTTCCCCGACAATCTTTGCCCGCTTACCATCCTGTAGTGCCCCGGCCGTGATCTCACTGGCCGACGCGGAACCTTGGTTTACCAACACTACCAGTGGAACCGTCAGCAAATTCCCCCGTCGATCGACACTATAAGTTTCACTTTGATACCTACCCTCTTGTTTAACCACTACTCCACTCTCCATAAATTCGCTGGCAACATACACTGCCCCATCCAAATAACCTCCTGGATTATTCCGTAGGTCCAAAATCACTCCATCTGCTTTGGCTTTGGCAATCTCCCGCACCTTGGCATCCCACTGTTCATCCGTTCTCCCTCCATAACGATGCAACTGTAAATGGGCATATTTCTGACCATTCTTCTCGATCCATTCCAGTTCGACCGATGGCACTACAATCTCATCGCGCATAATTTTAACTTCAAAAGACTTTTCCTCCCCATCTCTAAACATGGTCAAAACAACCTCAGTCCCTTTTTCTCCCCGGATATGGGTAACTGCCGTCGGCAAACTCATGCCCTGGGTATCGATATCGATCTGCTTTTGTTCATCCTTGATATGTAAGATT
>LCMB01000022.1:0-1257 GCA_001002415.1 Microgenomates group bacterium GW2011_GWF2_46_18
CTCATTTAACCAGGCAGTATATGCTCCCACGTTTGCTCGGAAAACACTCTCGTCCACCTCTAACGATCTTTGTTTCATCAGCGCCAACAGCTTATCCAAGTAGTTAAAACGAGAAAAAATCATCTCAATTTGTTCCATCATCGTCAATCTGGGTGGATTCCCCAATAAACTTCCCTTCGCGACCCGTGTAACTACCCACTCCGATGGCTCTCCGTACAAGGGTCTTCCCAAACATACTTTGTCATGCCCCTCAGGTACCATTATCCACCCAGCATTTTCTCCCCCCAAACACAAAATTGTCTCCAACCCCGTTCCTACCTTTTGTACTCCCCTAACTCGCGAACCTTCCAATCTTGGGGTAACAATCAGGGGATTCTCTTCTTTCATCAGGTAGACATAAAAAGCCGGCTCAGCTTTTTCACACGCCCAATTTATACAAGAATCAGGTACATGTTTCCCAATCTCAAGTTTAACCATCCCCACATTATAAAATGACCGTCAATCTCGCTTCCCCATCGGTGCCGCCACAAATGGTCGAAATGTATCTAGTTCTGCCACATCTTTATTAAACGTAAACATTAGCTTATTCATCCAGTTATGCAAATCTTCCGCGTAGTGGATATTCTCAATCTTAAAATTCTTAATGTTCCCCGCACTGCTTCTGGCTACAAACGTCCCTAGTCGAAAGATCGCTTGAATATATCCTTTGCTGTACGCCCCCGAATCTACCACCTTATCAAGCCCCAATGACATCTGGTACCTAGTCCATGGAGTCGTGTGAATAAACTTAGTCAACCTCCGGGAGGTGATAATAAACACCGTTTTTTTGTATACCTGGGCGATCCACCACAACCCGCCGAACATCACCACCGCTCCAATCAATAAGATAATAACGACCATTCCGCCGTACGTAAATCCCAAGGTTTTCCCCATATTGGCAATCATTAATGATCCGACCAAGACTGTGACCGCATCCACCACACTAAACCCCACTAGTCTGATCATTAGCATCATGGGCGCTTCTCTGGTCGCATACAAAATCTTCTCGTCCTCCGCTTTGCCTGGGAAAATCACTTTCTCGTAACTTTTGCCCCATTCGTCAGTTAGTAAAATATTTTCCATCACTAAATTATACCGCTTCCCTGATATAATAAACACCATCTGGAGGAGTCGGATAGTGGTCCATTCCGAACGCTTGGAAAGCGTTTGTGCGCAAGCACGCGTGGGTTCGAATCCCACCTCCTCCGCACATCAAGT
>LCMB01000022.1:1268-5952 GCA_001002415.1 Microgenomates group bacterium GW2011_GWF2_46_18
CCTCAATAGGGATCTATGACCACCACTTGTATTATCCCCTCCTACAACGAATCTCTCCGCCTCCCCTACGTGCTCACCCAGCTTTCTCAGGTGCCTCTTCTCACCCAACTCATTGTGGTTAACGATGGTAGTTCCGACAATACCTCCCAAATCCTTCAACAATTCCCCCATGTCCTCTTGCTTAATCATCCTCACAATCTCGGGAAAACCGCCGCCGTTAAAACCGGCCTTACTCACGCCCTCCACAATAATATTCTCCTTTTTGATGCCGATATTGCCCACTTTACTCCCGAGGAAGTTACTAGATCTATCCAAGCTTTTACCCAAGATCCAGCTATCGACATGCTCGTCTATCGCACCATTGCTGATAAATGGCCCCAAAAACTGGTCCGTGCCGACCTCGTTCTATCTGGTGAACGTCTTCTCCGCCGCCAAATTCTCACCAAAATTCTCCAGCAACCTCTTGAAAAGTTCCAACTCGAAATTGCTATCAATCATTTTATGCTGAGTCAGCACAAAAAAATTGTCTGGATGCCCTTCACCGGTCTGGGACCGCATAAAGTACATAAATTTGGACTTTCTGGAATTATTCCCGATCTTCAAATGTATTTGGATCTTTTTCGCTATCGCGGAGTCGTCAACTATTTTCTTGACCTGATCCAATTTTCCGCTACCCAGATCTGAATCATGCTAAAATAGCCATACCCCACAGGAGAGTGGGCAGGCCGGTAATGCGTTAGTTTCGAAAACTAATGCCCGCAAGGGCTAACAGGTTCGACTCCTGTACTCTCCGCACATCAAGTACCGCAGGAACAAACAACAACTACCAATTTTCCAAAACATGCAATAATTCACCTATGACGGTCTCCTCTTCTCACCTTATTACCTTTCTGTCTATCGCCATTCTCGCAATAATCGCCGTAATTTACTTCTGGCAATTTCCTTTATTATTGATTCCTCTCCTTCTCCTATTGGCTTACTTCAAACACCGCTTTTCACCTATTCACCACGAAGCTTTAATGTTTGTTCTATTCGGCATCTTTGGAACCACAGTTGAAAGTCTAATGATGTCAAGTGGAGCTTGGCACTACACCTCCCCCACCATTTTCAATTTTCCCCTTTGGCTACCCTTCCTTTGGGGACTCGCTTGCACCCTCTGTATTACTCTCTATCTGTCTTTTTCCAAACATTAAGACACTCCGTTCCCATGCTAAAATAAACCGTCTATGTACGTGACTATCATCAACGACTGTGCCGATCCAGGCACTATGAACCGACAAGTAGTCCGCGCTGCCACCCTTTTCCCTGCTACCCACATCAGTCCCGTCGCAGTCGGCGCCTACGCCGACCTAGAAGCCTCCGGGATGATCATTGACACTATTGACGGCGCCATGGATGAGCCAGGCATCATTCTCGCCAATGTTGCCCCCCGCCATGGCAAAGCCAAACAATGGCCCAATGGCACCCCTTTTGGACATATCAAATATCAAAATACCCATATTTTTGCCACCGTCGACGGGGCTACTCTCTCCCTCGTCCACAAATACGGCCTCGCGAAAAATATTGAAGTCTACGATATTCCAACTGTTCTCGATGCCATGATCAAGCAAGGTAAATTAACTCCAAAGCTTCGTGACCCCATCATCAATACTCAATTCCGTAGTTACGAATTTTTACCCCGAATTGCCAAATGGTACCTAAGTGGGGTGGACGTTCCCTTTACCCTCCACCCTCTCTCTGATTTCCTCCCTTCCCCATTAGCCGTCTGGTACGTTGACAATTTTGGCAACTGCAAAACTACCGCTTGGCAACAAGATTTGGGACACCAGGCGGGAAAAACTCTTATGACTCCCTGGGGTAAACTCCAGTGTTACGACCGACTTAAAGACGTCCCCAACGGTAAAGCCGGTCTAATTGTCGGCAGTAGTGGTTATCAGGACAAACGCTTCTTAGAAATTGTTCTTCAGGGTAAGTCAGCCGCCGCTCATTTTGGTATCAAAGTTGGTGATCTGCTAAGATAGATTCATGCCAAATAACACTATCCTCTTTGAGTGGTCCGCTCCTGCCCGCCCCTATAAAGAACGTACCCGTGAGTTCTACACCACCATCCTAAGTATTGCTTTCCTTCTCGCTGTCATTCTTTTCTTGCTAAAAGAATTTTTGCTGATTGGGGTCATTATGGCCTTCGCTTTCCTCAGTTATGTCCTCGCCACCCACAAACCCGAAGAGGTCAAACATCAACTCACCACTCTGGGTATTAACACCGACGGCAAATTATACAAATGGGAAGACTTGACCCAGTTTTGGGTCCAGAAACAATTCAGTCAAGAAGTAGTTTTTGTGCGAACCACCAAGTCACTCCCAGGCATTATTCTCTTGGTTCTTGATCCCCCCCAAAAAAGCACCATTCTCAAAATCCTTACCGATAAACTCAAAGAAGAAACCCCCACCGCTTCTTTTGTCGATAAAGCTAGTCGTTGGCTTGGCCAAAAAATCCCTCTCGAAAACTCCTAATTATCTCTCTTGAGTTATAATACCCATAGGCGCTTGTCGTTCAACGGATAGGACAGAAGATTGCGGATCTTCCAATGGGGGTTCGATTCCTCCCAGGCGCACAACAGTCTCTGTAGTTTAACGGATTAGAACACTGGCCTCCGAAGCCGGCAATACCAGTTCGATTCTGGTCAGAGGCACAACTCTTTCCCCGCCACTGCCAGTACTTCTCTCTCCGTCTCAAACGCCAATAGTTCCATTCCCCCTTGGTAGCTCACCCATTTTCGCTCTTCCATCTCCCACCCTTCTTTCCCCAGATCTTTCTCTAGTTCCATGAGGTAAAACACTACTTGTTTGTGGATTCGAGTCTTGCCTCCCCCACCCTCTGCATATTTGGCTACTCTTCTAGTTGTTTTCCCGCTTGTATCCATGTCCGCAAAGTACCAATACTCAACGGTTTTTAGGGGCGCTAAATCTAGTATCTTCGCCTCCACCCCAACTTCCTCAGTTACTTCCCGCACCGCCGCCTCCTGTGGGCTCTCACCTGGCTCTATCAACCCCTTGGGAAGTACCCACTTGTGGTACCCAGAGTGCTTACCTACCAAGAATTCTGGCTTATTCTCCGCAATTCTTCGGAAAACCACCCCTCCCGCTGATCTTTCCTCGAGTGTTGTCTGTTTCATAAACCCTTTCGGCGGAGAGTACAGGGGTCGAACCTGTTAGAGCTTGCGCTCACGAGTTTTCAAGACTCGCGCATTACCGTCCTGCCCACTCTCCAGACTAATACATTTTACCACTCACCACCCCCCACCACTTCTGCCAGTTAGGTAATTCCGCTTGGTTATCCTCCGTATCCGACTTTCCTTTTTCTGTTCTCGCTTCCTCTGGTACTATCACCACTTTCTCTCCCGGCTTAGCCAGATGTAATTCCTCTCTCGCCACTCGCTCCAAATACTCCGCGCTCTGCACCTCTTTCAGTTTTTCCCCCAATTCCGCTCTCTCTTGCTCCAGCTCACTCCTAGTCCTTTCCAAACGCTCAATTCTCTCTCTGGCTTGAAACGATTCATATACCCCCCTAATTAAAGACGCAATTAGTAAGATTTGGAAAACAATAATGATGTATATCGCCAACTTACGCATAATTACCTGGTACTTGCCTAATAACCCATAATATTGTATTATTAGACGTTATGCAGCCACAAAAAGACCAATTTATCAAATTTCTCGAGAAAAATGGTCGTGCTTCTGCCACCATTTTAGCTTACAACAAAGACATTGACCAATTAATTGAATTTTTGGCCAAACTCAACGTTACTAGCCTGGAAAACATCACCACTGATCATCTAGAACAATTCAAACAATCTCTCAAAGATCAAAAATATACTCTCAAAAGTATCAGCCGCAAACTCAACTCCATCAAATCCTTCTTCAAATACTTGCTCGGCGTGGGAGTTCTCACCGTTAGCCCCGCCACCAGTGTTAGTCACCCCAAATACGAAATCACCCCTCCTCGCATTCTCTCCCCTCTCGAATACCGTGCTCTTCGCGACGCCGTCCGAGCCGACGTTCGCATGTATGGAATTGTTGAACTTTTGCTCCAAACAGGCCTACGGATTGGTGAACTCGCCGGGATTCAACTTCAAGACATTAGTCTCGAAAAATCCAATCTCAAAATCCGTGCCTTCGAATCTCACGATGCCCGGAAAGTCCCCCTCAACAATACTGCCAAATTGGCTATCGAAAAATATGTGCGTGAACGCCCCAAAACCAAAAATACCACCCTCTTTATCACCAAAACCGGCAATCCTTTCTTGATTAGAAATATTCGAACTGCCGTCAATCGATACTTCCGTATCGCTGGCATCGAAGGCGCTAAGGTCAACGATCTCCGTCATACTTTTGTCGTCGAACAACTCAAAGCGGGTGTTCCTATCGTCGAACTTAGCCATATGGTCGGACACAAACGTCTCTCCACCACCGAAAAATATCTCGTTTTCTTAAATGGTACCAAGACCGAACCCAAAAAGATCAAAGTTGCCGAACTCTAAACCTACACCTTAATTTTTTTCATCTCCCGAACCAGCTTTACATTTTCTACCACTACTTCCTGTTTCTTGGTATCCACAACCACATATCTATCCCCTGGCTTGTCCGTCTTGTTAAATTCTTCCCAAAAAGCTTCTTCCCCTTG
>LCMB01000022.1:5961-7322 GCA_001002415.1 Microgenomates group bacterium GW2011_GWF2_46_18
TCTCCCCCATTCTAACACGTCAGTGGGTCGACTAGGATTCGAACCTAGGACATCGAAGGTATAAGCTTCGCGCTCTAACCAGCTGAGCTATCGACCCAAAACGCCAGACCATTTTATCACTTATATTTCTTCCAAAGCGATTCTAACCCTACAATCAATATCTAAAACTCCGCAAAAATTGCATCTATCCGTGCAACTCCATGCAACTCCGGGTGATCTATCACGAATTGTTTTACCCTCTGGTTTCTCTCTAATTGATAACTTTTATCGTCTCCATACCGACTATATACGTCTTCTACTGGTAGTTTATTAACATCCGCTAACTGATTTACAACTTCTTCAATTTCAACTGAATTAAGAATCGGAACACGTCCTTGCTGTATAACTTTAAGAGAAAAATCTATTACTTTTCTAACGCCTTCCCTGCTTAATCCAACCATGTAGAATTTCTTTGCTTTCAATCTACTCAGCCTTTCCATCGCATCAAAAAAAACCATTTTTTCTTCTGGGAGCGAGTTAAAATTGTATCCTCCCCCATGGAATGCGTAGCGAGGGGAAACAATCCCAACAACACCCTTTGGAGACAACCTTTTCACACAATTACTCAAAATGAAATCTTTTTGCTCACTCATATATCGATTCATAGATGTTCTCTTGTTTTTTTGATTGTGAAATCTTGCTTCCATTACTTCTCCCGAGACGGTCCAATTGTTTCCAGTCGAATTCCACGATCCATTAAATAGTACTAAACCAAAACGTTTATCATGCAATATTGAACCCACTTCATCTATCCTGGCGATATCCCCTTGGCAAATTTTTACTTTTTCGGCATTAGTTTCAACAACCGTTGGGGCATTCCATATCTTATCGGCCCCTGCATGCCCAGCTAGCTGGTCAAGTGCAAAACTTTCTACCCCCTTTTCAGCCATTGTATTTGCAACATGAATATTTGAACCAAAACCAGCGTCCAAAAACGCGCCCTCCTTACCTTGGAGAAAACGGGAAAAGATAAAAACCGCAAGCTCTTTCTGTTTGTCTTCGTTTTCAGCAAAACCCTCACCACTATATGGCAAAAAACTCGGAACATTACCTAAACTGATTAGATTATCAACTCTACTTAAACAGTTATCCGGTAGTGACTCTGTTAATATCTCTGTTAAAAAATTTATAGAATTCTCCTTAACAGGAGTTTGGTAAGATTTATTGTCTAATCCGAAAAACCCCAACAACTTGTCCATCATTTTTACAACCTTGCCCTCTTCGCGATCTCCACTTCCAAAATATTCTTATCCTTCCCGTACTTGAGCCGAGACAATTTCTTGATCATCTCCGCCAATTTGGGGTTAGCCAACTTCCGCTCA
>LCMB01000023.1 GCA_001002415.1 Microgenomates group bacterium GW2011_GWF2_46_18
GCCGTTTTGAGATATTCGGTGAGACTCCCCTCTTGAACCAGTGATGGATCAAAACCATATGCGACGGCCACTTTTTTGGCCAGCTCATAGGGAGAGAGAGCGTCACTACCCACAATATGAAAAATTCCGCTGGGCTTGAGTTCAATTACTTTGGCAAAGGCCGCCGCAATATCGTCAATAAAAGTGGGAGTGATCACGGTATCTACAAATTGAGGGTAGAGCTTGCCGGTTTCGAGACCAGTTCTAATTTTGCCGATAATATCCGGTTTTAAAGCGTAGTTGGCACGGTAGGGGTAAGCGATCCGAAGAATGGTCGAGTGGACTCCTGAATCCTGAACAACTTTCTCGGCCAGAGCTTTGGTTTCGCCATACCATTCGAGAGGACTAACCGGATCAGTCTCGATATAGGGAGCGGATTTTTGGCCATCGAAGACAAAATCAGTTGAAACATGGATGAGATGAATGCCGTGAGCCTCACAAACTGCGGCGATATTCCTGGTGCCAACGACATTGACCTGGTAGCACAATCCCTTTTGATTGCCGGATTCGGCAAAAGCCTTGTTGGTATCGGTAAAAGCGGCCAAGTGGATCAGGATGTCGGCAGGGTTAGCGGTCACAAATTTTTCGATACTATCTCGGTCGGTAATATTGACTCCAGTGGTTAGATCCATGTTAGAAGTTGGAAAGCGTTTGGCGTAGAGATCAACGAAGCGGGAGCCTACCAAGCCAGTGGCTCCGGTAGTTAGGACTTGGGACATAGTTTTTGGAACTCCTCGTAGTTTTCACAGTAATCGGTACGAGCGGGATCGTAGTTGGTGGAGGTGAGAGCGAGAATTATGCAGTCGTCTGACATATTTTTAAAATGATGCCAAACTTTGGTGGGAATGTAAATGGCATTTTGAAGACTATTAAGTTGAATGTCAGTTAATCCACTCCCATCATCAACGACGATCGTGCATGAGCCAGCAACTTGAATAAACATTTCGGTTTCGTCTTGGAGATGACAGTGACTGCCGGTATTTTTGTCACCCTTAGGATGAGAAATAAAGTAGATCCGCTTAACCGGAAAATCAATATACTCTTTGAGTTCAAGCGCCGTCATCAAAAAATTGGGAGCCTGAATATTTTTGAGAGAGAAAAGTTTATAGCGCATAGTTATTTGATATGTTGATTAATTTCGCTCATACGGGCACGGATTTTGTCGACCCAGGCGGTATTATCCAGATACCACTGAACAGTTTCTTTGAGACCAGTTTCGAACTGATCACGCGTATACTTCGGAGTCCAACCTAAGCTCATAATTTTGCTGGCATCGATGGCGTAGCGGCGATCATGACCGGGCCGATCCTCCACAAAGGTCATGAGGCTTTCCGGTTTGCCGAGAATCTTGAGTACCATTTTGGTAATTTCGAGGTTATTACGTTCATTGTCGACGCCAATATTGTAGACCTCCCCTACTTTCCCCTGATGAAGAAGGAGATCAAGGGCAGAACTATGGTCAAGCGCGTGGATCCAGTCACGGACATTTAAGCCATCGCCGTAGACGGGGACAGGTTCATCTTTCATGGCTTTAAAAATAAAGAAGGGAATCAGTTTTTCGGGGAATTGGTAGGGACCATAATTGTTACTACAGTGAGTCACAATCACGGGAGTTTTGTGGGTTACCCAATAGGCGTGGCACATCAAATCTCCGCCGGCTTTGGCGGCGGCGTAGGGCATGTTGGGCATAACGGGAGTATCTTCGGTAAAC
The DNA here is from genome assembly GCA_001002415.1 of Microgenomates group bacterium GW2011_GWF2_46_18. GTDB lineage: Bacteria > Patescibacteriota > Microgenomatia > UBA1400 > UBA12108 > LCMB01. Next base: position 1,751 of record LCMB01000023.1, read on the forward strand.
TTGCGATCTTCATCGAGAGCTAGGGCACCGTAGACTTCGTCAGTACTAACATTGACCATGCGTTCCAGTTTGTTAGCGCGGACAGCATCCAAGAGCATTTGGACCCCCAAGCTATTAGTCAGGACAAAATCCTTGATACCCCCATGAATACTCCGGTCGACATGAGTTTCGGCGGCGAAGTTGATCAGGTGAGTCACGGCATATTTTTGAATGACTTCGTTTAAACGAACTAGATCGGTGATATCACCCTGCTCAAAATGATAGTGGGGATTAGTTTCAATATCTTTAAGATTGTCGAGATTGCCGGCGTAGGTTAATTTGTCGTAATTGATAATGTCATAGTCGGGATATTTGGCAAGCATATAGTGAATAAAGTTACTGCCGATAAAACCGGCACCACCTGCGACCATGAGTTTCATACTAGACTCCTTTTAGTTAATTTTTGGATCCCGAGACGGATTCCGTAGAACAGCGCTATCATACCAAGATTGAGCAAGACCGTCACCCCCAGGACGAGATTGATGGAGGTCAGCGAGTGAAAAAGCCAGGAATCTGGTTGCAAACTAATTTGGAAACCGGCTTGTGTCAGGAGAAACCAAACGAGGAAGATGAGAATGAGAGCGGCTGGCCAATAACGGCGATCTTCCTGAGAGATCAACATGCTATTCCCCACGACAATCAAGCCGTAGATCAAAATCGCCAGTTGCCACCAGGGAGCAGAACTGTCCCAACCGGTGCGCAAAAGTGAACCCATGACTAACAGGAGGGCAATCCCAGAAATAAAAGGAGCGAGGCCAATCAAAAATCCCCGAATGGGGTCACTCGAGGCGGTAGCAACCGAGCCTAAGCGCTCACGCTTTGAGTCAGTGAGCTCGGGGAGAATGGTAATTTGGCCAGTTTTGACCCGCAAGATTTCGGCGATAAAGAGGTGAGAAAGTTCATGAATAATCGTACCGGGAAGAAAGACTAGACTGTAAAAGAGGAGACCGGGCCGACGAGCACCAAAGAGCAGGAGACTGGTGCCAGCTAGTTCAAAAACCAAGCGAGAGCGCTCAAGCGAAAGCAACAAAGTGAGGAGCAAAGTCGAAAGGACAGTTACTAAAGGTGACACAGCCCAATTATAGACCGAAGGACTTAACCTTGGCGGTCTTTTTGACTTCGGCAAACCAAGTAAGGAAAGCGTCGCGGAGTTTGGTTTGTGTCAATTCGGTAGTGATGTCAGCTTTAACTTCATCAAGTTTTTTGTCTTTATAAAGAGTATCTTTATTATCGGCAAATTGCTGGGCAATCTCTTCTTCTGAGGGAACGACCTCGTCTTTGAGAATCTCCTCGACCGAGAGCTGGGTGACAACTTGCTTGGTCAGTTCGGCGCGAGTGAGACCTTGTTCCGAGAGAATCTGATCCAAGCCACCACTCCCTTCAAACTGTTTCTCGAGGGTCTTGATCTGGTCATCGATTTTGGCTTGGGGAATGCTGACGCCTGATTGGGCAATAGCCAGGTCAAGAATTTTTTCGTTGACTAAATCATCGAGAGTTTGTTTGCCATAGCTTTTCTCGAGTCGAGACCAAACTTCAAAACGAGTGAGGGGGCGATTGTCCACAATCGCGGGAACAAAATAGGGGCCAACTTTGTAGGTTAAAAGGGCGATGCCCAAGATTACGAGTCCGAGAGTCAAAATTTTGGGGCTCAGTTTGGGGATGGGAGAGACCATGGAGGGTTCGGGGATGATGGGAGCGGAAACAGTTACAATTTTCTTTTTGGGTGAAACTACTTTTTTGGCCATACAAACTCTCCTATAGATAGTGAGCTAATAGAGGAAGTATACACCACTCTAGGTATAGGGCAAATAGGCATTCCGGAAGAAAATGAGAACGGCTCCAATGAAAGCATGGGAGAGAGAAACTGCCAATAAATTGCGGTGGATCAAATAATTATGAAGATAGACAATACCAAGAAACAAGGCCACCATAACCATAATAGGACTGTGAAAAGGGGTATGGAGGAGGGTAAAGACACCCACTGAGAGAAAATAAATCCAGGCTCGGTTGTGAAAAACTTGTTCGAGACGCCAAGTAACGTAACCACGAAAAATGAGTTCCTGTACTGGAGCAGAGCCAAAAACATAAAAAGCGAGACGGGCGCTAAAACTGGAAATGGATAATGGGTCAGTACCGATTAACCAAAGTTTGATGGAAGCGGGAGAGAAAAAAATGAGGAGGTAGACAAAAATGATGAGAGACAGGGAGGGAAGAATAAGAGCGCGAGTGGCGGGAGAAAAATTTTCGGGCATGACTACGGAGTAAACGAAGGGCACAATAGAGCCCGCCCACAGCCATGAGGAGGGGGCGAGCGGCTAAGACGCTAGTTTTGGTAGTCATAAAATATAGCGGAAGAACAGTCAGGAAGAATATTTCTAAATAGAGCACAATTGATTTGGACATACTGGAGTTGATTCTAGCAAGTTAGGAAGTAGGGAGATAGTGTTTGTTTTTCAATTTGTCAGGGAGATAACTTATGGAATCGTATTTGGTATAACCTTTGCCGTAATCAAGATCTTTCATCAGTTTGGTGGGGGCGTTACGGACTTTGAGGGGGATGGGGAGATTACCATATTGTTTGACGTCGGTTAGCGCGCTCATATAGGCATCATACGCTGAGCGATCCTTTTTGCACTGACAAAGATAAACCACTCCATGGGCGAGGTTTTCCTGACATTCGGGGTAGCCGATGGTCTCACAGGCCCGGAAAACGGCGTTGGCAACAACCAGAGCGGTCGGGACAGCGACCCCGATATCTTCGGAGGCAAAAATAACCATGCGGCGAGCGATAAAGAGCGGGTCTTCGCCAGCCGCAACCATGCGGGCGAGATAGTAGAGGGCGGCGTCGACTTGGCTGGCCCGCAGGCTTTTAATAAAAGCGGAGATCGTGTCGTAGTGTTCGTCCCCGGCCTGGTCGTAGCGCAGATAGGGAGACTGTAGTGTGGTTTGGAGGTTAGCCAAAGTAATGTTTTGGTACAAACTTGCGGCGGTTTCTAGGACATTGAGAGCTTTGCGGCCATCGCCGTTACTGTAGGTAGCCAAAAATTTGATGGCGTCAGGCTCAATTTTCACTTTGAGCCGCTTGGTACCCTGACGGATAATTGCTTTAAGTTCAATCTCACTCAAGCCCTGCAGGACATAGATATGACAGCGAGACTGCAAAGGGCCGATGACTTCGAAACTGGGATTCTCGGTGGTGGCGCCGATCAAGATCAAAGTACCAGTCTCGACATGGGGCAAAAGATAGTCTTGCTGTGATTTGTTAAAACGATGAATTTCGTCGAGGAAGAGGATGGTGCGGCGAGAGGGGTCGACCGATGCGACGATTGACTTTATATCCTCTTTTTTGGCGGAGACGGCGGAAAGGTAATGGAAATCGGCTCCCACGGAGCTGGCAATAATTTTGGCGAGGGTAGTTTTGCCGCACCCAGGCGGGCCCCAAAAAATCATTGAGTGAACGGCGCCAGTCTCGATAGCGCGGCGGAGGGGGGCACCTGCTCCCACAAGATGGGTTTGACCGATATAGCTAGCAAGTGAAGTGGGACGTAATAAATCCGCGAGTGGTTGCATGAATCTATCTTCGGATATTCTATGGGTATTGTCAACCTCTCGACAGGCTCGAGGACAACATCTTCGTAACGATTACCCAACTTCTTTTTGGCCCAGTAGCGGTTACTCCTAAAGAGGGAGTGGAAAGTCCCGGCATCAGACCAGAAACCTTCTAGGGGAGCCCACTGCATTTTATTCTCATCAATGTAGGCGTTGTTGAGGTCGGTGATCTCAAGTTCTCCCCGATCTGACGGCTTTAAGGCACGAATTTTGTCGTAGACGGTGGCATCATAGAAATAGAGTCCGGTAACTGCCATCTTGTTAGCCGCGATTTTGGGCTTTTCGATAATCTTCTCGATCAATTTCGGATTGTCTTTGACGAAAATCGGGTTACCAAAACGCTCGGGATCAACGACTTCTTTGAGAAAAATCATGGCGCCGTCCTGGAATCCTTGCACCGCTTTTGAAATATTGGCATCGGTGGTGTTGTCCCCCAGGATAACGGCGATACTCTCCCCGTCGGCAAAATCCTCGGCATATTTTAAGGCATCGGCAATCCCTGCACTGCCTCCCTCTTGATAGGCATATTCGACGTGAGTTAGCCCTAATTCATGACCGTTCTTAATTACGTTGATAAAGTGGCCGGCGTGAATATCGCCGGTGACAATCAGAATTTCAGTAATGCCAGCGTTGACCAGCGTTTGGATCGGGTAATAGATCATGGGCTGATCGTAGACGGGAAGTAAATGTTTATTCGTCGCGTAGGTCAAGGGATATAACCGACTGCCCTTCCCACCTGCCAAAATAACACCTTTCATATCTTCCTCCTTTAGATGAGCAGAGTGCTCACAATAACGATTCCCAGGGCAGAGACCAAAAAATATTCTAGCACAACCCGGCCATG
>LCMB01000024.1 GCA_001002415.1 Microgenomates group bacterium GW2011_GWF2_46_18
GTCTATTAACGCTCGGTGGAGTACATCGACTTTGAGTACCATTCCTGGTCCTCCTCCATATGGCCGGTCATCCACCGTTTTGTATTTGTCAGTACTATAATCGCGCAGGTTATGGGTGACAACCTCAATGGTGCCGTTCCCCACCGCTCTTCCAATCACGCTATGTGTCTTTAATCCCTCAAAAAACTCAGGGAAGAGAGTAATGATATCGATTCTCATACCATTATTATCTCACGAACAAAAAGATATGCGACAACTACACAATAGGCGAACCTATTCCGCTAGGATAGCCAGCCCATGATAAAATTATCCCTATAATAATCATCGCCTAGACTTTACGTTCTACAACATACATTTTTGTGCTATTTTCATTCCGTTTTTCCAAATATTTTTTCAATCCTATGAGGGTTGTGTAGTTTTGGAGCAAATTTGTTTTTTTAGAGGGGAATATGGAGTTTTTCTCCGCTTCGCATCGAAAAATTTGTTGATTCGTGTGATAATATAATTATATGAGTCTTCAAGAAAGATATGACGAAAATAGATTGCTCGGCGGACTAGCTCTAGTAGGTTCAGTGATTTTTGTGCCAGGATCTTTATGTTATGAAATCTATCAACTCAGCGTAGCATCCAACTTGAAGGAAATTGGTCTTGCCATTGCAGTTCCATTAGTAATTGCTCTCACCTCTTACAAGGCACTCACTACTTTAATGGATGAGCATGCCCAAATTCTAACAATCGACGAGAGAAACAGAGTAGAAGACCCAAGCGACATATATCGATAATCTCTAGAGGTATAGTTTAGTTGACATTGGGCTTCAGGCATTCACCGCTTTAGTTCCCCTCTGCCTTTCGCCCAATAGGAATAAACAAATTTTGCTCGGGATTACTATCTCTCAATTTTCGACTACATCACCTTACCTGCACCATCATCCAACGTAATTCTCTCAACATCTCATCCATTTGTTGCTCTACATTTTGTTCCTCCTCGGCGATATAACGAAATCCCGTTAAGCTACTACCACCTAGTTTCATCATTAACCCTCGCTCTCCATTAGCTCGTCGCATTAGTTTTCCTGGATATCCTACATCACTTCCGAAGACTTCTAAGCCTTCAACCATCATGCCATGAACAACAGCCCCAGGTGCAAAATATATCTCCCCGTTCTCAATTAATTTTAATATTGTCAAGGCATGTCGTGTCGCCTCCTCATCCGTCCTAAACGTTTCTCTTATAACACCGCTCGACAACACAGGGTACGCATCTTTTATCATAAGACAATTATCCCATATCTTGTCAAAATTCAGGAATATGTCAGTTCAGTGTATTCACCCCTATCCCCTCTACACTGAGCTACAAAGGAAACAGGGTACATGTAAAAGCGCGCGCGAACTGAATTAAGGAGTAAATATATGCGGTTCCTTGTAGTCGCTCGACCCGTACTAGACAACTTGGGATACAATATAACAATAGATAGCCACAGTATATTACTTGAGGTATTTATGAGTGATGAGACAATTGTTCGACAAATGTCATCTTGCAGACCCGAAGGACTTATGGGCATAATCATAGACATGACTAAACCAGAATCTGACATTGCTCCCCCAGTCTCCGCCCCATAGTTCCATAAAGACACTATGGTAATTTCAGAAAAAGTTCACTCTCAGTCTGTCACATCCGACTCATCACAATTGGATTGCTATAGTAGGGCTTTCTATTTGGCTGGATTATTAGCCGAAGAGCGACCACTCGACGATTCCGAAATTAGACAACTAAAAAATAGATGTTTACCCACTCCTCACGCTATACCCGGCAACTTAGTTCATTTATACAACGGAAGTGTTTCACATATCGCGGTCATTACCGCACTCAACCCCATTCTCGTTTCTGATCGACACCGGCTCGGCGGACTTGAGTATGGTGGCCTCGACATTGAGATGACCTTTTTAAAGCCATAGGGCGCTAATAGTTTTCTCTGTACGCAAGAGGTAATTGCACGCTCTCGACCGCCTGTCGACTCGTGGGATAGATATACACAGACGTTCTGCGACATAATCTACTTATCTGCCTTGCAAGCAGTGCTAAAATATATCCTATATGAGTGAAAAAGCGAAGGTATTAGCCTTGTTTGAAGATTATGAACCAATAATTAGGTCGTTGGGGAACATACTGACTGGTGAAGGTTATCAAATTGCGGTATGTGAAAGGGATATGAATGAATCAATGAAAGTTGCTGCACAACTAAACAATTTGGGAGTAATCGCTGCATTAGTTGACGGCAACTTAACCACTGGAGAGACAGACAATCGGGAGGGTGCACTAATTACCGCTAAAATCCACAAAAAATCTCCTGGAGTAGTTGTAATTGGAACTGCGAGTGACGGATCTGTGAAGGGAGCTGACTATAATGTGGAAAAAACTGAAGGTCCACAAGCATTGCTCGACGTTCTCGCCAAAATTTTTCGCTAAGTACATCATTGTGCATGTTATGATTTGATTACTAGTAAAGGTAAATATGACTGACCAGTTAGAAGTAGAAAAAAAGTTTAAGGCCGCTCAGTCAGATTTTTCAAACACTCCAATCGATCTTTCCATGTTCACGGATTCTGTTCTCACCCAAAAAGCTCAGGCAATTGATACACTTTATCGGAAATTAGGTAGCCAGGGGGTTATTCACCCCCTTGATTTAGAACGAGCTCAAGGAAGTATTATCAATCTTCGAAATCTCATTCTTCACAGCCAACCCAATGAACTCCCCGAGCTAAGACAAAAATTTATTAATTCTATCAAAGCCTTTGATTTAGCCACTGGCCGCTTCCCCGAGAATTTCGATCTCAAAACCGGCACCTACAAAAAATAATCCATTTTAATATGTATCAACCAGCTTGGGACGAAATCGAAAAAATCTACCAGCTTACGAGGGTTGATCCCTCGACAATTCGACAATTTAAAGAACTAAAATCTTCCCAGTCCACTCATACCAAAGGGGAGGGGAACCCCGCCCATTACTGCACCTTTTTTCTCCCCTACGATCATCTGCAAGACCAAATCTACCTAGGTCACCACATCAAAGCCGATGATTGGATCTCTCCTGGCGGTCACATCGAGCCGGGTGAAACTCCCTCGCAAGCTTCCATCCGCGAAATGAAAGAAGAATTAGGGATCGATATTACTCCCGACCTACTCGAACCTTGGGATCTCTCAGTTAAACCCATCAATCGTCCCGGCTCCGGTTGTCTAGCTCACTACGACATTTGGCACTTGGTTCACCTTCCCGTCCAGCATTTTGACTTCCTCCGGTCCGAATACCACAGTGCCGGCTGGTTTACCCTCAAGGACGGTCTGGCCAAAATCCAGAAAAATCCCGATTTTGCCGCTATTATCACCAAATTAATCCTCCCCTAATTCCCAGTTCCTATTTCCTATTTCCTATTTTCTAATTCCTAATTCCTCTTCATGTGATATCATTGCTACATGAGGTTAGCCTGTATTGGAACTGGTTTTGTTGGGGTCGTGACGGCCGCTGTTTTTGCCAAGCTGGGTAATACTGTTGTCGGTCTGGATATCGATGAAGGGAAAATTGCAAAATTAAAGCAAGGGATTGTGCCCTTTTTCGAGCCCGGTCTTTCCGAACTGTTAGTCGAAACTCAAAAGACCGGCAATCTCACTTTTACTACCAGCTATGCCGAAGCCATAAGCTCAGCCGAAGTCATTTTCATCATGGTGGGTACTCCCTCCGCTCCCGACGGTCAAGCTGACCTGCAATACGTCTTTGCCTCAGTAGAGGCTCTGGCCCCTCATTTAATCGACGGCGCCATTGTTGTTATCAAAAGCACGGTTCCCCCAGGCACCAACGACAAAGTCAAAGAGCTTATCGGTGCCAAAACCAAAGTTTCCTTCGAGGTTGCCTCTGTCCCCGAATTTCTCAAAGAAGGGACTGCTGTTGAGGATACTCTTCATCCCGATCGCATCATCCTCGGAGTCGAATTAGGTCACGCGAAAGAAACACTGACTAAACTGCATGAACCGCTCACCCAAAACTTTATCGTCATGAAACCCGCGAGTGCTCAAATGTGCAAATACGCCAGTAACAACTATCTAGCCACTCGCATCACTTTCATTAACCAAATTGCCGATTTATGCGAACAAAACGACGCTGATGTCGAAGAAGTTATTCGGGGAATGGGAGCGGATCGTCGTATCGGCTCACACTACTGGTATCCCGGACTTGGGTATGGGGGCTCCTGCTTTCCCAAGGATGTCAAAGAAATCGCCGCCTACGCTCAACATGTGGGCGAGTCTGACTCGCTCTTTATCAAAATTGATCTGCTCAACTCAACTCGCATTCCCAAATTAATGGCCAAGTATGATCAGTTAGTTGGTGGTTTTGCCGGCAAAACTGTTGCCATTCTAGGATTGTCATTTAAGAAAAATACCAACGACACCCGCGAAGCTCCCGCCGAATATGTTATCTCCTGGTTGCGTGCTCACCAAGCTTTAGTAAAAACTGCCGATCCCCAAGTGCCTGCCGATACTCTTGACCCCTACCAAGCCGCTACAGGTTCCCATGTGGTCATGCTTTTGGTCGAATGGGATGAATATCTTAAGTTGGATCTCACCAAACTAGCGAGCGTGATGAAAACACCAAAATATTTTATCGATACGCGTAATCAGTATGATCCCGCCGCTGTGTCCGCAGCCGGGCTCAAATACCAAGGAGTCGGGCGATGAAAATTCTTATTACCGGAGCCGGTGGTTTTGTGGGCACCTACCTAATCCGGCAGCTCCAAAAAAAAACCGACAACGAAATCTACGGCGCCGTCTACAAATCCACCAGCGATATTAGCAGTCTTCTTCCCCAGAATCATATTCTTGAGGGTGATCTGACTGATTTTGCCGTGGCAGAGTCTCATCTCCAAACCGTTCAACCCGACATTATCTACCATTTGGCTGCGCTCTCGGTTGTCGGGAATAGTTTTGCCAATGCCATTAAAGTTATTAACACCAATACCAATCTCTCTTTTAATCTTTTCGAAGCCGCTCGCTTAATTGTTCCCAAAGCCAGGATTATTAATATTTGCTCTGCCAACGTTTATGGCGCGGTTCTAGATTCTTCTCGCCCCTTGACCGAATCAACCCCTTTCCGCCCCCTCAATCCTTACTCCGTCTCCAAAATCAACCAAGAAATGCTCGGGCTTGAGTATCATCTCACTTATGGATCCGATGTGATTGCCTTACGTCCCTTTAACCATACCGGGATTGGCCAAACGACTGATTTTCTCATTCCCCGCCTAGCTCAGCAATTTGCCGCGATCGAAAAAGGTCAGCTCGCTCCCACAATTGAAATCGGCAACCTCGACTCGATTCGCGACTTCTCCGACGTCCGCGATATGGTCCGTGCATATGTCTTGGCCGCCGAATCATGCCTAGCTGGAGAAGCTTACAATATTGGTAGCGGCAAAGGATACAAAGTCTCTCAGGTTATCGATATTTTCCAATCACTTTCGCAAGCGAAAGTAGAAATTAAAGTGAAAAAAGACTTGGTTCGCTCAGCCGATGTTCCTACCGGTTATTTCCCGGTAATCTCGCTAGAGCGCACAATTTCCGATATACTAGATTTTTATCGCCAACAGAAAGGTTAATTATGTCAGCCAAACGCGCACTTATCACCGGTATTACAGGTCAAGACGGCAGCTACTTAGCCGAACTGCTCCTTGCCAAAGGTTACGAAGTCTTTGGCTTAACCCGCCGGACTAGCACTCCCAATCACTCTCGTATCGCCAGTATTGTTGACAAAATTCATTTACTGTCGGGAGATCTTTTGGACCAGTATTCTCTATACCAAGCTATCCAAGAATCTCAGCCCGATGAGATATATAATCTTGCCGCTCAATCTTTTGTTAAAGCTAGTTGGGAACAGCCCATGTTTACCGGCGAAAGTACCGGCCTGGGTGTTACCCGCATGCTCGACGCCATGCGTATGAGCAAACCTGATGCCAAATTCTACCAAGCCAGTAGTAGCGAGATGTTTGGCAAAGTCATCGAAGTTCCGCAAACCGAGTTAACACCCTTCTACCCTCGCTCCCCCTATGGTGTGGCCAAAGTCTACGGTCACTGGATCACTGTTAATTACCGAGAAAGCTACAATTTATTCGCTGTCTCCGGGATTCTGTTTAACCACGAATCACCTCG